>CAZGNJ010000022.1:189-67390 GCA_964526985.1 uncultured Ginsengibacter sp. | reverse complement strand
ACGACACATTGAAAGAAATTGCGAGAGAAATAGCAGACAAAGTAAGAGCCAACGCAACAATTGACTGGACAATAAGAGAAAGTGCAAGAGCAAAACTTATGGTGCTTGTGAGGCGGACACTGAACAAATACGGCTATCCACCAGACAAACAACAAAAGGCAATTGACACAGTATTAAAACAAGCAGAATTATTAGCAGACAATTTAACAGCATGAGAACAAGCCAACGCACAGGTGTAAGCACATTTGCAGGCCGCACGACCTGTCCCGTCCCTGCGAGAAGCCCAAGTACAGACCAAAGCTTGTAAAAGAGCTTGCTTTGCCAACCCAATGAAAAATTTTTAAAAAATTTCCTGACCCTCAAAAAAAATTAAAAAACCTAACCCGCAAGCCGACACGACAAAGACTGCAAAACGTAGTATTGACAATGGTTTGCAAGGATGGACGACAAGAACCACTGGCTATAGCAAGGTATTATCCTGATCGAAAACTCAAAAAGTACAATCTTCATAAATGAACAAAGATTCCATTTACACAATTCCTTCAAACACCAGGATAGGCCACGTGCATCTCAAAGTAGCAGACATTCAACGTTCATTGGACTTTTACTGCGGATTGCTGGGTTTTGAACTGATGACGATGTATGGCACAGATGCTGCATTTATTTCAGCAGGCGGCTACCATCATCACATCGGCCTCAACACCTGGTACAGCAAGAATGCACCGCCCGCCCCCGCTCACTCAACCGGCCTTTTTCACACAGCAATCCTTTACCCAACGAGGAAAGACCTTGCAACGATTTTACAACGGCTGCTGCAGGCTGAATACCCGCTGTCCGGAACTGCAGATCATGGCGTGTCAGAGGCTTTGTATCTTGATGATCCCGACAGGAACGGTGTGGAGTTGTATTGGGACAGGCCGCGCGATCAATGGCCTAAGAATGCGGACGGCTCATTAGAGATGTACACGAAAAGACTTGATCTGAAAGATTTGCTGAAGGAGTTGGAATAAGAAATATTTGACGCACACTGGGAATTGATCCGGACTCCAATTTTCACATTTGCGGGTGCCGGTAATTGATTTCCTTTACAGGACAAATTAAAAACCTGCAACGATGGACAATCAAAATTTCACCACTGCCATTGTAGTAGATCAAACACCACTTGAAGTATTTAATGCCGTCAATAATCCCAAAGCATGGTGGAGCGATGGGATAGAAGGCAATACGGATCATCTCGATGATGAATGGACCTATCACCACGGCGACAACCATCGAACAAAATTGAAAGTAGTTGAATTGATTCCGGGTAAGAAAGTAGTTTGGCTCGTGGAAGAAAACTATTTTAACCCAGATTTTGAAGTTGGCTGCAAAATCTGCCCGAAGGGCCGACGAAACGAAGTTTGTCGGGGTTAACCCTGACAAAAATTGGCAAAAAAGCCAATTTTTCGTCACTGCTTCGCAGAAATTTTGCTACTGCAAAATTTGGGTTTAAAACCTTCAAAGATCAAAGTGAGTGGGTAGGAAATCAAATCACTTTTGATATTTCGAGGGGCGAAGAGAAAACATACCTGACATTCACCCAGGTTGGCCTTACTCCGGCTTACGAATGTTATGACGCCTGCCAGTATGCCTGGGCAGGTTTTATTCAGAAAAGCCTTTTCAACCTGATCACTACTGGCAAGGCATTGCCGAAATGGTATGAAGAAAAGTAGCTTTTGATTTTGTATTCAGGTCCTATACGATAGTAAAGTTTCCATTCAGCCAAGAACTTTTGAATTCTTTTTCCGTATTAAACACCACGCATTCTGCTATTCAAAGATCATTGGTCCTCATTTGAGAGACTCCAGTATTTTCTTTGCAATTTCATCCTGACCTGCTTTACTGCTAATGTAATCGCGATCTGATGCATTAGAAAGAAACCCAATTTCTAAGGTTACTGCCGGGCAATTGGATTCTTTAAGCAATTTTGACTTTCCCTCCCAAACCTTACCTTCTTTGAGTCTTTCCCCGGCGACGGTTTTAATCAGGTTCTGAGCGATATCCTTAGATTGGTCGTAGAATTTATTTTCTTTGGAAACAACAGCATCGACTCCATTCAGATTAGTATTCTCTGAAGCACTGGCATGTAAGGAGATCATAAGATCAGGCTTGATTTCATTGACCTTTGACACCCGGTCTTTTAATGCTATAAATTCATCGGTATTTCTTAACAGAATAATACTTAGGTTCTCCTGACTATTCAATTGAATAATTCTATTTGCAATGTTTCTAACAATTTCGCTTTCGTGTTTTCCATCAAATTGAGCTCCTGCATCAGTTCCACCGTGGCCGGCGTCTATAATGATCGTCTTTGTTGCATCCATCGGTCGGAAGGAAAAGGAAAAAAGGATTGCTAACATTCCGAGGAACCCGAATAATTTCATTTCATTTTTCATATTCAATCGAATTTTATTTGTTTAACTATTTAGGTCGAAACTTACATTTCAAACATCTCTATTTCTTCCCTTGTTTACTTTGCAATGAAACACAGTTGAAGGCATTGGGTTTGAAATTCGTCAACCGAATATATGCACAATATTTAACAGGGTTAAGACTTTCACATTTATTTCAAAGTACCGAATGCATTGGATTTTTTTCTTTGGTAGAATTTTCGGTGAATCAAACACACATCTGAATAATAAAATCTCTGCACTTCCTGTGGGAATTTTGTGCCCGGGACTGGATTCGAATGCTGACGCTATCGGTCAGCATGCTGACATCCCGATCGCAGCATCGGGATCGTCAGCACCAGCACATCTATCGAAACAATAGAAATAAAAAAGCCCTGATTGATTCAGAGCTTGTGCCCGGGACTGGATTCGAACCAGCACATCCTTGCGAATGCTGCCACCTGAAGACAGTGCGTCTACCAATTTCGCCACCCGGGCTTTTTTGGGACTGCAATATTACATGATAAGCAGGTTTCAAAAAAATTAAAAAGATGGAAATATTCCAACGATTGGTATTACGAAAATTTAATGATGTTTTGAAGCAGGCCATCTCCATTTCAGGAAATATGGAAATGCCCTTCCCCATGTGGTTACATCATGCTTGCCATCTTTGAGTTCCAGGTAAGCTATGTGATCGTCAGGATATCCTTTATGTTGCAATTCAGCGATCAATGATATGGTATCGTCAATAGAATCTATGATCCCATTATTATTTCTATCCGCTACTTCATCCATGGTACCCGTTTCAAAAAAGAAGCGCAGATGCGGAGCAAAATTTCCAGCCCTGATTTTCTGATGCATGATGCGGTGGCTTTCTTCATCGAAGGATTCATGATCCTGTGATACGGTGCGCCACCAAAGGGAACCACTGAATACACCTGCTGTACTGAACAAATCAGGATGTCGCCACACAAGGTCAATAGCTGTAAGGCCTCCCAGTGAAAAACCGCAAAAAGCCTGTTCTGAAAATTTCTCCACTCCTGTGTGTGCATGGATGAGCGGCAGTAATTCGATGAAAATAAATTTTTCATAGAGTCCGGCCTTAGCGCCTCTGTCTTTGTAATCTAAAATCCCAACTGTCCCGTATTCATTTCTGCGATCTGGGCCACAATGAATACCTACAAAACAAATGGGTTGAATGCTGCCAGCAGTATATAATCCGTCAAGTATCTCATCGAATTTCATTTTGACAAGATCCTGTCCGTCATTGATCAGTAACAACGGTATTTCGGATGTTATCTCGAAATTTTCAGGAAGGTAGAAATCAACCCTTACGTTTCTCAACAGAAATTTTGATGTGAATGTTTCAGTGACCGTTTTCACAGCGATTTTATCTCTAACCATACAAAGGGAGTAAAAATAAGGTTTTTGAGAAATGACCCGCCAAAAAATATTTTTTTTACTCAAGAGTTCCGATTCGTATTTATTGATATATATTTAGGAGGTAATAATCCAAAATTTATTGTACATCATTAAATCTGTTTAGCATGAAAAAGATCGGAGTATTATTTGGCCGCGAAAAGAGTTTTCCGGAAGCGTTTGTACAACGTGTAAACGAAAAAAATGTACCAGGCATACATGCCGAAGCGGTACATATTGACAAGGTAGTACAAGGCGAAGGTTGCGGCTACGACGTCATCATAGACCGCATTTCACAGGACATTCCATTTTACAGAGCCTTCCTGAAGAATGCTGCCATCTGTGGTACGGCAGTGATCAATAATCCTTTCTGGTGGAGCGCTGATGAAAAATTCTTCAACAATGCGCTTGCAACTAAAATAAATGTACCGGTACCCAAGACGGTGATCATACCATCGAGTACCATGCCACCGGATACTACAGATCAGTCGTTCAGAAACCTGGCCTATCCGCTGGATTGGGAAACGATTTTTAAGTATATCGGTTTCCCTGCTTACATGAAACCACACGCCGGTGGTGGATGGAAGAATGTTTATAAGGTATCCAATGTGGATGATTTTTTTGCGAAACATGGAGAGACAGGCGAACTGATAATGATGCTGCAGGAAGAGATTGTTTTCGATGAGTATTACCGTTGTTATTGTATTGGTGGCCGTGATGTTCGCATCATGCCTTATGAGCCACGCAATCCGCATCACCTGAGATATGTCGCCGATTTCAAACCTGATGAAGAAAGGCATCGCCTGATGAGTGATCTTGTAATCAGGCTTTGCAAATACTTAGGTTATGATTTCAATACAGTGGAGCTTGCTGTTCGTGATGGTGTACCTTATGCAATTGACTTTGGTAACCCTGCACCGGACGCTGAAGTAACGAGTGTAGGCCAGGAGAATTTTGACTGGGTGGTGGAGACTGCTGCCAACTATGCCATCGAAAGAGCTCAAATGCATGAGGATGGAAAGGATAATCTTACCTGGGGTGAATTTGTAAAGAGTGGTGTGAACAGAACGATATTGTATCCATAATTATTTGTAATAACAACCTAATTCTTGTCTGATATGGCTGATGCAAAATATAAACAATTCACCATCGGTGTGGAGGAAGAGTATATGGTGATAGACCCTGAAACAAGGGAACTAAAGAGTCATGAACAAAAGATCGTGCAGGTTGGTGAAAAGGTAATCAAAGACAAAGTAAAGGCAGAGATGCACCAGGCAGTGGTGGAGGTAGGTACTGACATTTGTCAGAATGTAGATGAAGCCTTTATGGATGTGAGCAACCTCCGGAGAACGATTAGCAGTATAGCAGGTGATATAGGGTTATGGGTCGGCGCTGCAGGTACCCATCCATTCAGCCATTGGGAACGGCAATTGATCACCGATCATTTCAGATATAACGAGATCATCAAGGAACTGCAGGAGGCTGCACGTAGTAACCTGATTTTTGGATTGCATGTACACGTAGGAATGGAGAACAGGGAAATGGCTATTCATATTGCCAACTCGGCTCGCTATTTTCTTCCACACATTTATGCATTAAGTACCAACTCCCCTTTTTGGGAAGGAAGACGGACAGGATACAAATCATTCCGTACGAAAGTATTTGATAAATTTCCCAGAACAGGTATCCCTGATTTTTTTGCAAGCATCGAGGATTACGATAATTATGTGAAGCTGCTTGTCAAGACGAATTGTATTGACAATGCCAAGAAGATATGGTGGGACCTGAGAGTTCATCCATTCTTTAATACTGTGGAATTCAGGATTTGCGATATTCCACTCACCGTACTGGAAACTATTACAATTGCCGCCCTATTCCAGGGCATCTGTGCGAAGCTCTATAAATTACGTCTTCAGAATCTGAATTTCATAAGTTATCCGCGCATGCTGATCAATGAAAATAAATGGCGTGCCAGCAGGTATGGCATCGAAGGCAGCCTGATTGATTTCGGAAAACAGTCGGAAGTGAACACCAGGGTTCTGATCTATGAATTACTGGATTTCATTGATGATGTTGCTGCACCGCTTGGTATTCGAAATACTATCAATAACGTACACACGATTTTGGAAGAAGGTACCGGCGCAGACAGGCAAATAAAAGTCTTTGAACAAACCAAGAGTATGACAGCAGTAGTGGATTACATTCATGATCAGTTTTTGGATGGAATTAATTAATTGATAATGATGAATGATGAATGGTGAATTGTGAATGGTGAATTGGGATACTGAACTTTTTTAAGCTTTCTCTCCTATTCCTATGAGGTTTTTCTCCTCCTGGACGGATCGAATTGACATTTAAAGAAAACCTGAACTTATTTCGGATTCTTTTTGATGATTACAAAACACACAAACAATTTTGAAATTGCTGCACGAAGGCCGGCTACGAACCTTTTGATAGTTTGAACAATCCACTGCATTCCGGCACAAGAGGCTTCATTCACAATTAACCATTATCAATTAACCATTATTAATAACCAATTCAACATTTCCTATTATCAATCTCTTCTCCATAAATCAAACCGCCCATTTCTTTCGAAACAGGCGGTTGAATTTTGCTCAATAAATCCCTTATGCATGCGCAGGAACCAGGTTCCCATGACCATCACCGTGGTGAAATTTTTCTTTCAATAATTCTTCAACAGATTGCTTTTTCTTCTTGCTAAACTTTGCGATCAGTTTGTCAAAAATGGAATAGATCACAGGCACGACTACCAATGTTAGAAAGAGTGAACTTACCAATCCTCCGATGATCACCCATGCCAAACCGTTTTTCCATTCTGCGCCAGAACCCGCGGCCAACGCTAACGGCAGCATTCCGATTACCATCGCAATAGTTGTCATCAGGATAGGACGTAACCGTGCGTGGTTAGCATCCAGCAAGGCCTGGTAAGTAGAAGCGCCTTCTGCCTTCCTCTGATTTGTAAAGTCAACCAATATGATGGCGTTCTTAGCTACAAGCCCTATCAGCATGATCAACCCGAGTATAGTGAAGATATTGAGAGAATTATTCGTAAGTGCCAGCGCTAACAAAGCACCTATGATAGACAAAGGAATAGAGAAAAGCACTACAAAAGGATATGCAAAGCTGTTGTAGAGTGAAACCATTATCAGATAAACCAATACAATCGCGGCAAGCAAAGCAATTCCGAGTGAACCGAATCCTTCACTTTGATTCTCCATATCCCCACCCCATACCGTAGAGATACCTACGGGTTTTGCCAACTGCTCCAATGATTTTTGCCAATCAGCAGCAACACTTCCTGTCGGCCGTCCAATGCTTTGAGCCTCCACCGTTACAGAAGTACTCTTATCTCTTCTCTCCAGTTTGCTGGGGCCTGAGCCTTCGCTTACATCCGCAAACTGTGAGAGTTTAACCTGCTGCCCCGCATTGTTAGTGATGAGAAGATTGCTTACATCATTGATGTTCTGCCTGTCGAAGTTGGCATACTTTACATTTATGTCATATTCATATTCACCTTGCCTGAATTTACTATCAGTGTTTCCACTGAAGGCCGTTCTCATGGTTTGCCCCACAGTAGTAAGGTTTAGCCCCATCGCAGCCATCTTATCACGATCTACTTGAACCTTAATTTCAGGATTCCCGGTTTCTACTGAAAGCTTCACTTCAGTGGCACCTTTAATTTGCTTCAATGCGTCCATAGCTTTGTCCGCATAAGACATCACGCTATCCAATGAAGAACCGGTAACCACAAGTGCCAAAGGCGCACGCTGTGCAGTACCCAGAATACTTACGGGAACAGTTTTCACTTTAGCCCCTATGAGCAAAGGCTCCAATTCTCTTTTGATCTTTGCTGCATAAATATCAGATCCATCTTTCCTTTCTGTTTTTGGAACCAACTGCACGGAAATTTCAGATTTATACGGTGTGGCCTGGGTACCACCCATTCCATCACTTGACTGCCCCACAGTAGTAATGATACTGGTGATCTCATGTTTGGTTTTCAAAAAGTTTTCTGCTTTTTGGGTGATAGCATTGGTTTGTTCAAGAGACGCGTCTTTCGGCAATTCCATTTGCACCAGGAATTCTCCCCTATCACCGTTGGCAAAAAATTCTGTACCGATATACCCTTTCCCAATCAACAAAAATGAACTTATAAAAAGTATGAATACTGCTCCAAGGGTAACAGCTTTGTGTGCCAGTGACCATTTCAAGAGGTCAGATACCCAGTTGGTAAAACTATCCAGCCCTTTTTCAAACTTTACAATAATCTTTCCAAAATACGACTTACCTGTAATCTTTTCCAACTTTCCGAAACGTGAACTCAGCCATGGAATGATAGTGAATGAAGACAGAAGGGAGAACAACGTAGCAATAGCAACAGTTACACAAAATTGTTTAAGAATATCAGAAACCAATCCTGTACTCATGGCTATCGGAATGAATACCACTACGATCACCAGTGTAATGGACATAACTGTAAATCCAATTTCTTTTGTACCATCCAGAGCGGCTCGTACCCTGTTCTTCCCCATCTCCATGTGTCGATAAATGTTTTCAAGTACCACAATGGCGTCATCCACCAGGATACCGACTACAAGCGATAATCCAAGCAAAGACATCAGGTTTAATGAATAACCTAACAAGTAGATGGCAATAAAAGTTGCGATCAGAGAAGCCGGGATAGCCACCATTACGATTACCGCATTTCTGAAACTGTGCAGGAAAAACAACATCACAAATGCTACAAGTATGATCGCGAGGAACAGATCATGAATTACCGCATCTGCGGAATCCAGCGTATAGACAGAACTGTCAGACACTACTTTCAATTGCAAACCTGAAGAAGCATATTCCTTTTGTAAGTTCTCTATGCTTTGCTGAACACCTTTACTTACAGATACAGCATTGGCATCAGATTGTTTCATAATCTGAACTGCGATGGCACTCTTTCCATTTACCCTGGCTAATTTTTCTGCATCCTGTTGTACATCCTGTACATCTGCTACATCACTAATCCTTATCTGTGCACCATTGTCCGTAGTTGCAATCACCAGGTTTCTCAAGTCTTCAATGTTCTTATACTTTCCACTCAGCCTGATCAATACATCCTGGTCGCTTGTCTGAACACTTCCGGTAGGAAAGTCGAGATTGCTTTGCAGGATCGCTGCTTGTACCTGGAGCAGAGAGAGATGACTGGCTTCTAATTTTTTGGCATCAACACTCACCTTTATTTCACGTTCCTGGCCACCTATCAGGTTGATCTTTGCTACGCCATCGATACGTGACAAGACAGGTGATACCCGCTTATCCATCAGGTCATAAAACGAAGCCGCATCAGTATTTCCTGTTCCGGAAAGTGTCATCACCGGCAGATCATCTAATGAAAACTTGTTCAGCGAAGGAGGGTCAATATCCTCCGGTAAATCTTTTAGAATAGCATTGACTTTTCTTTGCGCGTCATTTAGCGCGTAATCCACATCAGCACCGGAATTCAGCGTAATGACAACACTCGATACTCCTTCATAAGATTTGGTATCTATCTTCTTGATATTTTCCATTGAGGATACGGCATCCTCTATCTTCTTTGAAACGGTATTCTCCACCTCACTCGGCGAAGCGCCGGGATACACTGTTGTAACCGATACTACAGCCGGGCTAAACTTAGGTAATAGTTCATAGTTTAGGTTAGAATAACTCAGTAATCCACCCAGTATCAGGATTGCAAAAAGTACAATCACTAAAGTGGGGCGTTTTATAGAAATTTCAGCAATTTTCATTTTACTTGTCTTTTGAAATCTGATGGTTGGTTTTATTGTATCGCGGTTATTTTGCTTCCATCCTGCAGATTGATCTGGCCACTTGTAACTACCTGCTCACCTTCCTCAAGACCGTTGAGAATTTCTACCTCCTGGCCTATCACTCTTCCGGATGTTACTTTTCTTAATTTTGCGATGCCATCTTTTACCACGTACACTTCATTGGTGCTTACGCTTCCTGCAAAGGCGTTTCTTGGAACTACGACAAATGATTTTTTATTTTCAAATTTGAAATTTGCCGTACCATACATTCCGGCCTTCAAATCATTTCCTTTATTTTCTATTTCTATTTCAACGGGAAAATTGAGTGCTGCATCCGCTTTGTTCCCGATAAAAGAAATCTTACCGGCGTATGTCTTGTCCGGGTACACACTTGCTGTAACCTGAACCTTGTCGCCAGTTTTTATTTGTGTTACCTGATTTTCATTGACATTTACGATCAGCTTCAAACGGGATACATCCACCAGTTCAAACATTTTTGTTCCTGCAGAAACATAAGCGCCCGGTTCTACATATTTTTTATTCACAACGCCACCGATCGAAGAACGGACATTGGCATCAGTAGATCTGATCTTAGCCTGACCAACTCTTGCTTTTGCGTTTTTTACTGACAAGCGAATCTGATCTAATTGTTGTTGCGTTACACCACCTGTTTTGTAGGCATTTTCATATCGCTCCTGATCACGAAGAGCGTTTTGCAACGCAGCCTCAGCGCTTTCCAGGTCTATATTGATGATACCTGCGTCAATCAATGCAAGGGTTTGTCCCGGCACTACCCTGCTACCTTCCTTTACCAGAATTCTTGTTACCCTTCCTGCATTCTCAGAGGCAAAATCCATTTCGCGCCATGGTTGGAAATTCCCATTGGTATTAAAATCAAGATTCAGGTTCTTCATCACTACATTCTGAACTTTGACACTTACTTTATCATTGGTTAGTGCAGCCAGTGCAGTTTTTTCTTCATTATGCTTTTTATTGCTTGCAAGTACCCAACTGATGAGGAATAATACACTTGTCAATGCAATAATATTGAGCCCGTACTTTAAGAAATTATTTCTTTTCATTGGTTTGATAATTATTGATTTAATAGAGATTTTAAATTTCCTTTCGATTTGATGAGTTGTATTTCCGCTATCCTGTAGTCCAGCAACGATTGAGAATAGCTCGTTTGGGCATCAGTAAGCGAAGATTCCGACTGTAACAGGTCAGTGAGTGTGGCCAACCCATTGTTGTAGTTATTTTGCGTATTGAGATATACCTGTTCCGCGAGGTCCATGTTTTTCCTTTGTGAATTCAGCGTGATAATGCTGTTGCTGATCTGGGTTTTCGCATTCTCAAAATCCAGGTCAATGGATAATTTTGTCCGGCGGATATCTTCTTCCATTTTCTTAATGCTGACATCTACTTGTTTCATTCTTGACTTCGTAGCAAAGCCATTGAAAATTGGTACTCTGAGTGTGAGCCCTATTGTTGCTACATCAAACCAATTGGCCCCGTTACCCGAACCTCTGAAAACAGGAAATTTATTTCCGAGGCCCTGATAGGAATAAGAACCGGTAAGGGAAAGTGAAGGCATGTACTCACTTTTCACAGATTCTTTCTGATACATCAGCAATTCCTTTTGTTTATTCAGCAATGCTATCTCTGTTCTATTGGATGGCTCAAAGGCAGAGATAACCGGACTTAGAGGATGAATGTCTGACAATGTAGCTTCAGGAATTGCTATCGGAGTAGAGATAGGCATCCCCATATAAAACTTCAACTGGTTACCCAAAAGTTGAACAGCATTGATCAATTGCATTTTCCTGCTGTTCAGATTAGAGTAATTGACAGATATTCTGTCCACATCTATCTTTTTAGCAAGGCCATTGTCGTAAAGGCTTTTCAAAATGTCTAACACCTTTTTTGTGTTGCTAATGGTACTGTCTATCGCATCCAATTGTTGGCGTTGTACCAATACCTTGTAATAAGTAGTGGCCACTTCCTCGATGATCTGCTCATCAGTAAGTTGTGAATTCAATTGATAGAATTCCCTGGTTGTCTTTGCCGCTTTCAGTCCTGTAATGACGGAGCGATCAAACAATGTTTGGTTCAGAGATACGCCGGCATTAGCATTCCACTTCTGGCCAAATGCGACCAGGAGCGTTTCACCCGGCTTTCCAAACATTTCTCCCGGCAATGCACTCTTTTGAAGTACGGGGTTATAGTTCAGGCCCAGTGAGCCATTGATCTGGGGCAAAGCCCTTGATTTCACTTCGTCAATCTGGTACTCGCTATTCTCAACATCTAGTTTCGCTTTGCGGGCATCCTGGCTAGCAGCAAGTGCATAACTGAGTGCATCTTCCAGGTGAAGAGAGACAGTGTCTTTTTGTTGTGCAATGGCACTACCTGACAATAGCAATAATAATAGCATCAGCCCTCTAAAAGAGAAAGCCGATGTATGACTGTTCTTGTGAGGTTTATTTTTTGATTGAAAATTCATATAATGATGATCTAAATAATTGTGATGGATTCTAATTGTAATAATGGTTGTTTTCTGAGGGTGATTTTGAATTCAAACCGTTGAAGAGGAGACTCACCAGTTTTTTCTGCTTGTCAGACAGTTGGTCAATGTCTTTCTCTGTAGGTATAGGATTACTTTTCCCAAATGCAATATCGATGGAACGTGTTACCTCCAGTATCAGCGTTGCTACATCATGCGTGTTCATGGGTGATAATTCGCCTTTCTTAACTCCATTACTTAACAGATCATTGATGATAGCGACGTGAGTATTATTTGCTCTTGCTATCATCCTCAGTACTTTAAGAGAAGAACGGTTGAAGTGAATACTGTTTATTTGCAAAGCGAATTGCAGATGTGTCTTAAAAAATTCTTTTTTAGCTTCTAAAAAAAGCAATAACCCTTCTTCTGTAGAGGTTGCATCTGCCACCCTTCTTCTGAAATCGTCATGAAAATCATGGACTAATTTTTCCAGTACTGATATGACCAGGCTGTCCTTATCATGAAAATAATAGAACAGGGTTGGTTTGGAAATATACAGATCACCGGCTATCTCGGTCAAAGTAGTCTTGTGTACGCCAAAGTGAGAGAACCGCTGTAATGCGGCAGCTATAATCGTTTCCTGTTTTAATGTAGTTGTTGTTTGCATTTCTTCAACTTATTAACTGTTTTACCTTTTTACTTTCTGACTTTTTTGATTTAAAAGTCAAAATTAGAATAAAACCGGAATATAATAAAGAAAACCCGGCTCAAATTGATTTATTAACCAAACTTTTGCAGTGGTAAAATTTTTGAGAATTAGTGGATGGCAATAGAAACATCCTCACAATCACATAAAAATGACAATGGCGAATATTGAGAACCGGCAATTAATATTTAAATCCAGGAATGGCATTCCGGCTCTACAGCCGGGAAAGGATTATTTTGTTTTGAGTGCTCTGAAGAAGATATCCGCGAGTTCCTTTTCTTTCGATAGCAATTCGTCAAATTGAGACATATCAGGCAGAAACTGAATCTTGTTTTGCAGCAAAGAAATTCGAAGTCCCATGTTGCACGCGTGGAATAATTCGGCAGTTCGTTTCAAATTAGAAATAGTGAGAATACCCTCATCTTTACCTTTTTTCAAAAAGGTGGTGATAACTTTTAAATCACGTGATTTTGCTGTTTCAAAGAGTTCCCGCAATTCTTCAGGGATCGTGTTGTGAATTTGGCTAAGGTAGGCAAGTATCCGGTAATACTTTACTACAAACGCCTTCCTGGCGTCCAGGTATTTGTAAACCCCTTTTAAAAGGTCCTTTTCCTCCCAATAGGGTATGTCATTATCATTTGCACTACCAATGATATTTTTCAAAACTGCAGCATACAGGTTCAGTTTATCAGGAAAGTAATAATATAGAGAAGCTTTGGAAATGCCAAGATCATCAGCTATTTCATTCATCGTGGTTTTATCCACACCGAAATGAGTGAACCGCTTCGTTGCTGCTTCAAGAATACTTTCTATTTTTTCATCCTGCTTCATGCATATCCATTTGGCGGACTAATATAATAATAAAATTGTGTCTTTAACGAACCAGTACTCATTCTGGTTTATATAGAACTCTCCCTGAAACAAATGTAAAATATGAATTGAATAATGGCCGGCTCAATTTTGATGACATTAAAACCCACTGCAATTCACTCCCAACTTCTTCAAGTCGTGGTAAAAGCCAGGATACGACTTATTAACAGCCTCAGCATGGGAAATTTCTGTATTGCCTTTGGCACCAAGCGCAGCAACAGCACAGGCCATTGCGATGCGGTGATCGTTATGAGAATCTACCGCTGCACCTTTTAGTTTAGTACCCCCATGTATCTTCATAATGTCTCCGTTCAATTCAATTTCAACTCCCATCTTTCCAAACTCTTTTTTCAGCGAAAGCGCTCTGTTGCTTTCCTTATGCAGCAACCTTGTTACTCCTGTAATAGTTGTAACTCCTTTACAATATGATGCAAGTGCTACCAAAGGAGGAAACAAGTCCGGGCAATGTGTTGCATCAAATGTAAATGCCTTTAAATCACCTCCATTTACTTCGATGTCTTTTTTATGAATGATAATATTTGCACCACACGCATACAGAGCATCCAGTATTTTTTTATCTGCCTGGGTAGAATTCACATCTGCTCCTTTCAAAAGCACAGGCCCTTTGATAGCGCCTGATACGAGGAGGAATGAAACACTGCTCCAGTCGCCTTCTACCGTATATTTAATAGCTGTCAGTGGCGGTTCTGACTGAGGAATGATGCCGAAAGATTCGTAATCATTATTTACAACCCGGAATCCGAAATGTTTCAAAACGGAAATAGTAAGGTCAATGTATGGACGACTCTGCAAACCTTTCACCTTGATGGTAACCGGTTTCTTAGCTGCCTTGGCATAAGCAAACAACATTCCGGTGAGATATTGCGAACTCAACGAACCGTCCACTGTAATTTCTTTGGTATGGATCGGCCCTCTTACTGTAACAGGAATTTTTCCATCATTGCTCTTCACCTCTATCCCAAGTTTCGGAAGGTGTTGTTCCAAAAAATCCATAGGGCGTTTGGCAAGACTTCCCTCTCCTGTAAAAACAATATCATAGTTAAACAGTCCGCCTATTGGTGTGAACATACGCATACTCAACCCACTCTCCCCGCAATCCACCACTACATTCTTTCGGGTGTCTTTGTATTGATAAATATGATCATTGGAAACAACGGTGATCTTGTTGTTTTCTCTTTTTACCTCTGCACCCAATTTCTGAATAATGCTCAGCGCAGCCTTTTCATCGTTGCTGTTGCCTGCATTTTCTATAACAGTGGTGCCATGTGTGATGAGAGCTGCAGCACAGGCTCTCTGCATACTACTTTTGCTGGGCGGTGCAGTAATGGTTCCCTTTGCTGATGAAGGATGAACAGTTACAACCATGAATAAGATTTACAATTCAAAGAATATTTTTTTAAGATCGTTCAAAGCTATTTTTTGGGAAATACCCTGTCCAATGTCTTTGAGCAAAATAAAATGAAGATGATCGCCGGATTTTTTCTTGTCGTGTATCAAAAGATTCCATGCTGCCTGCTTGTCAAATTCAGCCTCTACAGGCAGATGGTACTTCTTCAGTAGATGAATCACCACTTCCGTTTTCTCTGCCGGAAATCCTGCAAGTTTTTCTGAAATCCTGCATGCATATACCATACCGATGCTGACAGCAAATCCGTGTGGATATTTCAGAATGTTTTCAATGGCATGACCGATGGTATGTCCGAAATTCAATAATCTTCTTTCACCAGATTCCGTTTCGTCGCCACATACAACGCCAAATTTTATACCTGCATTCCTTCGTATAAGTTCACCGGTAGCAGCAATATCTCCCCTGAAATCTTCAATGCTGTTGTTGAGCAGGTATTGAAACATGTCAGCGTCTTTGATACAGGCATGTTTAATGATCTCCGCAAATCCACTGACCCACTCTATTTGTGGAAGCGTTTTCAGAAAACTATAATCATAAAACAAAAATTCCGGTTGCCTGATGACGCCGATCTGGTTCTTGATCATTCCATCATTGACACCATTCTTTCCGCCGACAGCCGCATCCACCATTGCAAGAATAGTGGTAGGGACAAAGGCAAACCGAAGCCCCCGCAAATAAATGGAAGCGAGGAATCCCGTCACATCCGTAACGACACCTCCGCCTACACCTACCACAAACCTTTCCCTTCCGGCACCCAGTTGATGCAATTCACCAATGGCCTTCATTACCGTTTCTATATTCTTATGCTCTTCTCCTCCGGGAATAATAATGGTTTGATCCATTGGGAACCGGTGCGCATATTTTTTGTAAACATTTTCATCTGTTACGAAAATGACACTATCGATATCGATATAGGATGCCACATCTGTAATGGAAATATTAAAGATGCTTTGCACATCACAATTGGAAAACTGATAAGTGGTGCTGACAGTTTCTCTAGTCATTCATTATCTTATTCTGGTGGTTGATACTTTCCATGTGAATTGCATCAAAATATTTAGTGATGAAATCCTGGCTCAGGTTGAATTTTTCACCTTTCACAAAGGCTTTGGCCAGTATCTCATTCCAGCGCTGGGTCTGCAGGATGGTGATCTTGTTTTCTTTCTTATACTGCCCGATCTTGTCCGCTATTTTCATACGCTGCCCGATCAGGGAAAGCAGTTCATCATCTATCTGGTTGATTTGCTCCCTTAGTGTAGCCAATGCTGTTAGAAATTCCTTCTCTTCACTATTCTCATCACGCCATACCAATGATTGCAACATGGCAGTGAGCGTATCAGGAGTGATTTGTTGCTTGGCATCGCTCCATGCATTATCAGGGTCAGGATGTGATTCAATCATCAATCCTCCGAATCCAAGGTCGATACTCTTTTGAGAAATGGAATGCAGACCGGATCTGTTTCCACAGATGTGTGAAGGATCGCACACGATCAGCATATCAGGATATCTCCGTTTCATCTCAATAGGCAAATGCCACATAGGCGCATTGCGGAATTCTGTATTTCCGTAGTTGGAAAATCCACGGTGGATCATACCGATATTTTTCACACCTGCTTTGATCAGCCTTTCTATTCCCCCACTCCATAATTCGAGATCCGGGTTGATAGGATTCTTGATCAGCACCGGCACATTCGTACCACGCAATGCATCGCAAACCTCCTGAACACTAAATGGATTTACGGTAGTACGTGCTCCGATCCATAACAAGTCAACATCAAATTGCAGTGCATTCTCAACGTGGCGGGCAGTGGCTACTTCCACCGCTATGGGCAATCCGCTTACCTGTCTTGCCTTCACCATCCATGGCAATGCTTTCACACCGATGCCTTCAAACATTCCGGGCTTGGTTCTTGGTTTCCATACTCCGGCACGAAGTACATCTACTTTACCGGTAGCGGCTAATGCTGTTGCTGTTGATACTACCTGCTCTTCGCTCTCAGCGCTGCAGGGACCACTGATGATGAGTGGTCGTTTTGACCATTTTTCCATGATTAAGGATTTCATTGTTTCCGTTTCTGTTGACATTATAGTTTATTTAATAATTCTTTTGATTTTATTGGCGTTCTCCATCAGGTTTCTCATGTAATCATAATTGTCTTTTTCAAAACAACTTCTGAATTTTTTTAACTGCGCGATGTGTTCGTTCAGGACATCCAATACATTCTCCCGGTTTTGCCTGAAGATAGGCAACCACATATCAGGATTTGATTTGGCAAGCCGTACGGTACTTTCAAAACCACCACTCGCCATTTCGAAGATGGCGCTTTCTTCCTTTTCTTTTTCTAAAACAGTATTCGCCAGGGCAAATGAAGTGATATGTGAAATATGACTGACATAAGCCGCATGGATGTCATGTGATCTTGCATCCATAAACACAATCTTCATCTGAAGCGTTTCGTAAATCTTCAAAGCTGTCTTGATCGCATCTTTGTCAGACTGCTCACTATTGCAAATGACGACTGCATTTCCCTTAAACCCATCATTCTTTGCAGCAGCAGGCCCGCTGTATTCTGTACCCCACATGGGATGCGTAGCTACAAACCGGCCACGCATTTCATGAGACCCGACAATATCACAAACCGCCTTCTTATTTGACCCTACATCCATCACCACTTGCTTTTCATTGACTAATGAAAGGATTTGCGGAATCAATTTTTCCGTGGCATCAACCGGTATGGATACAATGATCACATCAGTATTTTTAATTGCCTCCTCCAAAGGAAGTATCTCATCTACAATTCCCTTCTCTATTGCAGTGGCGGCATGGGCTTTGTTGGATTCCACTCCTATGAAGGAATCTGCAAAAGCTTTCTCTCTCAGAGTGAGCGCCATGGATCCACCAATAAGTCCTGTACCTATGATCGTAATCTTCATAAACTTTAAAAATCTGCTTTTTTAATTCTGTCAATTGCCTCATCTAATTTTTCAACACTCACACAAAGGCTGATTCTGATAAACGAATCGCCTTCATTACCAAAAATTCCTCCCGGTGTGATAAACACATTTGCCGCTTCCAGAACTCTATCACTTATTTCATACCCGGAATGAACATGCTGCGGAATTTTAGCCCATACAAACAATCCTGCCTGGTCTTTACTGTATGCTGCTTTCAACCCATCGAGCAATTCATAGACTTTATTTCTGCGGTCTCTGTAAATGTTGTTGAGTGATTCAAACCAATCCTCTCCCAAAGTCAATGCCTGTGCTGCAGCAAGTTGAAGTGGCAGGAACATACCACTGTCCATATTGCTTTTAAAGCGCATGATTTCCTGAATCCGTTGCTTATCACCCAATGCAAAACCTACACGCCATCCGGCCATATTGTGACTCTTGCTTAATGAATTCAATTCGATAACAACATCCTTTGCTCCTTCGACAGACAGCATACTGAGCGGTTCATTATTCAAAATAAAACTGTAGGGATTGTCGTGTATGATCAATATACCATACCTGGTTCCAAAAGCAACAATTTTTTCAAACAGTTCCAGGGATGCCTTTTTGCCGGTAGGCATTTGAGGATAGTTGACAAACATCAGGCGAATCCTTGATAGATCAAGAGATTCAAGAGCATTGAAGTCAGGCTCAAAATTATTGTTCTCTGTCAGTGAATAATATTCTATTTCGGCACCGGCAATTGTAGCTGCACTGGTGTAGGTTGGATAGCCCGGATTGGGTACCAGTACCTTGTCACCGGGATTAATATAGCTCATGCAAATATGCATGATGCCCTCCTTGCTACCTATAAGTGGAAGTATTTCTGTGGCCGGATTAAGAGCTACATTATAATATTTCAAGTACCATGCTGATACCGCTTCGCGCAATTTCACATGCCCTTTGTAGTTCTGGTATCCATGTTGATTGGGCTTCAGGCTTTCTTCATGTAGGGTCTGCGTCACCGAAGGATGCGGAGGCAGGTCAGGGCTACCGATTCCCAGGTTGATCACTTTTTTTCCTGCTGCATTCATTTCTTCAATCTGCCTGAGTTTGGAGGCAAAATAATATTCACCTACTCCGGATAACCTGTCCGCTACCGGGAATTCAATTTTACTATGCAATTTGATTTCTTGTGCCATGGTTATTGAAAATGCGTTTTTCCATTTTTATACACACCATATACTTTGATTTCTGCAGTATAGGGCTTAATAACAGATAATAATTGTTGCCACTGATCCAAATCTCCAAATTCGCAATCCGCATGGAATGCATACCTCCAGTCGCTACCCGGAATGGGCATGGATTGCAGTTTGCTGAGATTGACACCACACTCTGCTATCTTACTCAATACCCTTGCCAGGCTTCCTTTTGAGTGGTCTGTTTGGAATACCATGCTGGCCTTGTCAGCTTCAGGCATGAGGTGCTCTTCCTTTTGCAGTATCCAGAAGCGGGTATAGTTGTTTTTTTCAGTATGAATATTCTTTGCAAGAATTTCCAGGCGAAATATTTCTGCCGCAAAGGCGCCTGCCACAGCAGCCGTGTGTTTCGACTTGGTCTTGTGTACATGAAAGGCGCTCAACGCGGTATCTTCTGTTTCTACCAGTTTCCATGGCCGGGTTTCAAGAAAATCAGAACATTGCAACAAGGCCATGTGATGGGAATGCACCTCATAAATATCATCCAGCGTTACTCCCGGGTTTACAAGCAAGTTCTGATCTATCTGCAAATAGATCTCACCGGGAATGTGAAGATCTGATTTAGTTACCAGGCTGTAATTGGGAAGAATACTCCCGGCAATTGAATTCTCAATCGCCATGACACCACCGTAACAATCAGGATCTTCACTCACATGCTTCACTACCTCCCTGAAGGTGCCACAACAAATCAGGCCGATATCGTTTCCGAAATACTGTTTGGCGGCTGCCTGGTGGAAGCTGCCTTCATAACCCTGGATTGCAATATTCTTTTTCATATAATTTCAAAAAAAAATCCCGGCCATTTCAGCCGGGATTCTATTATCGTTTTAATTTCTATTTACTTTACGACAAGGGCATCCCGGCTATTACTAAAGTAAAAGCTAAAATAAAAGCTAAAGTAAAATCCGGTATGTGCCTTTGTTTGATCCATTGCGCAGCAAATGTAAATGACAAATTTTAATATTGAAAAAATTTTTTTCATATACACAAAAAAAAAAAACCGTTCCAATTTATGGAACGGCCTTTTAGATTGCCTTTCAAAATAACGCTAAGGCTATTAAGAAACAACTTATTTCTTAGTTGAATCAGCAGCTTTAGTAGAGTCAGTTGCAGCCGGAGCAGCAGTTGAATCAGTTGTAGGAGCCGGAGCTACAGTTGAATCAGTTGTAGGAGCTACAGTTGTTGTAGAATCACCAGTTGTAGCTTCAGTAGAAGCGCCGCTGTTGCAAGCAAACAAGAAAGCAGAAACAGCTAATACAGCAAATAATTTTTTCATGTTCTTTAAGATTTAAATTTTATTGATTTGTACTTTATACCCGATTCGAAAAAAGGTAACCCAACCAAAAAACTTTTTTTTGAAATTTTATTTGGGTTACTTTTCGGCCTTTATTGTATTAATCTATAAGTCAGGTGAATATTATTGATGATGAAAGGACTTTGCTACTGGGTCTGGCTAAGCATGAGCCGGCAGCAATAGAGACGATTTACAGGGAGAATTTCAGCGCTATATTATCCTACATTCAAAAAAATGGCGGATATGCAGATGACGCACAGGATATTTTCCAGGAGGCAATGGTAATATTATTTGAAAATACCCGTACAGAATCATTTGAGCTGACCTGCCGGATCAAAACGTACCTCTATTCTGTTTGCAGGAGATTGTGGCTCAAGAAAGTGCAAAGAGAAAGACGGTTGTATGTAAGCGGATCAGAAACGCTTGACGAGATAGTACCTGTGGAAGATGATCTGGAAGTGCACGAAAAAAAGGATGAGGAGTTGAAACTGATGCGTGGAGCGCTTGACAGAATTGGGGAGCCTTGTAAGAGTTTGTTGGAAGCATTTTATATTCAAAAGAAATCCATGCCGGAGATCGCAGAAACTTTTGGATACACGAATGCTGATAATGCCAAGACTCAAAAATACAAGTGCCTGGTAAGACTGAAGAAAATATTCTTTTTACAATATAAAAACGAAGATTGAGATGGAACAGAGCCTGTTATTGGATGCTGTGGAAAGATATCACAGGGGTGAAATGAGCTCAGAAGAAGCGAAGTATTTTGAAGACCTGCGTAAAAACAATCCTGAAATAGACCAATTAGCTGTAGAGCATATTTTTTTCCTTGAGCAGTTGGAGAGGTTGAGTGAAGTAGAGCAACTGAGGCACGTGATGAACACTGTAGAAGATAAGCTGGAATTGGAAGGAGCTATTCAATTAAAGGAAAGTAAGTTTAAAGCTAAAGTGGTTCACATCTGGAGGCGGTATCGCCGTACCATTACTGTTGCAGCAGCAGCAGCCGGTGTGGTTTCCATCCTTACCGCTACCGGAGTTTCATTTTTTTCTGAAAGTCAAAAGTCTGCAGCGATTACACCTTTGGTGGATAATAAGCTGAATCAGTTTGAACACAAACTGAATCAGATGGAGCATAAACTGAATGATGTAGCTACGCCCAAAGTTCCATTTGAAGCGAACTTCCGCGCTACCGGGTTCCTGATTGACGGCAAAGGATACATCGTTACAAACGCGCATGTGGTAAAGCAGGCAAAAAACCTGGTAGTTGAAAATGCAAGCGGTACACAGTTTACGGCTGTAGCTGTTTATAAAAACCCTGTAACAGACCTTGCTATCCTGAAAATTGAAGATTCCAATTTCAAAAAGATAAATAACCTTCCCTATTCTTTCAGCAAAGAAGGCGCTGACCTCGCAGAGCAGATTTTCACTTTAGGTTATCCCCGCGAAGACATTGTGTACAATGAAGGATACCTGAGCGCTACTTCAGGATATTATGGTGATACCACGGCTTACCAGATCAGTATTGCGGTAAACCCGGGCAACAGTGGTGGCCCGGTTGTCAACAAAAATGGTGTGGTAATTGGCATCATCAGCAGTAAAGAAACCAATGCTGATGGAGTAGTGTTTGCCATCAAAGCAAAGAATATCTATCGCGCCATTATGGAATTGAGAGAACAGACAGGTGACTCAGTAAAACTAAGTACCAACAATGATCTGAAAGGCCGTACACGCGTACAACAGATCAAGAACCTTGAAGATTTTGTATTTAAAGTAAAAGGTAATTAGTCAATAATCATCCCCACAATTCTTTGGAATAGACTCCCGAACTGATCAGGTCATTTATGCTTTTCTGTACCACAGGGGCATCCTCCTTGTAAGTAACACCAAACCATTTGGCATCAGTTGGTATCACTTTGATCACTCCTTTATTTCTGTGAATATAATTATCTGCAGCAAGTGGAATAAAGAACTCTGATTTGGGGTCATTACCACTATTCAACAGGAACTCTGCAAACTGCTGCTCCAGAAAACCAAAAACCGAGGCATCAAAACCCCAGAAGTTCATGCTCACCGGTGTTTCAGCAGTAACCGGAACTGCCATGCCACTATCCATATAAAATATCTTACCATCCTCTACATAAACCTTGGTACGTTCCACCACTCCCATCAGGTGATAATTTTCGTCCACCTGGCACACACCCCTGCTCACAGAGCCATGAGGTGAAACGGTATTGCCCAATTCGTAACCTATGATGCAATATTTCCTGGGCGAAACTTCATTATTCAAAAAGTCAGCACACTTCATAAAAGCGTCCCTTCCATAAAAGTCATCCGCATTGATCACGGCAAATGGTTCCTGGATAACATCCTTTGCACACAAGACTGCATGAGCGGTACCCCAGGGTTTTGTACGCTCTTCAGGCATTGTGAAATTTCCTAAGAAAGCATCCTGCTCCTGGTTAACATACACTGTTTCCACTCTTCCTTTGATCTTTGATTCAAATAAGTCTATAAACGACTCTCTGAATGCTTCCCTGATAATAAAAACAATTTTACCGAAACCACTCTCGATAGCGTCATAAATTGAATAGTCAATAATAGTTTCGCCGGAAGGTCCGAATGAATCCATTTGCTTAATACCTCCGTATCTGCTTCCCATGCCGGCAGCAAGTACCAATAAAGTTGGTTTCATTTTGTTTTAGATTTAGTGTACAAATTGTATAAGTTGCGAAAATAAGCAAGAAAGATTTATGCCACTTCCCGATTATTCGCTTCTGATGGAAAAAATCCCTGAGATACAACAGTTATCTTTACAGCTAACCAGGGATGTTGCAGTATCCGTACTTCGTCTCGACCAAATTCATTCACAGGTTTCGGGAAATAAATTATTCAAACTCACAAAATATCTTGATGAAGCATTACGATCAGAACATAAGACCATACTTACATTCGGAGGAGCATTCAGCAATCATCTTGCGGCAACTGCTTACGCTTGTGCACAATTGGGATTGAAATCAATTGGCATTGTTCGCGGTGAGGCACATCTGCCTTTATCACACACATTGCAAAGGTGTAGTGAAATGGGCATGAAGATTCAATATATGGATCGTGCTAATTTTTCAAAAATTTCTTTTTCTGAAAGTAATGATTCTCTTCATCAGCAATATGGAGATTTCACACAGGTTCCCACCGGTGGCTATGGTAAAAAAGGGGCTGCAGGCGCTTCAGACATTTTGAAATGGATTCCTGAAAAAACTTATTCCCATATATGCGTAGCTGTTGGTAGTGGCGCTACAGTAGCAGGATTACTGTTGGGAAGAAGGCCTGAAAAAATCTATGCATTTCCTGCTATCAAAGGCATGCACGATATCCCACAGCGCATAGAAGCATGTGGGGCGGAGTACAACGATCGCCTGACAGTAATCGGAGATTACCACTTTGGAGGTTTTGCAAGGAAGAATACTGGTCTGTTTCAATTCATGAATGATTTTTTCAAAAACCATGATATTCCACTCGACTTTGTATATACAGCACGAATGATGTACGGGGTAATGGATCTTATCCACAAAAAACAATTCCCTGAAGGCTCGCATATCTTGTGTATTCACACAGGCGGCCTGCAGGGAAATGCATCTATTGAAAGCGGAGTGCTTTCGTTCTGAATTATTTTGCGTAGATGGAATCCTTTACTTCTCCGCAATGGAGCATCGCGCTCTTGTAAATCGGATGTTGCTTGCCGAGATAAGGATTGTTGATTTCTCTTGTGATGCTAAGCCAGTTGGCCTCCTGTCCTGCACCAAATGCCATCGGGCAATTTTGCCAGTATAATTTTTGTCCTTCGTATCCAATAGTGTGAAGAAAAGGATACATATTTTCCGAAACCATGTAGAAATCATGTCGCATCTCATCCAGGTTTTCACCTTGTATGATGGGATTGGCATTGGCTTTTATGTCACTGATCTGCTGCTTTGCCGTAGAGATCACTGTTGGATCATCATTTTTTAAATCATCCATTGGTATCTTGTCAACGGCGCTGATAAAATCAATAGCTTGTTGCTTTGCCATTACAGAATCGGCGTTTACAAAAGCATCTTTCAGCAGCATATAGCTGTTGATAGTAGCCGCAATACGATCATTAAAGACATTGGAATGTTTCTGTACCACTACAGGTTTTTCCTTCTCTGTTTTAACACCACTCTTTCCACTGCTTTTGAAAAAGAACCACCAACCTAAAAATACTATCGCTGCCAGAAAAATGATAGCCAGAAATCTTTTCATGTTTGTTCAGTTTTGTTATGATGTAAATTTAAAAACAAACCATTAAATCCAATTTTGAATCAGTGTTATGAAATCTCTACCAATTCAATATCAAAAACCAATTCTTTTCCTGCAAGGTGGTGATTGGCATCCAATACTACTACATCATCTTTAATTTCTTTTACGACAACAGGAATAGGGTGACCGCTGGCACTCTGCAATTGCAATTGCATACCCACTCCAAGCTCGAGGCTGTCCGGAATATTGGCTTTTGGAAACTCAATAATCGCCTCATCATTCACCGGGCCGTACGCTTCTTCCGGAGCAATAGTAATTGTCTTCTTATGGCCTACCTCCATTCCCGGAATAGCTTTATCAAAGCCTTTGATCATCTGACCTGCTCCGACTGTAAATTCCAAAGGAGACCTGCCAACACTCGAATCAAATTGCTCACCATTGGTTAATTTTCCGGTATAATGTACTTTCACTTTATCACCATTTTTAGCTGCTGCCATACTGTATTGGTTTTTTGATTTTATTTGTAAGTGGGCGAAAGTAAAGGATTTTTCCTGAAGGCATCGGTTCACATTATCTTGCATCTCTTTTTTAAACGACAGGCATTAAATTTTTAACAAAAAACCAATAATGAAAAAATTATTTCTATTAGTTTTTGTTTCTTCTCTTGCACTTCATGTTTTGGGTCAGAAGCGGATCATTCCCGGAGCAGAGCGCATTGACTGTTATCTTCCTTTATTGAAAGGAAAGAAGGTAGGGGTCTTTGCCAACCAGACTTCTATGGTTGGGAATACGCACCTGGTAGATACACTGCAGAAACTGGGCATCACGATAAAAGCCATTTTCGGTCCGGAACATGGATTCAGAGGTACCGCAGGAGCAGGAGAAAAAGTAGGAACCTACATCGATAAAGAAACCGGCATCCCGGTTATTTCTCTTTATGGAAGTAAGAGGAGGCCTTCTGAAGAAGACTTGAAAGATATCGATATTTTGATTTTCGACATCCAGGATGTGGGTGTTCGATTCTATACCTACATCTCATCTCTACAGGAATATATGGAAGCGGCATTTGAAAATGATAAACCCCTGATCATACTTGACAGGCCTAATCCCAATGGCTTTTATGTAGATGGGCCTGTGCTGCAACCGGAATTCAAATCTTTCGTGGGTATGCAACCGATTCCCATCGTTTATGGTATGACGTTAGGTGAGTATGCAAGCATGTTGTGTGGAGAAAAATGGCTGAATGAAAAAGCAAACACAAAATATGCGGCCTTTAAAAATTCAAAAGAGCTGAAAAAACATCTCATCATCGTAAAAAATGAAAACTACGATCACAAAAGTAAGTACATACTACCGGTAAAGCCCTCTCCAAACCTACCAGATATCCAATCTGTGTACCTCTATCCATCCACGTGTTTATTTGAAGGAACTACCCTGAGCGAGGGTCGCGGTACTGAAAAACCATTCCAGATTTTCGGTGCGCCTACCCTTCCCAAAAATTTATATTCATTCACACCCAATCCCCGGGCAGGAGCACCGAGCAGCAAACACTATGGAGAAGTTTGTTACGGATGGAACTTGTCTGGCACTCCCGAAGAAATACTTGAGAACGTGAACCAACACGTTCAACTAAAATGGATCATGGACGCCTATCGGCTTTTCCCTGATAAGAACAAATTTTTCATTGTGCCAAAGTCGGGCGATATGAAAAATTCTTTTATTGATAAGCTCGCAGGTAATGATGAATTGTGGCAACAGATCAGGGATGGAAAATCAGAGAAAGAAATTCGTGCAAGTTGGGAACCGGCATTGCAACAATTCAAAAAGATCAGAAAAAAATATTTGATGTACAAGGACTTTTAGCAATGACAAAAGAAAACCTGAGAATCATATTCATGGGAACACCGGGCTTTGCAGTACCATCATTAGATGCCCTCTGCAAGGCAGGATTTGAAATCATAGCAGTCGTAACTGCTCCTGATAAACCTGCAGGCAGAGGATATAAACTTCACCAAAGTGAAGTAAAGCAATACGCTGTAGCACATGGCTTACCGGTATTACAGCCTACCAACCTGAAATCACCTGAATTCCTTGAACAAATTAAGACCTTACATGCAGACCTGCAGGTAGTGGTGGCATTTCGAATGCTTCCCGAATCTGTTTGGAACATGCCTCCAATGGGAACCATCAATCTTCATGCATCGCTGTTACCGCAATATCGTGGAGCAGCTCCTATCAATTGGGCTGTGATCAATGGAGAAAAAGAAACCGGCATCACCACATTCAAATTGCAACATGCAATTGATACCGGAAATATCTTGCTGCAACAAAAAGTGGCCATTGAAGATGCAGACAATGCAGGAACTGTTCATGATAAACTGATGAATACCGGTGCTGCACTTCTGGTAGCAACTGTAACCGGTTTACTACAGGGTAATTTGAAGGAAATCAAACAGGAAGGGTTGTTGAGTGATGAGGTGATCCATCACGCACCAAAGATATTTAATGAAGTTTGTGAAATCGATTGGAAGAAGAACACTGATGAAGTTTACAATCTTATACGTGGGTTATCGCCCTATCCCGGAGCATTTACATATCTGAATGACAAACGAATCAAGATACTCAAAGCTGGCAAAGAGAAAATCAATCACAATTCTCCGCCAGATAGATATGTTACGGACGGAAAGACATTTTTGAAATTCGCAACTGCAGATGGATTCATCGCTGTTGAAAGATTAAAACCCGAAGGAAAGTCAGAAATGGCTGTTGAAGATTTTTTAAGAGGAAGAAGGGATCTTTAGCTTATCATGATAGACTTTGAAGATTTCAGCCAGGCTCAAGCCTGGTATCTTATCATCGTATTCTCATCAACAAAATATTTCCTGAACCACGTTTCCTGCCTTTTAGCATAATGCCTTGTGTTTTGTTTGATGAGTTCTACAGCGCGTTCCAAGGAAATTTTATTTTCAAAGTAATCGAACAATTCGCTGTAACCCACGGTTTGCAAAGCATTCAAATGCCTCAATGGAAAAAGTGACCTTGCTTCTTCCACTAACCCGGCACTCATCATCTCATCTACCCTCTTGTTGATTCGTTCATAGAGAAGAGCGCGCGGAATGTCGATATAGATTTTCTGAATTTGAAAAGGCCTTTGGATTTTGGCAGATGAATGATATTCCAATATGGATTTCCCTGTAGAAAGTTTCACTGTCAATGCGCGCATCATTCTTTGCGGATTTTTCATTTCTCCTTTCTCAGCAAATAATAAATCCTTTTGCCTGAGTTCACTTTCCAGCCATGTCATTCCATTTTCCAGGTATTGCTGCCTGACCTCGGCTTCAACCGACTTATCTGTTTGTGGTATTTCATCCAAACCTTCGGTGAATGCACGGATGTACAATCCTGTTCCTCCGGCCATGATCACAGTATCATGCTCATTGAAAATTTCAGCAACAGCATTCAGCGCATAAGATTCAAAAGTATTTGCATTAACAAAATCGTGAATAGAATGTGACCCGATGAAATAATGTGGTACTTCTGCAAGAGTTTCCTTTGAAGGCCTTGCCACACCAATATTCATTTCTTTGAAGCACTGCCGGCTATCTGCAGAAATGATGGAAGTATGGTAACTTTTGGCAAGTGCTACAGCCAGACCTGTCTTACCAGATGCGGTAGGTCCACCCACGATAATTACCGATTGCTGCTCCGGCATTTATTGATGATGATTGCAGTTTGGAATTCAAAAAAAAATTATTCCGATTCCTCTTCAGCAGATTCTTCTGTTGACTCCTCTCCTTCTTCTTCACCCTCACTGGTATATCCATCGGGAGCTATGCTTGTATTGAGATCGTACTTTTCTTCTATCTCTGCGAGCTTTTCATTTACAAGCCCTTTGGTTCCATATTGGCTCGGGCCGATTCCTTCAGAACGTACGCAAAACGGATATTCTTTGTAATCCTCCTCTTTGTTGACATTGATCACTTCGAGATGGAAGGTCCAGTTCTTGTGAAAATCGTAGAGGTAAATAAATTTCTGATTTGGGTCTTTGATCTCAGAGCCAATGGTGGTATCTATCATTATGAGCGGCTCCGCCTTATATACCAAATCATACTTTTCCAGAACGATTTGCCTGCCACGTTGCCATTTGTCATTGCTTCTGAAAAAAGTAGCCTGGTGTTTATTATCAAATTCAAAACACTTCAATATCACTTCATGAAGTTCGAAGAATGTTTGTGTGTGCAAAATGGCAACATCACGATAAACACTTTCATCATCTTCCCAATAAACTCTGAATTTTAGAACTGCCATGTGGCAAATTTAGGATATAGTTTTTTAATTGGTCTTATTATGCAGATCAATTACTGATACCCATCCCTGAGGCAACCTTTTTCATGTACTCAAATGCGTCTTCAAATTTGTTTGGCACAACGCCATCAAGGATAGCTTCCCGTACTGCGTCTTTTATTTGCCCCACTTGCCTTGAAGGTGGCAGGTTGAATTCTTTCATTATAATATCTCCTGTGATCGGTGGTTGCCAGTTGCGAAGGTTATCTGCTTCTTCTACCTCCTTTAACCGTTCTTCAACCATTTCAAAATTGGCGAGATAGCGATCTACCTTCTGTTTGTTCTTGCTTGTAATATCCGCTTTACACAAGGTCATCAGGCTTTCCAGATCATCACCCGCATCCACCAACAACCGGCGTAAGGCTGAATCTGAAATGTTTTCTTTCGTGAGGCTGATAGGCCTGAGATGCAACTCCACCATCTTCTTCACAAACTTCATGTGTTCATTCATCGGCAGCTTTAATTGCGCAAATATTTTTGGCACCATCCTGCCTCCCACTACTTCATGTCCATGGAAGGTCCATCCCGTTCCTTTCTCGAATCGCTTGGTCACAGGTTTGGCAATATCGTGCAATACCGCAGCCCAGCGCAGCCAGAGGTCTTTCGTGTGTACGCTGATGTTATCCAGTACCTGGAGTGTGTGGTAAAAATTATCCTTGTGCCCCATACCATCTATGTACTCTGCGCCTGCAAGCGCTGTCATCTGCGGAAAGATGATATCGAGCAGTCCGCAATCGAACAGTAACTTGAAACCAATAGATGGCTTTTCAGAAAGGACGATCTTATTGAGTTCATCAATCACGCGTTCCGTGCTGATGATCTTTACCCGTGTGGCATTCTTCTTAATGGATTGCCAGGTTTCCGGATGAATTTCAAATTGCAATTGTGTGGCAAACCTGATAGCACGCATCATTCGCAATGGATCGTCAATAAATGTCTGGTCGGGAGGCAGCGGAGTCCTGATCATCCTGCTTTCCAAATCCTGCATCCCATTGAGCGGATCAATAAACTCACCAAAATTGCTTTTATCAAGGCTGATTGCAAGTGTGTTGATGGTAAAGTCCCGGCGCATAATGTCTTCATGAAAATCCGCCGGAGCTACTTCCGGTTTTCGGCTGTCCGGATTGTAACTTTCTTTTCTGGCTCCTACAAATTCTATGTGAAATTCCTGCCCGGAATTTCCGCTTACTTTAATTTGGGCTGTTCCAAAGTTTTTGAAAAAACTCACATGAGGACGTGGTTTAAATAAACCGGCAGATTTCTCTGCGAGAAATATCCCATCACCAAGGCAAACGATATCAATATCTTTATCAGCTTTCTTTAAAATCTTGTCGCGTACAAAACCTCCAATGACACGTGCTGAAATGCCACTGGCATCAGCCGCTTCTGAGATCTTTCTGAATATCCACAATTCTTCTTCTGTAAAATCCATCATCAAGCAAAATTACATCTTCGATGTGTCGAAAGATGACCAATCATCTGCAATATAATTTCAGTTAAGAAAATTCTATTGCAGGATGGTTACTTCATTAAAACATTACCAATTTAATTTTAGCAGGTTATTGGACGGATCCACGTCTGCCATTCGTTTGGTAGGATCAATCTCTACAGAAACCAGGTCAAACAATCTGCGATCGAAAATAAGATCATAAGTAGGATTGGTCCAGTTCCATTCGGAATGAACCGTGCGTGGTGTCATATTCTCCGCAGGTTTACTGCCAAGCATCAAATCAAGGGGAATGTAATGAAGCTCACTCGTACTGTCTTTGAATGTCAGTTTTAAATCGATCGGCATCGGCATCTGTCCGATGCGACGCAGGCGGATCACAGACTTTCCATCCTGCTCCCACAGGCTGTCTATTTTATAGTCGATGGTCTTTGTGGTATTGATCCAGTATTCTTTGTACCAGTCCAGTTGCAAGCCACTCACATCCTTTGCCACTTTAATAAAATCACCCGGTGTAGGATGTTTGAATCTCCAGCGATTATAATATTGAAGCATGATGGCATCTCTTACAGAGTCACTCACCACATAGCCTAACTGCTCTAAGAACATTTCACCTTTCGAATAGGCGTTGATACTATAAGCGAAATTAGTATTGTAATGATCGGAGAAAGTTGTCATCGGTTCGGCAAGGCCTGTCTGCATCAGGAAAAAATATCCTCTGTACGCATCCACGTGGTTTGCCGGTAATGCAACATTTGCCGAAGGTTTTATTCCTTTTTCTTTTTTATAAAATGCAAATACTTCTCCTTCAGCCCAACTGGTAAATCCTTCATCCATCCAGGGGTGTTGCGCTTCATTGGTGCCCAGCATCATCTGGTACCAACTGTGCATCCATTCGTGAAAAACAGTGCCCAAACCCGGGCCTTTGATCAATGTAGCCATCGGGTATTCCATTCCACCATCACCACCCTGGATGAATGAATACTGTGGATAGGGATATTTTCCAAATCGTGTATTCATAAACGGTAGTACCGTGTATGCCGCATCCGCTACATTCACCCATCTCGCATTAATTGCAGAGTCTTTCTTTTTATAAATAACATGGAGTACAGTACCTTCTCTTTTTTTCACTACATGCTCGTAATCCGGATCAGCAGCCCATACGAAATCATGTACATTATTAGCAACGAAATGCCATGACCTGTTCTTTGTTGAAATAGCTTTTAACGGAGTCCCGGGTTTATCGTATCCCCATCCAATAGCGGCGGCATTCTGCAAGACACCTGTTCCACCAATCTTATAGTTCTTATCCAAACTGATGGTAACATCAAAATCGCCCCACACACCATAGAATTCGCGGGCTACATATTGCGGAGTGTGCCAGCCTTCATTATCATATTCACAAAGTTTAGGATACCACTGCGACATAGAATATCGTACCCCTTCCGCATTATCTCTTCCGCTACGCCTGATCTGAACAGGAACTTGTGCCTCAAAGACAATATTGAAAACAGTTTTACTCTTTGGCAAAATCTTCTTTGTAAGGTCAACCTCTAAAATTGTCCCGTGCAATACTGCCGGTTGTTCTACGCCATTTACTTTAATCGAAAGAATTTTCTGATAACCAATTTCAGATGGAGACAATTTGGAAATACGATCTGTTACACGGTCATCCCAGTCGGGATTTCCGTTTACCCTGATCTTTCCCAGTTCCCTGCTGCGAACGTCCATTTCACTTCCTGGTTGAAAAGCATTCCAGAATAAATGAAAATAGACCTTCTCCAATACATCCGGAGAGTTGTTTGTGTATTCCAATCGCTGCGTGCCTTTTACGAGGTTGGTTTGCACGTCAAGCGAAACGTTCATTTTGTAATTCACGTGTTGTTGCCAATAGCCGTATTGCGCCTGGGCGCAGACCGAAATAAAAAGAATGAAACTGAGGATTGTAATTTTTCTCATCATGACTATCTTATGATTTGTAATTGTCCAATATCTGCTTTTATTAGTTATCTAAATCTAAAATTTCATTCATTTGATTCAGAATTATCCAGTTGCCTTCCAAATCCTTCAACCACCATGACTATTTCTCCTTTGATAGATTTGCTCTGAAAATGTTGTAACACTTCGGCAAGAGTACCGTGTGCATTTTCTTCATGCAGTTTTGTCAATTCCCTGCTGACACAGCATTTGCGGTCAGCGCCGAATGTCGCTATAAAATCCGTGAGTGTTCGTAATAGCCGGTTGGGGCTCTCATAAAAAACCATCGTTCTCGATTCTTCCCGGATGGAGTTGAGGTAGGTTTGTCTTCCTTTTTTTTGCGGAATAAATCCTTCAAAACAAAACCTGTTGGAAGGAAGGCCACTATTGACCAATGCCGGTACAAATGCAGTAGCGCCGGGAAGGCATTCCACCTTTACACCCAACCTGATGCATTCACGGACCAACAGAAATGCCGGATCGCTGATGCCCGGTGTACCTGCATCAGTGATCAACGCCATCGTTTCACCTGCGGAGAGCCTCTCCGCAAGCGGGCGTACTACATGATGTTCATTGTGCTGATGATAAGAAGCCAGTTTGCTTTCGATTTCAAAATGTTTCAATAATCTGCCGGATGTACGGGTGTCTTCGCACAATATCACATCCACAGATTTCAACACATCAATAGCACGGAGCGTCATGTCTGCAAGGTTGCCAATCGGTGTTGGTACAATATACAACATGATGGAGTCAACTTTCCTGGCGGATAATGATATCCGCATGTTCCATTACAGGATTAGCCAACAACTGGCTTACGGCATTGCGTGCAGTTTCCATGGCTTCATTTTCAGACCGGCTTGCGATGTGCAGTTCTATATGTTTACCGATTCGCACATCTTCGACATTATTGATGCCCAATTTTCCAAGACTCCCGGATACTGCCTTACCTGCAGGATCGAGTAGGTCTTTGAGTGGCATTATTTTTATTTCGGCGATATAATTCATGTAGCTATTTTTTTTGATGATATTAATGATAACAAAACATAAAAGATAAAGGTTACCGGCACTGCAACCCACCCAAACAAAATTGCCGAGACAACGGCAATGAGGGCAAGTACTACAACAGGCCAGTTGGAAGCAAAATTAAAATTTGCAAATTTTAATGCGAGCATTCGATGCGGACTTACCATCAGGTAACTCAATACCAGTATTAACGCATACAGCACCCATTTGTCAACAATCCAACCATTCAAATTATTAAAACTGCCGAAATGCAAAATCAACGGCAGTGAAGCCACAACGATCCCTACCGCAGGTACCGGAACACCCCTGAAAGAATATTGCTGATCTGAGGAAATATTAAACCTTCCCAGCCGGTAAGCAGCCGCACAGGCAAGAATGATAGCCGGCATCAATGCCAAAATGGACACATACAAACCATCTGCTTCTCTTGCATAGCTCAATCGAAGTAACTGATATAATATTACCGCAGGTGCCACACCAAAACTCACAACATCACTCAAAGAATCCAACTGCTTGCCCAGTTCGCTGGTTGCCTTCAATAGCCTCGCCACAAATCCATCCAGGAAATCTATCACTGCTGCAATGAGAATGCAAATGCTGCCCCATGCTAATTTTTCAGGAATATTAAAACTGCTTGTAAACTGATCATTTTGTGAAATGATGATGGTATCCGTTTGCAATACAAAAATGATAGCCAACACACCCGCAAATAGATTCAGTAGTGTAAAGAGATTGGGAATTTGTTTCATCGTGGCTGCAAAATAATTCTATTTCTTTTTCATCAACGATTCTATTTCCTCCACCGTGATGGGGATATTTTTCATGAGGTCTTTATTACCAGACTTCGTGATCCAATAATTATTCTCAATTCTGATTCCCATTTTTTCTTCTTCAATGTAAATTCCCGGTTCTATTGTGAATACCATCCCTGCTTTTACTGGTTCTGTCTTAGTACCCAGGTCATGCACATCTACGCCGAGATGATGAGAAATGCCGTGATACAAGTATTTGCGATAAGCCCTGTTGGCCGGGTCTTCATTCTTAATAGCACTTTTTCTGAGCAGCCCAATCTTCTGGAATACTTCTGTAGCCTTATCTCCTACCATCTCATGATATTTATTGATAGTGACCCCTGGTTTCAGGATGGAAGCACAATAGCGATGAATATCAAGACATGCATTGTAAACTGTTTTTTGTCTTCTTGTGAATTTTCCATTTACTGGAACTGTCCGGGTAAGGTCTGCTGCATAATGCGCATAGCCAGCACCAAAGTCCATCAGTATCAGGTCGCCATCTTTACATTCCTGGTTGTTATTCACATAATGTAAAATTCTGGCGTTGTCTCCGCTGGCCAGAATGCTCCCGTATGCGGGGCCATCTGAACGTTGAGAAATAAAGGAATGATAAATCTCCGCTTCAATTTCATATTCCATTACGCCCGGCCTGATGAATCCGAGCAACCTTCTAAATGTGCTCTCTGTAATGTCAATAGCCTTCTGCATTACTTCTACTTCATAAGCTGTTTTGACAGCTCTCAGTTCACGCATAATCACTGCGCTCCGCCTGTATTCATGAAGCGGATAGCGCTTTTTCATTTGCTTAATGTAACGATAATCACGAGTGGCAATGTCTGTTGCTTTGCGATCATTTTCATTTGTATTAAGATAAATGATATCAGCAAGATGAACCCATACCTGCAATAAAGCATCCAGTTCGTCCAGCCAAATGATCGTTTTCATTCCTGAAATACTTTCTGCTTCATTTTTTCTCAAACGGAAGCCATTCCATTTTTCTTTCAGTTCATTGGGCCTCGTCAAAACCAGCACCTCACGATATTGCGGGTCAGGATGCTGTGGAAACAAAACCACCATCGTATCCTCCTGGGTGATACCGCAAAGCCAGTACAAGTCAGCGCTTTGAACAAACGGATAAAGTGCGTCTCCATTTAGTGGAACCTCATCATTACTATTGAAAATGGCGATGGCATTCCCCTGCATTTTAGAAACGAATCGTTTTCTGTTTTCTATGAATAATTCAGGATTGATAGGTAGATTACGCATGTGATATTTTTTAATGGCTGCAATATACACGATAAATATTTTTCAATTTCAGGATGCCCCTTAGTGTATCTGCTACATAACAATAAAATAAATTTTAAATATCATTCAATCATTCAAAAATCCATTCAAATAATTTTCATGCTTTTCAAAAAAGACTTAGAGATCGTTTTTCCATTTGAGGAAATCGGCAAACAATAGCACAATTATTGATAGCTTCTAACGATAAGGCCATATTATTGAATAGCTACCTTTGCTTTCTTATCAAAAAACTTTTTCATGTCAGTTCCAACCATTTTGTTTTCACCAAAGAATTTATTACATGCATTGGGAATGAACTCTATCAAAGGAATTCACTACCAGCTATCTCCTGAAACCCTGATCAGTCAAACTGTAGAAAGAAATGAAGGCAGGCTTAGCGCAAAAGGAGCGCTTGTGATCAATACCGGAAAATTTACCGGACGCAGCCCAAAAGACAAGTTCACCGTCAAAGATTCCGTAACAGAAAAGGCCGTTGACTGGAACAATTTCAACCAGCCCATTGAGGAAAAATACTTTGATCAGTTGCTTAAAAAAATGAGGAATCACCTGGAACAAAAAGAACTTTGGATACGTGACAGCTACGCATGTGCTGATCCCAAATACAGGATGAATATAAGAGTGATCAATGAAGACCCTGCCAGCAATCTTTTTGCTTACAATATGTTTCTGAGACCTGAAGAGAATGAACTGGAAAATTTTGTTCCGGAATGGTACATTGTGCATGCACCCTCCTTCCTCGCTGACCCTAAAGAAGATGGCACGCGCCAGGGCAATTTTACGTTGGTAAGTTTTTCAAAGAAGATGGTGCTCATCGGTGGATCTAAATATACAGGCGAAATCAAGAAAGGAATTTTTTCGATTCTCAACTTCATATTACCCCATCAAAGGAAAGTGTTAAGCATGCATTGCTCCGCTAATATGGGAAAAAATAAAGACACTGCATTATTCTTTGGACTGAGTGGCACAGGAAAAACAACACTCAGTGCAGACCCGTCAAGATTGCTGATAGGTGACGACGAACATGGATGGACAGACGATTCTGTTTTCAACTTTGAAGGCGGATGTTATGCTAAGACTATCGACCTGAATCCTGAAAAGGAACCAGATATATTTAATGCAATACGTCCGGGGGCTTTGGTAGAAAATGTCACCTTCAAAGAAGGCACTAATGAGATCGATTTTGCAAGCAAGACCATTACTGAGAATACACGTGTGAGTTACCCACTATCATTTATTGACCATGCATTGCATCCGTCAGTGGGTTCAGTTCCAAAAAATATTTTCCTGCTCACTTGCGATGCTTATGGCATTCTGCCTCCCATCAGTAGGTTAACTCCGGCACAGGCCATGTACCATTTCATTACAGGCTATACAGCTAAAGTAGCAGGTACAGAGGAAGGAGTAAATGAGCCCAAACCTGCGTTCAGCGCTTGTTTCGGAGCACCATTCCTGCCCTTACATCCGACAGAGTATGCAGATATGTTTGGAGAAAAAATAGAGAAGCACAAAGTAAACGTGTGGATGGTAAACACCGGATGGAGTGGTGGCGCTTACGGCGTTGGCAGCAGGATCAACCTGAAATACACAAGAGCCATGATCGCTGCGGCATTAGAAGGAAAAATCGATAATGTACATTACGATCCCCATGCCATATTTGGTGTGGCAATGCCTGCGGAGTGCCCCGGTGTACCTTCTGAAATCCTGCATCCAAGCAATACATGGAAAAGCAGGGAAGAATATATCAAGAAAGCGAAAGAACTTGCTAAGGCATTCGTTGATAACTTCAAAAAATTTGAATCGCACGCATCAAAAGAAATCCTTGCAGCAGCGCCTGATTATGAGGTGGAGTTGTGAGTGAAGGGTTTAGAAGAGTTTAGATGGGTTTAGGAAGGTTGAGGGTTGAGTCCGCCGCGGCGGATAGAGTTTAGACCAAAAAATGTAACAATGTAACAATATAACAACTTAACACTTCATTTCTACCTGACTCATTGCACACAAACACTCCCCTGTTTTAAACTGTATATTTGCGACAAACCATTAGCTATGTGGAAAAATAATATCCTTGAAACAATTGGTAATACACCATTGATCAAAATAAATAACATTACAAAAAATCTACCCTGCACTGTGCTGGCAAAGGTGGAATATTTCAATCCGGGCAACTCTATCAAAGACCGTATGGCCCTGAAGATGCTGGAAGTGGCAGAGGCTGAAGGAAAGATAAAACCCGGTGGCACCATCATCGAAGGTACATCCGGCAATACAGGTATGGGCCTTGCAATGGCTGCCATCATCAAAGGATACAAATGTATTTTCACAACCACTGACAAACAATCCAAAGAAAAAGCGGACATACTTAAAGCTGTGGGTGCCGAGGTAATCGTTTGCCCAACTAATGTAGAGCCGTCAGATCCCCGCTCCTATTATTCCGTTTCCAAACGTTTGGCTACAGAAATTCCAAATTCATGGTATGTAAATCAATACGACAACCTTGCAAACAGGCTGGCGCATTATGAACAAACAGGCCCTGAAATTTGGGAACAAACAGAAGGAAAAATCACACACCTCGTTGTAGCCGCCGGAACAGGTGGAACAGTGGTAGGTACGGGCCAATATCTCAAAGAGAAAAATCCCAATATTAAAGTATGGGCAATCGATACTTATGGTTCACTGCTGAAAAAGTATTTCGATACCGGAGAACTGGACGAGAAAGAAGTGTACCCTTACATCAGTGAAGGCTTTGGAGAAGATTTTGTACCGGCCAATTATGACATGCAATACATTGACCACTTCGAAAAGGTAACGGACAAAGATGGTGCAGTGATGGCGAGAAGAATATCAAAAGAGGAAGGAATTTTTGTAGGATACAGTGCAGGGAGTTGCCTGCAGGGTATATTCCAATTGAAAGATCAGTTGAAAAAGGATGATGTGGTAGTTTGTATATTTCATGATCATGGCAGCCGCTATGTAGCGAAGATTTACAATGATCAGTGGATGATGGAGCGAGGCTTCCTCGATGTAAAAACATTCAAAGACCTGGTGAATGCGAGAGGTACGCAAGAGTTGATTACGGTTTCTCCCGATCAGTCCGTAGCTGATGCAATAGGGCTGATGAAAAAATACGACATCTCGAACCTGCCTGTTCTAAATGGAAAAGGAATAGTTGGCTCCCTCAGCGAAAGCGGACTATTCAATAAGGTGATGGAAAATGCGGAGATCAAAGATCAACCGGTTTCATCGGTCATGGAAAAGGAGTATCCCATTGTACCATTTAATATGAGTGTAGAGAAGATAAGTCACCTGATTTCCAAGCAGAACGGCGCCGTACTCAGCAAGGATGAAACGGGAGCTTTTCATATCGTTACCAAATATGATCTCATCCAAAGTCTTGCAAAATAATTTCCTGCTTGTCGTAAAACTACGATAGTTTCAAATGGAAATTTTACGAGGCCTGCGGTAAATACATATAGTAAAAAAAGAGAAGTATTGCTATTTGTGTGAATATGACACGTGTCTATATTTGCCTTGAAGTTGATTGGTGTTGATGGCGTTAATCAATAATAATTATCCAGTTTATCCAAGAACTCCAACAATCCAAAGGAAAGACAGCATTTGCCAATTCCTTGAAAGACCAATAAAAATCCAATATCAGTCAACTTCATTTTTTTGGTTTTCAGTTCTCACGGGAGAACCCATCATACAGCAGATTTTTTTGATGAAATACAACCAATATCCTTATCAGAAAAATTAAGCGTCCAAAATCCTATCAAATTCGAAAACTAACTGTTACCGCTTCTGAGAAGAGCGGTTTTTTTTTGCACAGAGCTGAAATGGAATCAAATTCCACGCTCTTTCTAAAATATCTTCGGAATAAAAACAATTAACCCAATAGCCAGTGCAGCGAGCGCACCAACAAGTACTCCGGCTGCTGCCAGGTCTTTGATCTTTTTTATTTTATCATTGTAACCCGGTGAAATAAAATCTGAAACTCCTTCAATGGCAGTATTAAATACCTCTGCTACGATGACCAGGCCAATTGCAAAAATGATGGCAATCCATTCGTGAACACTCAAATGAAAATAGAATCCAAAGAATATTACGATCACCGCGGCTGATAAATGAATTCTTGAATTCGGTTCATCCTTAACCAAAATCCAAAAGCCGTTACATGCATATTTGAAACTTTTCAACCGGTTGATTATTGTGTTCATCTTCTATTGCAAATTTGGGTTTAAGATACTTTTAAAAATGAAATGATCATCATTACCTGGCTGCGGTATCAAATAACTATATTCCTGTTACACACAAATTGCAACACCAAATTTGAAGAATATGAAAATTATTTTAGAGAAGAATACCTCATCGGTATTAATAATCGCTCGGATTACATAAACCATTCCTGACATCAGTTTTCACCTTCACCTTCCGTTTGTTCGGATGATTGTTTTCCAACCATTAAATCAACAATCCGCTTTCGTTCTCCAAGAAGCAGCAGACCAATAATTATTTTAACGCCAGATGATATAACAGGAGGCCAATCCTGTGCAAGATATCCGGTACCAACCAAATTCTTATACTGAAAGTATTTATAGAGCAAGCTGCATAGATTAGGAATCTCGCCTACCAATATTACCCCACCAACTATTATTACCCCAATCGTAAGGATAGATCTCTTAGATATTTCGAATGAAAAAGTTTCCTGATCGAAACCCTGATCCAGCTTCAGCAGGTTAACAATCTTGTCTGTCCTGAATAGTAAGAGATAGATAGCATACCCATAGAACGCAATAATGATGATAATCCACAGAGTTATTTCGACAATTGTCCCCACATCATTAAATCCTGACTGGAATATGAATCCGAATGCAGAAAAAATTTGCGGAATCAAAGCAACAAAACTGAAAATAAAGAATAAGGCAAATATTTTGAGTACAATCCTGAAAAAGTTCTTGGGTGTCATAAGTAAAGTTTTGATCTGCCAAAAATAACCTATAGTTTTCCATTCATACACTTTCCTGTAGCATTGTGATAGCACATTCTTATTTTTACCAGTGAATGTGACAGAACTGAAATTGAGGGATCCTCGCATTTCATCTTAACCAAAACAAGCAAAAGATTTCAACACTTAACCAATGAACAAACTGCGAATCAGTTCCATCGATGTTTTTCGTGCCGTCACCATGTTGTTGATGGTATTCGTCAATGACCTTGGTACGGTGCAGGGTGTACCTGCATGGTTGGAACACGCTCCGGCAAAGGCTGATGCTATGGGGTTTTCAGACATTATTTTTCCGGCTTTCCTTTTTATTGTTGGGCTATCCATCCCTTTTGCTATCGAGAGCAGGATCAAACACGGTGAATCCCGAAGCAAAATTTTCCAACATATTTTAATTCGATCTTTAGCCCTCATCGTCATGGGTTTTTTTCATGTGAATTTAGAAACCTATAGTGATGCCTCAGTGCTTTCAAAACCTGTCTGGGAAATTATTATCACGATCGGTTTCTTCATGGTGTGGCTTGACTACAAAGGAGAAGCCATGAAAAAATGGAAACTGAAATTGCAGGGAGCAGGCATTATAACTCTCATTGCAATGGCTCTCATTTACAAAGGCGGCTCACCAACAGGAACCACCTGGATGACCACTCAATGGTGGGGAATTCTTGGTTTGATCGGTTGGGCTTATCTGTTGAGTGCCTCCATTGTTTTATGGATCAAAGGCAATGTAAATCTTGCATGGAGAGCTTTCCTTTTGCTCATGATTTTTAATGCAGCGAGCCTGATAGGTTGGCTACATCCGCTTGAAGAAGTTACAAAGTACGGTATTCTTGATTTGGGAAATGGGTCTAACGCTTCCCTGGTTATGGCAGGTGTATGTACTATCCTGATTTATAAAAAACATACACAGTCTTTTTCAAAGCTTGCTATTATTTATATCATCCTCGCTATCGTATTCTTGATTTATGGATTTGCAACCCGTTCGTTGTGGGGTATTTCTAAAATAAGAGCTACACCCTCCTGGGTATCTATCTGTATAGGCATCAACCTTGCGTTCTTTTTGTTGCTCACATACATTGCTGATGTTCGGAGGAAGGGGAATTGGTTTAAGATAATCAAGCCAGCGGGCACCAGCACCCTTACTTGTTACCTGCTTCCCTACCTTTACTATCCAATATTTATTTCTCTGTTAGATTGGCATCTTCCATCAGCGCTAAGGACAGGAGGAATTGGAATCATCAAATGCTTTCTGTTTGCTTTATTAATCGTACTAATTACCGGATGGTTGGAAAAAAGAAAAATTCGCCTGAGGATATAGAACATCTGATAAAAAGTAACTACTCGACTCCAAAAGCAAAAATCAATACACTTCCCATCATATTCATTCCACCCTGGTTCATGGTAAAAGCATATTCGCCTTTTGGGAGCGGCTTATCGACAACAAAAACCAGATAACCGTTCCTGATTTTTTTGATGCTGAATGTGTATTTCTCACTTGAGGTTAGTTTATGACTTCCAAAGGGATTGGCTCCGGGCGACTTTTGCAGAATTATTTTTCGTTCGCCTTTTCCCACATCCAATTTGTATAGTGTCAGTGTTTTAGTCGGATCGCCACCAATAGATGCGAAATTCTGCATCATAGAAGGGTCCACTCCATTCGCCTTCATCATGGAATCCATTCGAGGTGAAGAGCCTGTTGAATTGGAAGAACCGCTGGAATGAGTTGAATAGACAAACGAGAATTGTTCTCCTCTTTCTAACCTTACAGGAGATTTATTACCACTTATTGAATAACTTGACTCGGCCCCTTTCAACACTCCTTGGGTAGTATTGATTTCAGATGTTGCTTTTTCAAGCCTTATCAATTTATAAGAAGAGTCCTTTCGTAAGTTATAAATTTCGTCACTGAATTCAGGCTCCGGATATTCCTGTGCATAGGCTCCGGCAATACCAATCAATAAGATGAACAGAAAAAAAACAATACCAATTGTGCATTTGTAATGGTCGAAATAGATTAGGCCCTTCGCCGCGGCGGAGCATTTTGAGCAAAGCGAAATCCCGTCCTTAAGTGAATACCAAAAGCCTTCTGACTATTTTGAATTTCTAAATGGTATAAGTTTTCGTTGCATACTTAAATTTAAACAGAATTATTGGATACACATCTGAAAAAGTGCTGTCGCAATCAGAACCCACAAGATTTTTGACCTACATAAAAGCCTGTTTTACTCAATCTGCCAAATGCATGATTTGTTCATAAAGCTGCCTTCCTTTCTTATAAAACGATTTCATTTCGTTTTCAGGAACCAACGCTCCCCCGGTGGCCCAGGCTATGTGTGTAATATTAGATGGATCTATCCTGCTATTTGAAATATAATCAGTGTGTGCTATGCAGTGCGGCCCTGCCAGCCCTGCAGTAGCAGAAGGTTCCAGGAAAATACTTTCAGATTTCCCAAGCATGTACAGCAACCGGAATAGTTCATCATCTTCAATTGTATAAATACCACTGATCAGTAATTTGCTGACAGGTGAAGCAAATGCGGAAGGCCGCCCTACTGCTAATCCATCCGCCTCTGTAATATTATCAATTCCAAAATCATGAACACTTATCTTTTGCATTTTGCCGGTCAATAATCCAACCAATACAGATGGAGAATGCGTAGGCTCCACAAAGAAGCAATGCGCCGAATCACCGAAAACCTGTCGAAGTCCGAAAGCCACACCTCCAGCCGAGCCACCAACACCACATGGTGAATACACAAACAAAGGATGCTCTTTGTCAACAACAATGCCCATTGCGTCCAATTGTTTCTTTAGCCTGATGGCTGCCACACTATAACCGAGAAATAGATATTTCGAATTCTCATCATCCACAAAATACCCTTTCGGATTTGCGATGGTTGCTTTTCTACCTTCATCAATAGCTTCGCTGAAGTCGCCCGAAAACTCGATAACCTTTGCTCCCCTTTTTCTCAGCAGATCTTTCTTCCATTTTTTAGCATCAGCCGACATATAAACGGAAACCTTAAATCCCAATTGGGCGCTGATGATGCCAATGCTGAGTCCCAGGTTGCCGGTAGAGCCCACTCCTATTGAGTAATTGCTGAAAAACTTTTTGAATTGATCACTTGCCAAAATTTCATAATTATCATTCAAATGCAAAAGGCCATTTTCCAATGCTAATTGTTCTGCATAATGCAACACTTCGAAAAATCCTCCTCTTGCTTTGATGGATCCGGCTACAGGTAATTCATTGTCACATTTCAAAAAAAGTCTTCCACTGATTCTCCCGCCTTCTTCTTCATCCAGCATGGTTTTCATGTTGGCAATCTCTTTCAACGGAGATTCTATGATGCCATTGTTTTTTCTTATCTCAGGAAATGCTTTTGACAGGTAGGGCGCAAATCGCTCCCAGAGCGTTACTGCGTCTTTAAGATCGTGCCGGTTGACCGGAAGAGAATGAATGTTCGACATCTTTTCCCGGTTGGGATTGAGCCAGGTAACCGGTTTCAATTGTATGATATCCTTCAATAGAGGATAGGTGGCGATCCAATTTTCAAGATCAGTGAATGACATAGGTGACATTTTAATAGCGCTAACTTCTATGGTTAGCGCGGATTTATAATTACTCCGGCAAAGCTATTCATATTCCGTGCCGAAGTAGGTTAATACCACTTACCTTATTGGGAAATTCTTGCTACCGGGTATGTCTCAAAATCCATCTCCCGAAATGAAGAGCCATCCAACTTTTATCCCCAATTCAAAATTATTGAGAGCGGATTGTTCATTTCAAACATCCTTGTCTTATTATTGTAACTACAAAAAACCAAACAACCTCAATTTTTCATCATGGAAAAAGACCTGACGCTTCAAAAACCAAACTTCACTCCTCAAATCATCATTCTCGGAATATTGTTTTTTATTTTCGGATTTGTTACCTGGCTCAACAGTACACTCATTCCTTACCTGCAGATATCTCTCGAATTAGAAACCTCAGAAGCTGTTTTGGTAACTTTCGCATTTTATATTTCTTATGCCGTGATGGCATTCCCATCTTCGTGGGTACTGCAAAAAACGGGATTTAAGAAAGGAATGATGTACGGACTGTTGCTGATGGCCGTTGGTGCACTCATCTTCATCCCTGCTGCTCAAACACGCACGTATGGCTTATTCCTGACCGGGTTGTTTGTAATCGGTACAGGGCTTGCATTATTGCAAACTGCTTCGAATCCCTATATCACCATCTTAGGCCCATTGGAAAGTGCAGCAAAGAGAATGAGCATCATGGGTATCTGTAACAAGACGGCCGGTGCATTGGCTCCATTGATCATGGGTGCCTTTCTCTTAAAAGATTCAGAAGCATTGATTGAAAGAATCAAGACAGCTACTGCGTCTGAAAAACTTGCTGAACTCACAGAACTGGCAAGCCGCGTGATAGTGCCCTACATCATCATGGCTATTGTGCTTGTGGGTCTTGCCATTTTCATTTATTTTTCTGCATTGCCAGAGGTGAAAGCAGAAGAAAATGTAGAAACGGATACAGAATCCACATCAAAACAAACAATATTTAGTTTCCCATACCTCTGGTTAGGATTCATCACTCTTTTCCTTTATGTAGGTGTAGAGGTGATGGCAGGCGATATCATCCAGATTTATGGTAAAGAAATAGGCATCAGCCTCGATATTGCAAAACATTTCACCAGCTATACGCTGATCGGTATGCTGGTGGGATACTTAACAGGTATCGCATTGATTCCAAAATACCTTTCACAAACCAAGGCACTTACCTACTCTGCGATTCTTGGTGTTATATTTTCGGTTCTTGCCATTTTTACACAAGGATACGTTTCCGTCTTTTTCATTGCTCTTTTAGGTTTGGCAAACGCGTTGGTATGGCCTGCAATCTGGCCATTGGCAATTCATGGGTTGGGCAAGTTTACTCAAACAGGATCCGCATTGCTGATCATCGGTATTGCGGGTGGCGCCATACTTCCAAAGTTGTGGGCGAATCTTGGAGCAGCCATCGGTAAAACTCATGGAGATGCTGTTGGATACCAACAGGCATTCTGGATAATGGTACCGTGTTATTTGTTCATACTTTATTTCTCTCTGTGGGGACACAAGGTGGGAGTGAAACATAAGGGATGAATGAAATAATAGGGGAAGCCTCAGTTCAATTTTTTGAGGGAAGCATTCAATTGCAATGAACCAATTCAGACTTGGGTTCACTGCTTATCTGAATACTCTGCCTAAACTTCTTTGAAATTCATACGTTCATTGGAAATCTCGTTGGAATACTCCACTCTAAGTTGTTCAATTCTCTTGTGAAAGAAACCGCAGATCAATTTTGAGTTTTTTTTCTGCGGTGACCTTGTCAGAAAATTCTTTCTTTAAATATTTGGATAGGGAGAATAGCGTTCCTGGAAATTCATAAATGATAACCATTCTGCAAAATCAGAATACTCTGTTGCCTGTCAATCCTTCTTCAACCTGAACACCATCGTTTCATGACTGGCTACCATGCCTTTCCATCCTTTCGATTTACCAAGTGTCTTGTGTAACCAAACATCACGAACACTATATTTTCCGTCAAGGCCGATATCACTAAAAATCAGTTGGAACTCCCGATCGATATCAGCGCGGTTCAATATACCAACGGCATAATCTCCATTGGCTAATGGCTTTACGAAAACATTCCAGATTGAGTCATTGACTTTTCTCATGGCTTGTTTTCCCAGTGTATCCTGGTCTATCGCAATGATTTCCGGATTCAATAAAATGCGTTTTGTTGCCTCATTCATATTTCGGACATCATTCGTGGCAATGAGCGGTGCAGCCATCAAACTCCAGAGGCTCATCTGGCTTTGGTACTCTGTGTCTGTCATTCCCGTTCCGCCCAAATCTCCAGACGGCCCCTTCTTGCCATACAATCCGACTACGAGCATATCAGGATCATTCCATCTGCCAGGGCCTGCAAAGGCACTCAGTTCTGCATTGACATCGAGAATGTCCATGATACCTTCTCCATTTGTTTCTGTGGATCTTCTCTTCCATTTATCTCTTACATCATAGGTAGTTCGCCATAATTGTCCACCGGCACCGGCCGCCCAAAGCCAGGGTGCACGTGGCCCCCACTCGCACACACCAAAAGCAATATCACGTCCGCTGTTTCGAAGCGCATCTCCCATCTTCCTGTACCTTGCAAAAGCAGTAGCCGCATCTTCAGGAGCACCACAATAATCATATTTCAGATAATCGATGCCCCACGATGCAAAAGTTTTTGCATCCTGTTCTTCAAAATGAAGGCTTGCCGTGTAGCCCGCACAAGTTAAAGGCGCAGCATCTGAATAAATCCCAACCTTCAATCCTTTGCTGTGTACATAATCAGCGAGTGCTTTGATACCTGAAGGAAATTTCTGAGGATCGGGAATGATGTTGTTATATTTATCTCTGCCACCCTGCCAGCCATCATCGATGAAAATATATTTGTAGCCTGCCCGCACCATGCCTGAAGACACCATGGCATCTGCTATTTCCCTGATATCCTTTTCGTGAATCTTGTCAGCAAAAAAATTCCACGTCATCCAGCCCATTGGCGGAGTTGGTGCTAATAATTCACCGGCCTTATTCCTGGTCTGGCAGTACGAGAAATTAAAAGTAAAGAGAATAATGAGCCATAGGATTAAGTGCTTTTTAGACAAGTTTATCATTCAGTATTAGTTTTGACAGAAAAATTCAAGATAAAGCAAAATTCTCAGATGCTGGTACCGATGTCTGATTTCCCGGCAGTGACTCTTTCTGTACAACCTTTACCCATCTTTGTTTCTGAAAAGTGTATAACAAACCTCAATAGGTGGCATGTCTATTCTCTCTTTTTCTCTCCAAGCGAAAACCAGTTTCCTGAATCATCCTTCATCAATGCTTCAAATCCATAGTATTCTTTGGTTGGAGGATTCTTAAATTCAAATCCTTTGGCTCTTGGTTCTTCATAAGATGCAAGCAAATCATTACACTCAAAAACTCCAAAACCAAGTGTACCGTTGCTCACCATCTCTCTCATTTTTTTTGCTGATTCTTTGGTAAACATCATTCCTTCGTCAATAGACATTAAAGCAATTTCTAAATCCGGTTGCTCGGGCGGACAAACTGTAAGCCAACGCAATCCCGGTTCCATCGGGGCGTCTGTATGCACTCTGAATCCGGGTTTGTTTAGTTAAAACTCATAAGTACTGTCCTGGTTCAGGACAAATACTGTCTCATGATTTAATTTAGTGATCATGTTATTTGATATTGACAGATACCCGTAAATGACCTCACTCATGGGTCAATTACGGATACCGTTCCTGCATAAACCTGAAGTTTATTTTGAAGTGGCTTGCTTTACGGCCTCATTTTTTTCATGCTCATTTCTGAAGACTACGGTGCCGTCAAAGACATCTACCAATACCGGTTTGCTCTTGTCAATATTTCCTGCAATTAATTTCTTGCTCAGTTGGTTAACGATCTGCTTTTGAATCAAACGCTTCAGCGGACGAGCACCGAACTGCGGATCATAACCGTTCTCAGCGAGATAGTCGAGAGCATAATCAGTAAACTCAAGTAACACTCCACTTTTTTCCAACTGGCCTTTCAATTCGTTCAACTGAATGCGTATGATCTCCCTGATCTCTGTCTTCAGCAATGGCTGGAACATAATGATCTCGTCAATCCTGTTCAGGAATTCCGGTCGCAGTGATTCTTTCAGAAGCCCAATTACTTCACTCTTCGTGCTCTCTACCACTTCTTCCCGGTTTTTTTCAGTGATTGTATCAAAGTTAGCCTGTATGATCTGGCTACCGAGGTTGCTGGTCATGATGATGATGGTGTTTTTGAAATTGACCACCCTACCCTTGTTATCTGTAAGGCGTCCATCATCCAACACTTGCAACAAAATGTTGTAAACATCCGGATGTGCTTTTTCAATTTCATCCAGTAAGATGACACTGTAGGGTTTTCGTCTCACCGCTTCCGTTAACTGTCCGCCCTCATCATAGCCTACATATCCGGGAGGCGCACCGACCAACCTGCTGACACTGTGCTTTTCCTGGTACTCACTCATGTCTATGCGCGTCATCATGCTGTCGTCATCAAAGAGGTATTCAGCAAGCGCTTTGGCCAATTCAGTCTTACCAACTCCTGTAGGCCCAAGGAAAATAAATGATCCTATCGGCTTGCGCGGATCATGAAGCCCTGCACTGCTGCGCCGTACAGCATCTGCCACAGCTTCGATGGCTTCATCCTGGCCTATTACCCTCTTATGCAATTCCTCTTCAAGGTTGAGCAGTTTATCTTTTTCACTCTGCATCATCTTGTTGACAGGAATGCCTGTAGCCTTAGCAACGCTTTCGGCAATGTCTTCTACATCTACTTCTTCTTTCAGCAACCTTTTTTCACTGATGTCATCCAATTCAGCAGAAAATTTTTCAATCAGTTTTTCCTGCTCTTTCAACTTCCCATAACGTATCTCAGCTACTTTGCCATAGTCTCCTTCACGTTCCGCTTTTTCGGCATCCAACTTCAGGTTTTCCATGGCAGCTTTTGCATTCTGTACCTTCTCCACCAATTCTTTTTCTTGCTGCCATTTGGCTTTGAATGTATCGCGTGTCACGGAAAGATTGGAAATCTCTGTATTCAACTCTTTTAATTTCTCTTCGTCCTTTTCCCTCTTGATAGCTTCTCTTTCTATTTCCAATTGTCGTATCTGCCTGTCGAGTTTATCTAATTCTTCCGGCATGGAGTTCATTTCCAATCTCAATTTCGCAGCGCTTTCATCTATCAGGTCAATAGCCTTGTCCGGCAGGAAGCGGTCTGTAATATACCTGTGAGACAATTCGACTGCTGCTATGATCGCGTCATCTTTGATGCGCACATGATGATGTGTCTCATAACGGTCTTTCAATCCTCTCAGGATGGAAATGGCATCTTCTACAGAAGGCTCATCCACCATCACACGCTGAAACCTTCTTTCCAGTGCTTTATCTTTTTCAAAAAATTTCTGATATTCATTCAGCGTAGTGGCACCGATTGCTCTCAACTCACCACGTGCCAGTGCAGGTTTCAAAATGTTTGCGGCATCCATGGCCCCTTCACCACCTCCCGCGCCCACCAGTGTATGGATTTCATCGATAAACAACACGATTTCTCCATTACTTTCGGACACTTCTTTAATTACAGATTTCAATCGCTCTTCAAACTCACCTTTGTATTTAGCACCTGCAATCAACAGTCCCATGTCGAGAGCAAAGATCACTTTTGATTTCAGATTTTCCGGTACATCACCACTGATGATACGGATGGCAAGGCCTTCCACAATAGCTGTCTTACCTACACCCGGTTCACCTACAAGTATTGGATTGTTTTTGGTACGTCGGCTAAGGATGTGTAGCGTGCGCCGTATTTCCTCATCTCTTCCGATGACGGGATCCAACTTGTTGCTTCGCGCCAGTTCATTCAGATTCTTTGCATATTTGTTGAGCGCGTTGAATTGTATGTCTGAAGTTTGTGAATTAACCGTATTCCCTTTCTTCAGGTCTTTGATAGCAACAATGAGATCCTTTTCTGTAAGGCCTGCATCCTTCAGGATTTTGGCTGCATTATCATTTCCCTGCACGATAGCGAGTAGCAGATGCTCCACACTCACAAACTCATCTCCGAATGTTTTGAGCGATGCAGTTGCACGCAACATTACATTATTGAGATCGCGACTGATCATTTGCGCAGGTTCCCCGGATTCTATTTTTGGAAGCTTCTTCAAAGCATCATCTACTTTTCCTTCCACAAAGCCGACATTGACATTGTTCTTCTTCAATAGAAACTCGATAGGGCTATCATCCTCCATCAATAGTGCCTTGAGCAGGTGATCTGTTTCGATGTTTGGATTTTGTTCATTAAACGCTAATTGTTGCGCCTTCTGAATGACTTCCTGTGATTTGATCGTTAGATTATTTGGGTTCATAGTTTCGTTGTTCGTTTGTCGTTGCCCGTTGCCTGTTCGCCGTGGCAAATTCGTTGATCGCAGAGATTCTGTTTTCGTTCCCTATTTCACTTCTCAGTACCCCACCATATATCAGGAATGATTAACCATTCACACCTCACAACTCCACCTCCCAGCAAACAGCAATTCCAAAATTTATTTCCATCTTTATCCTCAAAGATTAATCCAACTTACAGGAAGCCGGTTTTGCGGAAATTTTGACGTAAAAAAGGAAACTGTGCTGCCGTTCAAGCAGTTGAAATTGAAAATAACTGAAATTTTTTCACATATTACCTTATCATCGCCTCTTGCAAATTGCAGTTCCTTGATTTATCTTTATAGTCCATTTTACAACATGAAACTGATCCTACTCACAATCTTTGTGTCTGTGGCTGCTTTCAATGCAAGCGCATACCATCACGGAAATAACAAGACACAGGATTCTATTACCGTAAAGAAGCTATTGTCGGATATGGCAAAGGATAACATCTTTCAATCCGATGTTTCTTCAACTTATAAAACTTTGCAAACCAAAAGAGGAATGTTGCTGGGTAAGCAAAGCCCTTTTGACCTTTTGAAGATTAGCATGGAAAACTCTAATGCTGTCGTAAGGCTATATGCTTTCAAAGCTTTAGCAGATAAGATGGACAATCTGCCTCCGGAGTTGGTGACAAAATTCAGGAATGACACCACTCTTGTAACATTTCAAACCATTCATGGAAATAAGCAAATACCGGTATCGGAAATAGCCAATGGGTTTCTCAAATAAGATTATATTTGAACCTGTTCAAACAGATACACAGCTTACCGAATGTTTAAAATCTTCTTGACCCATCAATGGTATTCGTTTTGGAGGGGACGCAATAAAGCAGCAGGACTCGTAGCCCGCATAGTAATGATGATCTTCGTTTTGTACTTCCTGCTCGTTGCACTCGGGCTGGGTTTCTTCATGAAGCAGATCATCCAGCAATTTTTCCCGGGGCAAAATGTGATTAGTGTATTCAACGGCGCTATCCTTTATTACTTCATGGTGATGTTCCTGGCACGGATCCAGTTGCAGGAATTACCTACCATTGCCGTGCAACCGTACCTGACCATGAATATTTCCAGGAAGACAATCGTCAACTTTCTGAATGGAAAATCACTGCTAACTTTTTTCAATTTACTTCCACTTTTCCTTTTCCTGCCGTTCATTTTTTCAACAATTGCCGGTACATTGGGGATGTTGACAGCATTCGCATATACTGTTACAATTATTTCGCTGATGCTGTTCAACCACTTCATGGCCTTGTACCTGAAAAGAAAATCCGGTAGCAGCATTTTCTTTATTCTGATCGGCGTATCCACCGTTCTGGCGCTTGCGGGTTTGGATTATTTCAAGATCATTTCCATCAGTAAGATTTCTGACGACCTGTTTTCTTCTTTGAGTTCCTATCCTTACCTGGCTCTTGTTTTCACGGCTTTTATGATCATAATTTATGTAACCAACAGCCGTTATCTCAGGAGTAATTTATATGTAGAGGAATTATCTAAAAAAGAAGCGGCAAAGGTGGCTACTGATTATCCATTCTTCAATCGATTTGGAAAAGTAGGTGAACTGGCTGCATTAGAATTAAAATTGATCCTGCGCAATAAACGGAGCAGGTCTTCCATCATAATGAGTTTTGTGTTCGTGTTGTATGGATTTCTGTTTTATAAACCTACACTTATCGAACACAATTCATTTGCACAGATGATGTTTGCCGCTATCTTCATGACAGGTATTTTCCAGATCGCTTATGGTCAGTTTATGTTTGCATGGCAGAGCATTCACTTCGATGGTTTGATGGCGAACAAAATAGATTCGACATCATTTATTAAAGCTAAGTTCCTGTTATTTACACTTGCAGCCACCGGTGTTACCATGCTCACCCTCTTTTATGGCTTCATGAGTTGGAAACTTGTACTTATGCATGTTTCAGTTTATCTGTATAATATCGGGTTCGGCTCGGTGATCGTGTTATACTTTGCCAATTACAATAAGAAGCGACTCGACCTGACTAAAGGAGGAAGTTTCAACTGGCAGGGCGTTGGCGCTACACAATGGATTTTGGGAATACCACTCATAGCCTTACCATTCCTGATCTATGCACCATTTGGAGCCAATGACAAACCTTTTTGGGGACTCATTGCAGTAGCCTTGTTTGGTCTAATCACGCTTGCCATGCGCGATATATGGGTGCGACTACTTACAAAACTATTTATTAAACAACGATACAAAATAGCGGAAGGATTCCGGGAATAATTATTATGCTGATAGAAATTAAAGAACTTAAAAAAGTGTACAACCAAAGAACGGTTGTCAACATACCACACTTAGAAATTGATAACGGTGAAACCATCGGCCTGGTTGGAAATAACGGCGCAGGTAAAACAACCATGTTCCGGATGTTGCTTGATCTCATCAGGACAGATCATGGCGCTATCTTTTCAAAAGGTATCAATGTAGCGGAGAGTGATCAGTGGAAGTCTTATACCGGTTCTTACCTTGATGAAGGCTACCTGATAGAATACCTGACACCGGAAGAATATTTTGAATTTATCGGAAGCCTCAACAATCTTTCGAGGCAAAATGTAAAGGAACGCTTGCAGCCATTTGTAGAAATATTCAACGGTGAAATTCTCAACAAAGGGAAATACATCCGCGACCTGAGTAAAGGGAATAAGAATAAAGTTGGTATTGCTGCCGCAATGCTCATCCAACCTGAATTGCTGGTGCTTGATGAACCATTTGCAAACCTCGACCCAACAACCCAGATCAGGTTAAAAAACCTGGTCAGAGACCATAAAGGCCGCGAAACGACCACACTGATCAGTAGCCACGACCTGAACCACGTAACAGAGGTGTGTGACAGAATTATCCTTCTTGAAAAAGGTGAGATCATCAAAGATTTCAAAACCAATGAAGGCACGCTGAAAGAGCTGGAGTTTTATTTCTCAGCGTAAAGAAAACTGTTTCATTGCAATCTGTCATTGCAAATTCTTTCCGTACCTTTTCGCGAGGTACAAAAACTTATCACATTGGGTACATTGTTCCGATTTGATCAACTAAAGATTACCGGGTATAAAAATTATGCCTCAGGAGATTTTCATTTCAAGGAACGAATCATTGGTATATGTGGAGACAACGGTGTTGGCAAGACCAACCTGCTGGACGCGATTCATTACCTGTGCCTGACCAGGAGCTACTTTTCACGTACAGATGGACTCAATATACATTTTGACCAAATTGGTTTTCGTTTAGAGGCTACCGTTACAATCGGAGGAGATCAGTCAGCAAGCATCGTGTGCATCTACAGGCCGGGTGGTAAAAAGGAAATACTCCTGGATGATATCCCCTACGAAAAATTTTCACAACACATCGGAAAATTTCCTTGTGTTTTTATAGCACCTGACGACATTGCTCTGCTGACAGGAGGAAGTGAAGAAAGGAGAAAATACCTGGACACACTGATTTCGCAGTTGGATGATGACTATTTAAATAAACTCATTGCCTATAACAAATTGCTTGCAGAACGCAATGCACTCTTTAAATACGAGGTACAATACAACAAACGGGAAGAAGCGCTGCTGCAGGCAATAGATGACCAGATGGCTCCAATAGGAAATGATCTGTACCGGGTAAGAAATGATTTTTTAACCAGGCTGTTTCCACTGATCAGTTCATTTCACCAACTCATTTCAGGAGGCTCAGAAATAGTAGCAATACGATACGAGAGCCAACTTCACAATACAACTTTAGAAACCTTGTTGCGTTCAGCAAGAGAAAAAGACAGGGCGTTATTACGGACTAATGCAGGCATCCACAGAGATGATATTGTTTTCGAAATGAGTGACAATCTATTCAAGAATATTGCTTCGCAGGGCCAGCGCAAAAGTTTACTATTTGCATGCAGGCTTGCTGCTTTTGAAATTCTAAAAACAGAAAAAGGATTTGCTCCGCTGCTTCTGCTCGATGATATTTTCGAAAAGCTGGACGACAAGAGAATGCATCACCTCCTGGAAATTATTTGTGAGCAAAATGAAGGACAAGTCTTTATCACCGATACAAATGCTGCCAGGCTTAGAGCGGCAATTGAGAAATTCACGCGATCACTTCAGATCATTGAATTGAATTAAGAACCTATCTTTACCGGATGGAAATTTCACTCGGAGATGCTATCAAAAAATTCTTAGACCAGAGCCGTCTGAAAGGCGGTATCCAGGCGCTACAGATCAAGGAAATCTGGGAAAGCATGATGGGCAAAACGATAGCGAATTATACCGACGATATTCAGATCATTGGCAAAACATTATTCATCAGTACCAATACCGGTCCGTTGAAAAATGAATTGATGTACCAGAAAGAAAAGATCCAAGAAAGAGTCAATGAACACTTCGGCAAGAAGGTTGTCGAGGAAGTGGTGATCCGGTGATTTACCTACAGGTACCTTACCGGGTTTCTTCTGCTGAACCTGATATAATTTTTCACATTCATCCAGAAGGCAATAAAGAAATAGAAAATAATAGGCGACCCCAAAGTGAAAAAGGAAAGGTAAATAAAATACCTCCTGATCACTGATGTGGCCACTCCCATTTTTTCACCTATGGCAGTGCAAACACCAAATACCTGCCATTCAATAAAGTCTTTAAATTTATACATATTGAAACCCCCTTATGGTTCTACTTTAGTAAGTCCGTCCGTAGGAAAGCAATAACGTCGCTGATCGCAATCATCTTTTACAGGCAGTAAAAATAATTTCTTTTCTTTAAAATTTGTAATATAGGATGCTTCATTATCCATATCACAGGAACTTTGACCGGAAATCTTCTTCAGGAAAACCGTATCTCCACTCGTCCGGAATACCATTATTTCCAGAGTTTGTCCATCTGCAGTAGCAAGGGAAACGGAGTCACTACCGAACGACAACACAGCGTCCATAGAATTCGGCAAGTTGAAATAGCCCTGCCATGCAGTATTTTTTATTTGTCCGGATGTACTGAAAGCTATTGCAGTTAACAGTAAGAATATAAATGGTTTCATAAATCTTTTTCCGAAATTAAATGATTTCGGGAAATGGATTACATTTTTCAACTCCTTCCTAAAATAGTATTCCCAATTCCACATTCCAGGCATCTGCGTTTATCACAATAAAAATTTTTCAACTGGATGAGCGCCTGGGAATCAAAAGCACTTTTATTCCGCACACCCAACCGCTCAAATCCTTTTGTAATCACGTTCTTTTCAGGCGAAAGTTTTTCCAGCCATTCCACTGATTTTTCCTTCTGCTTTTCATCATGATGGAATATTCCGTAGGCAAACAGGATGGGACACACGGTATTGATCATCACATTTTCAATCATCTGCTTTCCGAGGGATTTCTCCTTCGGTTGTTCAGATGCTTCATCATCCGGCTTGAAATGATACAACCAAAAATCATTGGGCACAGCTTTCAGGCAATCAACAACCTCTGCCACTGATTCAAACTCCATGAGTTTGCTGAACAAATGAGAACTGTTACAAACCAGGGATGCCAACTGTGCGAGCCTGATTGTAGGAAAATTTGCAGGCCTCATGCGTGCAAAACAAATAGTGCCATCTGTTTTTTGCAACTGGTATTTCTTTTGATAAAACAGGTATTCTTTCTGCAGCATTTTCGGATAAGGATTACCAAAAGAACCTTCTAACAGTCCTGCTTGTCCTAAAAGGATCGCTTCCACCGTGATGATTTGATTCCGGTGCCTCCCAAGAATATTCTGCGGCACTGTCTCTGCGATTCTCTGAAATAACTGCCCGTTCATTTTTCCACCAAAATTTGCTGCGACAAGCCTCCACATGGCTTCCTCCCAATTGTTTCCTGTTTGTTCCAGCACACGAAAAACTTTCTCAGTTTTATTTTCCAACCGCTCAGTGGCCAGCCGGCTCTTCCATGTACTCCATCTCAGTTCATCTACCACATGCAGCAAGCTCTCACAGGGAATGAAGAAACCATTTTGCTTTTGTTCCTTTTCCATCATCATACGATATTTTTCCAATAGCAATTTGGAGACTCTGTCATACAATTCTATGGTGGGCAACTTATTTCCATTCCAATCGGCAATCTCCTTATCGTGTTGCCATACTACATGAAGGACAACATTCTTATATGCTTCGTCAAATTGATGCCGATGTTGATCCCAATGCCGGGACGACAAATGAATCTCTACATTACCTGCCCAAACCGTATCGCTGATTTGAACTTTTGCATTGAGAAAGTCAGGCCCCTGGTCATAATTGTGCGTGCCCTGGTGGATGATGTGAACATCATCACCATCGGTAGTTTTTAATCCATCGCTGTTGAAGTACTTAAACTTCCAGATAAACTGTAGCAGATCCTCCTTCATAAGCAGGTCTATTTACAAGAGGAAGTTAAGACTTAAAAATGAAAGAAACCTGATCGCCCATTCAGAAGCAGTACATAAAGGTTGGCAACCCGGCGAAGGTTTGGGTTGCTCCCTATTCGGAAAACATTGAATAGCCCAACTCCCTTAATTCTGATATGAGGCGGTTCACAGGCAATCCCATTACATTGTAATAGTCACCATCTATTTTGCTGATGCCTACAGCGCCGATCCATTCCTGGATAGCATAACCGCCGGCTTTGTCAAAAGGATGATACTTGCGAATGTAGTAGTCTATCATATCCCTGCTTAATTTCATAAAGGTTACAAATGTTGTTTCCGAGAAAACACGGGAGTTATTCAAAGTAGTGATACAGATACCGGTAATGACCTTGTGTTCTTTGCCTGAAAGGATTTGCAACATTTCATAAGCCTCATCATAGTTCTGAGGTTTGTTCAGTATCTCCCCTTTATTGCTTACCACAATAGTGTCTGCTCCTATGATAAATGTATTTTCTAATTCCTCCACCTTCTCCAATGTTGCTGCAGCTTTTCTGGATGCCAACTCCTCAGCAATTTTTTCCGGTGCGCTTTTGGGATCAAAATCTTCTGAAGCATACGAAGGAAGAATGGTAAAGGGTATATCCGCGAGCTCGAGCAGCGATGCCCTGCGTGTGGAAGCCGATGCAAGGATTATTTGATTCATCTCAGATAAAAATAAAAAATAACATTGATAATATTCCTGAGAGCATTATGAGTTTTACTTTAGAACTCAATCGGTGAAAATCAGCAGGAGTCATGGCTGTGAACAATTGCCGAAGTACATAACCCAATGGAAGTACAATGCAAACCACCGCATATAGAAATACCAACCACCTTCCAAATGTGAGAATGTAAAATACCAATGCTATTACCATACCTGCAAGCACTACAATCCATACTCCTGCAAAAACTTTGGAAGCAGGGATTCCCCAAACCACCGGCATTGTAGTACAACCATACCTGAGATCTCCTTCAGCATCCTCCATATCCTTGACCACTTCCCTGATCATGGAAATGATAAATGCAAAGCCACCGTAAATAATCGCATACTTTAGAATCAGTTGCCATGCTCCATGATTTCTCATATCTAACCGGTATTCGGCAACCGGCAATATCAATATGACCCAGGCTGTAAGTGCCGAAATCACCAGGTTGCCAATGAGTAATTTTCTTTTAAAAGTGGTAGAGTAAAACAGCAATAACAAAACCGAGAAAAGATTAAAAAAAGGCAGGTAAATATTTTTCAATTGGTAGCCTGCATAAGCAATACACAGCATACCCGCGAGGGACAATGCCGCATGTAATAAAATAGCCGTACGCCGATTGACATATTTCCCTACAATGATTTTTTCTCCTTTGTTGACCATATCTATATTGACATCAAAATAATCATTGATGATGTAGCCCGCAGCAGCTATGAAAACGGATGACAGAACGATCCATAAGAATGCAGAGGGTTGCAAAAAGATGGACTGTGTGTCAAGCTTTACAGAATGATAGGCAAACGGGAAAATAAAACAGTAAAATAACACCTGCGTCAGCGCAATGAACAACAGATTGGGCCACCTGATGAACCTGAAAAAAATAGCCAGTTTCTTCATCAGATCGTTTTATTAGGTAGCTGCAATTTTTGATTCATGAATCCAATGGCCATTTAGCTTCAATACCTTTTCTATGACATCCCTCACACAACCTTTCCCTCCGGGGTAAGGTGAAATGTAATGTGATATGGCTGTTATCTCCGATACGGCATCTGTGGGGCATGCCGCAACACCGCACCACTGCATGGCTTCCAAATCAGGCATGTCATCACCCATAAATAATGCAGAAGCGGGGTCAATGGGTTTTTCATTAAAATATTCAGCAAGAAATTCTTTCTTGTCTTTTACTCCAAAATAAACATCAGCAATTCCCAATTTCTTAAGCCTGTCACCTACTTCCGGAGCAGTGCTGCCTGATACTACCAATACTTTATACCCTTTTTTCGCAGCAAGTTGCAAGGCATATCCATCCTTTACATTCATGGTTCTATACCAGGCATCATTGCCCATCACAAGCATGCTGCCATCAGTAAGTACACCGTCCATATCAAATACGAAAGTGCGAACCCGGGAGAATTTATTGAAAATACTTTGTGCCATAGAAATTGAAACGGGCAAAACTAACAACTATTATTGAAGTTGTTGTTACCGTTTCCCATGTAATTTGACGATATCCTCTGTCAGTTTCAGATACATGTATTTCAACTCCGGATACTTCGACAGTGCTTCGAGATGCCTGCTGATGGTGAACACATCATTCCTCATGGCAGGGCCTGTCTGGGTGAGAAAGGGAGAATATTTATGCACCTTATCACCAATCTCGCTGATAAGCGGCAATACATTCTTAAATTCAATTTGTTCGCGCTGGCAATAAATTTCTGCAAGGGCATACATGTGATTGGCGAAGTTGGCTGCAAATACCGCTGCGATATGATAGCTCGATCTTTGTTGATCATTGGCATGACTCACCGTATCAGACATGGTTCTGGCAAATCGCATTACCGTGTCTAAAGTATCGGCTGTGTTACCATCTATCATAAACGGTATTTCAGGTATATGATCAGTATACTTTGAAAGCGTTTGCAAAGGATACAACACGCCATACCTGTCAGAACATTTTGCCAGTACATCTATCGAAACACTTCCGGCTGTATGCACAATGAATTTGTCTTTCAATCCCGGATAGTTGTCCAAAGTAGTCAACACATGATCCTGCAGTGCTATTATATATATATCTGCATCTAAAAAAGAAGAAGCTGTGAACAGGTCGTACGCCGCATTCAGTTCATTGGCTAATGTTTTTACATTTTCGATTGAGCGGCCAACTACCTGCACTACCTCATGTCCTGACCTTTTGGCCAGCCTCCCCAGAACTGTGGCTGTATTTCCCGAACCTACAAAAACAACTCTCATTAATTAATTAAATAAATACTTAATTGATTGACTATGTCAATCATTTCCTCCATAAACGGCAATTCAAAAATGAAATTGCCTGTAGATAAACTCAAAATAAAAATAAATAATTTGTTTTGGTTATGATGCTCTAATTATGGTAAAAATACCATTCTGTCTTTTTATTTAAGGAAATGTTCAAATAGTCATTTTTAATAATTGCACTAATATTGCAGCCTCAAACAGCGTTATTCCCATTTAACACTGCTGAATAAACGAACGAAAAATTATGGCAAGAAAGAATCTATTGATAGTGGAGTCGCCCGCCAAGGCTAAGACGATTGAGAAGATTTTAGGCGGAGACTTTGAAGTGAAGAGTTGTTTTGGCCACATCCGCGACCTGGAGAAAGATGATATGGGTATTGACATCGCTAACAACTTCAGGCCGAGATATATTGTACCTGCAGACAAGCAAAGAGTAGTCAAAGACCTGAAACAATCCAGTTCAAAAGCAGAAAAAGTATGGCTGGCATCGGATGAGGACCGTGAGGGAGAAAGTATCAGTTGGCATCTGGCTGAAGTATTAGGACTCGATATAGCGAGTACCCCAAGGATTGTTTTTCATGAAATCACCAAGCCGGCTATCAATGCCGCTGTTAAGAATCCACGCACCATCGACATGAACCTGGTCAACAGCCAGCAGGCAAGACGCGTGCTCGATAGACTGGTGGGTTTTGAATTATCACCTGTACTTTGGCGTAAGATCGGAATGCAGGGTGGATTGAGTGCAGGAAGAGTTCAAAGTGTAGCAGTAAGACTTATTGTAGAGCGCGAAAGAGAAATCAATCAATTCATTCCGGAAAGCAGTTTCAAAATAGAAGCCCAACTTTCAGCGCAGGGAGCTAATGAAAAAGAAATTGCATTCAAAGCCGGAGACGGAAAATCACATACGGAAAAAACAGCACAAGAATTCCTTGAGAGTTGCAGGAATGCACAATATACAGTGTCGGATATCAGTGTGAAACCGGGAAAGAGAAGTCCTGCCGCACCATTCACCACATCAACATTGCAACAGGAAGCAAGCCGCAAACTCGGATATGGTGTAAGCCGCACCATGCTGCTTGCACAAAAGTTGTATGAAAGCGGTCGAATCACTTACATGCGTACAGATAGTGTAAACCTAAGCCAGGTAGCGAGAGAACAAATAGGACATGCGATTCAAAATAACTACGGAGACAAATACATTCAGCCACGGTACTACAAGAATAAAAATGAGAGTGCACAGGAAGCGCATGAGGCGATCAGGCCAACGGATATGAATGTAGAACGCATTGCCGATGCAGATACAGCAAGGCTTTACGAACTGATATGGAAAAGAACCATAGCCAGCCAGATGAGCGATGCAGAATTAGAAAAGACAACTGCTAAAATATCAGTCAGTACGAATAATACCGAACTAACGGCAGTGGGTGAAGTATTAGTGTTTGATGGCTTTCTGAAAGTTTATTATGAAGGAAATGATGATGACGATGATGATAAAAATATCGCCGGAATAGAATCTCGTCTGCCTGCTCTCCAGATAGGACAGCAAGTGAACTTCCTGAATTTGTCTGCAACGGAAAAATATACGCGCCATGCTCCCCGATACACAGAAGCATCGCTCGTAAAGAAATTGGAGGAATTAGGCATCGGTCGGCCAAGCACCTACGCCCCCACCATCAGTACCATTATCAAAAGAAATTATGTAGAGAAGAAAGATAAAGAAGGTGAACAAAGGGACATCATCATTTTGACGTTGGATACAAAACAAAATGTTTCAAAGAAAATTCAGAAAGAAAATACCGGAGCCGAAAAATCAAAATTGTTTCCAACAGATCTTGGATTTGTGGTTACTGATTTTCTTAATCAGTACTTTGACCAGGTAATGGACTATTCCTTCACCGCTAATATTGAAGAAGAATTTGATAAGGTGGCTGAAGGCAATTTGCAATGGAATAAAATGGTTTCAGAATTTTACGGTCCTTTTCACCATTCTGTTCAACATGCCTTGGATAACGCAGAAAGAGCTAAAGGTGAAAGAGAATTAGGAAAGGAGGCAGTCAGTGGCAAACCTGTTTTTGCCCGTATGGGACGGTATGGCCCGATGGTACAGATAGGTACAGCAGATGATGAAGAGAAACCACTGTTTGCAAGAATTAAGCCTTCACAAAGTATCGAAACCATCACACTTGAAGAAGCATTAGACCTGTTTAAACTTCCACTGACACTCGGCGAATATGAAGGACAGGAAGTATCCGTAAATGTCGGCCGCTTTGGTCCATACGTTAAATTTGGCGACCAGTTCATCTCTCTTCCAAAAGGAAAAGACCCTTTAGAAGTAGAACTTGATGAAGCTATTGGTTTTATTCAAAACCACAAACAAGCCAACGCCCCAATCGCAGAATATGAAGGGCTTCCGGTTATAAAAGGCAAAGGGCGTTTCGGGCCATTCATAAAATGGAACGATGTGTTTATCAATGTTTCCAAAGCCTACGACTTTGATAATCTTACTCAATCAGACATTGAAGAACTTATACAAAAAAAGATGGAGAAAGAAGCCAACCGATACATTAATCAATGGGCCGATCAAAAGATCAGCATTGAAAATGCACGTTGGGGGCCTATATTCAAAGTTGGAAAGAAGATCATCAAGATCCCTTCCAGGGAAGACGGTACAAAATATTCTATAGAAGATCTGGCAGCACTCGATCTGGAACAAACAAAAGCGCTGATCGAAAAACAAGAGCCCGGAATATTTTCTTCAAAAAGTAAAGCTAAAAAATCAGCAACAAAAAAGGCTACACCCAAAAAGAAAGTTGTAAAGAAAAAAGCGTAATCACTCACATCACCCAGGATGATAAAAAGGATAGCAACATTTATCTTCAGTATTTATGGCTTCCTGGTATTTCTTGTATGGATGTTTATCCTGCTTCCATTCTTCCTTATTGCATTTTGTCTGCCATCACCTGCTAATGGCAATATGGTGTTTGTGCTGTCACGCTTATGGGCCAGGGCATTCTTCGCCTTTACCTTGATCAGGTACATACCGGTCTTAGAATCGATACCAGACAGAAGCAAGGAATACGTCTTTGTTTGCAATCATATTTCTTACATAGACATCCCCATGATGTTGCTTGCATCGCAAGGTTTTAATATCAGAATATTGGGCAAGGCAGAAATGGGCCGTATTCCAATTTTTGGTTTCATCTATAAAATGGGAACAGTATCTGTGCATCGAGGTAGTGCTGAAAACAGAAGCGAGAGCATTAAAGAGATGAAGTCATTTCTGAATCAGCATATTTCTATAATGATCTGTCCTGAGGGTACATTTAATATGACCCGTGAGCCTCTTAAAGACTTCTATGATGTGGCATTCAGGATAGCTATCGAATGCCGGAAACCTATTGTACCCATTATATTCCCCGACACTTACAACAGGCTGAACTATCATTCTATTTTCTCAATGACTCCTGGCAAATGCAGGGCATTTATCCTACCGGAAATTTCAACGGAAGATTTCACCATCACAGAATTGCCTCAACTCAAAGAAAAAGTCTTCGAAACAATGAAGACTAAAATATTGGAATTAAAACCATCCTGGTTGGGTGAATGATCCTGAACTTTATAAATCTATATTTGTAAAGATGGAAGATTCAAAAGTTGAGAACAATTTTGCAGAAGAAATAAAGTGGGTAGAGGTGATCCTTCCATTGGCTGCACCCAAGGCATATACCTATTCAGTACCGCCAATATTGCAAAGCGACATTAAGATTGGTTGCAGGGCGGAGGTTGTGTTTGGAAAAAATAAAAAATATGCAGGCATAATCAAATGTTTCGTTCCTGAGCCGCCATTTCCCACAAAGGATATTCTTAGCATTATAGATCAAGAGCCCATCATCTATCAGCAGCAGTTGGATCTTTGGAAATGGATGAGTGAATATTATATGTGCCGTGAAGGAGAAGTAATGAATGCAGCTCTTCCTACGCATCTCAAACTCAGCAGCGAATCCATCATCGTACTGAATGAAGAATTTGGAGATGATTTTTCCGGTTTGAGTGATGAGGAATTCATCATTGCTGAGGCACTGCTGATAAAAAAAGAATTACGGCTATCAGAAGTGCAACAGATATCCAACCTGCTTCATGTATATCCACTTGTAAGAAAACTAACGGAGAAAGGTGTTTGTTTTGTTTACGAATCTCTCGATGACCACTACAAGCCTAAGAAGGAAAAATTTGTATTCATCAATCCACAGGTTGACAATGATACAAGCCTGAATGAGCTACTGGACAATATGAATCGTGCTCCCAAGCAACAGGAATTACTGTTGTCTTTTCTTCATTTCAGAAAAACACAAGGCGAAGTAAAGCAATCTGAACTTTTGAAAAAATCAGGCGCAACATTGGCTCAATTGAAATCACTGATAGACAAGAATGTACTCTATGTGGAAGAAAAATCAGTGGACAGGATGGCGCAACCTGCAAAGACGATCAACACTAACTTTTCATTAAGCACTGCGCAGCAAAAAGCATCGGATGAAATGGAAGGCATTCTGGAAAAGAAAAACATCTGCCTGCTGCATGGAGTAACAGGGAGTGGCAAGACGCTGTTATACATGAAACAGATCGAAAAGATCATCAGGGAGAATAAGCAGGTATTATACCTGCTTCCAGAGATTACCCTGACAACACAGATCATACGAAAGTTGCAACAAAGTTTCGGTGGCCACATTGCGATCTATCATTCCAAATTCAGCAACAGGGAACGTGTGGAGATTTGGGATAAGGTAAAAAAAGGCACAATAAATGTTGTCGTAGGCGCCCGCAGCGCACTGTTTCTTCCATTCAAAGATTTGAAGTTGGTCATCATTGATGAAGAGCAAGACAGTTCATTCAAACAACAGGACCCTGCCCCACGTTACAATGCAAGAGACACGGCTATTTATTATGCGTCACTCTTCAAGGCAAAAGTAATTTTGGGAAGTGCTACTCCTTCAGTAGAGAGCTTCTATAATTCGAAGACAGGTAAATTTGGATTGGTAAAACTTCATGAACGTTATGGAGGTGCGTTGCTTCCGCAGATTGATATCATTGATCTGAAAACTGTAGCGCAGAGCAGGAAAGGAAAGGTTATGTTGTCACCGCAACTCCTTTCTGCTATGGAAGAGACTTTGAAAAATAAAAAGCAAATCATCCTGTTTCAGAACAGGCGTGGCTACAGCCCATTATTGATTTGCGGCACCTGTGGTTACATTCCAAGATGTGTGCATTGCGATGTGAGTCTCATTTTGCATAAGTCCTCTAACAAACTTCATTGTCATTATTGCGGACAGGTATATTCGAGGCTGGTACAGTGCCCTGAATGTGATAGTACTAATTGGTTAGAGAAAAATTTTGGAACCGAAAAGGTAGAGGAAGAACTCTTGCTCGCATTTCCCAATGCACGCACAGCCAGAATGGATGTGGATTCCATGCGTGGAAAGTATGCACACGACGAACTCATAAAACTATTCGAGCAGCATAAAATCGATATCCTTGCCGGTACGCAAATGGTAGTAAAGGGGCTGGACTTCGAAAATGTGATGCTCATAGGTATCCTGGATGCTGACGGGCTTTTAAGCTTTGCTGACTTCCGTGTAAATGAACGAGGTTTTCAACTTATGGAACAGGTGAGCGGCAGGGCCGGAAGAAAAGAAGGAACCGGCAAAGTTTACATACAGGCTACCAGAACCAGCCATCCCGTTCTCGCCTGGGTAAAGGAACATGACTATGAAAGATTTTATGAAAATGAAATCAGGGAACGTGATCAATTCTATTATCCTCCGTTCAGCAGAATTTTAAAAATAACATTAAAGCACAAACGAAAAGAAACAGTGACTGAGGCATCTCTTTCCCTGGCCCGTATCCTGGAAAAATCATTCAAAAATATTTCAGGCCCTGCCGAGCCTCCGGTGTCCCGTATCAGAAACCAGTTTTTGATGGACATCATTTTGAAGTTACCGCCCGACAATCAAAAATTACAAGCTCAAAAAGCTGTGATCAAAAATTTTATTGATCTTATCAAAACAGATAAGCGATTCGGTAGTATCAATATTGTACCCGATATAGATCCTTACTGATCAGAGTTTATTGCCTTCCTTCGGATATACGACGACAGGTTCATAATTGCGTGCTTCTTCTATCGGAAGTATGCCATAGGAAATTACAATGACCACATCTCCTACCAATCCTTTTCGAGCAGCGGGACCGTTAAGGCAACACACACCGGTACCTTCTTTGCCCCGAATCAGGTAAGTCTCGATGCGCTCACCGTTATTGGCATTCACGATCTGCACTTTTTCATTCGGTATCATACCTGCTGCATCCATCAGGTCGCCATCAAGTGTAAGACTTCCTACATAATCTATATTCGCTTCCGTAATAGAAATCCTGTGGATCTTTGATTTCAATATTTGTATTTGCATTCCTGTGTTTTTAGAAACAAGGGTGCAAATTTCCGGTTTTTTGATGGTCTTTGAAAGAAAAACTTCTTCAGAAAATTTTAAGAAATGTGATTTTCAAATTGTGGAGGGCGATTTGATCTCCACAGCACTTGGTTATCTTTTAAGCACATAATGAATTTTCCGAAATGCAATGATGGCTTTATTTCAGAATGAGGTAGAGTATTGTGAGAATTTTTACAAAGAGTTTCACTAAGGATACACAGAGAACCACTGAGTAATCAAAAAGGAAATCATTGATGCTAACTGGTTGATTCCTGATAAACTGAAGTCGCGGAAGAGGAGATTCGAATGCCGACGACTCTGTCGGCACTGAGACATTCGCTCTTGCGAATCGTCTTAGCTCCCACGCCCTTTTATTTCAATTTTCTTAAATTAAAAAACCCGCCTGTATGGACGGGTCTATTCGTGCGGAAGAGGAGATTCGAATGCCGACGACTCTGTCGGCACTGAGACATTCGCTCT
>CAZGNJ010000022.1:0-89 GCA_964526985.1 uncultured Ginsengibacter sp. | reverse complement strand
ATTAAAAAACCCGCCTGTATGGACGGGTCTATTCGTGCGGAAGAGGAGATTCGAACTCCCACGCCCGTTAAGGCGCTACCACCTCAAAG
>CAZGNJ010000021.1:0-67825 GCA_964526985.1 uncultured Ginsengibacter sp. | reverse complement strand
TCTAAATAATAATACAACTCCTTCACATCCTCTCCATGATTACCTTCAGGATTGCTCAATCCAAACAACCGTTCCTTCAATATCGGATCTTTACCATTCCACAAAGCAGGTGCAAAACACAACCGCTGATTGATATCTGAGATGCCACCCAGTCCATCCTCTCCCCAGCGATAGACCCGGCTACGCGCATGATCATGTGGAAAATATTGCCATGCATTACCTCCGGTGCTGTAGTCTTCCCGCACTGTTCCCCACTGTCGTTCACTCAGGTAAGGCCCCCATTCCTCGAGCGGAACACTTTTCTTAGAATTCTTTAAAAGCCTTTTATACTCCGCGGTATTGTTCATAATTATTCAAAAAATAAAATTCATAGTTTCGTTTGTACCTATCCGTTAGTAGTGAAGCCGGGATACAATAGCATACCTCCATCCACGAATATAGTAGTCCCATTTACATAATCACTCTCATCACTTGCGAGCCATACGGCCGCTTTGCCAATGTCTTCCGGCTCGCCAATGCGGCCATAAGGTATCAGGGTGAGTAGTTTATTCATACCGGCTTCCGTACCCCATGCCGCCTTATTGATCGGAGTACGAATAGCTCCCGGCCCAATGCTGTTGACCCGAATCTTGTGAGGAGCCAGTTCCTGTGCCAGGCTTTGCATAAACATCATGATCCCACCTTTACTCGAGGCATAATTCACATGGCCTGCCCAGGGAATTCTTTCATGCACACTACTCATGCAAATGATTTTTCCCGCAGCCACACTCCGCTCCTGCACAATACCCCTGCGCAAAAATTCTCTTGCCGCTTCTCTTGCACACAAAAAATATCCGGTAAGATTCACATTGATCACCATTTGCCATTGCTCCAATGTCATATCAACTAAAGCCGCATCTCTTTGAATGCCGGCATTGTTTACCAAAATATCTATCGTACCATACGCTGATATCATTTGCTGAAACATTGCTTTCACTTCGTCCTCTTTGCTGACATCCGCTTTGATAGCCACCGCCTTTCCACCTTTTCCGAGGATATTATTGACGATTGCATCCGCATCCTCAGGGTGTGTGACATAATTCACCACCACCTGTGCGCCTTCTGCCGCCAGAGCTTCTGCTACAGCCTTCCCGATCCCACTGTTTGCTCCTGTTACTAATGCGCTTTGTCCTTTTAGTCTTTGCATCTGATTTTATTTAGTTAGGAAATGACCGCGAAAATATTATGCCAAGTATCCATGTTTCTCCGCAGGCACCATTAGAAAGGCTGACCGTTCCGGAACCACAATCTGTCAATACTTGCTATCAATTTCAACTACTGACTTCCTCACAGAGCAACCCAAATCACCTGAATTGAATCCCGGTCATCCTCATAAGAAACGCTGTATGATAGCGCGTCTGTTGATTTTTCCGGAAGACGTCAAATAAAATTGCGGAACAAAAATGATTTCGCGTGGCACTTCATACTTGTCTAAATGATTCCTCAATATTTCCCGGAAGTATTCAATAGCTTCCACATCCATTTGCTCCCCTTCCATGAATAAACAAAGCTTTTCCCCAAACCTTTCGTCAGGCATACCTGCAATGAAAAACCGGAAGGGAATGAATTCGGTGATCTTCCGCTCTATTTCTTCAGGATATAATTTGACACCTCCACTGTTGACCACAAAGTCTGCCCTGCCTCTCCAGGTAAAACTTGTAGCAGAATGAAGCGCCACTACATCATTTGTGAAAACAGGATCACTCAGGAATGGTGCATTGATAACAAGACAATCCCTGTCGTCTGTTTCAAAATCAATACCATTCAATGCCTCGTAAACTTCCGAGCGATGCTGTCCATTGACTCTTCGCAATGCCACATGGCTGAGTGTTTCTGTCATGCCATAACCATGATAAATTTCTGATGAAAAAAACTGTATTTTATTTTCAAGTAAAGGACCCACAGGTGCTCCGCCTAATAAAATTCTCCTGACCTGCGGCGCCGAATCCACTCCGTCTAATTGCATGGGAAGTAATGGCGCGAAATCAATAACAGCATCAGTGTCCAATGAAGCAAGTGGATTTCCTGACGGAGGAATACATAATAAATTCAAACCGCTCAGCATGGCCCTCACCACCATCATCTTTCCGGCTACGTATTGTACCGGCAAACAAAGTAGCGCAGTGTGTCCTTTTTCAAATCCAAAATAGGCAGCAGTCATGGCCGCGCTTGCCAGCATCTGGCTCTTTGCCACCAGGATGTCTTTGGGCTGACCTGTGGAACCACTTGTTTTCAACTCGATGAAAGGCGTTTCCTTCAACCATTCTTTTACGAATAAGCCTAACTGTTGGAGATCATCGCGCCTGCTTTCTGTACAATAACTTACTATGGCTTCACCCCGGAGCCTGGTGCCGTTAATCGTAAGCATATTTATCGATGAATGATTCATGTGAGTAGGCTAAAGTCCCAATTTTTAGCGGGATTAAAATGCAATCCAGCCGCATTGAGGTCGTAAGGTGCGGGAATGTTGTTGGTATAGAGTTGACCGGTGCCCAGTCCCTGCGCGAATATTGGTTTCGATTTTGCAGTGTATTGGGCTATCGCATTCAAGCCGATATTGCTTTCCAGTGCGGATGTGACAATACAATATGCTTCGGGAACCACCTTCAATAGTTCCTTCCATTCATCGCAGGCGGCGAAGCCTCCTAACAGTGCAGGTTTCAGGATGAGAACTTTTGGTGCAATGGTACGAATCAACCTCGCCCTTTCTTCCGAAGAATGAAATCCAATCAATTCTTCATCCAATGCAATGGGAATGGCGCTTTGCTTTACGATCTCCGCCATCGTATTCCACTGTCCTGCTCTAATAGGTTGTTCTATATATTGAATATCGAATTGTGAGAGCACAGAGATCTTTGAAAGCGCTTCTTCCGGTGTGAATGCACCGTTGGCATCCAGTCGCAGGCTTACTTTGTCGCTACCCGCTTTACTTCGGATGTATCGCAGAATTGCAACCTCGTCTTCAAAATTGATTCCACCAATTTTTAATTTGATGCATTGATATCCTGCTCTCAGTTTTTCGTCAACCCTTTGCATCATCTCTTCCTGATTTCCCATCCATATCAACCCGTTTGTTGGAACAGAAAAAGTATTGTTGGAAAAAACTTCTGGAAAAATAATTTGTCTACAACCATTTTTAATATCGAACAAAATTGATTCTACTCCAAAAGCAATTGAAGGCCAGTCCTGCAATGAAGACAATATATTCTCTCCTTCGCGGGGAAGTCGTTCACATACTTCTTTCAGTTTATCTTCATATCCATCCCTGTCATCAACAGAGAGTCCTTTGAACAGGTTGCACTCGCCATACGCATTCTGCCCTTCTGCTTCAGCAATGAGGAAGTAGGTTTCTTTATCACGAAGCCAGCCTCGGGATGTGCCTGCGGGTTGTTTGAAGTGAAGGTTGTATTTTTTGAATGTGCAGTGCAATTGAATTGATTGAAAAGCACAAAATTAAGTTGGTTTTTCCCAGGGTGTCGGGTAAAGATGAATGGTATTTTGAAAAATAGAACATTATTTTATTTTTCAGAATTATTATTATATTTTTGAAGCCAAATGAGGATTATCACATTTGCAAGAATCAGGGAGTTTTCAAAAAGATTCCCTGATGCAGATATAGCACTCAGGAATTGGTATAAGGAAACAAAACGTAGTTCCTGGAGTAATTTCAGTGATATTCAATCTACCTTTAACAGTGTCGATTATGTGGGTAATAAAAGGTACGTTTTTGATATCAGAGGAAACAAGTACAGGATTGTTGCCATTATTATATTTCAAATTCAAACTGTTTACATAAGATTTATAGGCACTCATAGGGAATACGACAAAATTGATTGTAGTAAAATTTAAACCCTTTATTCATGATCAAAAATAAAAAGCAATACAACGCAATAGCACAAAGAGTAAATCAGTTACTTGAATTGGTACAAGAAAATACTGCTGACGACGATCCGCTGCTGGTCGAATTGGATTTGCTATCTGAATGGATGGCCGAATATGAAGAAAAAACTATTCCAGTGAAGACACCGCCGCTGCCTGATGTTATTAAACTGAAAATGTATGAAAGCGGTATCACCCAGGCACAACTTTCGAAAATGCTGGGAATTAGCAATTCAAGAATCAGTGAATACCTGTCAGGGAAGAGTGAACCCACATTAAAAATTGCAAGGAAAATCAGTCAGCATCTGAAAATTGAACCTTCAATCGTACTGGGAGTATAGTAGGCAACGCTTCCTATTACTTCTTGTTTTGCGAAGCAGTGTGTGAAGCTGGTAGATGGAGATGAAGTGAGTGTTAGAAATAAGTTCGCAACTATTTGGAATCCCTCATTTAATGCACGAAAATTAGGGACGTACACACACTTTTCGTTTAACAATATATTCTGTATTTAAAAGCCACCTTTGCGATTCAATCAACAACCTGAAAACCTATCAAGAATGAACACCAAAACAATCATCCTGCTAATACTCTGCTCTATTATATTCTTAGGTGCGACCGCCCAGGTACAATGGGGCATTAAAGCCGGAGGCAACATGTCGGCCATGCTGATGAAAGATGAATCAGGATACCTGAAGACAAAACTTGTTCCCGGATTTCATCTTGGCGGGCTTGCAGAAGTTGCGCTTTCAGAAAACTTTTTTGTACAGCCATCCCTGTTATTCACATCAAAGGGATTTAAAGTGGATCAGGATGGCTTTGCAGAGCATTTGTACGGAGCAGATCAGATCAAATTTACCAGCTATTATCTTGAATTACCGGTGAACTTCATATACAAACCAAATGTTGGTAACAGCAAAATGCTTTTGGGAGCAGGCCCATACATTGCTTATGGATTGGGCGGAAACTGGAAAGCCGAATCAAATGGGATCAGCGTAAAGGGAAAACTCAAATTTCTGAACGATTACATCAGTTCTGATTCAACACTCGGTGGCAACACAAGGAAAATACCCTATACAAAACCATTTGACTTTGGTGCAAATATTCTGATCGGATATGAAATCAATCAAAATCTGTACTTCCATATCAACGGGCAAATAGGTTTGATAGACATTGATCCAGCATTCAATGGAATGAGTGACGAAAAGAGTTTTGTGAAAACGGTTGGTGGAGGATTGTCTATAGGATACAAGTTTTAGAGAAAGCTCCACTAAACCACCAGCCCCACCCCAAACAATACACTAAATAGCAGTGTACTGATTGCGAGTTTTTTCAATTCCGGATCAAGTAAAGCCGGATCATTATTTTTTCTAACGACCACAATACTCCTGATCAATAACGGGAATGTAAGTACGTAAATCCATTGCCACATACCGGCGTTGCTGAAAATACTGTAAACAACAGCACAGATCATTCCGCTCATGATGAGGGAAGTGTGATACAACTTTGCTTTATTCACTCCTAACTTCACCACGATAGTGTGCTTGCCGAACGCGGCGTCATTATCACGGTCGCGAAGATTATTCAGGTTCAGTACTCCGGTACTAAAAAACCCAACAGACATCGCGGGCAGGATTTCAGGTACACCTACAAAATGGGTATGCAGGAAAAAGGTGCCGAGCACACCCACCAGTCCGAAAAATATAAACACAGCAAAATCTCCCAATCCGGCATAGCCATAAGGGTTTTTGCCAACAGTATATTTCAGCGCGGCGCCAATGGCAGCAATGCCGATGAGAAACATGAAGACTCCATAAGCGAAATTGTAATTGCGAAAAGCAATGAACAACAATAAAACGCCTGAGATAAATGAAAGTCCAATGAATAATATTACCGCAGCCTTCATTTCTTTTAATGTGATCTCTCCTTTCTGAATCCCGCGCTGCGGGCCTATCCTGCCATGATTGTCCACACCATGCACCGCATCTCCGTAATCATTGGCCAGGTTGCTGAGTATCTGTAAAAAGAGTGTAGTTACGACAGCCAGTATCAAAATACTCCAGTGAAAACTATGATTGTAATATGCAAGAAAGCTACCGAGAATGACACTGCTCAATGCCAGTGGCAGTGTGCGCAGTCTGAAAGCAGTGATCCAGGCGGAGGGAGAAGCCATTGAAGAGTTTAGGGTTTAGGGTTTAGAGTTTAGAGTTTAGTCCACCGCGGTGGATAGGGTTGCAAACTTCGGGTTTCAGGTTTCAGGTTTCGGGTTTCAGGTTTCAGGTTTCGGGTTTCAGGTTTCAGGTTTCAGGTTTCGGGTTCCAGGTTTCAAACTTTGAACCTTGAACTTCAAACTTTTCTCAACCAAGGCGAATCACTTTTCATTTAACTCACGGGTATTTTGGAAATTTCTTAAAGTCCCGTTTCCGCTTTTCAAGAAATGCATCCCTACCTTCTTTCGCCTCTTCGGTCATGTAGAGCAATCGTGTTGCTTCTCCTGCATACACCTGTTGCCCCACCAGTCCATCGTCTATGAGGTTCATAGCAAATTTTGCCATCTTGATGGCAGTCGGGCTTTTGGTCAGAATCTCCTGCGCCCATTCGTAAGCAGTCTGTTCCAATTCATCGTGTGGCACTACGGCATTCACCATTCCCATCTGGTAAGCCTCATCTGCCGAATAAGATTTTCCCAAAAAGAAAATTTCTCTTGCTCTCTTCTGTCCTACCTGCCGCGCAAGATATGCAGAACCGAATCCACCATCAATACTTGCTACATCCACATCTGTTTGTTTAAAGATCGCGTGTTCTTTACTCGCCAGCGTAAGATCGCACACGACATGCAGGCTGTGGCCACCACCCACAGCCCACCCGGGCACTACGGCTATCACCACTTTGTTCATGAATCGGATCTGACGTTGTACATCGAGAATGTTGAATCGGTTGACACCATCGTCTCCTTTATAGCCGGTAGCAGAGCGTACACGCTGATCACCCCCGGAACAAAACGCCCACACTCCATCTTTGGGCGAAGGCCCTTCTCCACTTAGCAGCACCACTCCGATCTTCTGCGATTCATGTGCGATGATCAGCGCATCCAATAATTCAGAAACTGTTTTTGGCGTAAATGCATTGCGTACTTCTGGCCGGTTGAATGCAATCCGTGCTACACCATTACTTTGTTTGAAAGTAATCTCCTTGTACGCTTTTATTACTTTCCATTTTGGCTTGTTCATAGCTGACCATTTTCTTTTAGATAATTCCAGTATTTGCTGAGTACTTCCGGATTTTTTTCTGCAGGTGTGAAGATTTCCAGAATGGTTCTTTTACATCCCGCATCAAAAAATACTTTCAAGGATTTTTCCAATGAAACTTCATCCTTTGCTGACAAATAATTCCAGCGATAGGCAGCCGCAATTTCAGCAGCAGTGCGTTGCTGTGCCGTTTCAAAAAAAGTTTTCATTTCCGGTGCCGCACCTTCTCCCGAAATAATTCTGAAAATACCACCACCGCCATTATTAATGAGAATTATTTTCAGATTTTCTATATCAGCCTCATTCCACAGGGCATTGATATCATAATAAAATGCCACATCACCGGTGATCAGCAGGAATTGTTTTTCCTGTGAAGAAGAAGATGCTCCCATCGCTGTACTGGTACAACCATCTATACCGCTGGTACCGCGATTGCTCCATGATGATGCGATGTGCTTGTTGTCGAATAATTGCGCATAACGGATAGGAGAACTGTTGGATAAATGAAGATGTGTGTTGGCAGGAATGGCATTCAGTATTTTGCCGAAGGCATACAAATCAGTGTATTCAATCTTTTCAACAAATTCATTGTGTAATTCTTCCATCCGTTGTTTTCTGTGCAACCACAATTGCTTAAATCCGGAAGTAATATTTTCTTTCTGAATTTCTATTCTTCCGAAAAATATTTCCGGCTTTACAAACACAGCATGTGTGAGCGACTGGTAGGTATCCATGCAGGCATCGTAAGGATCAATATTCCAATGATGAGCGGGTTTGTACTTTCTGAGCAATGCTTTTATTCTTTTGGAAACCACCGCACCACCAACGGTGATCAGCATGTCGGGCATGTAGCCTGCTGCCTCCTCAGACTGAAGAGTGGTGATGCACCTGTCAATATTTTCGATATACTCACGGTCATGGATATTCGCAGTAGATTCTGTCAGCACGATGGTATTTTCAAACGCAGCCATTTTCTGAACAGCCAGCGCAAAGGCTTCATCCGTTTCTTTTTGGCCCACCAATATCATCACTTTGGTTGCTTCGGTATAAGTCTTTTGAAATTCATTGAGTACTTCCTGCGTGGGTAAGTTCTCCACGGGTGATGGTAAGAAAATTCTTGTGTCATCGAAAACCGGATCACGTTCACCATACAGTGGTTCTTTCAACGGTACATTGAAATGAACCGGCCCTGCATCTCTAACAGTCGCGACTGCATATCCATCGCACAGGCACCTTGCATTGTGCCACAGCGCATCATCATCAGAAGCATCGCCATTCAATTCATAGAAAGCACGAACATAATTTTTGTAAACTTCAGTTTGATTTATTGTTTGTCCATCACCCTGGCCGATCCATTCTTTCGGCCTGTCGGCTGTGATTACGATCAGTGGTAATCTCTGGTAATAAGCTTCGGAAATAGCAGGGGCAAAATTCAATGCCGCAGATCCACTGGTGCATACAATAGCAACCGGCTGGCGCAACTCCAATATTTTTCCCAACGCGAAAAACGCGGCACTTCTTTCATCGCGAATGCTGGTACAATGAAAAGCGCCATGCCTGTGGAATGACATGGTGAATGGTGCATTGCGTGAGCCGGGACAAATCACCACTTCTTTCAAACCTAACTTCGAAAGGGTTGAAACAATTTGCTGAACTCCTTTTTTATCTGACAACTTCATTCCTGTTGAATTCTTTCAAAATACCAAGCATTGTACGGCTCTTTTGTACAGTTTCTTCCCATTCGGATTCAGGGTCGGAATCAGCCGTAATGCCGCCTCCGCAATAAATAGCAATTTCTTCCCTCCCGATTTGCATACACCTCAGATTAATGTAAAGCCTTGCATCACCTTCAAAATCTGCTTCACCCAAAAAGCCACAATAATACTGACGGTCATAACCTTCATTGTTCAAAATGAAATCGACTGCTTCCTTAGCAGGTAAACCTCCGACTGCCGGTGTTGGATGCAACTCACTCAAGAGCTTTGTAAGATTTGTTGAATCCTTGCTGCTGAAGCTATAAGCCGTTCTCAAATGCGCTACCGGACCGGCTTCTACTGTATGAGGGCCATCTTTCAGATTCAAAATATAGTGCTGATTGGCAAACACAGATTCTATGTGCTGTCCCACCATCAGGTGTTCTTCCATTTCCTTTGTTCCCCAGTTATAATTGTGTTGATCATTTGCCGGTTGTGTGCTGGCCAGTGCCATTGTAATAATCTGATCGTCTTCCATCTTCAGAAGCAATTCAGGAGTAGCGCCCATCCACATACCACCCTCAGGATGATACATGAGATGTATAAATGCCTGCGGATATTTCTCACAAAGACTTTCAAAAAACAAAACGGGATCAAAATCATCAGGCTTCATTACTCTTTTCACTCTTGACAAAATCGCTTTCTGCAATCTTCCCTCACGGATTCCTTTTAAATAAACTTCCGCTCTGTGCACATAATCCTCATGGGTGATTTGCTCTGGAAGGTCAGGCCAGTCAACCGGCCTGTCAGGCAATGACTGTACGTGGTGAATGATGGCTTCCAGTTCTGAGACTTCATCCACGCAGGAAAAAAATATCTCAGGAGCTGAAGAAGTTCTGGTAAATGGAGCTATCCAAAAATTCCTGTGCTCGGAATGAGAGAGAAACTTATTATCCAGTGCAATACGCGACTCCTTTTCAAATGGCAAACGATACAGGCAAAAGGATGCATTCTTTGCGAGCAGTGAGTGGGCCAGGGATGCGTGTAACCGGTTCAAAAAAATAAATACTATTGAACTTGCAAAATTAGGAAGAATACACCGAAGGATGGTTACGAATTGGAAAGGAAAGTACAATGGAATGCAAGCAATTTGTTTTCTACAAATAGATGAATGAAATTCATAATTTACAAGTATTGTAGATCATCTCAGAAATTGCCAGGCTGCGATTCGAAATGCTGTATAATTTCGGAAAGAAGAAGGTAAATCACTTTTGATTTCTCTTAGAATCCACACTCCTTGCATCTCTTGCAAGGCCAACCGTTCTCCGTTCCCTGAAGACCTTTAAAAAATCATTTTGCTTTCTCCGGTCTATATCAACAATATCGCCGTTCTTCAAAAGTATTTCGCTGCCGGTTACCTTTTGGAATTTTTGAATCAGCGCCAAATTGACAAGCTGATTGTTTTTCACCCGGAAAAAATGATACGGCTTCAGCATTTCCTCATAATCATTCAGCAAAATTGTAGAAAGGAAAGATCTGCCTGTGGACAGAAAGAGACGCGAGTTTTCAGAATCTGACTCAATTCTTGCGATTTGATTGATTGGAACAAAAATGAGATCTCCTTTTTCCCAAATGACCATACTGTGACCGGGATCGATTGGTGTGCCATAGACAGATCTCAAGACCTGCAACCGCCGCCTGGTATGTTTTGGCCCGTTGGCAGTTACCCTATTCACTACATTTTCCAGGTCGTCTATGGCTACGGGTTTTACCAGGTACTGAAATCCGCTGAAACGAAATGCATTGACGGAATTATGATTTTCGTAGGTAGTAAAAACGATCTCGATATCATCATTCAATGCATCCAGTAAATTGAATAGCCGCACATCCGGAGTTTGCATTTCAAGAAACAGCACATCGGGTTTCAGTTCTTTTATGAGCCGGATCATGTCTTCCGTTTTTGGAATTGCAGCCAGTACACGCACCTGCCTGCAAAATTCTTCGATCTTTTGCTTCAGGTTTTGCAAACTGGTGATCTCATCATCAATCAGCAATGCCTTTATGGTTTTGGTATTCATACTAAGCTGCTTTTACTTTAACTGTTACGCGAGTTCCGCAGGGATTGCCAGTCGTATCAAAAAGGTCTTCAATCTTTACTTCACTTTCCGCTTTATATTGCTCATTAAAAATATCAATGCGTTGCTGCGTAATTTGCATTCCCAGGCTGTTGTGATTGGGCTTGTTCAGTGCATTCTGCGCTGCTGAAGCACTTCGCCCTACACCATTGTCTTCTATGGTATAGATAATATAATCGCTTCTCAATACTGCAGAAATTTTTAGTTGCAGATCATCGCGGTCACTGTATGCAAAGCCATGGATAATCGCGTTTTCCACAAACGGCTGTATCAGCAATGGTGGAACAAAATAATCTGATTGGAGCAGCGTCTGTTCGATATCCGTTACGTAAGAAAAATGATTATTAAACCTAAGTAATTCGAGATCGACATACAAGCGCAAGGTCTGAATATCTTCTGCAAACGGAGCCAGGTCTTTCCTGCTATTGGAGAGAATGATGCGGATGAGTTGGGCAAATTTGTTGAGGTAAACACTTGCCTGTCTCTTGTCATTGTGAAGAATGAAATACTCAATTCCATTGAGGCTGTTGAAAATGAAATGCGGATTCATCTGCGACCGGAATATCTGCATTTGCAATTCTGACTTTGCCTGCTGAGATTGAAATTTTAATCTTCGGTTTCTTTGATAAAAAAATACTCCTGATGAAGCCAGCAGCACGATGAAAGCGCCAAGATAAAGCAGATTCTTTTGGCTGCTGTTTTTAAGTTCCAGATCTTTTATATCATTTGTTTTTTCCAGCAAGGCAATATGGATTTCTTTCTGCCTTGTCTTGTTCATGGCATCAAAGTCGGCCAGCCTGGATTTTGTTTCATCATTAGTGAGCGAGTCCTTGCGCTCTATGAATTCTTTTTGATACGCAAACGCTTTATCGTATTGCTTCAGGTTACCATATACAGTTGCGAGTTCCTGCAATACAATCACAATAATCACCTGCTGCCCGGTTTTCCTTGCCTCCGTCAAAGCATTTTGAAGGGTTGCCGCTGCAGGTTCCCATCGGTGCAGTGCCGTATCAATATTAGCAGACTGAAGCAGGTAATTGATCATGCTTCTCGAATCCGGGCGCTTCTCCAGCCAATTTCTTACCGGTTCCAAAGCCTTCTTAGCTTCTTCATATTTTTTTTGATTGGCCAAAATGCTGCTATAGATCATAGGGCTTCTGTTATTCAACTGTTCCTCGTTGTGAATAAGCTTGCCGACCGAATCGGCGAGGCGTAGAAAATATAAAGCCGAATCACTGTGATTGAGGTTGAGATAATACCCGGACAGGTTTGCCGCGGTACCCATAAAAGGCATGTTCGACCCTTTCAGTAAATCAAGAGCCTGCCTTCCATACTTAATGGCATTGATATCATCATCAGATTCATCATACAGTTCTGCAAGGTTAGCGAGCGGAAGGCCAATTCCATTTGCGTTTCCCGCTTTGCGCATTCCGTCTATAGCATTCCGGTAGAGCGCTATTGCTGTTTTGAACATTCCATAATACTGATAAGCTGTTGCCATGGTTGTAGATATTCCAAACCGTCGCGGATTGGCAATATCCATTGTGTCAATTCTATCGTGCAAAGAATCGAGATAGGCAAACGCCGAATCTTTCCGGCCTGCATTCAGGTGACAGATCGTAATCTCTCGCATGGAGATCAGGTTGTAATAACCCAATTTATCAGTGAAAAAGGGAATTACTTTCTGAAAATAATAAATCGCACTGTCAGGTTTGCCATAAGCATACATAAAAACTTTTCCCAGGTCGAAATAAAAAATGCCCTGCATTGTATCCACCTTGTTTTTCTGTGCCAATGCCAATCCTGTCATCGACATCTGGTATATTGAGTTTAGTCTGTCGGCATTGAGCGAATCACTCACGGCCTTCATCAGGAAACTCATCCGGTCTTTATCTGTCTGAAGCTGATAATAGGAGGGAGGCATTTCAATAGAAGGTTCCCTGACCTGCCCGTCTGCTTTGAGTAGAAAAAACAAAAAAGCAATATGGAATATGACAGGTTTCAAACCGATATTTCGTTATATAAATTTAAAAACAATTCTCCTATCCACCGCCGGCAAAAAAAGTCATCATTGAACCGTGTATTCCAAAGATTCCGAAACGGTAGCATGGTGCGCGACTGCATAGGTGTTTGTTGCCATTACTTTTCCATTCACCAAAATAGTCAGGCCATAATGAACCGTCGCGTTGGTCGTGTTATTAATCGTAATGGAGAATTTGGCATTAAACGGCTTAGAGAGAATTTTGACAGCTACCGATCCGGTTGGGAACTTGGTTGGATCTGTTATGATCGTTTCCTGCCCTGCAATATCGGTATAGGCGATCTTGGTAAAGAAATTATTCATTGGAGAAATCTTGTATTCTACCGTAGTCGATTTTGAATCTGAATCTTTCTTGCAGGAAATATTCATGGTACAAATCAGGAGTGTACCAATGATGAGACTTGTTATCTTTTTCATTTTTGAGATATTTTTGAATTTGATAGCTGTTGTTATCGGTGATTGAAAATCTTATTACTAATTTTCTTTTTGCCTTGTAGTAATAAACCCCACTAGCAATACCATTGATTAGCCCGATTCATTTATTGCCATTTTGGAAGTTTCACTTGCAGTATTTTCTAGTTGCTATTCCTTGTCTTGCACAGTTAAATCTCCGTTTGTTTCTATTTTGATAGTTACAATTGGGCCCGATACCCCGTTAGTTTTCAGGAATTGAATAAATGGTATAGAGAAGAGCGATGAGTACTGTTCAACAAGTTTTCCTATATTATCGGTTACTCCCTTTTGCATTTGTGCAACCCTGTCTGAGGGACAAAAAGCAGCACAAGCATTATTTACGCAAGGCCCTGTTTCCTTCACTACAACCGGAGTGAAGGTGATGGGAGGCGCTCCGGAAATATCCGCTGATGACATAATTTCCACTGATCCATTTTTAGGCTTAAATTGAAAAGGAATTACTGCAACAATATTATTTAAATCCAATGTGGGGTCTGTACAAACACATGCTACATTATTAACACAATTACCTATGATCTCTACACCATCACCTTCAAAATATATCGTTAGGTAAGCGTAGCCATCATGAGCATCTCCCCCAAATCTTGTAGAGTTAAGATCCTGCACGTAAAATGAGTAGGGATCCTGGCGAATAACATCTTCGTCAAAATTCGTAGAAAAGTTCATGGATGGTAAAGAAATTGAACTTGATTGAGGGTATTCATAGGCGTAAGTGTCTCCGTTTGCATATTTATTCTTAACGGGAGTGTAATTGTTTACATGGATTCTCGCACTACTGAACATTCCCATCAATCCTCCAACCCATTGGTCCTTGGTAAAATGATGAGTTACTAATTTGGGCTGATTATTTTTATCACAACCGGAGATGATTATGAATAATAAGAGAATGATTGAAATTATCTTTTTCATTTTTGATAGTTTTTTATTTCGAATTAATAATTGGATAAATCCTGTAATGAATAACTTGAAGGAACCGTAAAGACATCAGATGTTGGCGCCTTCTTATCATATCCGGTTAGAACGCAACTGGTTTTTGTTCCTGCTGCTTCCTGCCATTGCACTACCACACCATCCGCACCTTTGGCTGCTAACTGCAGATACATATTCATAGGAGCAAAATAGTAGAGGTACTTGCCCACATACCATACGTTGCAACTGCCGAGGTCTTTGGTAATCCAGATATCAAATGTGGCAGGCTTCATCGTTTTGGATGTTGCATATCTTTTGGTAATCTGATAATGCGTACAGTTGAAGCCCTGCACTTTTTCCTGGCCAATTGTTTTAAAATCATACACGGTGTGGGTTTGCGTCTCAGCCACCTGTATCATTTTCTGCCTTGAGGCCATCGAATAGATAATTGCCTGAAAAGTCCTGGGCACCAAATGGGTCTCCGTTGCTTTGGACAGGTCAATCAAAAGTGGATTTTGCCTCGTTACGGTTTGTTTGGAAAAACTGGTATCAAATGCATCTATTCGTACCTGGGAACCCGATACGTGAATGATCGTCTGCACTTCACCTTTTGATCCGAACCATGCGTCCGTGTAACTACTTACATAGCGAAGGGTGCCATTGAATTGCGCGTTCAAAGACTGAAATGCAGCAACCATTAACAGCAATAAGAAGATTCTTTTCATGGTATTTTTTTTAAAAGATTGCCAATGATTACTTTATCTTTTCCTGAAGCGCATTCACTTGTTGCTGCAATTGCTTCACCATTCCGGCCAGGCTTGATACCTGCTTTTTGAGACTTTCATTTTCAGACTGAACTGTTGCCGATGGAGTAAGGTTTTGATTTTTTAATGATTCTATTTCCTGTTGCTGCTCCTGCATAGCGGAAACAATTACAGGTACAAAAGAACTGTAGGAAAGCATTTTCTTGCCTTGTATTTCGTTTACAAATTCAGGAAACACTTTCTCTACATCCTGAGCTAAAAAGCCGTAGCTTCTCTGCGCATCACTTCTTTCGTTGATAAAATGATAATTTCTCGGATTAAGCGAAAGTAGTTTTTGCAGCATGTCATTTTTATCAAGCGTTACAATGTCTTTTTTGAATCTTGCATCGGACATCTCGTGATAATCTCCATCGTCATCAATATTTGCTACAAGCTCGGTAGGGTATCCTGAATGATGGTCCGTCTGAAAAACCAGGTAGGCAGCTCCTGGAAAATTATCAGCTTGACCGCCGTTCAATTCGGTAGAGCCTCCTGTATAACCGGATATGGTAAAACTTGAGGTATAGTGAAAACCACCAATATCTTCATGAGAAGTAAACCTTAAACCATTGGATGAAATGATCGCGTTATTCGGCTGCTCAATTTCTATCTGGCTTGAAGGATCCGTTGTATTAATACCGATATACCCGGTAGGAGCAATATTGAAAGTCCTGACAAACCCGGGATAGGTAAGATTAGGAGCGATGGCAAGACTGTTCATGGTTGTTACATAAAAATCACCGGTATTCTGATCCAATCCGATTTCACCACCACGCCCGGCTCCAATGCTGTTATAGCCACTACCATTATAATAACTATTAAAACCAATTGAAGGAAAATGTTCCTGGATGGCAACACCCGAACCTTCGCCGCCAAATATGGCACAGGCATTATTCACAGCGCCGTGTTGTTCGAACCATGCACGGGTAGGTACGCTGCCGGTATTGAGGCTTAATTTACCATCGTTATTCAGAATCATTTGCGCGGGAGGATTGGGCATACTTGCATTAGCCGTAGCGCTATAACCTGATAATTTAAATTGGAAAGCGCCACCGAGGTTATTGGATTCATCCAAAGTAATATTTCCCGCATTCCCGGCTGCCATAGAGTGAATGCTGTTGTTGTAATAGCTGTTAAAATATACGCCCGGCCAATTACCTATGAGGCTTATTCCTTGAATGTAATCATATTGGCCATCCGCAAATGCTGCGAGTGTATTTCCATACATTCCTGTGGTTTGAAATGGTGCCAATGATGTAAACGATCCGGTGGAAGGCCTGTTTACCAGTACCGGTAATTCACTGAAGATGGCTCCAGGCTTATTACTTCCTTCCAATAATAATGCTTTCCAATAATTATCGAATCCTATTGCTAATCTTTGCCAGCCTCCCAGGTTTCTTCTGAAATAAAGTGACGTATCCACATTGCTGAACATCAACATGCCCTGCGGTGGGTTGCTGATAGAAGTAGTATCCGCGAGCCGTGGCAGCAACAAGCCTTTGTTCGTACTCTCTAATTCCAGTAAACTTCCTGAATTTACAGTTGAAGGGTTATTGCCGATTTTTACCTGGGCCATAATATTTGTTATTGCCCCGAGCAATAAGCTGAGAAGAATGAATAAATACTTTTTCATAATCTACTTTTTATTGAGTGGAAGAATTTTTCAACTGCGTTCAAATGAATAGGACAATGCAAGTTGTATTTCATGGTTCGTGTATCACTTCTCGTAGTCAGCGTTCATATTGGCAATGGCTATAACTTCACAAACTCTACTCTCCTGTTTTGAGCTTTTCCTGCCGCTGTTTTGTTGTCAGCCACAGGATCGGTTGCACCCTTGCCATCTGTTTCCAGTCGTGAAGCATTAATACTGAATTCCTTTACCAGTGCAGATTTCACCGACTCCGCCCTCTTTTTGGAGAGTGTAAGATTTGCGGCAGCATCACCATCGCTATCGGTGTGGCCGATAATTTTTACATGAATAGTTGGATTGCCCTGCAATACACCGGCGATGTCTTTCAATGTGCCGAAGGATTCCGGTTTGATGGTAGCGGAGTTCACATCAAACAATATCCCTGTAGTAGAAAATTTTCCTTCGGTGATGATTTTGTTGCGTGTATCCGGATCGCCCACAGCCAGTTTGATATTCCCCAGGACAATCTTGTCATTCGGATTCAAATCCTCCCAAATATTATACAGCACCGTATTATAATTTTTACCGGCCGGAAATGCACGCGGCAGATCAAGTACCTTGTCCTGGTTTACATAAACTCTCATCCGTTGTTTCTGACGCCAGACAGAAACTTTTATCTTTTCTTCTCCATTGTTAGAAAGGCTTACCTGGTTGTCAATTGTTTTATTGCCACCATCATAGCATCGAATCATGATTCTGCCTCCCTTGTCACCCGGAGAGCGGTCAAATTCCAAATCTACTCCGGAGCTTTGCCCTACGCCATTATTCATGGCGGCTGCTCCATTTTGGCTTGCCAATAAAAACAATGAAAGTGTGGGCCTCATTTCAAACTGGCCTCCGAAAGAGGAAATAAAATCGAACTGATAAGTAAAATTTTCCGGAAGGGATTTGATATCCTCCTGTAGAAATGATCCTTTTTTGCTAAGCATCAACCAATGGCCTGTCTCACCTGAAACAGTCACCGTTTCTCCACTGGAATTGGTATTCCAGTTTTCAGGAAAGTCGCCAATGGCATCCAGCGAAAAATCTTCATACACCAACACTTTCGCTCCGGGTACGAAATCGTATTTGCTATACACCTGCAATGCTGTTGTAGGGGAATTGCTGCTCGCGGGAGCGGTATCTGCATTACTACTTTCATTATTTGAAGTAGCAGTGGTGTCAACGGATTCTTCTATTGTCTTTGACTTCTTGCGTTTGTTCTTCTTGCCACTGAATATTTTGCCCAATAGTTTATCCGTTACTTTATCTGCTGCCTGTTCGGTAGAGATAGTTGCTCCTTCTTTTACGCCTTCACCGGCTTTCTGTTTTAATATCTCTCCTATTTTCTGGGCTGATGCCACATTCATCATTGTAAACATGGCAAAGAGGATCATAATAAGTTTCATAGTCTGTCATTTGAGTTGAACAAGAGCATACCCTTTTGCCACACTAAAGTAAATCGGGCTGATGCCGTTGGGAAAGGGGAATCCATATCCGGCAGGTTCGATTCCATTTTTGGTAATGGACAAGGAAAAGATGGCAGTGCCCTGGGTTAGGTACAATTGGCAAGTGGATCATTATAGATTTAGACTTCCCTCTCCTGATAATATTTCAAAATGAAGAAATAAGAAACGCTTAGAATCGATGGACACATATCCTCCAGGAAGCTATCATACATTTTCATGAAAACTTATGATTTCAAAGTATTGCAATGATATTGAACATCGTGAGAGAGATGAATCTTTCCAATGCAGCCTTGTCTATACCCAAGTATTCCTGTGAATCATTCTTGTTCTTGTAATTTGAGAAAAATTTATAATGATTGCCTGAAAAAATCTGTATCAAGCCTTGGTCCCGCCGGGTTGGGATATTTCAGGTATTTCTGTTGCATTTGTTGCGATTTTCATTTACATAATGCAACATCTTTTCCCCGTCTTTTTTACTAAGCGTATCGAAATAACCGGAAGGTCTTTTCTTTGCCGTTTTTACACTTTTTTTATAGGGGCCTATTTAAGGCCTTAGCCAAATATTCAAAAAGACTTGTTTCTTCATTGGTTGGTGGATATAATGGAATATTTTCATGCTTATACTTTTTACCATAACCCGGTATCCAAATTATCAATTTCAGAAAAATGTTTATCCCGAGTGATCAGTATAAGTTCATGTTGTTGAGCGATTGCAGCAATCCATATATCATTTTCAGGAATGGGTTTCCCTTTTTTTCGTAAAGTAGCTTTGATATTACCATAAAAGGATGCGGTATTTTCATCAATGTGCAAAACTCTATACCTCAAAGTAACTTTTAAAATATTAGAAGTATTTTCTTGAACCTTAGTAGAATATTGAGCACCATAGTATAGTTCACCTATCGCTATTACAGGAATATATGTTGCTGTCGAATTGTCTATTTTATCTGCAATTGCTGATTCTCCTTTCAGCCATGCTGAAATAATGTTAGTATCAAGTAATACATTATTTCCAATCATCAGGATCAATTTGTTCGCAAGCTTCTTCTATGGCGTTTTCCATTAGCTCTGAATCTTCTTTGGATATAATACCAGTAAAATCATGCGCAGATAAACCGGCTTTCCTTTTTTCTGTAGTCTGTGCTTTCTGAATGACTTTTACAATATTAAGCGCCTCTAAATTCTCAATTAATTTATAGGCCATCTCATTTTTGATTTGTAATAAAATAGTATCCATACGACTCAATTTATTTTACTGTGCCACCTTTTTGTCAGACACGCTTTTTAATTCAACTTCTTTTGGCTCTGAAGATTTTCTTTTACTCTTATTGCTCAAATTTGAAATACCATAATCTTAGAAGCTGTTTCACAAATTTAAACGTTTGGTAGGAGTATTAAAAAATTTTTCAATAACCGCTTATTGTAAAAATCCATCCGGATATCCAGTCTCCGCTTCACCCTGTGCAATTGGCCTTGTAGAAAATAGTACTTTGCTTTAAGTTTAGATGGGATTCCGTGCCAATCTGGTGCATGAAATAAATCTGAAACTTAAATATCATCAAATGGATCAGTTAAAAGCCATATTGGTTGATGACGAAATGGTCAGTTTACAAAACCTGAATCAAAAGCTGGTAGAGTTTTGTCCTGATATCAAAGTGGTGGGTACTGCACAAAGGCCGGAAGAAGCGATTGAATTAATTCGACGCGAAATACCTGATGTCGTATTCCTGGATATTGAAATGCCTCGCATGAGTGGCCTGCGAATGCTTGAAGAATTAAAAGGATTTCATTTTGATGTGATCTTTACGACTGCCTACAACCATTATGCGGTGGAAGCGCTGAGGGCAAAGGCATTTGATTATCTTACAAAACCTGTTGGCATCACAGAATTGCAAAGCTGTATAGAACGGTTGATGAAGGATGTAAACAGCAGGGAAAAAGGCCTGCCATTAAAAGATCCCGAGTTACCTAAACTTAAAAGCCAGGATGAAAAGATTTCAATTCCCACCAGTGATGGGCTCGAATTCATCCCTGTGAAATCAATCATTCACATTACATCAAGTTCCAATTATTCTACCATCTATTTAACCGATGGTAAGAAAACGCTGGTTACGAGACTCCTTGGAGATTTTGAGGAGATGCTGTTGCCCTATAATTTTTTCAGGGTTCACAATTCTCACCTGGTTAATTTAAAATATGTCAAAAAATACATCCGCGGCGAAGGCGGCCAGGTAGTAATGCAAGACGGCGAAGTAATAGATGTATCGCGCAGAAAAAAAGATGAGTTTTTGAAAGCGCTCTCCAATACAAAATAAAAATTCCGGTTTCAGATACCACACGCATTCCTCATTGATTGTTCCAGGACAGAAATACCGGATATGCCTCCATCTGCAAAATGATCGCTGCCACCTATTGATTTCCACTTTTATTTGGGGCATATCAGGTAGTAGTTTGGTGTAACAAATCAACAAGAAATTGTTGCAAGAATTTATCTCAGAATAAATCACCAAAAAAAGAATCAGATGAAAAAAATAAAGACAACCTCAGCCTGTTTGATATGCTTCATTTTTTTCCTTACCGGCTGTGATAAAATTAATAATACACCCGGAAGAATTACGCTGGTAAACCCCTTTTCTGAATACCTGCAGGAAAACGCGGTGAATGTAACGGTTCACGAAAATAACTTACCCGTAGAGATTGGGTATAGTTTTACGTCTTCTGATACCGGAACCATTTATGAGATCGGGATCCGGCTGCCTGAGGTTGGAAAAGTATATACTGTTTCTCTCTGGGACGGTGTTACCAAAACTTCCCTGATTCAAAAGGATATCAAAGTAAATAATGCAACAGGATTTTCTTATGATGACCTGAACTCAACCAATGAAGCGGTTCACATACTGGGAAACCACACTTATGTCATCAGCGTAAACCTGGTACCAAAAAATGTAGTGGGCGCCGGTGGCAGTTCGTTTTATGACGCCAGGCGACAAGACCTCGCGGATATATTTCCTTTTACCAAAAGATATATTACTTATCAGCATCAATTCAGCAAGATTACTTCCACACCCGCATTTCCTGACCAATTGGTGGTATATCAGGATTATATCAACGGACTATGTGATATCGGATTTAGCCATGTTTCGAAATGATTGATTTCATCAAACCAGGTCATAAGCATTAACTCCTGCCCAGCTACCCTGGAAATACTTTAATAAGTTTTCTGCCTTCCCAACAAGTAACACAATAAGGAGATTCCTTTATTGATAGTGAGCCTAAATGAAATGGCATTACTATATTCATAAACCAATTTTGCAATAGAAGAAAATAAAACGGAAATCGGGTGACAGTTCCTGATTTCTCAATGAGGAAGTTGTAGAAAAAAGATGAGAGAGGCGCGAAACATCAAAGTATGAATTATAATTTCCTGTCATGCACTCGTGGCAATATTTTCTTTTACCTTTGCCATCCCGAAAAAAATCAGGACATCCTGGTTGATTCATTGGTCTCATAGTTCAAGGGATAGAATAGGAGTTTCCTAAACTCTAGATCCAGGTTCGAGTCCTGGTGAGACCACATTTTTGAGGTTTAGATGGTTTAGGGAGTTTAGAGGAGTTTAGTCCGCCGTGGCGGAGAGGGTTTAGAGAGTTTAGTTTGATTAGGTAGTTGTGAACAAACATCAATCGAAGCGATAAAGCCCAATTGCTGCTGTCATCCTGAGCGGAGTGAAGGATCTGCCGGTAGAAGGGAGGAAGCTTGAGGGTTTAGTCCGCCGCGGCGGATAGGGTTTAGAGAGGTTTAGAAAAGAGATGTAGGATATCACATTTTGCCATTTTCAACAAGTAACTTTCCTCTGGTGGCAAATACTCAACCACAATTCATAATTTATAATCTATAATTCATAATTTTTTTTCTTTGCTTTTTTCTCCATTACAAATCAGGGACATTACTTTAAAGAACCGCATCGTGGTATCGCCCATGTGCCAGTACAGCAGTGTTGACGGCTTTGCCAACGATTGGCACCTCGTGCACCTCGGAAGCCGTGCTGTCGGTGGTGCGGGGCTGGTATTCACAGAGGCAACCGCAGTAAGCCCGGAAGGAAGAATCTCTCCGGATGACCTGGGAATATGGAAGGATGAGCACATTGAATTTCTGAAGAGGATCACCGATTTCATAAAAAAACAAGGTGCAGTACCTGCCATTCAACTGGCACATGCAGGCCGCAAAGCCAGCCATGCTTCCCCGTGGAAAGGAAGAAAGGCGCTGACCTCAGATGAAGGAGGATGGCAGACTGTTTCTCCATCATCCATACCATTTCATGAAAATGAACCAGTACCACATCAACTGAGCAATACCGAGGTAAAGCAACTCATCAAGGCATTTAGTGACGCTGCAGCAAGAGCTATGAAAGCAGGATTTGAAATTATTGAAATTCATGGTGCACACGGATACCTGGTCAACGAATTCCTGTCGTCGCTCAGCAACCTACGCACAGATGAGTATGGCGGCTCTTTTGAAAACAGGATCCGGTTTTTGGTGGAGATCGTCAATGAAACAAGGAAAGTTATCGGAGAAAAATTGCCTTTGTTTGTGCGCATCTCAGCTACAGAATGGGTTGACAACGGATGGAATGCTGACGACAGCGTCGCGCTTGCTAAAGTGCTAAAAGAAATTTCTGTGGATGTGATCGACTGCTCCTCCGGCGGCAACAACCCGAATCAAAAAATACAGGCAGGGCCGTTGTACCAGGTGCCCTTTTCAGAAAAAGTGCGGAAAGAAGCAGGCATCATGACCGGTGCTGTTGGTATGATCACCACTGCTGCCCAATGCGAAGAGATTTTAAAAGAAGGAAAAGCAGACCTTATTATTATGGCGAGGCAATTGCTGCGCGAACCCTATTTCCCATTGCATGCGGCACACGATACAGGAGTGGATTTGGTGTGGCCGGATCAGTATGAAAGGGCGCAGCGGTATTGATGGAGGTTGACTTCTTGTGTCTTTCACTTTTTTCACAAAAGAATTTATCCTGATTAGTTACTTTTGCGCCCCGAAGCCATTCCCACACAGATGCCAAAAGACAATTCCATAAAAACAGTACTCATCATCGGCTCCGGCCCTATCGTTATCGGACAAGCCTGTGAATTTGATTACTCCGGTACCCAGGCCTCACGCAGCCTTCGTGAAGAAGGGGTGAAAGTAATCCTGATCAATAGCAATCCGGCTACCATCATGACCGACCCCATGACGGCTGACAAAGTTTACCTGTTGCCGCTCACAGTTGAAAGTATTGAAAAGATCATAGCAGAAAACCAGATTGATGCGGTGTTGGGCACAATGGGAGGACAAACAGCGCTGAATCTTTGTAAGGAAGCTGATGAATTGGGCGTATGGAAAGACAACAATATCAAACTCATCGGTGTGGACATCGACGCTATTGATAAAGCGGAAGACCGGGAACTGTTTCGTGAATGGATGATTCGTATTGGTATTCCTGTAGCTCCCGCTCAGGTAGCCAATTCATTCCTCGAAGGAAAAGACATCGCGCAGCAAATCGGTTTCCCGTTGGTGATACGCCCTTCATTTACACTTGGTGGCTCCGGAGGCGGAATTGTTTTTGCAAAATCAGAATTGGACGAAGCGCTGAATCGCGGATTGAATGCATCACCCATGCATGAAGTGCTGGTAGAAAAAGCATTGCTCGGCTGGAAGGAATTCGAACTGGAATTGCTCCGTGATGATAATGATAATGTAGTCATCATCTGTACTGTAGAAAATGTGGACCCGATGGGTGTACATACAGGCGATTCTATCACCGTAGCTCCGGCCATGACACTGAGTGACACTGCATTTCAAAAGATGCGCAATATGTCTATCCAGATTATGCGCGACCTCGGAAATTTTGCAGGAGGATGTAATATCCAGTTTGCATTGAATCCGCAGAACGAAGATATCATCGTTATAGAAATCAATCCCCGTGTGAGCCGCTCCTCTGCACTCGCAAGTAAAGCAACCGGATATCCCATTGCTAAAATCGCCGCAAAACTGGCACTTGGATTCACACTGGATGAGTTGAAAAATCAGATTACAAAAACAACGTCTGCATTTTTTGAACCGGCATTGGATTACGTGATCGTGAAGATTCCCCGTTGGAATTTTGATAAGTTCAAAGGAGCTGACAGCACACTCGGATTGCAGATGAAATCAGTAGGAGAGGTGATGGGTATTGGAAGAAGTTTTGCAGAAGCAATTCAAAAATCCTGTCAGAGTTTGGAAAACGAGGCTGTCGGACTTGGATATTATGGTAAGAGCCAGATGCATGCGGATGAACTCGCAGAATATATCAAGACACCAAAATGGGATCGTATTTTCAGAATCAAAGATGCACTGATGCTCGGCGTGAGTGTGAAACGTATTTGTGAAAATACCGGGATGGACCGCTGGTTTATTTACCAGATACAGAAAATCTGCGAGTGTGAAAAGAAAATGGCCGGCAAGCCCCTTGCTGATTTTTCACGGGAATTGCTGATGGAGGCAAAACAATTGGGCTTCGGCGATGAGCAGATCGCCCGCATCATACAGGACGGAAGCACCGATGAGGATGTGTATGAAAAGAGAAAGCAGATGGGCATTACAAGGGTTTACAAAATGGTGGACACTTGCAGCGCTGAATTTGAAGCAGAGACCCCTTATTTCTACAGCACTTTCGAATCAGGAAATCAAAAATAAAAAAACCAGAAAGCATTGAGCCAGACAGCACAAAAAGAAATTACCTCCAACGAATCCCTGCCGTCAGAAAAGCAAAAAGTAATTGTATTGGGCAGCGGTCCTAACAGAATAGGCCAGGGAATCGAATTTGATTATTGCTGTGTACACGGATTGTTGGCCATTAAGGAATGCGGGATGGAAGCGATCATGATCAATTGCAATCCTGAAACGGTTTCTACAGATTTTGATATTGCAGATAAGCTCTATTTCGAACCGGTATTCTGGGAGCACATCTGGGAGATTATCGAATTGGAAAAACCCTATGGTGTCATTGTTCAACTTGGTGGACAGACGGCATTAAAGCTCGCCAAAAGACTGCACGAGAAAGGCATCCGTATCATCGGCACCTCGTTTGATAATATGGACATTGCCGAAGACCGTGGACGGTTTAGCGATATGCTGAAAGCGCTCGAGATTCCTTATCCGAGATATGGTACCGCCTTCGGAACCGATGAAGCGATTGCGGTAGCGCACAAAGTAGGATACCCCGTGTTGGTAAGACCAAGTTATGTATTGGGTGGGCAGCGGATGCGTATCGTGATCAATGATGAAGAACTGGAAAGTGGTGTCCTTAGTTTAATAAAACATTTGCCGGGAAATAAGATACTCATTGATCATTTCTTAGACCGATGCCAGGAAGCAGAAATAGATGCCATATTCGATGGTGAAACATTTCATGTAATGGGTGTGATGGAGCATATCGAACCTGCAGGTATTCACAGTGGTGACAGCAATGCGGTGTTACCACAGTTTAACCTCAGTCCGCTGATCGTGCAGACCATGGAGGAGTATGCAGAAAAAATTGCGAGAGCACTCGACATTCGTGGCTTGATCAATATTCAATTTGCGATCAAAGACAATATCGTTTATGTCATTGAAGCGAATCCACGTGCTTCACGTACCACTCCTTTCATCGCAAAAGCCTACCAGATCCCGTACCTGAATGTAGCCACCAAAGTAATGTTGGGCAAAGCAAAACTAAAGGACTATACTTTTGAAAAGAAGTTAGAAGGATTTGCTATTAAAGAACCGGTATTTTCTTTCCACAAGTTCCCGCATGTGAATAAAGAGTTAGGCCCTGAAATGAAGAGCACAGGCGAGGCTATCCGGTTTATCAAAGATCTGCGCGATCCCTACTTCAGGCAGTTGTACAAGGAGCGGAGTATTTATTTGAGTAAATAGGTTTTTCAGTAAAGGATTACATTGGGCGACAGCAGGAATCATAAACTATTGCAGGCGTACCGCTGCACATACTTGTACCTTTCATTTTTCCCGATATAGTAAGGCCTATCCTTAGCCCTTAAATAAATTTGACCATAAATTGACACAATGAGTAATAAGAATTTCGTGGCGATCAACTATATTGACTGCAAACCGGATTATGTTCAAAGGTTTGAAGAACTTTTTGCCAGCAGGGCAAAGCAAATAGACACGATGCCCGGTTTTATTGAGATGGAGGTACTGAGGCCCAAGAAAGAAGGAGAGCCTTACCTGATCGTGAGTCATTGGGAGAGTGAGGCGGCTTTTAAAGGTTGGACAAAATCAGAGACTTTCCTGGAAGGTCATAAGCGTGGATTTGCCGATATTGCAAAAGCAAAAGCAGAAGGAAAGGAACCTCCGATGAAAAGTGATTTTATAACATATGATGTGATCACCAGATAAATTACGATGCTATGGTAATTTCAGAAACAAAAAAGAAAAAAAACATCACTTCCTGGATTAAGAAAATCGGGTTCTGGGGTTTTTTGTTTTTCCTGGTGAAGGGGCTGGTATGGCTGGCTGTTCTGGCCGGCGGATATTTTGCGGTGAAGTAAATACAACACAGATACTACTGCCGCGTGGTCTCTGACCTGCGGCTTCATAAATATTATCCTGAGGAAAAGCGTGTACTTATTTTAGAAGAGTAGAGGTTGCTCCATTGCCGTTGGTCGGAGACCAGACGGCGGTTTCGGTTATTTATTTTCATAAAGTGAAAGACGGCTTTTATTTTTTTTGTAATCTTATCAAACCCACAACCACACAATCACTACTGCCGCGTGGTCTCTGACCTGCGGCTCCATAAATATTATCCTGAGGATAAGCGTGTACTTATTTTAAAAGAATAGAGGTTGCTCAATTGCCGTTGGTCGGAGACCAGACGGTGGTTTCGGTTATTTATTTTCATAGAGTGAAAGACAGCTTATATCTTTTTTCAGTAATCTTATCAAGCCCACTACAACACTATTTTTTCCAAACATTATTCTTCTGAAATTTATCCGGTATCCAGTCGCTTCCCAATTTTATGGATGTTATTTCGCCGGGAGATATTGGAATCACAATGCTGGTTTTATCAAGCCCCCTTTCCCACAAGGCAGGGGAAGATTTATAATCGGTGGTGGTACCTCTTTTAGATTCAACCGTAAGTTTTATTGGCAAAGGCAATCCGCCTTTGTTTAAGATTACAATTTCAGTATGGTTGTTCTTGTACGGCTTTACGGTTTTGATTCCCATTTCCGGATACTCCCATCCAAAAAACCATTTCTTCCAAAACCAGTTCAGGTTCTTTCCGGAGCCGGCATTGATGCTGTAAAAGAAATCATAAGGTGTGGGATGCTTGCCATTCCAAGTGTCCATGTAATGATGCAACGCTTTGAAGTAAAGAGAATCTCCCAGCAATTCCTGCAACACATAATAAGATATACCGCCTTTACCATAGGAGTTGCCGAGGTAAGGCAATCCATTGTATAATTTCGTATTGGTGATTAACGGTACACTATTGTCTGTACCGGACACTCTTACAAATCTTGTCTTGCTGAAGATGCCATCATCTTCAGGCTCTCCCATCTTTGGCGACAGTACTGACTCCCCAATCGTGGCCCATCCTTCATCCATCCAGGCATATTGTGTTTCGTTGATGCCCATGAAGAAAGGAAAGTAAGAATGAAAAATTTCGTGTGTGGTTAACTGTACGGCATCCTTGTGCGTTTCTGTGGGATTGTCATTCACCATCATCGGGTATTCCATCTGGTCAGTACCGTCAAAGACGGTGATGTGGCTGAATGGAAAAGGATACTTGGGATAGAAATGACTCGTAAGAAAAACCGTCTGGTGTGCCTGGTTAGCCACATCATAATAATCCAGGTGAATCCTGTTGAAAGCCGCTTCAGCTAACGTTCTACGCCCGGTGGAAGAGTCGACAACAACGGAACTTGCATCCCACAGGTAATGATTGCTGAGTGCAAATGCAAAGTCTGTAACATTGGATGCCTTAAATTTCCAAACACCGGAAGCGTCATTTCTCAGCACATCATTTTCTATATAGTCAGTAGAATCAATGATGCGGATGATGTTGTCTGATGATTCAGCAAGCTGAATTTTCTGCAATACATTCTTAGAAAAATTCTCCGCTGCATTTTGACGATCGCCGGTAGCCCATACGACATAGTCTTTCGGTACATCAATGCTCACATCATAATTTCCAAAATCATTATAAAATTCCTGGCTGCCATTGTAGCTCCAGGTATCCCACCCATCGATATCATCATACACAGCAATGCGTGGAAAGAAGTAAGCGATGAAATAAGAATTGCTGTCCACCATGCCCGTCCTGATCTGCGAACCTGTATTCACCTTATAGTTCCAGGCTACATGTATTTGTACAGAATCGTGTGGAAGAAGGGGCTGGGCAGGATTCACATACAGGTTGGTATTGACATGATATGCCTTGCGGCGGTTATCAAAATTTGAAATGGTTTCTTTCCCGATTTGAAATGTCTCGATCTTTACCCCATCATTCAAATCTTTCTCATCGATATGGCTTAGCCTTTCCACTCCTTTCTTATACAGGTCAGGATACAGCCGTACTATAATTTGTTTCAGGGTGTCCGGGCTGTTATTATAATAATGAATCGTTTCCGTACCTCTTAATAATTGTGTGGCCGGATCAAACGATACATTGATTTTATAGTCGGCTTTGTTTTGCCAGTAATTTTCTCCGGGAGCACCGTTTTCTGTACGGGTACCATTTGCGATGGCTTTTGCAAAATTGGTAGTGGTGAAGAGGGATTGCGCAGTAGTGGCAATACTGAAAGAAAAGAAAAGAATTACAAGTGTTATTTTTTCTTTTAAATGGTGCATGTCCTTAAGATAAGAATGAAAAAAGATTATGTAGCAAATATCCTGCAAAAAATAATGTAGGGGAAATGAGTGTTCAATGTTTCGGGTTTCGTTCGCCGCATTGGATAGGGTTTAGGGTAAAAAGCAAAAAAATGCATGCTCACTGAGCTTGCCGAAGTGAAAAATATAACCGAAATAGTGTATGCTCACTGAGCTTGCCGAAGTGAAAAATATAAGCGAAATAGTGTATGCTCACTGAGCTTGCCGAAGTGAGAAATATAAGCAAAATAGTGTACGCTCACTGAGCTTGCCGAAGTGAGATCGACCAGTTGCGTATTCGTGGCTATCTCTATCAAATATCTTCTTATCTTACATGTATGAAATCACCTCTGCTGATAGTATTTCTTTTCCTGGTAATTTTTTCCTGTAGCAAAAAAGAGCCAATAGGGAAACATGAATATGTAGAATTATCCTATCAGCAAACACAATGCAGTGACCCCTGGCGCAATGGTTCATCCGACAGCGCCACACTTCAGAATCTCGCTAAATATCTTGCAGACCAACAATTGTATGTGGCGTCAATGAACATTAAAGTAACCTCTACGGGATTTTTTTGTGAAGCATGCATCTGCAAAACCGGAAAGACGATTTATGTGAGTACGCTGAATAGTTCAGGGTTGATTGATGGATATCGAAAGTTGGGGTTTGAAGTGGTGAGGTAGGTACAACGCTGACTTGCCCCTCATTAAAATATGGAAACCACAAAAGAGATTTGCAGTCTCCTCCGAAAAATCCGAGATAGAGAAAAGAGATTGAAAAACTGAACTAAATGGTAAAAAAAGTTAGAAACGATGAATGATACCCTGAGGATTTGTTTCAATCATAACCATTCCCGGACTCAGCCCTTGAATATACAATCCAAGTGATATTGAAAGAAATCCTTTTTGGGATGATACTTCCTGTTAAGCAGAAGTTTTTTCCCTTTCTTCCCCGCAGGCCCCGTACCGGAGACACAGCGAGGAAGTAAACTGGTAGGCATGCCTCATCCATTATCTAAATGCTACCTCCACATCACCTCATAAATCCTGACAGGTTGATTCGCCGCGGCTAACGAAACCTGTATCTCCGACACACCTTCCGGCAATGCTATCTCAATGTACTCACCTGAATAGGTTTGCGTCAGCGATTGCCATGCTCCGTTCCTTTTTATTTTGATGGAAAGCACCGCGGTATTGGATCCGGTGAGGATGATCGCTTTCACAGGCCTGTTCGTCATCGTTGATTTTTCTGTAAGCACATCTCCGGGGTTCAAAGTGTAAGCTGTCAGCAAATCAAAATCGTGAGCAGTGAAAGGATTGTCGCCTGCAGCATTCGTTTTTTTCTTTATGGCCAGGCCATTGAACCGGAAATTGATTTCGCCGGAAGATGGGTTTGAAATCTTTATATATTTGAATGGACTACCGGAGGTAAAACTGATTTGCCCTTCTGCAATCTGTCCCGGTAGTTCTATCCATGCTCCCCCATTTGCCGATACATGCACAGTTACATCAACACTATCTTTTTTGTACCCGGTTAAGGTCAACACAGCACCTTCCATTTCATGAAAGAGTTCGATAGAAAAAGATTCGTCCGCTTTCAGTTTTACAGATTGCCTGTTGGGGTGCAATAATATTTCCTGGTCATTAGCAACAGAGAGTTTGCTGCCCTTCAATGATTGATTGCCTGATTGTATGGTTCCCAAAACTGAATCCTGTGCAGGTACATTGTTTTTACCAACAATTTTCTTGAACAGCTTTTCACTGTTCCATTGCCAAAGAAATTTTACAAAGGGCCTCAATACTCTTGTTCCTGTAACGGGAGTTGTTTTGGTACCATCGCCTGCTGTGAAAGAGGGCGGTGTCCAGTATTCCGATCGTTGCAAATTAGAAACGAGTTGTTCCCAGTATCCGTTCGGACGCAGTGTACGATAGCGATAGTTTTCAATCTGCCGCAATCCTTCCTCACCCAATTCTGTAAAACTATTCAACCACGGTTTCACCTCTGTGAGCAATGCTGAATCATCGTTTGCTTTGATGATCAATCTACCTGCATCTTTTATCCTGTTGAAGTAACCAGTCAGATAGGTCAAATCATTTTCATCTGCTTTTTGATTTTTGATCTGGCTTTGCACTCGCTCTAAGTACGGCGCGATGTCCTGCGATTCTTTACCGATGTAGCTGGTGATACCGTGTTCAGGATTGGAATTGTTTTCACCAAATAGTTGATATGCCCTGTAAGAATGTGGCAGCATAAGTTTCAACGATTGCAGCCACGACTGATCCGCATTGTAGGCAGTCGTGTTCCATGCATAATCAGCCACGCCGAAGATGGCAGGCTTCGAGGCTTCTGCATGTTCCATCGGGTTAGACAATATTCCTGACATCAGTTTTGCATCCACATCATTCTTCAATCCGTAAGAAGGGCCGATGAACAATTCATTGCGGCGATAATCGCTCACGGGAAAATTCCACCAAAAGAGTGCAGGGCGCTTGATGCGTTCATTCACCCACTGGAGTGTGGATACGGTCACATCCGACATCACATTATCTCCTGTCCACATCACTTGTATGGAGGGATCCAATTCTCTACCCAAAATAGCGAGGTAGCCGTTGTCCAATGAAGGGCCGGCCCACGCCTTGGTATAATCGGTAGGTGTCAGTATTAAAGGCTGTACATCTTTTTTCTTTTTCACAAAATGCTTTGTGAGATAATTCAGCAGACCGGCCTGCTTTTCTGCCTTAGTACCTTCTCCGCTGATGTCATCAAAAAAAAGTGCAAAAGATCGAACGCCCAATTTGTACATCGCCTGGAATTTGTTCAACACATTTTTTTGATCTTCTTTATTCCATTTGATATCCTGGCCCGGATGAATGGCCCATACAAAATGAACAAAATTGGCATTGGCCACCTTCACTAATTTTTCAATATTGGCAGCCTGATCGGGAGGGTAAGGCTTGCGCCAGTTGGGGCTGCTATGATAGGGATCATCTTTAGGCCCATAGATGTAAGTGTTGGCTTTGATTCGTCCATAAAATTCGATCTGGCTCACCCTGTCCTGCTGCGACCATGGAGTACCATAAAAACCTTCTACCACACCACGATATTTTACCGTTGGAAAATCCCGGATTTCTGCAGGATAGATTTTGCCATTTTTAATTAATTGTCTCAAAGTCTGTAATCCATAAAAGATTCCGGCAGAGTCGTGGGCAGCAATGGTTACCTGGCCGGGTGTAACAGAAAGGTCATACGCTCCATCAGCTTTCGCTATGTTTTTCGGATCAGTCCACGCTGTGATATCCTTTTTGATTTCAAGTTTCAGCAGTAATCCTTTTTTATCAACCGGCGCCAACAATTCTACTACCGGCGTTCTGCTCACCAATGCCGTCCACTTCTTCGCATTTTCAATTTGAAATCCATCGAAATCAATTGCATCTCCTGTGGAGGAATATTGCTGTACCTGCGGGTAAATCTGTACCGGAGATACCTGCGCTTTCGCCAGGTTTACAGTCAGAAAAGAAAGGAAGGTTGTGAGGAAAAAATAGGGGCGTAGGTTCATAGTGAAGTGTTTTAAGGAATGGAAGAATGAATACTTGCAGGAAAATAATTCAACATTTGTGAAAGCCGAAGTTATTACAATCGCCTTTAAGATTTCATGGAGCTAAGCATAAGACTTTATTTACCTGGGCCGTAGTAGCCGTATTATGGATTGCAGGAGAATGAGTTCTCTTTGGGTTTCTCATGATTGCACTATAGAAATTTCAATGATCAATATTGATAGAGTCTGTCATTCTACCGAAGAATGCCAGGAGGACTTCTCCAAAAGTGTAAAGCAAAATACTCTAAAAGTGTAAAGTAAAATGCTACAAATCTGTAAACCATATAATTAATTACACTTAAAAAAACATAAACATCATGAAATATTTAAATGGAATAAAGGTCATTTCTCTGGCTTCCTTAGGAGCTTGAGAAAAGGTTCCAATAAAAGATAAAGGTGAATTCCTTTTGGACAGGTTGGAATTTAAGTTTTCAGAAATACGTTTTTGATAATTCTTCACCAATCAATTCACTTTTCCTGGTTACTTCTTCATCCTGTCACGCTCATCCTGTCAACGTTATCGCACCACATCTCTCCCAGTTCTGAAACACACCCCTTTAAACACAGCAATTAGATGTCCATGCTGATTGTGAATTTTCACTTCATAGAGTCCTGTCGATTTTCCATTGTGTGTTTCAAAAGCTTCTGCAGTGAGAATATCACCGGCCATGACAGGTTTTAAAAAATTAATTGAGGTGTCTAACGCTAATGATAACACGTTTCTGTTATTGCATGCAAAAGCAAAGGTGCTGTCGGCAAGGCTGAAGGCAATGCCACCGTGCGCTACACCCAGTCCATTCATCATTTCTTCACGCACCGTCATCTGAGTCTTCGAATAACCCTCTTTTACTTCCAGCACGCGGATGCCAAGCCACCTGCTGAAGGCATCTTCCTTCATCATATAATCCACCACTTCCTTTGATAATACATTCATAATCTATAATCCATAATTAATAATTTATTCTGCTGCAGGCACAACTCATAACTCACACCCCTTACTTCCCCACAAAAACCGGCGATCTCTTTTCCAAAAATGCTTTCACACCTTCTGCAAAATCTGCCGTTGCTGCCGCCTTTTCCTGCCATGCCGCTTCATGATTCAACTGCTCTTCAAAACTGCTTTGCATGGACGCTTCCAACACCTGTCTAGTAAATACTAAGGCCTTTGTAGGCATTTGTGCAATCGTACCGGCCAATTGCTCTGCTTCATAAAAAAATCTTTCATCAGGAAAACTCTTGTAGATCATTCCCATTGCTACAGCATCTGCTGCACTCACTTTCTCCGCTGTCATCATCAGTGCTGTAGCGCGTTGTAGTCCTACCAGGCGAGGCAGGATATAGGTGCCGCCACTATCCGGAATCAACCCGATCTTGCTGAAGGCCTGCGTAAACACAGCAGACTCGGCTGCTATCACAATATCACAACACAAAGCAATATTGGCTGCAGCGCCTGCTGCAATTCCATTCACGGCTGCGATCACGGGTTTCTTAATGGAACGCAACATCATCACAATCGGATTCAGTTGTTCCGGAAGGATGCGTTTCATCTCTGGACCTGTCGGGTCTTTGATCTCAGTGAGGTCCTGACCTGAACTGAAAGCCCTGCCGGCACCGGTGAGTACAATACAACGCACGGCATCGTCCTGCTCTGCTTCTTGCAATTTTATTTGCAACGACAGCGCCATTTCACGATTGATGGCATTGTATTTTTCAGGCCAGTTGAGCGTGATGGTGGCGACGTTGTTTTTGACTTCGAGTAATACAGCACTCATAGAAGAATTTTTGATGGCTCAAGATACGCAAATGTTCAAACCATGAATATTAGGCCGTGTTGCATGCCTGGAAGATCCTTCAAGATTTCTTGAACATGAAACCCGAAACTTGAAACTCGCAACGCGTCCCTCTAATGACACTTAAAATAATCAAACGGCTCTCCACAGGTACGGCATCTGAAGAGCGCTTTGCAAGCAGTGGAGCCAAACGCATTCACCAATTCTGTATCGACGGAATGGCATTGCGGGCAGGCAGGATGCAGGCCTTCCAAATGTTCACCAATATGGCCCGAAGGCGGTGCAATGCCAAATTCCCGGAGTTGTTGTTTCCCCTTTTCTGTCATCCATTCTGTAGTCCATGCAGGAGACAGTTTCGTTTCCAAACGATAATTCTTGATTCCTGCTGTTGCTAAGCCCATCCGAATGTTCATTGCAATAAAATCCGTCGCCGGGCAGCCGCTGTATGTAGGCGTGATGGTAATGATAAAAGTATCGCCATCCTTTGTAACTGATCTTAAGATGCCAAGATCTGAAATTGTGATGACGGGTATCTCGGGATCAGTAATTTCCGATACTATTTTTCGTATGTCTGTTAATGTTATGCCAGTATGTGAAACCATGTTTTAGTTGTTTACCATTCACATCCCGGGTAGGCTCTTTGCAGAAATTGCATTTCAGCAAGGATGTAGCCAAGGTGCTCTGTATGTCTGCCGTTTTTCCCGCCTGAATGCATGTAGGTGTTGGCATCCGGAACTTGTAAAGTAGATTCTTCCAAGACCCTTGAAACTCTTTGCAACCACTCTTCTTTTATCTGAGAGAACAAGGTTTCATTCATGTTTCCAAACGTATTGATTTCATATCCGGCAGGAGCCAACAGCTCTCCGGTGTATGGCCACAAATCATCCAGAGCACTTTTCATTTTTTCATGGCTTTCATCAGTTCCGTCCCCCAGCCTCTTCACCCAATCATCCGCCCATCGAATATGATATGCCGTTTCTTTTAAAGATTTTTCTGCTATGGCGGCCATGTCTTTATTCTCCGCATATACGAGACGGTTATATACCAATTGTTGCCAGTGTACCAGGAAAAATAGCTTCATGATAGTAACACCCCAATGGCCATTGGGAAGCTCAACTAATAATACATTCCTGAATTCATGCGCATCTCTCAAATAAGCAATAGTGTCTTCGGTTGCTTCAGGCCCATCGGCATCCTTGTTTTGTAGCGATGCTGCATACTGATAAAAATTTCTTGCCTGCCCAAGCAGGTCGAGGGTGATGTTGGTCAATGCAATGTCCTGCTCCAGGTCGGGCCCGTGGCCGTTCCACTCGCTTAGCCGCTGCGACATGATCAGTGAACTGTCGGCAAGCATCAGTGTATAATCGAAAAGTTGTTGCTCTTTCATAGATTCACATATATTCTACTTCATCAGGAAGTTTGTAAAAGGTAGGGTAGCGATACACTTTATCATCGGCAGGATCAAAAAAACTTCCTGCCTCTTCCGGGCTGGAAGCGTGAATGTGTTTAGATTCTACCACCCAGATACTGATTCCTTCCATTCTGCGGGTATAAACATCGCGGGCATTTTCGATAGCAGTCTGTGCGTCTGCGGCGTGCAGGCTACCGGCATGTTTATGGTCGAGTCCCTGCCTGCTGCGGATAAATACTTCCCAGAGTGGTAATTCATTCATGAGCTATAAAATTTTTTGAGTTGATGTTTCATGTTTACCTGTATTGCTGCGCCGCTTCTGTGCATAGGCCATGGATGCTTCTCGCACCCATTTTCCATTCTCATGCGCTGTTATCCGGGCTGTCATCCTTTCTTTGTTGCATGGCCCGTTTCCCTTCACTACATTCCAGAATTCTTCCCAGTCTATCTCACCAAAATCATAATGCTTTCGTTCGTCATTCCATTTCAGGTCAGGGTCAGGAATCTGAAGGCCGAGCACTTCTGCCTGCTGCACGCACATATCTACAAACTTTTGCCTGAGTTCATCATTCGAGTATCGTTTTATTTTCCATGCCATGCTTTGCTTTGTATGTGGCGAGTCATCATCTTTAGGGCCGAACATCATCAGGCTGGGCCACCACCACCGGTTGAGCGCGTCCTGGGCCATAGCCTTTTGCTGCGGTGTACCATTGCTGAGCGTATATAAAATATCGAATCCCTGCCGCTGATGAAAACTCTCTTCTTTACAGATGCGGATCATTCCTCTCGAGTAGGGCCCGTAAGAGCATCGGCAAAGCGGCACCTGGTTCATGATAGCAGCGCCATCTACCAGCCACCCAATAGCACCCATATCTGCCCAGGATATGGTGGGATAGTTAAAGATGGAACTGTATTTGGCTTTGCCACTAAGTAATTGGCTCACCATTTCATCGCGGGTGATATTTAATGTCTCTGCCGCGCAATACAAATACAATCCATGCCCTGCTTCGTCCTGAACCTTGGCGGTCAGTATCGCTTTTCGTTTTAGTGTAGGCGCTCTCGTTATCCAGTTGGCTTCCGGAAGCATTCCCACGATCTCACTATGCGCATGCTGGCTGATTTGCCTTATGAGTGTCTTCCGATAATCGGCAGGCATCCAGTCCTTAGGTTCGATCCGAATATCTTTTTCGATTTTATCATCGAATTGTTTTTGCAATAATTCTGTATCCATCACAAACAAATTAAAGTGCTTTCATTTCTTTTTACAAGATAGCATTTTTGTTGCCGACCGGATATCATGTTGTCGTTAAATGTTTGAATCCAGGTATCAATTGATTACATTTATCCAAAAGTTGCTTATGGAATTACTTATCCCTAATCTTCTTATGATAATTGTATTAATAATTTCGATTGTTGTTGCTATAATAAGTATTATCGGCATGTGGAAGGCATTTGAAAAAGCCGGGCAGCCGGGCTGGGCTTGCATTGTTCCAATCTATAACGTATATATCATTTTAAAAATAGGTGGCAAACCGGGATGGTGGCTGTTATTGTATTTCATACCACTGCTCAATTTGATTTTTGGTATATGGGCTATCAATATGGTTTCAAAGAGTTTTGGGAAAGATGAAGGGTTTACCATCGGACTTCTTTTTTTCGGGTTTATTTTTTGGATGATTCTGGGATTTGGAAAATCCATATACCTTGGGCCTTATGGCGACCCTGAAGCATTCCGCGCTTATCAGAATAAATTCAATCATGACAAAGACTCCTACCTGCAGGAATTTGAATAGATAATTTATGAGCGTGATATCGGGATTCAGTACACTCAATTAACCATAGTGCATCAAATTTTTCCGGATTGTTGGTTATTATTTTTTTGCGTGAGGGCACGCAAACAAGCAATGGTGTTGTGAAGACGCAGAAGATCACGGAGAAAAATCTCTGTGGCCCTCTGTGGTTCTCAGTGGTCCTCTGTGTAACAAAGAAAATAATTACACAGAGAATGAAGCCAGAGAAGACACAGAGAACCACAAAAAAAACCCCTGCGGATCTATGTAAAACAATTGCAATCTTTCTATGAACACCATTTGTTGTATTTCATAGAACCCTGCTGGCATTTTCTCCATCAACGGATACTGTTATATTTGTATCAACCAATTTTCATTTGTCAAATACTCTGAATGGGCAAGACTGCTTTAGTATTGAGTGGCGGTGGATTCCGCGGTGCATTCCAGGTGGGAGCTTTGCAGGTACTTCTCGAAAACTGGCATAAGATAGATTCGAAGAATCCTCCCCTGAAATTTGATATTGTATCAGGCGTATCAGCCGGCGCACTCAACGGGTTGCTTGTAGCTCAGAATAAATTTGATGAACTGCTGGAACTCTGGAACCAAATTGCACGTAATGGTGTAAGTGAAATCTACAAGTCGGATTTTTTGGATATTCAAGATGACAGAGACGGCGGTGAGCCACAGATCAAATTTCACCTGGACTGGCCAACGCTTAAAAAATATTTTCCAAAGACAACCCGCTACCTGAAAGTAAAAGGTCTTTTTGCTCCACAATCCATTTTCAGGAGTATAGCCGATGAATCTCAAAACCTCAAATCCATTGCCGACAATCAACCCCTCTACGAGAAAATAAAAAAATACGCACGCAAGGAATTTTTTGGAGATTGTATTTACCAGTGTGGATTCGTTTCATTGGATACCGGCAGTTTTTATTCCAAGAATGTCTGCGATTTCGAAAGTGATGAAGATTTTGCCAAAGGAGTTCTTGCCTCTACTGCCATGCCCATCATCTGGCCACCGGTGGATACCATCCGGGCTAATGGCAAAACGCTGCGTCAATGCGTGGATGGTGGTATCAGGAATGTCTCTCCTTTACGAAGTGTGATTGATGATATCTGGAACGATCCTTCCACTGATGACTACACCATTATTATTATCAATTGCAGTGCAGGAAATATTGCCGAAGAAAGCTACCATAATAATAACATAGCCCAAATTGCGCTGCGATCACTCTATGACATTGCAATCACTGAGATCTTCAATAATGATATCAGGGAGTTTCTTACTAAAAACTATCTTGTAAAACAAATCAAGGAAAAACATCCTGATGAAGTGATCTACGATTTCGATTTTGAAAACAGGGCACAGGGCAAGCCTTTGCGGCATTTCAAAACAATCGTGATACAACCGGACGCCATACAACTCGGAGACTCTCTGACTGCTACCGCGAGCCAGATAAAAACCAGGATAGAACATGGTAGGCACAAGGCGAACCTGGCGCTAAATATTCATGAGAAAAAAGACTCTGCGGAAAAGGAAACTATTGTGTGAATTTCCTTCAGGGTGCTCGAATATTAAGATTTCACACACCGATATTTTATCAAATAACACTTCGGTCTCACTTAACCACATTAATTGAAAAATCAATTTTCTTATTCCATTCCTTTCCCCACCACTCCTGTTTATCCATACTTAGCAGATATATCCTGAACTTTGAATATTTATTTGCACTTAAGGTTGCAATGGTTGACTTCAGGTCTTCCACCTGTTTCTTGTCTCCAAAGAATTTTGCAAAAGGTAAAATCAGCAAAAAATTGACAGATGTATCTGGAAAATTTGACACTTGTTTTCCATCTAAGGTTCTCAAGAACTTTGTTAGTGCCAATAATGGGATTTTTTCAAACTTCTCGGAATATTCTCTGATTAGGGAATTATTGTTGTTTGTAATTGTCGAGAGTGAAAGCGGCTGCAAAACACTAAACCAGGTATTTAAGTTGCGCATACAAGAGTCTGTTGTGCAACCATCATACAAAAGAATTGACTGGGACCTTGAAGGATACAATATCGGATTGATACGAAGTTTGGAACTTAAATCCAAATCAAAAAAGAACTCAGGGGAAAGCGATAATGCATAAGTATCTTCATCTAAATTATTCTGGTGAAGCCAACGAATTATTGCAGCCTTACTTTCAATTCTGGGTTGTTTAATGTGTTGCCTTCTCACTGCAGAACAGGAAACAAGGAAAGAAACCCAAAGAATTATTATTGCTTTAACTCCTGTTTTCGAATAAAGAAAACTATTGTGGATCATTCAATCAATTTTACCTTATAACTGAACCAAATCAATTTTCCTAATGCCTGATTTATTTTAAGAAACGTATCAGGTATCAGCCTGGAATCAAATATAATCCTACTGATCAAAATCCACCTTCACGTCCGGAGTTCGTGGATGCGATTGGCAAGTGAGGATATATCCCTGCTCCACTTCGTAATCTTCCAGTCCATAGTTGCAATCCATTTCCACATTGCCTTCCAGGAGTTTAGCCCTGCAGGTAGTACAAACACCACCTTTGCAGGAATAGGGCAGGTTGATTCCGCGATCCAGTCCTGCATCCAATATGGTTTCATTTTGATAAGGAACCGGCACTACATAAGTACGGCCATCAACGGTAATGGTTACACGGCTTTTATCTGCATCAGCAACGGGCTTCGTCTCCGTTTTCTTTGGTGCTGCTGGTGCAAGGAATAATTCAAAGTGAATCTTAGTCGCAGGAATTCCAATACCTGCAAGATAATCGCGTACCGAAAAAATCATTTGCTCCGGCCCGCAGACAAAAAATTCATCAACGTGTTCATATTGAAGAATCGGTTTAAGCGCTTCACATTTTTCGGCATTAATGTGTCCTGAATTAAGTGGTGATTCTGTTTGTTCCCTGCTGAGGATATACGTGAGTGAAAGGCGCTCTAAGAATCGATTTTTCAATGATTCCAGTTCTTCTCTGAAGATGATGTTATTAACGTTTTTGTTGCCATATACCAGTGCAACGGTACTTTGGCTTTCTGTTGCCAAAATGGTTTTGATAATGGAGATCACAGGAGTAATACCACTTCCTGCAGCAAAGAAGACGTAGCTTTTCTTTTGTTCCGGGTTGACCTCCGTAAAAAAACTTCCTGCCGGCTGCATGATCTCCAATTCGTCACCGGGTAGAAGTTTCTCAACAGCATAAGTGCTGAACACACCGTTGGGTACTCTCTTTACCGCTACTTTCAATTTGTTTTCTACCGGGCTGCTGCAGATAGAATAGGTGCGACGTATATCATCAAGATGTGCTTTGATGGTAATATTCTGGCCCTGTTTGAATTGAAACAAAGGCCACAGATCATCCGTAATGTCAAAGGCTATGGAGACACAATCCTGAGTTTCCTTTATTATCTCACTAACCTTTACTTTATAAAAATGCTTTGCCAAGTCACTTAAAATTTAAATCGGTATGGAGCACAAATGTAATCATTCCCTTTGCGGAAAGTTTTCGGGATGAGGAAGTAAACAATTGGGTTTTACCAAAATATGATTTTCAATTCAGCCGATAAGCTAATTTTGTGTGTTTCAATCCAAACGTTATGGTACTTCGTCCTGTTGATACAGTCGATAACATTTCCCCTGAAGATTTTAAAAAGAACTATTACGAACCCGGCAAGCCTATTGTCATCAAAGACCTGGCGAAACAATGGCCTGCGTACACCAAATGGAACTGGCAGTATTTCAAAGAAATAGTGGGTGACAAGAAAGTGGCGCTGTACAACAATGTAAAAAGCGATGCCTATACGCCTATCAATAAAGCGGATGACTATAAGACATTTGGAGAGTACGTGGATATGATCCAGAAAGGCCCGGCGGCATGGCGTATTTTCTTGTTTAATATTTTCGACCACGCGCCGCAACTCATTCAGGATTTCACCTGGCCGGAACATTTGATGACGGGATTTGTAAAGAAGTATCCCATGCTGTTCACCGGGGGCGCTACATCTATCACACACATGCATTTCGATATTGACCTGAGCCATATTGTTCACACTCAGTTTGCCGGAAGGAAAAGAGTGTTACTCTTTGAATACAATGAAAAGAATAAGCTGTATCGCAAACCATTCGAGGTATTGAGCCTCGCTGATTTCAGTAATTATGCCGATGGCATTGGAAAACCTGATTATGATAAATTTCCCGCGCTGAAGTATGCTGAAGGTTTAGATGTGGTATTAAATCCCGGCGACACACTCTTTATGCCGGCCGGCTACTGGCATCACATGGAATACATTGACAGCGGATTTGCCATGAGCCTCAGGGCGCTTCAAAGATCCCTGGGAGGTAAACTTCATGGGGCCTGGAACTTGCTGGGAATGCGCAATATTGATACCCTCATGAAAAAGACGAGTCCCAAATGGTGGTACGATTATAAAGTAAAGCGTATTAATCGGCTGGCTCAATTTGAAATTAATAAAGCAACCCTTTAAAAGGCTCTCCGGCAAATAAAAAAGTTTGGTAATATATTCGGATTTTTTATTACTTTAGCTGCCAGTTCCAATCTCTTTCCTATTTTTTGAAAGCCACTAAAGTTCAATAACCGTTACGGTTCTCTACTAATTTAATTTTTCGATTTTAAGATAATAAGGATTTAAGATATTTCTTACCTGTATTAAATTTTTTTCTTGTGGTTTCAGAGGTAAGCAAGGCCGGTGATTTTCATCATCGGCCATTTTGTTTGTTCACCAGTCGTAATGAATGTTTTTTCAAAAATCGGATCATACAATTGCATTTCTTAAAAGCAACCCAACCAGGCTATTATTATTGAGAGTTCGCCAAAAGCTTCTTCAACTTCCAGGTACTTAATAACATTTGATTATCATTTTGGTTACAAACCATTTTGCCTCATTTGCAGTCACATTACCCAAACATTCGATCCCTATCTAAACATTACAAACATGAAAAGAAATCTCCTGCTATTTGCTATTACTTTTTTTGCTCTTGCTTCCTGCAAGAAGGAAAATGTTACCCAGGTTGTCAATCCCCAACAGGCCATAGGAATTACCTACACCATCAAACCAATGACCTGGCAAACATTTGATAACGAGATGAGCTACTCAGCTTCTTTGGAAGTACCCGAATTAACCAATCCTATTTATGACCACGGTGCTGTATTGGTTTACATTTCTTTTGGTACTGATTATTATGAAGCGTTGCCCGAAGTATTTGATGGTATTTCCTTTGGCGTTCTTCATTCACCGGGATACGTAACCATTGACTTCCATGCGCTTGATGGAGGCACTGTTGCTCCTCCGGGTGATGATGTCTTTATCAAAGTAGTATTAATAGATGCCGAAAAAGTAGCGATGCACCCTGGTGTGGATTTGAAAAATTTTAAGGAAGTACAAAACGTATTCTTGAAATAACCATCCGGGCTATAGATTGCTGGAGTAAATTGAACCAGGGCCTTTCAGGCTATTAAACCTTACTCCAGCTTTCTCCCCGTAATATCCTGTAAATGGTCATTTCGCTTACGTTGTACTTTTCTGCCAATTGGCGGTTGTTTAGTTTTCTCTTTGGATTCGCAAGCATTGTCTTGATTGACTTCACTTGCGAAAGCGAAAGTTTCAGTCCCTTATTTTTGGAGCGTTGCCGCTCATGAAAGGCCTTTCTTGCTGGACTCTTTTGCTGATGCTTTATGGCATCATCCTGGTTCACCCATTTCAGGTTCTTACTCCGGTTGTCTGATTTGTCATGATTCAGATGTATGACTATTGAATCCTTCTTACCCGGCTTTGGCAAAAAGTTACCTGCTACCTCCCTGTGGATATAAAGAGTATTACTCTTACCATCTGCATGCAGGTTCAGCGTATTGTACCCGGATGTGACAGACCCTTTCAATAACTTTCCATCCAGCACATCATCCTGATAGCTTGCGATGCGCCCGAGTGAACTGATGGCATATTTATTTCGTAATGTTTTATGGCCACCAAATGTGAGTGGCTTCCAAACTTCACCTGCAATTTTCTTGATCATGGCTGTAATGTTTCAATAAAATTAGGAATTGCCTTTTATTAATTCTAAAAATTCTTGTTCATTCAGGATATTGACTGTTTTTATTTTTCTTGCTTTATCCAATTTGCTTCCGGCCGCTTCACCTGCTACCAGGTAATTCAGGTTCGTACTAACGGACGATAATAGCTTACCTCCATGATCCTCTGCCAATTTTTCCGCCTCACTCCGTTTCATAGTCGACAGCGTACCTGTAAACAGGAAAGTCTTCCCCGCAAGAAGCCCGGTGGCAGGGGCTGCTTTCACACCTTCCGTATTGATACCAAGCTCTTTTAATCGTTGCAACATTTTGATATTATGAGCATCGTGAAAGAAAGTATAAATACTTTCACTCACTTTGAATCCTATATCTTTCAGGCCCTGCAACTGCTCTAAGCTGAAGTGTTCCAAATCGAAAATGTCATCCACACTTGCCGCAAGCTCTTTAGCAGTAGCCTCTCCCACATAGCGAATACCCAATCCGAAGATCAACCTGTTCAATGGCTGCCGCCTGGATTGCTCAATCGCCTGTTCCAATTTTTCAACAGACTTTGCACCGAACCCATCCATCTTACTGATCTTTTCAAAGTCCATTGAGTAAATGGACGGAATGTCTGAGATGAGTTTTTCTGCATGAAACTTCCTCACATTAGATTCTCCAAAACTCTTTATGTCCATCGCGTCCTTGCTCACATAATGGATGATACGCTCCACTACCTGTGCCGGACAGTTGATGTTGGTACACCTCCACACTGCTTCATCTTCCGGTTTGCTGAGCAGGTCGCCACATTCCGGGCAATGCGTTGGAAATTTAATCTCTTTTTCTGTTCCATTGCGTGCTTCCTCTAATGGCTTAACGATATACGGAATCACATCGCCTGCTCTTTCCACAATAACGGTATCGCCTAACCGCAAATCTTTTTCACGGATAATGCCTTCATTAAAAAGCGATACGGACGACACGGTAACGCCTCCGATAAAAACCGGTTCTATCTTAGCAACTGGTGTAACAGCCCCGGTGCGCCCTACCTGGAACTCTACATTTACCAACCGGGAAGTAGCCTGCCTGGCTTTGAATTTAAAGGCCATAGCCCATCGAGGGTGATGGCTGGTACTTCCGGCCTGCCGCTGTAGTTCCAACTCATCTACCTTAATGACCATCCCATCTATTTCGAAAGGAAGTGATTCTCTTTTTGTTTCAAATTCAAGGCAATACTCTGCTACTTCCTGAATTTTTGTAAAGACCTTCTGATCACCTGCCGGTGTTTTGAATCCTAATGAGGACAATGCATTGATGGTTCCGGAATGAGTATCAAATGCGGCATGGTGCTTTCCTTCAAATTCAATATAACTTACATGATAAAGTACTGCCTCCAGCCTCCGTTTCCGAACCGCAGCAGGATCTTTTAAACGCAACGAACCCGCGGATGCATTTCTTGGATTGGCTAATGGTGGCAAACCTTCCTGCATCAACGAATCATTATAAGCCTTAAAACTTTCTTTATTCAACAATACTTCACCACGTATTTCAATTTTCTTCACTCCATAATCTGAAAACTTTGCAGACAATGGAATGGACCCTATTTGCCGGATATTGGTGGTAATATCATCTCCTTCGACACCATCTCCCCGTGTAGCTCCACGAACCAACAAATTATTTTCGTAGATTAGAGAAATACCTGCACCATCATATTTTGGTTCTGCGCTGTAGTGGATGTGAGAGGCCTCTACAATTCCTTTGAGCCGATTATCCCACTCGAATACATCCTGCGGATTATAACTGTTTTCCAGGCTCAGCATAGGCGCTAAGTGCTGAACCGTTTGGAAATCTTTATTGAGGTCAGCGCCCACACGCTGTGTAGGCGAGTCCGGTGTGATCAGTTCCGGATGCCCCTTTTCCAAATGTTCCAACTGTTTGTAGAGCTTATCGTATTCACCATCTGAGATCTGAGGATCATTCTCAACATAATACCTGTGCTCATGAAATCTTAATACCTCACGGAGGGATTCAATGTCTTTAATATCACTGTAATCTTTTTGAGATCGTTGCAACATTTCCCGTGATTGTTCTTTAGAGTTCATGAATAAAGCTTTTTGAGAAATCAAAGATAACGGAGGTGTGGAAAATGAAGGCGATGAGGAGTGCATTACCCTTATCTTTGAAACCGAATCATTTCAAACAGCAATCTATTGCAACCAGGTTCCATGAAGAATAATTTGTTTATCGCATTTGAAGGTATCGACGGATGTGGCAAGAGCACCCAGGTGAAATTGCTGGCGGAAAAAATGGAAAAGGCAGGGCATAAAGTCTATTCCACATTTGAACCGACCGGTAGTCCTATCGGTAAGTTGATCCGGGATATTTTCGGCCACAAGATGGAAGCTGATCATAAGGTGATAGCGGGTCTTTTCGTTGCTGACAGGTTGGATCATCTTACAAACATGACCAACGGGATTTTGAAAAAGTTAGCAGAAGGATACACCGTCATAACCGACCGTTATTACTTCTCCTCTTATGCATACCACGGCACACACATGAATATGGACTGGGTCATAGAGGCTAATGCCATGAGTGCAGAATTACTTCGACCAGATCTGAATATCTATATTGATATTTCGCCTGAAGTAAGTATGAAAAGACTGAACAGCAGCCGGAGCCAAATCGAATTGTATGAGACCAAAGAAAACCTGACCAATGTAAGAGCAAAATATTTTGAGGCCTTCGAAAAACTCAAATCGCAGGAACACATTTTTGTAACAAATGGAGACAGGTCTCCTGAAGAAATAGCTGCTGATATCTGGAGCGAGGTGGGAAGACTATTGGAGACGAGGTGAAAGTGCTTTCCAAATAAAATAAAAAACTTACCCGGATTTCAAACGAATAGAAATTATTGGAAAGGAAAAATTCTCATTTGACAAAAGGATCTTCAGATATCAGAACACTCAGGATGCAGCACAAAAAAAAAGAGCATATTGAGTTTTGTCTAAAAACCGAAAATGATCCACTAACACGTACGGCTGGCTTCCCTTCCATCACTCACTCACCTGTCCATCCTTCTGATAAGCCTTAATAAATAGTGCCCCTAAATTTTTCTGTGGTGGAATGTAGTCATCAAAAGTTTCCTTGATCGCTTTTGGTGCTTTGTTGAAAGTATTGGTAAGATTCTCCCACATCTCGCGCCAATCAATGTCTTTGCCTTCACGCAGTGTATTATCCAAAGCATCTATGATCGGTTTGTTTACGTTCATAGCACCGGTCTGCTTAGTGCTGATGATGTGTGCCTCCGGTGCATAGTCGAGAATGGTTTTCAGATTTTGATATCCACCACAACTTCCAAGCATGATAATCTTGGCATTCTCAGGTAGTTGTTTGATGGTGTAAGGTAGGTGGTAGCTATGCCCACGGTGAATGACGATGGATGGCACAAGCCCCTGTGATTCCAGGTAATCGTCCAACAATTTTTGCGCTAACGAATCCTGGTTGGTATCATTATCCAGTGGCTTATTGGCATAGATCCAAATCTGTTTACCGCGTTTTGATTTTATCTCTATCCAATATTTCTTGTCAGTGATGGCCCAGTCAGAAGAAGGAAAACTGGTGAGATAACTTTGATAAGACATTATGCCGTCCTTGTCTCCATAAAAGAAAACCTGCTCTACAATTCGGCCACTGTCGTCAGAAAGGTATTGATTGGACATCGTGTAGATGGGAGGAATGCCAATTGCCTTACTGAGGTCAATTCCATTCTTCGGGTCGGCACTCAGGAAAATAGTTTTTAGGAGAGAATAAATTTTTTGACCCCGCTCATTGCTCTGCTTTTTACATCGCTGAAGATTCCACTCTACATTGGAGAGCATAGACTGTTGCAATGCAGTATCTGTAATACTTCCATAGCTGTCTGCCACATCCACAGCATCTTCCAGTGAGCCTGTTTTTTCGAGGTTCAGCACAAAGGCCTGCATCAATTTTTCAGAATTCTGCGGAGCCATCGATCGCAGGAACACATCTAACTTATTATACCCGGCAGCCATCTTGATAAACTTCTTGAACTTGTCAAAATTGAGTTTCATCAATAATGAATCTCCATGAGGAACGGGCCCCATCATCTGCATCATCCTGTCAAAACTATATTTGTAACTGGAGGTATAAATTTCGTTTTCGGCAAGCACCATCATATAATAAAGATCTTCTGCACCGAGGGGATTCAATGCACGGAATCTTATTGGATTCGGCCTTTCATGCAGTTCATTGATAGGTGTTATAAAATGCTGGATTGCTTTTCGTTGCAGCATATCGAGCAGTCCGTCTGAACCAAACATGGCAATGGGAGTATCGCCCTTGATCATACGGCCATAGTATTTTATTTCTGTTTGCACCAGCAATTTATAATAGCCCACACTATCATAACTGTTATCTGAAATTCCGGCCACTTTGCTGATCGCATCTATAGTTTGCTTTCCGGAGATGAGGTCGTCTAAGAATGGAAAATAAAATAACGCACGAGGTTGTTTGCTCAATGCTACTACAGTTTTGACACGGCTATCAGTCATGCCACTGATCAACTTTCCCTGCCTGGTGTGTGTGCTTTGTGCAAAAGTATAGAGTTGGCTTGGGCTGTTGTTGAATGCCACAATCACCAGGGAGTCTGCAAAGGGTTCATCTACATAAGGACCAAGATGTGAGAGGATCTCGTTCGGATGAAGGGTACAGAATTTTTTAAACAGAATAATGTCAGAGGCTCTGTATCCGGGATTGTCACCAAAAATCGATGCATTGATCCTGCCTACCTCATAAGGTACTTTTTCAATAGCAGGAGCCATGCTTTTACCATCAATATTCAGGTAAAAAATTTCTGAAAAATTGTCCACCAGTGCCGGAGCCATAGAAGGCAGCAGGCTGTGGTCTTTCCAGGCATTTACAAAATCGCGCACCAGGTATTCGAGATACCTGAGGTAACGAACCTTGTCATTGTTGGTAGCCAATTTTGTGTTGACCTCAATATCGTTTCTAAGTACATTTACCTGGCGAAAAATGGCATCTGATACCTGCAGATTGATCTCTGCATTATTTCCTACGCGGATCATACCATCTAAGTGCCCGTCTGCCTTGTCAGCCCTCTTTTGCCAGTCCACTATTTTCTCGTGGAATACCTGCCGAGAAACCGGGATATTGGTGGTGTCTCCTGCATGAGTGGTTGCAGGATAAACCAGGATTGCCAGTAACAGTGAATAAAAAATCTTCATAAGGCGCGTACACAAATGAAAAATGACAGAGATAAATATACTCCTAATGGTTGCAAAATTATACCAATGCTTTTCAAGATTAATAAATTCTGCTGTAAAAAGCGCATTTTGCCCGATGCATTAACCTTTTCTTAATGGGAGAACAGGCACATTTACCTTCCTTTTGTTTCCCAATTGTATCAGGGCTGATTTTTCTCCTCTGCTTCCCTGGCCTCAGCCTCATATTTGTTGCCGTAATATCCTTTCCTTGCGCTTTCTAACAGGTATTTATAAACGAAATTAACTTTTCCATACTTCCGGTATTGGCGGATATGGCAGAGTTCGTGACGCAGCCACTTCTCATCGGCAAGGAAGTCTTCCGCATCTACCTTCCAGAGGTGTATCGTTTTCCCAAATACAATGGCTACACTATGGCTGTGTAACTTCCGGGCAGCCATTTTAGCTAACCATGAATTCTCTTTTATAAAGAAATCCAATCCATCCCTATGATGCTGCGAGTATTTCTTCACTGTGTTTCTTTGAACGCGGCTTCCTGAATATTTTATAGATCACACCTTTTTCATCTATGAGAAAGGTTGTGCGCTTCAATCCCATCCGTTTGATACCGTACATGTTTTTTTCTCCCCAAACTCCGTATTGATGAATGATTTTTTTATCAGGATCCGCAACAAGATGAAAGGGCAGGTTGAATTTGTTTTCAAATTTTTTATGGCTCTTCTCATCATCAGGGCTTATCCCGATCACTTCAAATCCCGCTGCCCTGAGATCACTGAAATTGTCTCTCAGGTTGCAGGCTTCTACGGTGCATACGGGCGTATCATCCTGCGGATAAAAATAAAGCACCACCTTTTTCCCTTTGAAATCCTCCAGGGAGATCTGCTTCCCGTTTTGTTCAATTCCTGTAAAGTCAGGCGCTTTGTCTCCTTCTTTCAATTCGCTCATGATTCTGTTGTTTTACCTGGTAAAGTGAAATGTCTTAACTGTTTTATTTCCTGCCTCGTCTTCAATGCTGATGGTTAGTTCATGATTTCCCCGCGGACAATGTTCATCAAAGTGATAAATGAATGACCTGCCTTTATCGTTAGTAAATCGTAACCATTTTCCATCCAGTCTCGCGTCAAAGTTCCTGATTTCATCATTATTGTCCTTTGGTACAAAAACTATTGACCCTTTCGCAGAGAGATTGGCATTATCAGCAAACCCTCCGGTAATCACAGGAGGTTCATTATCGACAAGAAGTTCGAAATCTCCAAACGCTCTGAATCGTGCACTGTACCATTCACCTTCTTTCTTTGTCTTTACTACTTCTGATTTTCCCTTCCATGTCCGCTTCATCAAGATCCTGTCAGGGTTATTGGTTGCTTTATCGGCTTTGAGCCTTACCGTAAAATATGTTTCTGATGGTACAAGTCCACTGAGTAGCGATACTACCGGAGAAACCCCATCCGGTGATACCGCATTCTTAATATTGTAGAAAAACCGGAGCGAGTCATAAAGTGCTCTGTCATCCGCATAGAGTTGTACATTTTCATTTTCAAATACATTCACAACACCGGGTTGAAACTCTAATGGTATTATATCGCTGCTTTCTTTGCCTGTTTCTTTGATCAGTCCGCGTTGAATATTGAATTCTATCACAGATGTATTTTCATTAGCATCCTTTACTTCTATTTTCACAGCATGCACTTTTGTGTCATCCAAATGAATAACACCATCATTCACTACATCTTTATATACACCCTCCGGATATCCGGGCAGTCTGCTCAGGTACTGAATGTATGGGCCACCCGCGGCTTTAGTTTTGTAATCTATATGTGCATTGATATACCGCGTCTCATCATAACTGATGCTATCCAATCTGAATGCATTGATCGCCTTATTGTCCAAAAATATAATCCCTTCATAAATACCATTTGGATTGTGGCTCCCTGTTTGTTTATCATTGGCAGTGATACCAAAGCTTACTTTATCAGTGTGTACCGTTATGCTTTTTTGAATAGCAACATATTTATTTCCAATTTTTTTTATAGGTATGCTCACCGGAGTTTGACTGTAAGTACTCTTGCACCTGTCGTACATGTAAAGGTGGACAATTGTTGGTGGCACTTTGTCCGGGATAGGAAAGTTGAAAAGTAATGGATTAAGAACTTTATCTGTTTTGGTATCCCTGATTTCAAAATGAACATGAGGCCCCTGGCTACCTCCTGTGTTTCCACTTAATGCAATGAATTGTCCTTTCCTGACAGGAAACTGATCAGGAGTCAGGTCAAGCGAAACGGCCCATGATTCTTTCACATACTGTTGCTTCTTCACATAATCGTCCAATGCAGGAAAGAATTTATTCAGGTGTCCATACACAGTTGTCAATCCATTAGGATGATTGATATAGATAGCCTGTCCAAATCCAAATGGCGCCACGCTCACTCTTGCCACATAGCCATCGGCCGCGGCTACCACAGTCTTATTCTCTGCCTGGTCTGTACGGCAGTCGAGTCCCATGTGATAATGATTGGAACGCAGTTCACCAAAATTTGCCGCAAGGCTGATGCGCACACCTTTTACGGGATAAATAAAATAATTTTGCGGATATTGAACCTGTGGAAAGTATTGTGCCGCGAGGGCAAAGGATGAAAACAAAAAAATTGAAAAAAGGAACGGTTTAAGTAAGTAATTCACTATAAGAATGCGTTGTTGATTCATTACAAAACTAAGAACTTAAAAATTAGAGCTATTTATGACGAGAAATGAGAAGATAGCAGTGGTCATTTTAGGAGCCGCCGCCGCAGTAGCTTTGTATCGATTTTTTAGTATGCCGGCAAAAGAGCGTGAGGCTTTTTTCGATAATATAAAAGAGCGCACCGGGGAATTGCTGGATGATGCAGACCTGACTGTGGAGAAGGTTAATGGTTATTTAGAACTTTACGATGAGGAAGAGGATAATGCCTGGTTAGATAAGTTGTATATTCTGAAAAGAATGTTTAAGGATTTGTATGGTGAAGGAAGGTAACCTTAGGCTGGAATGATGGAAGTACACCACAAAGAAATTAAAGACAGTAAGGCTTCCCCAAACGCTGTTAGCTTTATACATTACTATTCTTTACTTCAGAAACTTTCTTCTCTGTTTTCCCTTTGAGATCACGACAAGATGAGTGGCGACTACAAGAATTTTTTGAACCCAAGATTCATTTCATTCCAGTTAATTCAGGAAATCTCAATGCCGAGTGGAATGTTGGTGTTGAGTGTAACCCAGGGAGAAGTGTTGCGTCAGCATTAGAGTGAGAATTCCGTCACTTTATCCCTGTACCAAAGTTGATAATAATTACTGATATTCAAATTCACTCGTTTCTCCTGTTGTGGCAATACCTTGTGTCCATTGCAACAACGAATTCCTCAGCATTTGAACCTACAAAATCAAGAATAAATTTTGACTTGATAGTGGTAAATAAGGATAAAAACAATTTATCTAACAACTCTGTTGCAATACCTCTATTTTCAAACCTCTATGACGAACCTTTTATTCACGTAATTTTGCGGCATACAACTCACTACTTTACCAGGCAGGTTGTAGCTCCAACTCCTTCATCATGCAGCAAGATCACGGTGATACTTTAAAGGCCTCTGAAGAAACGGCTTCGCGCAAAGACAGTCATATAGACCTCGCATTGGTATCCCAAAACGGGCACACGGATCCCCGCTTCTACTATGAACCTTTTTTATCCGCGCATCCGCAGACTGATGAACTTTGGGAAACATTTGTCGGAAGCAAAAAAATGAATTACCCCATCTGGATATCCAGTATGACAGGTGGTACCGAAAGGAGTAACGAAATCAACAGACGGCTTGCGCAGACAGTGCAGAAGTTTGGATTAGGCATGGGTGTAGGCTCTGTGAGAATAGCAGTCGAAAACCCCGCAAAAGAAAAAGATTTTGATCTGCGAAAGTGGTTGGGTGATGAAGCTCCATTCTATCTCAACTTCGGCATAGCACAGGTAGAAAAATTTTTGCAGCAAAAGGAAATTTATAAACTCATAAGGCTCCGTGAAAAATTAAGCGCCGATGGTTTTATCATTCATGTAAATCCTTTACAGGAATGGATGCAACCCGAAGGCGACAGGATAGAAGAAGCGCCCGTGAGGACGATAGAAAAATTTTTGGTCGAAACCGCAGGCGCTCCATTGATTGTAAAAGAAGTAGGCCAGGGTTTTGGATATGAGAGCATGAAAGCCTTGTTGCAACTGCCATTGACGGCTATTGAATTTGCCGCGGCAGGGGGAACTAATTTTTCTAAAGTGGAGTTGAACAGAAATGAAGTCAAGAGCAGGTTCTTAAGTTCATTTGTTCAAGTAGGCCATACGGCAGGTGAAATGGTTGCCATGTTGAATAGCGCTATTCATGAGTTGGAAGAAAAAAGAAAATGCAATACTGCCATCATCAGCGGAGGCATCAAGAATTTTTTGGATGGCTATTATTACATTCAACAAGCAAATATCAATGCGCTCTATGGCCAGGCATCTGTCTTTTTAAGACAAGCATTGCTTTCACAGGAAGCGCTCGATGAATTCACAAAATACCAGGTAGAAGGATTGCTGCTGGCACGCGCGTATTTAAAAATCAAAGAAAAACAATGAAAGAAAAATCTCACGTCATACATGGGTTTTCAAGAAAAAGCAGGGATGAAAAACTGAAATTGGTTGCAGCGCAGATCGATGACAGCGAAAAGGCACTGGAAGTTTTCAGAAGTTTTCATCACCCACATGCCAGGACACAGGAGACGATTGAGGAGTTCAGCGAAAACACAATATCCAATTTCCATTTGCCATTCAGCGTCGTTCCCAATTTCTTATTGAATGATAAAGTCTATACCATTCCGATGGTGATAGAAGAAAGTTCGGTAGTCGCGGCAGCAGCCAAGAGTGCAAAATTTTGGTTTTCTCATGGAGGCTTTAAAGCTGAAATCATAGATACAGAAAAGATAGGGCAGGTACATTTTTTATGGCATGATGACAAGAAGCAGCTGATCAAAAAATTTCCTGAACTGAAGGAGCTGCTGATCAAAAATGCATTTGACATTACAGAAAATATGTTGAAGCGTGGCGGTGGTATTTCTGATATTGAAATCAAAGACCTGTCAGGCACAGAGCCCGGTCTCATGCAATTGTATTGCACCTTTGAGACCGTGGACTCTATGGGAGCCAATTTCATCAACTCCTGCCTTGAAAATTTTGCAGAGACTTTTAAGAATTGGCACGCCGGACAAAAAGAGTTTTCGAAAGATGGGCTTGAAATCATCATGTGCATCTTATCCAACCTGACACCGAACTGCAGAGTAAAATGCTATGTAGAAAGCGCGATTGATAAACTGGATGACATTGTACCCGGGATGACCGGAGATGAATTTGCAAAACGATTTCAATTGGGGGTAAGAGTAGCTGAGGCTGATCCTTATCGTGCCACTACACACAATAAAGGAATCTTCAATGGTGTGGATGCGGTAGTGCTTGCTACAGGAAATGACTTCCGTGCAGTAGAGGCTTGCGGCCACGCTTATGCTTCCCTCACCGGGAAATACATGCCACTTACCAGAGTCGAAATTGAAAATAATACTTTCCGTTTCATTCTCGAATTGCCCATCTCATTAGGTGTGGTAGGTGGACTGACCAACCTACATCCATTGGTAAAACTCAGTCATCAGTTGTTAGGCCATCCGTCTGCGCGGGAACTGATGGGAATAGCCGCAGCAGCAGGGCTTGCCAATAATTTCTCTGCCGTAAAATCTTTGGTTACAGTTGGCATTCAGAAAGGCCACATGAAAATGCACCTGCTGAATATCCTGAAACAGTTAGGTGTGCCTGACGAAAAGAAACATGAGGTAGTGAATTATTTCAAAGACAAAACCGTTTCGGTGCATGCCGTTCGCCAGTTAGTGGAATCATGGAATCTAAAACCGGTAACGAAATAATGACCGCGACAAAATATGCTGCATCCGGAAAGCTCCTTTTGTTTGGTGAATACTTAGTGCTGCGTGGTGCGTGGTCTTTAGTGATGCCGCTCCGTTACGGACAAACACTTACCGTTTCTTCTCACTCCACAGAAAATATTCTTTGGATTTGCTTTGAGAAAGGCAATGAATGGCTCCGTATAGAATTCAACAAGAACCTGGACATCATCAATGCTTCTGACGAGAAAAAAGCAGTGATCGTTCAAGAGCTGCTACGGTTCATTCAAAATGAAAAGCCTTTACTGAGGATCACGGGGCTTCATTTTCATTTCGAAATTGATTTCCCGGGGAAATATGGATTGGGCACCAGTTCTACTTTTCTTTCACTTCTCAGTCAGTGGTCCGGGGTGGATCCGTATTTATTATTGGGAAAAACGTTTGGCGGATCCGGTTTTGACATAGCAGCGGCTACAACCAAAGCGCCATTCATCTACAGAAGAGAAGGTGCATCGGCAAATGCTCAAAGACATGTTACACCCATTTCGATACCGGAAAATATCAGTAAGCACCTGCTATTTATCTACACCGGTAAAAAACAAAAAAGCAGGGAGGAGGTTTTGCATTTCGAAAAAATAGAAATATTACCAGGCCACATGCATGAAATGAACGACATCATTGACTCGGTATTGAGAGCTACTGATTTCGAAAATTTTGGGATACAAATGAAGCGAAGCGAAACGCTATTGTCATCTGTATTAGGAAAGCCTTCAGTGAAATCAACCTGTTTTTCTGACTATCCTTTTGAGGTCAAATCACTGGGTGCGTGGGGAGGCGATTTTGTCATGGCTACTTTTCATGATGAAGCAGATGCGAGAAAATACTTTTCAGAAAAAGGAATGCATCCTATTTTTAATTATCAGCAAATGATACGTAAATGAAGGAAAGAGTCATTTGGCGATGCCCATCCAATATTGCACTGGTAAAGTATTGGGGAAAAAAGGGAAACCAAATTCCATGCAATGCATCATTGAGTATGACATTGCAGAATGCTTACACCGAAGTGGAATTGACACTGCATGAAAAGAAAGTGCAGGGTGTGGAACTTGAATATTTTTTCAATAATGAAAAACGAGAACTCTTTGGAAATCGCGTTCAAAAATATTTGGAAGCGAACGCTGTGCATTTTCCTTTTCTGAATGATTATGCTATTCAGATTCAATCTTCCAATAGTTTTCCGCATTCCACCGGCATTGCATCTTCTGCATCCGCATTTGGCGCCATAGCGCTCGCGCTGCTTTCTGCATCCGGATATGATGAAGATGATATCTTACAGCGCGCAAGTTTTCTTGCGAGGCTGGGCAGTGGAAGCGCCTGCAGGTCGATGTATGGAGGCTACGCCCTTTGGGGAAGCCTTCCGACGGTCAAACCTTCTTCCGATGAGTTTGCTATCCCTGTACCGGCTATTCATCAAAATTTCAACAACATGCGTGATGCTATTTTGATCGTGGACGACACGCCCAAGAAAGTATCGAGCAGCAAAGGCCATTCGCTCATGCAAGGTCACCGCTATGCAGAAAGTCGTTTTTTGCAGGCAAGTACGCACTGTGAAGAGATGTTAAACATTTTACAGAACGGAGATCATGAGCAATTCATTAAGATAGTAGAACAAGAGGCGTTAGCTTTGCATGCCATGATGATGACTTCAGAAGAATCTTATATCCTGATGAAACCGGGAACAATACTGGCCATTGAGTTGATCAGAAATTTCCGGAAAGAAACAGGGGTACCTGTTTGCTTTACATTAGACGCGGGGCCAAATGTGCATGTGATGTATCCGGCAAAAAATGAAGAGACAGTAAACACGTTCCTCCATTCTGAAATGAATAAAATAGAAATAATTTACGACCGGATCGGACATGGGCCTGAAAAAATTCACAGTTGACGAATGGAAAGCTATAATTCAAAAATTTTATTGTTTGGTGAGTACACAGTGCTTCACAATGGTATGGCATTGGTGATACCATGCGATCTGTATTCAGGCCAACTGAATTTTTATGAACATGCTGCCAACAAAAAATTTGCACTTCAGTCCAACGAATACCTCCGAAAACTCTCCGCTTTTATTGCCGGGCATGTAGATGAGAATTTTGTGCTGGAGGTGAAGCGGTTTGAGAGAGAGATTGAAAATGGTTTGTTTTTTCAAAGCAATATTCCGCAAGGGTATGGATTAGGAAGTTCCGGAGCCCTGGTAGTGGCCATCTTTCTCCGGTACCTGAAGAAAGCAAAGAACCTGAAAGACGAACTGAAAGTACTTTCTTTTCATAAGCTGGAACAACTGAAAAACAGTCTTGGAAAAATTGAATCCTTCTTTCATGGCGTCAGCTCAGGGTTGGATCCGCTGAGCATTATTCTCAACGAACCCGTACTTTATAAAAGTCCAAAAGATATCGTTACCACCAAACTTCCTGAACAGAACACTGATGGCAAACAGGTGATATTTCTTCTGAACACCCACATAGCACGAAGCACCGCTGGCCTGATGGAGAGATTCCATGCATTGCATGAGAATCAGGATTTCAGAAATAAGATCAGGGACAAACTGGTTGGATATAATAACGACTCCATTGATCTGTTTCTGAAAGGCGAGTCAGCTTCATTTTATGATTCACTGAACCAGATCAGCAAGTTCCAGATGGATGAAATGAAAAGTTTCATCCCTGAATCTATACAACCGGTAGTGAAGAACGGATTAGATTCGGGCGATTATACATTGAAGCTTTGCGGTGCAGGTGGTGGCGGATTCATGCTGGGATTCACCCAGGACTGGGAGCGAACTGCTCATGCGTTGCATGGTTATGATGTGCAACCTATTTACAGGTATTGATTTTATGTTTTTGAAAAATTGTTGCGTTACTGCTGTTTATTTTCAAAGAGAGGATTCGTTTTCATCCCGATTTTTTTCATCAGTAACAGCCACAATAATCCAATCATTGTACCTACGGTGCCGTAGTAAGCATCTACAATATCACATTCATTAATCACAGGAATAAACATTTCATAAATGAAATTGGCCAGTATGATTATGATTGCAAGGATCGATAATCCTTTGACATTTATTCCTGCCATCAGGCCGAAGTAACCTCCTATCATGAGTATCAGAAAGCTGATAGCAAGGTTAGACACATGCAGGTAGAAATCCGGAAGATAATGGAGCAGAGATTCGGGTCTTAACGCTTCTGATTTTCTGCCAAGGAGCAAGAGCATAAAGAGAACGAGGAGAATCAGGAAACTTACGGCTGTAAATACTTTGGGTAAATACTTGAGGTTTTTCATTTCAACGGTTGAAGAGGTGATGGATAGAAGCAGACAATTGCAGCATGTATCTGGAAAGTTCAGGCCGTTACTTCCTTGTACTCTTCATGGCTTTTATTTTTTTTATCTTCTTGTCAGATTTCAATTGTTGATAAGGCTCTGTTTCCATTCCATAGATTGCCACTCTACCCTTGCTGTCTGAATGAATACCAAAGCCATAGGTTTTTGCAAGAGGTGATGTTCTCATACAGGCTTGTCCTTTTGAGAAGAATTGTTCTCTTGCATTTTTGTATTGGGATTTAGTCAAATCGTTTCTCATTGCGAATACACGAAATAAAATATCATCAGAAGTGAATTCGTAGGGGTTCTCTGCGATCATTTCATATTGTAAAGCAGCAATGGTGGGATTACTCTCTTTCACGGGAGGTTTCATTCCGGTTGTAGCCTTCGTGTCTTCTGCTACTTCAATGAAAGTGTCAAAATAATTAGTGGTGTGCATTTTCATAACCATCTTCTTTTGTTGGTGAATTACGGATCATTATTACCGGCTTTGTATCTCAATGATAATTTTGAATTTTGTCACTTTTTTCTATCGTGGCTCTTTCAAAATTAAAGAATAACCATAATTTTAAAAATCAAAACTCCCATCTCGTGAAGACAATTGTTATACCCATTATTTTTTCGCTCGTACTGATGAGTTGTGGCTCATCCAAATATTTAATTGGCAATAGCCCGGAATTCCAGGCATTGGCGGGCCTGTTGAAAAAACTGGATAAAGACCCGGGGAATGAGTCTTTGAAGAATAATATAACCAATAGTTATGGATCCATAACGAAAAACCTATTGGGCAATATTGATGTTTACCAAACGCTCACGGAACCTGACCGGTGGGACAAAATCATCAACACGTACAATACACTTCAAAGCCTTTCGGGTGTGATCCACAAATCAAAAGCAAGAAATTTCTTAGATGCACCTTCCTATGAAGCCGACATACAGGTGGCACGTCAGAATGCGGCAGCCACCTATTATGAGGAAGGAATGAGTTATATGGATGCCGGAGATAAATCTTCCTTTCGCCATGCGTATGAACTTTTTTCAAAGGCCAACAATTACTATCCTGGATATAAAGATGTGAAGCAGCAAATGGCGTATGCCTTCAAAGAATCGATATTGAATGTGGTCATCAATCCTGTAACAGACCAGTCATCTTATTATTCGCAAATTGGACCCAACAGGTTTGGAAACAGTTTCAATAGCGACCTGCTGCAACGAAGTCTCGTAAGGGATTTAGGTGGTGACTACGCAAAGAACAGTCCTGCACGATTCTATACAGATCGCGAAGCATACATGGCAAGAATAGATGTGGACTGGCTTATCGACATTATGTGGACCAACCTGGACGTACCCTTTCCGCTCACACAGTCATTTTCAAAAAAACTGAGTAAGGAAATCCAGGTTTCTAAGGACACTTCCGGCAAGCCGGTTTATAAAACCGTCTATGCAACACTGTATGTAACACGAAGATATTTTACCGCACGCGGAGAATTAGAGTGCCGTGTAACGGATGCGCATACACGGGAAAATATTGATCTGAAACGGTACCAGGCACAGGTGGACTGGAGCCAGGACTATGCTACTTACAAAGGAGATCCGGATGCTCTTGGAGAAAATGAATGGCGGATCATCAACAACCGTGTACCATTACCGAGGCGTGAAGACATTTTGATGGAGTTGTATCAAAAGATCTATCCTAACCTGAAAAATGGTATCTACAACCTGGTGTACTGATTTTCATTAAATAGAGCTACAACAGAATTACCTTCCAACCTCTGGCACTTCCGGCAGGCTTTCATTTCCATCTTCCGAAACGGATTGTACTGCAAAGAAGTAGTTGTCTTTGGAGTATGGCAGTTGCATCTTTGTATCCTTTGTAAAAAATTTCTTAGTCCATACTGAAGATGCTGTGGGCCGTATGAGTACATAATACCCGGCTCCGGCGGAAGCCTTCCATTGAAGAAGAGTACTATTCCCGAGCCCACGTACCTCAATAGTAACACCTTCTACCTTGCCTGGAGACTTTGCAAGATTCGCAAGGGAAGAGAGATTCACCGCTGTATTTTTTCTCAGGTATTCAAAATCTATGTGTTCAGTCAGGTCACCATAATGAATTCCGTTTTCAGTACGGATGTCCTGGTGCTGGCGTGTAAAGTTTTCATTCATCTCGGTAATCCTCACCGCTGTGAATCCATTGTTCAAAAAGGGAAGATGATCACCACCTCTCAGAAAACGGTCGGTGCGGTACTCTAAGATGACATGCATATTGTCCACATACCTTTCACCGGTTTCTTTCACATAACGTGCTAACTGGCGTGAACTGCCGTCGTTCTCCAACCCAAGTGAAATGATTCTGCGTATATGTTTCTCTGTTTCATAATGCGGAATGCCTTCACTGAACACCCGCAGTTCTGTATTATTGATAATGTTGGTTTCATTGCTGTTATTGCTGCCAACAATATCATTATTCAACATAGCTCTTACGTTCCAGTTTTCCGCTTTTGCTTTGTTGGCAAGAAAAGTACTGCCCAGCAATCCCTGCTCTTCTCCACTCACTGCTACGAAAATAATTGTAGCCGGAAATTGATGTTGGCTCATCACACGTGCACATTCTATCACAGCGGCAGTACCACTCCCGTCATCATTAGCGCCCGGAGCAATACCGATGCTGTCCATCACATTTGTTCTACGGCTATCGAGATGGCCACTTATTATAAAAATGCGGTTGTCATTGGGATCAGTTCCTTTTAAAACACCCATTACATTTCCTAAAATAACGGTTCTGTTTACACGACGCTTATCAGGCTGTAAGGTCACCGTGTCAATGAATGCAGTAAGTCTGCCTCCGGAATGTTTTGCAAACTGTTGAAATTTCCTAAGCACATAATTCCTGGCAGCGCCGATTCCTATTTTAGGATTTGTCTGTGAGCTAAGCGTGTGCCGTGTGCCCAAAGCTACCAAATCAGTAATGTAAGATTTCAGTGAGTCCGGAGAGACTTCCCTGACCATCTGCTCAATCACCGGATCACGCTTTATGATTTCCTGTGCCTGGATGTTTTGAATTGATAAGAAACTAATGAACGAAACAAGGAGGTATTTCATGTTGCAGGAATTTTTGGAAGATGAAGGTAATCAATTGGTGAATGATATTGGTTGTTTCGTCTCGACCTTTCTTCGTGACAATATTCTCTCTGATACGCTACCAGGAATAATATGGTAATAAGGTTAGGATGGAGATTAGGTTGTTTTCTACTAAGGTCTAAAACCTTTACGATCTTGCGATTCGCTGTGTGCCTGGCTTAATCGGCTTTCACCCTACCGTTTACATAAGACCGGATTATCGCATTTGTAGCAAAAAATAAATATGGATTGAGTGTACAAAAACAGCCGCCCAAGTACTCATGCGGCTGTGTATATAGTTTTCAGGGTTTTTAAAAATTCAGTCTGATGCCTCCCATCGCATTAAAACCTTTTGTATTGTAACCTCTTGTTACGAAGTATTTCTGGTCGGTGATATTTTGCAGGTTTACAAAGACAGAGAGGAATTTTGTGGCCTTATACTGTAGGTGCGCGTTGAGTGTATAGTATCCATCCAATTCAAACGGCGCAGCCATGTATTGTGGTTCGAATGATTTGCTTGCTGTGTGCAGGGATACTGCGGCTGTGAAGGCGGAAGTAATATTTGCCTGCAGTTGGATGTTCAGCACATTCTTTGGCCTCTTATACAGATTGAAAAAACTGGTGTCCTTTCCACTTACTTCTGTGGAGATACGGCCATCGGTGAAGGTGTAATTCAGCGAAGCTGAAAATATTTTACCCGGAGCAATCCGCAATTCGGTTTCAAATCCGTAATCGTTTTGTTTATCGCCATTGATATATTTTCCGGCATAGGTGACCGGATCTGTGTAAAACAAAATGATATCTCTTCCGGCCCTGGTAAATCCTGTTAATCGTGCATAGTAACTATCGTCTGCATATTGAACTCCCGCTTCCATCGAAGTAGTATTCTCCGGTTTCAGATTCTTGTTTCCATATTCGGAATACAATTGATAGAGTGTCGGAATACGGTAGCCGGAAGAAAGTGTAGCATACACTTTGAAGCGCTTGGAAAGGTACGCATAAGGATTGATGGAAGTCGTGTAGTTGAATCCATAAATGCTGTGGTAATTGAATCGTCCTCCGGTTTCTATTCCAAAACCATTCTCGTGTTGATAATGCAAAGAGGCATAAGCGCTGGCCTGGTCTGTATGCGCGCTATCACCAGAGAGCGGTATAGCAGGCATTCCATAATCAGGCAGATACCGGTAGAGCTGGTCCGTCACATTGTAACGGTAGTCTGCACCCGCGAGCAATTCTGTAGTGTTGCTCAATTTCAGGTTTGTAAAAAGTTCTGCATAATGGGAGAATCCGTTGTATTGGCCATGCTGATATTTTGAAAATCCTCCTACATCAGTGGAGTCATCTTCAAAGTTCCTGTTGAACCAATTTGCATAATATTGAATCTTTACTCTGCCGTTTTTCAACTGATGGTTGAATTCCAATCCGGCAATCGTATTGTCATTGTGATACGTGTAGTCTTTGTCATCCTTGAAAGCTCCTGCATCTATATCGGATTTGTACTTTCCGTATTTGCCAAAAAAAGCCAGGGTATTCTTCTTGCCTGCAGGCATGGCAAAGCGAAACATGAACTGATCACTGGAGAAACCATCATTATCAAATCCGGCGTTACCGGTTGAGTCATACGCACTGCTGAATCCATTGCTGTACAGTTTTGAGTAGGATGCCATATACGTGTACCCTTTATCGTTAGCACCTGATATTGTAGCGCTACCGCGCAATGTACCATAGCTGCCTGCAGACAATAATGCATTGACTGAAAAAGGTTTTCCGGAAGGTTGTTTGGTGATGAGGTTGATCACACCTGCCACGGCATCAGAGCCGTAGAGTGTGGATTGTGCTCCTTTCAGGATTTCTATTTTTTCGAGGGAGGCGATATCAAAATTATTCAGATCAAATTCACCACTGATACCGGAAGCATCATAGAGCGGAATACCATCCACAAGGATGAGTGTGTTGCCACCGGATGCACCACGAAGATATACGGTAGGGTTGGTACCGGCATTATTGTCAGCGCCGTTGATGGTAAGTCCGGCTACCGTGTTCAGGAGTTCTGGTAAAGTTTTCCCGGAATTTTCCCGGATCATTTTCTGCGAGATGACGGTAACAACCTTTCCTGTCTGGCTTTGCTTGATTGGTGTTTTGGATGCCGTTACGATGATTTCATCCAGGGTTTTGGTACTGTCTTGTGCGTGCAGTACCTGCATGGCGGTGAGTGCGCATGCGAGAAGCAATACTTTTTTCATAAAAATTTTTAATAGCCAACAGCAGACAGTGGGATATATCCTCAGATCATACCCTGCCTTTCTCCCGAAAGCATGTGATAAATAATGGTGCAATGGCAGGTCTTCTGGCTTTCCGCCTTCTGTCATCCTTCCCATTCGCCCCAGGCGAACAGTGGTTTTGCTGATCAGAAGCAGCCCTCGCGGGCAGCGGGTTTACAGCTACGGGGATAGCTCCGGATTCGCACCGGATTCCCATTTTAATTCTTACCCGCCGTGGCGGGTAGTGAAACCAATTACGGGCGCAAATGTAGTAGAATTTTGATTGTGCTATCCTAATATTTCTGAAGAATGAAAGTTCAATGTGTAATTTTATTCCTGCAATCATTTTTGTTTGGATAACCCTGGTTTGGGATCGATAAAGGAATTTTAGCCTGGCAATCTTGACATGCATTAAAAATATTTCTTTACTTGCTGCTTACACACATCAATGACGGAAAAATCCTCACGACTTCTCAACCTGTTTGATGTCTCCATACTCATGATCAGTTTTGTATTGGGTATGGGCATCTTTCGTACACCTGCCAATGTAGCTGCCGCGATTGGTAGTCCTTTGATGTTTTTTATCAGTTGGGTTGCCGGAGGCCTCGTTGCATTTTGCGGAGCGCTCACTTATGCAGAGATTGGCAGCAGGCTTCCGGTTACCGGTGGTTATTATAAAGTGTTTTCTTATGCTTATCATCCATCCATTGCCTTCGGCATCAATTGTATTATTCTTGTGAGCAATGCCGCATCACTGGGCGCTGTCGCGCTTGTAGGTGGTGAATATATTACGGGAGTCATCATACCCCATGCCTCATTACACGAGGCGCAGCATTGGCAGATTGTTATTGCGATAGCAGCAGTAATATTATTTTTCGGAGTGAATTTGCTGGGACTGAAGATGAGTGCACGTGCACAAAATGTACTCACGGTGATCAAGATACTGATGGTAGTGGCATTGATCAGTCCTTTATTCTTTGCCGAAGGCAAACCCATCAATTTCAGTATGGCAGAAAGCGGTGGCGGATTCATGAGTTATCTCACAGCATTTGGTGTAGGATTGGTAGGCGTGAGTTTTACTTATGGTGGTTACCAGCAAACGATCAACTTTGGTGAAGAAATCCGGCGACCACAAAAGACACTTCCACGCGCGATCTTTATAGGCATCACCGTCATACTTGTATTATACCTGCTCATCAATTATGCCTATGTCAAAGTTATCGGTTATGATGAATTAGGCAAGGCGTCAAACATTGCAGCGATCATGGCTGACAAAGTTTTTGGAAGCAATGCAGGAACGATTCTTTCCGTACTGCTGTTTCTCAGTGTGCTCGCTTATGTGAATGTATTGCTGATGAGTAATCCGCGTGTGATGGCTGCGATGAGTGAAGACAGGATACTTCCCGCATCTTTCAAAAAAAGAAACCCTAAGACAGCAGTACTGACCACTTCGCTGAGTGTGTTTGCGGCGATGTGTGTGATCATCATATTCTGGGCAAAAAAATTTGATACGATTCTGAGCTTTACGATCTTCCTCGATTGCTTTGGGATGATCCTTTCTGCAGGTAGTATATTTATCTTGCGAAAGAAAACGAAGCATCTGGACGGTACAGGTATTTATAAGATGAAGTGGTATCCGCTGCTGCCGGTTGTGTTTATTGCTGCTTATGCTTTTGTCGGGATGAGTATCGCGATCAATCAGACGAAGATCAGCCTGGTGGCAATTGCTGTATTGGCAATATTCATGATAATTTATTTTTTGGCAATAGCCTTGCGGAATAAAAAAGACAATCAATAAAATTTCAGATAAATGGATCCAAAAGAAGTTTCAGAAATCATCAATGAATTAGGAGAAGAAAGAAGCCATTATTTTAATGCAGTAACTCCACCGATATTTCAGACAAGTAATTTTTCCTTTGATACGGTAGATGACCTTAGAAAGGCATTCCAGGATGAATCATCAGCGTATTTGTACAGCCGGGGCTGTAATCCTACACTGGAAATACTGCAAAAAAAGCTGGCGGCATTGGATCACGCGGAAGCGAGCCTGGTTCTCAATAGTGGAGCGGGAGCCATCTTCGTAGCAGTTATGGCCAATGTGAAATCTGGTGATCATATTGTTTCTGTTCAGAAACCATATACATGGGCGCAAAAGATGTTTGAGAATGTATTGCCACGCTTTGGTGTTACTGCTACCTATGTAGATGGAAGAGATACAGAGAATTTCAGGAAAGCTATTCAGCCTAACACAACACTGATATATTTAGAGTCTCCCAATAGCTGGACATTCTATCTGCAAGACCTGGCGGCGGTAGCGGCATTGGCTAAAGAAAAAAATATTATTACTATTTGTGACAACAGTTATTGTACACCACTCTATCAGCGTCCGCTTGATCTTGGAATTGATATTACACTTCAGAGCGCTACAAAATATCTGAATGGCCATAGCGATGTGGTAGCCGGAGTGCTTTGTGGCAGGAAAGCGATGATGGATAAAATATTTTTCGGCGAATACCTGAATCTTGGTATTGGTACTACTCCGTTTAATGCATGGCTGATCCTGCGCGGGTTGAGAACATTGCCAGCAAGGTTGGAACGCATTACCCGCACTACAAATGAGGTTGTTTCATTTTTGAAATCGAGAGAAGAAATCGAAAGCCTGTCCTTTCCTTTTGATGAAGATTTTCCACAGGCAGCATTGGCAAAGAAACAAATGACCGGATCTTGCGGATTATTGTCCTTTGTATTCAGAGAAACTTCCTGTAGTAGTATAGAAAGATTTTGTGAAAACCTGCAGCACATCTTAATGGCGGTAAGCTGGGGCGGGCATGAATCACTCATCATTCCGGGAGTAGCATCTGTCGCCACATCTGATTATGATCCGAAAAATCCCGATCACAGAAGAATCAGATTGTACGTGGGATTGGAAGATGCGACGTACATTATAGAAGATTTGAAAAGAGGATTAGATGCGATGAGGGAATGAAGTATTCACCATTTTATGACGACACGAGAAAAAGATAATACTGTCAATATTATTTCTATTCATGGCTTTTTTGATAGTTTGTTCTCAAGTTCCAATTTGGGTAGGAGTTTACAACACTATGAACTGAGAAACAATTATTGTAGATTTGTTTCCCAGAACATCAAACGATGACACATACAGAAAAACATATTGTTGAAACTTATTCAGGGATTTTTGAAAGTTTGAGTTCCGTAAGTAAGCTTGAATTGATTGAAAAACTTGCAAAATCAATAAGAAAGAGTACGAAATCTAAAGAGAAGGATTTTTTTGAGTCTTTCGGTGCGTTTGCGTCTAAAAAGTCTGCTGAAGAAATCATTAAAGAAATCAAAGGAAGCAGAAGATTTAGAGACAAAGATTTTAAATTCTGATTATATGCAATATTTACTTGACACAAATATTTGCGTATTCTTTTTACGTGGAAAACTCGACCTTGATGAAATAATCAGAGAAAAAGGAATTGAAAACTGTTACATATCAGAAATTACGATTTTTGAACTAAGGTATGGAGCTGAAAACAGCGACAATCCGAAAAAATCTCACGAAGCTGTTGATAGATTTGTGAAAGGTCTGACATCCATCCCAATAATTGGTTCGGTCAAACAATATGCTGAAACTAAAGTGAATTTGAGAAAAAATGGAACTCCAATGCACGATGAATTTGATTTGATAATCGGAGTAACTGCCTTGGCAAACGAATTGACTTTAGTAACAGATAACGTGAAAGATTTCAGACACATCAAAGCTTTGAGATTAGAAAACTGGTTCGATAGAAAATAGATCTGCCTGCAAACAGTTTTACATCATGCGGGCAAGTTTTTAATTTCGATCACTACCAGGATGTTCTGAATGCTGCAATTAAAGGTTAATAATAAATTTGGCAGAGGTACCTCGACCTTCAATTTGTGCAAAGTCACCAAACGGTACCAGGCACTGATACCATTTAGAAATTCAAAATG
>CAZGNJ010000020.1:0-70861 GCA_964526985.1 uncultured Ginsengibacter sp. | reverse complement strand
CATTCAATCATTTTCGAATGAAGCATGCAGGTTTGGATATCGTGAAAGTGTTTTTAAGAATGAATTGAAAAATCAATTTATTATTTTGAATGTAACGATCCAATTGAAAAGAGTTCCTGAGTACAATATATCTTATGGTACTATCTCAAATGAATTAGAGGCTATGGGCGTAAAAGATTTGAGTGTAAAAGCAGTGTCGGATGCCGTGATACGGATTCGCTCTGCAAAATTGCCAAACCCTGCTGTCATCGGCAATGCGGGTAGTTTTTTTAAAAACCCGGTATTGTCGGGTTTAGACTTTGATAAAGTGCAGCAAGTTCATCCTGCCATTCATTTTTTTAAAACAGGGGAAGGGATTAAAGTACCTGCAGCCTGGTTGATAGAGCAATGTGGATTCAAGGGATACCGGGAAGGTGATGTTGGTTGCCACAAAACCCAACCCCTGGTAATCGTTAATTATGGCAATGCCTCCGGTAAAGAAATCTATGATTTCAGTGAAAAAGTAATTGATGCGGTCAATCAAAAATTTGGAATTTTATTGAAGAGGGAAGTGAATGTGTATTGACCAATTTATTAATTGTGAATTGTTAATGGTTAATGGTGAATTGTACGTGGTCAGATTGGGTGTCTTTGCCATATCCTCCCGCTCTTCTGTTCACTCCAGTTCACTTTCATCAAACGCCTGCTCCCCAAGATTCAGCATGCTTCCCATCAAATCTTTAAATTCTATTTTTCCTTCTAATACTTTCTTGCTGATCATAGAATAAGTAGCCAATCCATGCAAGACAAATTCCATCAACAATGCTGATTCCTTTTTATTGGCCGATGGATAATGCTTTTTTACAAATGCCTGAAGTCCGCTGACTCTGCCTAATAAAGCAATCTTCTCATCATCCTTCAAACTGAATTGAAGATTCAATTGGTTGCCAAGATCGAACCAATGGGTTATCTCCCTGTAAGGGTTTTCTTCCTTTGAATCTTTTGTCTTTCTTCTTTTCAATGCATCGGGGTCAGGAAAGTATTTTACAAATTGTGTTCTGATAGATTTTTCCAGAAGATTGTAGGCTACCTGGAACGGACCTTCCTGTTCTCCTTCATAAACCAATTCTATCTTACCGGTGATAGCAGGGATAATGCCTGTGAGATCGCTGATCCAAACTTGCGTTTGTGCTTCATTATTGATGATGGCTCTGCGTTCGGCAGCACTCACTGCATTTTCATAAGCGGCAATGGTAAGCCTTGCAGACACACCACTCTTCTTATCTACAAATTCGCTGCTGCGGGCCTCAAAAGAAATTTGTTCTATCAATCTTTTTACCAAATCACTGGTGATGATTTTTTTCTCTTGTGCCGGATGCAGCTTTGCTTCCTGCTCTGTGATGAACAATGCATTTTCAATTGATGCAGGATAATGAGTAAGTATCTGGCTCTCGATCCTGTCTTTCAACGGGGTTACGATGGAGCCGCGATTGGTATAGTCTTCAGGGTTAGCAGTGAATATAAAAAGAATATCCAAAGGCAACCGTAACTTGAATCCGCGAATTTGAAGATCGCCTTCTTCAAGAATATTGAATAAGGAAACCTGAATGCGTGCTTGCAGATCAGGTAACTCATTGATCACAAAAATGCCCCGATTGCTCCTCGGGATGATACCGTAATGAATTACTCTTTCATCAGCAAAATTCAATTTGAGATTTGCTGCTTTTATTGGATCAATATCCCCGATCAGGTCAGCCACGCTTACATCGGGCGTAGCTAATTTCTCTCCATATCTCTCACTGCGGTGTACCCACGCAATTGGCGTGTTATCTTTCATCTCATCGATGAGGTCCCTCGCAAATTTGCTGACGGGATGAAATGGATCGTCATTGATCTCACTCCCTTTTATGATCGGAATGTATTCATCAAGCAGTGAAGTGATTTGCCTCGCCATTCTTGTCTTTGCCTGACCCCGTAGGCCGAGGAATAATATATTATGTCTGCTCAGCAGCGCTCGTTCCACATCAGGTACTACACTATCATCGTAGCCTATAATGCCGGGAAATGTATGCTCACCGGCCTGTAATTTTTCGATGAGGTTTTTTCTGATTTCTTCTTTTACCGGTTTGCTCTTGTAATGGGATGCTTTGAGTTCGCCTAAGGTACTGATCCGGTTGGTATCCATAAATGTTGATTCTCTTTTTCGTTATTAGTATAATGTTTTTCTTTTTCCGGTTTCAAAATCTCTGAATATGAATGCGCCTAATTTGTCTAAGGACGCAAAATAGGCCTTGCCATTATTTGTTTCAGAGAACTCCTGAACGAAGCGTTGAAGGTAAGGATCGCTTGCGATCATGAAGGTAGTGATAGGGATTTTCAATTTCTTGCATTGCGCAGCAAGATTCAGGCAACGGTTCAGGATGCGTCTGTCCACGCCAAAACTATTCTTGTAATACCGCTTTCCGATTTTCAGGCAGGTAGGCTTACCATCGGTGATCATGAAAATTTGTTTATTCGGATTTTTTCTTCTGCGGAGTATATCCATCGCCAGGTTCAATCCGGCTACGGTATTGGTATGATACGGTCCCACCTGCAGATAAGGAAGATCTTTGATCTCCACTGTCCAGGCATCGTTACCAAATACTACAATGTCCAAAGTGTCTTTCGGATATTTTGTAGTAATGAGTTCGCTTAATGCCATCGCCACTTTTTTAGCAGGAGTGATGCGGTCTTCTCCATACAGAATCATACTGTGCGAAATATCGATCATCAGTACGGTGGATGTCTGTGCCTTGAAGTCTTTTTCCCTGATGGTGAGGTCATCTTCGTACATGGAAAACTGATCGATACCATGATTGATCTGGGCATTGCGAATGCTATCTGTAAAATCAATTTGCTCAAGGCTGTCGCCAAACTGGAAAGGACGTGTCTCAGGATTGATCTCATCACCGGCACCCGGTTTGAATGTACGATGATTACCCTGTTTTGATTTTTTCATTTTGCCGAAAATCTCTTCGAGGCTACGCTTCCTGATGGATTGTTCGGTCTTTGGTGTGATGCGAATCTCACCCTTTTGGGTGTCTTCAGTGATATAACCTTTTTCTTTCAGGTCATCAATAAAATCACCCATTCCATACTGATCATTTGTCAACTCATACTGTTTATCCAATTCAGTGAGCCAACTGAGCGCTTCGGCTACATCTCCACTGGTGTAGGTAAGCAGTTGCGTAAAAATATCCAGCAGCTTATCGAAGCCTGATTTTTGATTTTCGTTAGGGTCATAATTTGAGAACTGGTAATACCTCATGATGCATTTCTCCGTAACTGCAATTTACGACACAAAGTTTTCACCACTGACGGTCTTATGTTAAAGTGCCGGATTGATGAAAAGTACAAAAGAGAATAGTAGAAAAAAACCTGTGAGACTTTCAACATCTCACAGGTTTTTATTTCATTGGTTTAACGTTCAGCAGCAGTTTTTCTGCCTCCGGTTAATTTGATGTTCAACATTTCAACAATCAGGGAGAATCCTAACGCAGAATAAATAATGCTCTTGCTTACTTCCTGGTGCAGCCCTCCTGCGATCAGTACGACACCAATTACTACGAGAAACGAAAGCGCCAACATCTGAAGTGTTGGATGTTTATTGATCAATGTAGTAACAGGCCCGGCGAATAGCATCATGATAATGATAGAGATGATCACAGCTATGATCATAACCACCACGTTGTCGACCAGGCCTACAGCGGTCAATATTGAATCAAAAGAAAAAACAGCATCCACGAGGATGATCTGAATGATCACTGATTTTAATCCTTTCGTTTGAGGTACTTTCTTTTCTTTCCCTTCTGCGGTAGTATGGCGAATCTTGTGATGGATCTCAAGAGTGCTTTTGGCAATTAAGAATATACCTCCGGCAATAAGGATCAGGTCTTTGATGCTCAACTCCAGGGGAACTTCGCTCAGTCCCGCCGTGGCAGGAATGGAAAGTATCGGGTCTTTCAGACTGATGATCCAACTGATGGACAACAGAAGGCCTACACGGAAGAACATGGCAAGCGTAAGCCCGAGATTTCGTGCTAACCTTTGTTTGTTCTTCGGCAATTTGCCTGCCACGATGGAAATAAAAATGATGTTATCAATACCGAGCACTATCTCAAGAAAAGTAAGCGTAAGCAAACTGACCCAGATCGCAGGGTTTGTAAAGTCAGGTAACAAGAGTTCCATAATAAAAAAATAATGACTGATAATTTAGATTGCTGTTCGATGAAAGTAATTAGAAATTCCTTTAGTCAAAATCGAAAAAGTCGTTGAGAAAAGATTTCTTTTTGTAAGGTTTTTTATGACCGTGATTGTAATAGGGATCATGTTTACCGTAAGTGTTTGGCATGTTGGGTTGTGCAGGATAACCTTGAGAAAGGCTTTGCGCAGCTTGTTCCAGCAGTTTATCCAATTCGCCTTTGTCCAGCCACACTCCACGACAATTCGGGCAGTAGTCTATTTCAACATTGTTTCTTTGAGTCATCAGAAGGACTTCATCACAATTAGGACATTTCATGTTAATTCATTTAAATGTTTGGAAAAAAGAATATTTATTTTCTGCACCCGGAATGAATAGGTGCATTGAGAGAGATAGCCATTTTGCATGGCTAAAAACCGCAAAAATTAAAATAGAGTATAGCGGAAAACAAAGGCATAATAATCCGGTTTTTGCAAAGAATGGTTCCATTCTATTGCAGGATTCTCCTTGTTTGAATTTGCAAAGATATTTCGAAACGAGTCCCCCGATTCAGGTTGCAAATGTTTAGGGGATGTTGAGAATCGGGATAACATAACCGCATTGGAAGCAGGCACTTCCTCCATTAAATCCATTTGCTGGAAATGCTGGCTTACTAAAGAAAATACAACAGGATTACCATCTTCTGCAGCGGCAATGGCTGGAGTAATGGTGGCTACACAATTAAACAGGAGCAGCAATACTCCAAATAACTTGTATTTTAATTTGCCTCGTATGATATCCGAATGATTTTGCGCAAATATATTTTAAAACTGTGCTGTTTGAGAAAACAGGAAGGGCTTTTAATTTTTATTTAGGTAAATACGACAATGGAATTTACTTAAGGTAAGCAAGTTGCTGTATTATACAGATGAGTCCGTCGCCTTACGTTTAAATCCTTCTGTATTATGCAACAATATTTCGGTCAAGATCTGGAATAAAAGTATTATTAATTGGGACATTTTTCTATGCCTTTGCAAGCGACACAAAACACTTCAGGAAAACGCGAATGCAAATTCATATTTTGACTAATTACTGATAAGCCATTACAATTTTCATATCACCAATCATTCAAATCCTTTCGGACACGGCGGACTAAACCCTCAACCTCACACCCCCTACTGCTTCACCACCCTGTCTAAGATTGTCTTATCAGAAAAGTTCATTTTAACGGTGTAAACACCTGCAGGCCATCCTGCAGCATTCACAAATATCTGCTTATAAGCATTTCCGTTATATAATTGATTCCAAACAAGCTGACCGGTAATATTGTATATCTGTACGCTCTGCAATCCAACCGGTTGTTGATAATTTCTGATAATGAACTGATCCCTGAATGGACTTGGATATAACAAGTATCCTTTTTCTTTAAGCAAAGGCGGAACCGTAATGCCATAAACCCTGATATTGTCAAGATATACATTGTTCCTGTTATTTCCCCTGGAAGAAAAGAAAACCTGGAAGTCGCTGGTTCCGGTAATTGGTGTCATGAATACCGTGATATTTTTCCAATCTCCGTTAGATGGTTGAAATGAAGATCCTTTCCTTGACATGGGATCATTTACAGTTGACATTTCATTTCCAAATTTTTTGAAAATGGAAGTAAAGGTCTGCCCGCAGTCTTTGGTTATCTTCACTTCAAGCGTATCTTCAGGGTCACCTGGCGTACCAGGGTAATTTGACCCAGGAGCATAAGCGTAATCAAAAGAAACAAACAAACTGTCATAACCTGTATTAGCTGTAATGATAGGGGATATCAGGTTGTCTGTTTTTCCGATCATATCAAACTTGTAATTCTCAATTTCGGCAGATGATGACCCATTTGTGGCAGCATCGTAACTACGTTCCCATGAATGTCCATTACCATTCTGTTGTAATACCCACTGATCAGGAGGGAACTTGTTGCCTTCAAAACTTTCTGTAAGAGGATTCGTAGCATTCCCCATCACAAAAAACCTGAATCTCATGGTATCATTTCCAGGAGCTTCGTCAGGCTGTCCATTCGGATCAGAGGTATAGATCGTAAACAGGTAATCTCCTGCAGGTAAATTTTGTAAAGCAGCGAGGTTGACTGTTGTAGTAGCATTTTGATACAAGGTTCCAGTCCAGTTTTGTGTCTGCACAGGCTGATTATTGATCTGGTAGTTTATTTTAAGGGAATTGACAGGTACTTTTCCATTAGATTTGAAAGTAATAGATGGTGCAGGCATGCCACTACAAACGTATTGAGGTATGTTGGTTATAGATGTCATCTCCAGATCCCTGTCGAGGGAAACCACTGCCGATACACTGATGTCGTCCAAATACAAGTTGTTGCCATAGGCATTCAATCCGCGAAACTTTATCAGTAGTTTTTTCCCGGGGATGATGTATGAGGTCAGGTTAATATTTTCAAAACCCCAATTACCAGGACTCGAAGGCAATGCGACAAACGCTGTAGTCTTTTCTCCAGCTACCGATGCCAGGTAGTTGCCGGTTTTTTTGTAGATAAGTTGATAATTCAACCCGTCATCATTTGACAAATAAATTTCCAATCCATCCCAGGTAGATACATCCTTATCATCATAAACCTCATAAGCATATCTGAAAGAAAGGACAGAAGAATCAGCAGATCCGACACTTACCGGTGGCAAGACCAGGTCATCCAATTGCCCGGCAGCATTCATATTAAAATTTTGCATCGTAGCAGCCCCTGCGGCTGCATACCCTGAAGCAGCATCATAAGTCCACGTACCATTATTATTGGGATTCCAAATCTGCCAACCTGCAGGTGGAAACGTACTATTCGAAAAGTTTTCAGTGAAAGGTGCATTGATGCTACTTTCATTTACACCAATAAATGATTGTAATGTGTCGTTATTCGTAAATGCATCTGTACTTCCGTTCGGGTTAGATGCATATACAGTTATGATGTGGCTGCCTGCTGCAGCATTGATATTGCCAAGCGGTACTTCTACATCTGCTCCTGGCGGAAGCGAGAGTGTTTGTGTTTGCTGGGATTTAAGAGATCCATCAATCAACAAAGACAAAGTCAGAGTATTGATGATAGTGTTACCATAATTCCTTACCCTCGCAGTAACAGGTACATTGTTGAGAATATATGTTTTTCGCTCAGGTGAGCCGTAAGGAGATACACTCACAATATACGCATCAGTAACAGTGCCCGGCGGAACAGCACCGATTGAATTAGCAACATTTGCCCTGTAATAATCTATACATCCTTCCACGCGCTTTCGATGCCCGTCTGAAAACATAAACAAGGCACGGTCGTCAAAGTAATTCATAAAGCTTCCATACATTTCCCCTTCGGGTAATGTCGTACAACCATCACTGTAATTCATGCTCGGATCACCATAGTGCGCATTGCCTTCACTATCAGCTTTTTCTTCCGGAGTATCATCCCCTTCGGGGCCTGCGCCTGTTGGTAACGGCCAACCACTCTGGATACGAAAGTCATTGTTATTGCATGTGTAGGAATCGCCGAATGTATGATACAAATAAAAGTAATGCCCGACTTCATGTACAAGAGTACCGCCTTCAGAATAGCTGGCATAGTAACTCCTGGATACATTGCTTGTGTAGGGCATAGTTGCAATGCCAATCACCACACCCTGTGGCCCCTCAGTATTGATGTATGGAAAAGTGGCGATGCCCAAAAGACCATCATCGTCACCTGTAAAAGTTCCAACCCATACGTTGAGGTATTTGTCAGTGTCCCACGCATCAAGTCCTCCTGTAGCATAAGCTTTGATAGATACCCTATCAGGAGTAGTGTTGGTTCTCCTTTCTATCCCACTGGTGAGTGTGCCATCCGGTTTACTTCGGGCAAGTACAAATTTTATCGGTATATTTCCTTTCCTGTTATAAATTCCGGCAGGTATTACCTTTTGATATTGCTCAACCTTCAAACCGTTATAGGCTTCATTCAGAATTTCCACCTGGTCGTAAACTGAACGATCTGGCACCCATGCAAGCCTCGAATCAATATCAACAAGATGAAATACAACAGGGATGACAATGGTATCTGTGAGAATGCCTCTTTCTGCTGATTTTCTTTGCAGGAATTGCTGATACATCTTCTCTCCATTCTTTCTCCATTCATTCAGAATGTTCGGATTTTTTTGAATGGCTTCATCTATGGATTTCATAGTGCCACAGCGATCGATATTCTTCCTGTTTAATGGTAATGCATTTGGGAAGTTTTGAGCAGAGCCTGCCAGAGGCAATGCTGTAAATAGGAGTGTTCGAAAAAATATTTTTTTCAACAGGGAACGGTTAAGCATCATTTTCATTTTGTAAGTTCTCAAGCAGCCGGATTGATTTTCGGAAACTAAAGATAGAAATAAAAAGGAAATGTTGATTGGTGATGTTTTGGAGGATAGGGTATAGGGGGTAATTGTATTAAGCTTTTGGTTGTGTTTGGCACAGCCTGATGGAAATCAAATCGTTGAGACGTTGCATGCCCTGCCTGTACCATGGTGCTGATTACTTTCTTTCTCCGAAAGGAACAATTCGGAATTGTTCATTCCTCAAAGCATTGGTGTAGATTGGGAAACTTTTTTAGCATGACGCAGTTAGTTTCCAAAGTACAATACAGGAATTTTGAGACAGGTGAGTTTGAAGATGAACGGGAACGGAATTTTGAAGGCACGATTGACCTGATTGAAAAATTCTCCTGGGATGAACAAAGAAAAAAAATAAAAATCAGCCTTACCAATCCTTCAATTACCATTACCGGCAAAAATGGTGACCACATGAAAGTCGCCGTATTTTACAATCAGAAGTACGTATTGTATTATTATAATAAGAAGCAAGAATTGTTCACCAAAAGTTTTATCGATATTAAAAGCTCTTTTGATGATATCAGGAATTTTTTTGATTTACCTATGTTTGACGCGGCAGGATTCCATAAAGAGAAAACCTGGTTTCAACATAACCTGAAACACTTTGTGACTAAGGATTTTCATTACTTGGTTACTCCTGTGTCTATACAAAAATATTTGTGTAAAACAAGTGGTGTGAACTTCCTCACTTCTGCAGTGTTGATTATTTTAATGGTTGTAAAGTTGCATTCCCTTTCTATCATCCCTATACTTTTTACTTTAGTGATAATGTTTCTCATTGGAGGAGGTGTCAATTTGATCTTTTTCTTTAATTATTACAATCATCTCAAAGGGAAAATGCTCATCATGTCCAAAGGGAACAACAATTTTTTCTTTGGATCAAAAGAAAACCCTGTGATGTTTCATAAAGACAATATCCTGTTTTATACCACAATAAAAGTAAGGTCTGGTAGGAGTTTGTTGTCAGCGTTTTCTATTGTAGAAATTGAAATGATGGATGGTACTTGCCTGAAAATTCCAAACCTCCTGGTTGACCAATATGAATTGGAAAATAAATTGTCGGGGATACCAAACGAAATCAAATACAAACTACCGTACCTCTGACCCGATTGCTGTGGGGGACTTTCGTACAGAAAAAACCTTGAACTGTTTTTCATGATCAATGAATAATTGCAATCGTCATAAACAGGATATTTAGGCAAGTTGAAGGATCACTGGTATCAGTTTGTCAGGGTTCCTTCGCCTGTCTGATCAAGGGTAAGTATCCAGGAGACTGAAAAAAAAATCATTTTACAGGGTGGCTGAAAATATTGGAACAACAATTGTGAAGAAGAAAAAAGATTTGGGGCGGAAGTAAGTGAATCCAGAAGTGATTGGATAGTGAAGCAAATTTCATAACTATTCAAAGACTTTCAGGGATTGTTTTGCGAGGCACTTTAAAGTGCATTTAGAACACCGGTACCCAGGCTAATTACTACATTACTTAATACCACTGCAAGACTTTCTGCTTCGCTGCTATCTTGAAAAATGCTCAATAAAATTTTAGCATTCGTTTACTATTAAATCAAATTTTATGTCAATCGCGGTTAAAAATGTAGATTCCACAGTCATTGCGGAATTCTCTTCTCATGTAAGGGGAAAAGTTATCCTTCCGGACAATCCGGATTATGAATCTGAACGTAAGGTGTACAATGCCATGATCAACAAACATCCCGGAATGATCGTGAAATGTACTGATGTGGCAGACGTGATTGCCGCAGTAAACTTTGGAAAAGCTAACAATCTCCTTGTAGCCATCAGATGTGGTGGACATAATGCAGGCGGCCTGGGTATTTGCGATGAAGGCCTGGTCATCGACCTGTCTGGGTTGAAGTCTGTCAGGGTAAACACGAATGATAATACTGTCCGGGTAGGAGGGGGCAATACGCTTGGAGAAGTGGATCATGCTACGCATGCTTTCGGGCTGGCCATACCGGCTGGTGTGGTATCTACCACAGGTATAGCAGGGCTGACGCTTGGTGGTGGGGTGGGCCATCTTACGCGAAAATATGGCCTGACTATCGACAATCTCCTCGAGGTGGATATGGTGCTGGCAGATGGAAGTTTTGTAACGGTAAGCAATTCTCAACACCCTGATCTTCTTTGGGCTATCAAAGGAGGTGGCGGAAACTTTGGTGTTGTTACTTCATTCAAATTCCAGGCGCATCCTGTGAAATATATTTTTGGTGGCCCTACTTTATGGCCAGTGGAACGGACAGATGAAATCATGAAATGGTATGATGAATTTATCTCAAATGCACCAAATGATTTGGGTGGCTTCATAGCTATGTTGGTGGTGCCCGGCCCACCATTTCCGGAACCGTTACACCATAAGAAATTTTGTGGAGTGGTTTGGTGTTACCTGGGTGATCCGTCCAAGGCAGAAGAAATTTTCAAACCGATACTGGCCATGAACCCAGTTTTTCAACATGTGGGCGTTATGCCATTCCCCGTATTACAAAGCATGTTTGACGGCTTGCTGCAACCCGGATTACAAATGTACTGGAAGGCAGATTTCTTTAATGAGATCAGTACCGAAGCAAGAGTTAAACACTTTGAATTTGGTTCTAAGATCCCAACACTTCTTTCCCTGATGCATCTATATCCAATAAATGGTGCTGCAGGCAGGGTTGCCAAAGATGCAACACCATGGGCATACCGGAATGCAAGGTACGCGGGTGTGGTAGTAGGAGTAGATCCTGACCCTTCCAATGCAGGCAAAATAACTACTTGGTGCAAAGAGTATTGGGAAGCGCTTCATCCCTACTCTGCAGGAGGCGCCTATCTCAACTTTGCCATGGAAGAAGGGCAAGACCGGATAAAAGCAAGTTATAAGGAAAACTACAACCGGTTGGCGCAGATAAAAAAGAAATATGACCCTGATAATTTCTTCAGAGTGAATCAAAATATTTTGCCCGGATAGTTTTGATTCAATAGGAGATGAATGAGAAAAATAATTCAGCATAGAATGATTGTAGAGGAAACTTTGATTGAATGAATTTGACGAATTGGTTTTACATTCCCAAAATCGAAACTGATACGAATGACCCAGACCATTGCTGTCATCACATTATAGAAGAAATATGCTGATTATCAAAAACGGATAAATAGATGCATATCACAAATCAGGAACAATAAACTAACTTCATTTACACAAATCATCACAACTATGGCACAGGTACTCAAGACGGCTTACGCGGCTTATCCTTCAGTGCAACTCAAAGGATTTGTCACTGACAAGAAAACCAAAGAGAAAAAGTTCGGATTCATTAAGGAATTGCTTTTCGGTGATTATCTGAGGCCCATATTAAATGGGAATGATTACGAAAGATATACTGCAACGGAAAGAAACAAGCTAGTAGAATACATCAAGGTGAGGGCAAGAGGACGTACCGGTTACCTGAGAGAGGAAGACTTCCAGGCACAACGTGTACTCGAAGTAAATTTTATTGATGTAGGCCAGGGTGATGGTTGCCACATAGTAACTCCTGACGATAAGCATTTTATCATTGACGCGGGAGCGTCGGATAATATGTACCGCTTTTTGAAATGGCGTTTCAATTTATCCAAAGCAACGTCGGCACCGCCACCATTCACTGTTGTGGTGTCGCATTCCGATGCAGATCACTACAAAGGGTTTGCAAAAATTTTTGACACCACCAAAGGAGCACAACAACAATTTAAGATCAGCAAAATATTTCATAACGGGCTCGTGGAATTGGGTGGGGCAGGAGTGGACTCGCTGGGCACCGTCATTACAAAAAATGATACAAAATACATTACAGACCTGTGCGACACCAACAGTGATTTCAAAAAGCGAAGCCTGTCTCCAAAGGCGGGTACTTATATCGATACGCTTAATAAATCTACTGCGCCGAAACAATCGCTGCAGGCAGGCTCACCGGTTTTGTATGAGAAGGATAATATGAAAATGGAAATATTGGCGCCCTTCAGGGAAGTAGTGGATGGTAAAGATGCATTGCGGGTTTTCGACAGTAACAAAGGCAAAACGAAAAACGGGCATTCCGTAGTGATCAAACTGACAATCGGAAACCTGAAAGTATTATTAGGTGGCGATTTGAATACGGATGCGGAATATCATCTACTGAAAAGTTACGCCAAAACCGACATAGCAGCTATCCGGAAACAATTAGAGAAAAAATCGATACCTGAAAGTGAAAGGGCAGAACTGGAGTCGAAAATATCACAGGCTATTCAGAAAGCACGCAAGACATTTGAAGTGGATATAGCAAAGTCTTGCCATCACGGTAGCGCTGACTTTACCAGCGAATTTTTAGATGCACTCAATCCTTTGGCAACAGTAATATCGAGCGGTGATGACGAACCACACACCCATCCAAGGCCTGATACACTGGGCACTATCGGCAAGTACAGTCGAGGCGAACGCTCACTTATTTTTTGTACAGAATTAGCGCGATCCGGAAAGGAGTACGTGGAATTGGAAAAGATGAGTGTGGCCAAGAAAAGAGAAAGGGTTGTAACCGTTTACGGAATGATCAATGTGAGGACAGATGGTGAAAAAGTGATCATCGTCCAAAAGTTAGAGCGTCCCGCGGCAGGCAGGGGTTATGATATTCATACTTTGGAGTGGAATAAAAAGACAAAAGAGTTTGAATACTTGCAATGGGAGAAATATCAATAGATGGTTATAGCGGAAAAAGATTAGGACACCTTTTTAAATTATACTATTTAGAAACTCAGAATAGTCAGATGACCTTTGGTATAATGCTCCGCCGCGGCGAAGGGCCAAACCTATTTGAACCATTACAAATGCACAATCGGTATTATAAAAATGGTTATTTATTAATGGAGGTATAATAGCGGGGCAGGTCAACATGTATGCTTAATCATTGGCGTGATGTTGTATTCAATTCCTGCCTTCATAAGAAACAATTCCCAGATCGCTCTTTTCAACACAAATAAATAGCTCCACAATTCACAATCCCTTCCGCCGCGGCGGACATAATCCATAATTCACCTCGCCATCTTTTTTGAACCAATCACCTGCTGCAGCACAAGTCCAATCAAAATAACCAGTACGGCACCTATCACATTCAGCCACAGAAAACTGATAAAATCCAACCGGTAAATAATATAAACGAGTACTTCTGAAATAATAGCACCGTAAAAAAGTGCGTTTGCCTTGATACTTCTGAACCAAAAAGCTACCAGGAATATCCCGAGTATCACTCCATAAAATAATGAACCAAGAATATTGACAGTTTCTATCAGGCTATTGCCAAGGTTACTCGCAAACTCTGCAACTACGATACAAAACACACCCCAGAACAAAGTGTAGATTTTAGAAACAACATAGTCCATCCGGGGAGACATTTCCTTGTCAATATATTTTTTGTGAATATCGACTACCGTACATGCAGCGAGTGAATTTAATGCAGCGGCGATGCTTCCCCATGCCGCAAGAAAGATCACTGCTATCAATAATCCAATCAAACCTTCCGGCAAAAAGTCCAAAACAAATCGCAGGAAAATATAGTTGGTATCATTCACATCTTCACCCGGCAGTGCTTGCGATATTAGCGAAGAATATTGTGTTCGTATCTCTTGTTGTGCAGAATGATCTGTAGTTGCAATCAATTGATATTGCTGCTCCAGCTTTTCCATCTGTGGTGCATAAGTGGTTTGTTTCGCCCGTTCCACTTGTGTTTCATTGAAGTGCAATGGCGCTTTATGAAATTGATAAAATGCGAATATCAAAACGCCAAGACCGAGAATGAGAAATTGCATTGGCACCTTTACAATCCCATTCATAAGCAATCCCATCTTGCTTTCTTTCATATTCTTAGCGGTTAGATACCTGCCCACCTGGCTATGGTCAGTACCAAAGTATGAAAGAGCGAGAAAGAGCCCGCCGATCAAACCACTCCAGATATTGTATTTATCTTTCCAGTTGAAATTTCCATTTTCAAATCCGGATGTGATGATATTCATTTTGCCACTCTCTCCTCCTATCGATAACGCATCTGCAAAGTGAACATTCGAAGGCATTAGTTTCACAACAAGGTAACCCGCTACAGCCATGCCTCCGAATACAATGATCAGCTGAAGTTTCTGTGTGTGCGCTACGGCCCGTGCTCCGCCACTCACTGTGTAAATAATGAGCAGGCCACCCATGATAATATTGGTATAATAAATATTCCATCCCAACAATGAACTCAAAATGAGAGATGGTGCATAGATGCTAACTCCTGTGGAAAGGCCGCGTGATACCTGGAAGAGGAAGGAAGTAAATGTCCGGGTCTTTAAATCGAATCGATTTTCCAGGAATTCATAAGCGGTATATACTTTCAACCTGTTGAACACCGGTACGAATACAATACAGATGATGATCATTGCGAGAGGCAATCCAAAATAATATTGCACAAAGCGCATTCCATCCGTGTATGCTTGCCCCGGTGCACTGAGGAAGGTGATGGCGCTGGCTTGTGTGCCCATTATGCTGAGCAGCACCAGGTACCAGGGCATGTCCCGATTGCTCAGGAAATAGCCGTCAAGATTTTTTGAAGTACGGCTTTTATAGACTCCATATACAATAACAAGAACCAGCGTAGTGATCAATACCAACCAATCCCGTACACCCATAACTGTTATTTATTGATTGAAAATACGGGTTATGTAATAATAGAAAATAATCTGCAATACCAGGAATCCAAGTACCACGATGTACCATCTATTCCAGTATCTCCTATTTTCGTTTGATGTGTTCATCTCATTGAGGCTTTGCGATCAGGTTTGCAAAAAGGCGGTAGGCACCGGGAACTCCTTCCGGTAGTTCTCTGAAAAATACCAGTCCGGAATAAACAAACCTACCCATACCATAATTGCAATATATAACACTCCCTTGCCCGGGTGCTTCTTTGGGGTCGTGCATGGACAATAACGGTTGATAATGGGCTTCAAAATCCTGTGCCTGGTAGGTACTGCGCTCCTGTATCCAATGATTGAAATCCGTTTGTGTGATCTTGTTAGGAAAATTCAACAGAGAATTTTTCGGGTTGATAAATTTTACTACAGCATCCTCGTCTGTAACTCTTGTCCTGGAAATCAGGAATGGAAAAGGCCCAATCTGTCCTTTCACACTGCCGATATTATTATTGGTATTATACTGAACAAACAGTACACCTCCTCCTTTTACATAATCCATCAGTACCTTATGAACATCATTGAGCCAGCCATGAATATTATAAGCACGTACACCGGTGACAATAACGTCAAACTTTGCCAGGGATTTAAATGTAATATCAACTTGTGAAAGTATTGTTACCGAATAGCCCATTTGCTGCAAAGCATCCGGAATCTTGTCGCCCGCTCCGGGGATATATCCCGCGGTCTTGCCCGAAGTTTTTAAATCCACAGATACCAATCGTGTATCTGACCTGGGGAAATAAACGATATCAGGAATATGAGGATAGCTGATCAATATCTTGTAGTGATCGAATGTATCTTTCTTTGCCACATCAAAAAATTGAATCGTATCTGCAATATTGGACCCGGATTTCAGAGAATAATATTTCAAACCAACCTTATCTGAGCTGATATTTCCATTGAAATGTTCCCGTATTCTTCCATCTGCGTATGTGGAGTCATTGATGGTAATTTGAGTCCTTACCAGCACCGGTTTATTATTTACAGACAATGCCATAATAGGCTCGGGCTTTATCTCCACAGCAGGAACGACGTACACAGGCTGATATACTTCTCCCTTCACAGGATCATTCGATTTGTATTGAATAGGTAGATCATAATTGATCTTAGTACCATTAAAATCTAATTGTACCTCACAACTCAATGCATCATTCTCCGGCTTGCCGATCAATAGCTGATCATGTACTGTAAATGATCCTTTCGTCATAGGGTAGGCCAACCAGTAGGGCTGTGAAATAGGTGTGGCCGGGTCGAGCATTACCTTCATTGGTTCACGAACATTTTCATCAGAAGGTAAATTTTTATATAGAAAAAAGTTTTTGTTACCCAGCGACACAGATGTAACGTTTACGGATACACCGAGGCGATTGTCTGCATTAAAGGTCAATGAAACATTTTTTCCCGGAACCACGAAATGTTCATTGGAAACTACTTCCATAAATAAACCTGAGCAGTCCTTTATCACCTGTTTCACCTCTTTGAGTTTTTCTACTTTCCAATTTCCTTCAGGTAATGCAGCTATCTGATTGTAGAGTTGAACAAGAGCCGGAACTGACTTTTCCGGTTGTCCGAATGAGAAGGAGTTTTCAATTTGATTGATGGCTGATTCAATCTCAGGATGGCCGATGCGACTCCAGGTGGATATGACCCCATCAAGTAAGGTGGAATCAGGAGCAATGCCTTTTATGGTTTTAAAATATTCAAATTGTTCACCACGTGATGATGGTACACCAAACCCCTGGCTCTTGTGCTGGCTGCGGCTGCGGGCTGCTATTTCGCCATAGCTCTCACCCAACAAAGGGTTGTATCCACCAACATTTATCGAGAACTGGTCTTTAGCTGTAGTATTTACCGAACCAAAATTGAAAGTATTCCACAACAATCTTTTTGGCTTCCACGCAGTAACCCCATACTGAAACTGCTCCGGGAATTTGGTAGTATCCCCTGCCGCATCAAATGCTTCTCCTGCAAGGATAGCAGATGCAGTATGGTGCCCGTGTCCTCCTTCACCTGTTGTAGGAAATCGGGTGATGAGTACGTCTGGCCTAAATTTTCTGATGACCCAAACTACATCGCTTAATATTTTCTCTTTGTTCCAGATATCGAAAGTTTCGTCCGGGCCTTTGGAATATCCGAAATCATAAGCCCGTGTGAAGAATTGTTCACCACCATCTATGCGGCGCGCAGATAATAACTCTTGGGTGCGGATCAGGCCGAGTGCCACTCCCTGGTCGTCGCCAATAAGGTTTTGCCCACCATCGCCCCTCGTCATGCTCAGGTAGGCTGTTCTATACAATTTATCATTACTTAAGAATGCTATTAGTCGTGTATTCTCATCATCAGGGTGTGCGGCAATGTACAGTACAGAACCTAGTACATTCAACTTTTTGATCTTTTGAAATATCTCTGATGAAGGAAAGGGTTTCGGGGGTTGAGCCTGTGATGAAATAAACAGGAAAGAAACCACAAGCAATAAAATCCAGCGCATTTTGTAAAAGTTATTTGGCTAATGTATGAAAATGTAGGGGAAGAATTGTCAATTGCTAATTGATAATGGTTAATGGTTAGTTGTCAAGGTAATTTCAAATAAGATATCATCCACCTTATCGAAATAGAACAACGAATGCTTCACCTTCGTCTGACAAGTTCAGCAACCATGCTTCGATACTGACGCTTCGGTCTGAGCCAGACAAGCTTTAGCTTCGTCTGACAGGCTCAGCAACCGTGACCAGCGAATAACGAATATCGAACAACGAATAACGAGCAACGACTCCCCCCTCTCAACAATCCCTTTCTGAAAAAATCCAATTAGCTATCTTTGGCAGCAATTCATTTTATGCTAAAGAAAATATACGAAGCAGTTCAGTTTATTCAAAGCCGCACTACTGTGCAACCTGGTGTAGGAATCATACTTGGTAGCGGGCTGGGAAGTTTTGCCGGCGAAATCGAGAAAGAATCAGAAATACCCTATTCTGAAATTCCGCACTTTCCTGTGAGTACTGTAGAAGGGCACCAGGGCAAGCTGATCTTTGGTCATATCAACGGGAAGCCGGTTGTAGCGATGGCCGGGCGATTTCATTTTTATGAAGGTTATGAAGTGATGGATGTCGTGTTCCCCGTTCGGGTAATGAAATTCCTTGGCATAAAAACCTTATTGGTGAGTAATGCTGCAGGAGGTACCAACCCGGATTACAATGTAGGAGATCTGATGCTGATCACCGATCACATCAGCATGTTTACGCCAAATCCTTTGATTGGAAAAAATGAAAATGATCTGGGTCCTCGTTTTCCGGATATGAGTGAGCCCTACAAAAAACATTTAATTGCCAAAGCAAGGAATATCGCTGCTGCTAATAATATCCCCTTGAAAGAAGGAGTTTACCTGAGCGTAACCGGTCCTACTTTTGAAACAAGAGCTGAATACAAAATGATTCGGTTCTTAGGGGGTGATGCTGTAGGAATGAGTACGGTGCAGGAGGTTGCTGTTGCAGTTCACATGGGTCTGGATGTTTTCGGTATCAGTGTGATCACAGATGTAGGTATTCGCGAAGAGGAAAATACTATTACTCACGAAGAAGTATTGGAAGCGGCTAAGCTTGCCGAACCAAGGCTTACACTTATCTTTAAGGAATTGATTTCACAGATCTGATCAAAAATGAGTTCTGTAAAAAAAATATTTGTTGGCAGGCATTGCCTTCTTGTTCTTCTGATACTATTTATTTCAACCGAGTGTTTCGCTCAATTGCCACGCAGAAGGCCTACAAGCCCGATCAACCAGGGAAATCTTCCCAACCTTGGAAATTTGGGAGACATAGGAAAAGGTGGCAAAAAAGATACGATCGGTTTTGAACACAGAAACGATCTCGCGGATTCCATCACCATCAGCTTTAGATATTTTGATTCGCTGACCAGTCAGCATTTGGATACCACCATTGATGACTTTGGGCATTTTTATCCTCTGCCTGCGGGTTATGTTACGATTGGTGGTACAGGCAATGCAGCTTTCCCCGTACTATTCGAGCCTAATACAAACCCCGGCTGGGACCCGGGATTTCATTCATTTGACATCTACAGATATACCCTTGCGAATACAAGATTCTTTCAAACGACACGACCATTTACTTCTTTGAATTATTACCAGAGTACCGGCAAAGAACAGGTCATCAAAGTATTGCATACACAAAACATCAAACCGAATTGGAATGCGGCTGTTGAATACCGGCTAATCTCCAATCCCGGTATATTTCAAAATCAAAATGTAAAACACAAAAATTACCGCTTCTCTACCAGCTACCAGGGCAGAAGAAAAAGATATGCTGCTACTTTAGTAATATTTGGTAACGATCTTGTATCTGCAGAAAATGGTGGAATCACTGACCCTGCTTTACTGGCGGATCCAAACAGGAAACGCCGTATAGCCATACCCGTTAACCTGGGAAACAATTCCACTTCTTCACTCGCACTATTCTCATCTAAAATATCCGCAGGTAACCGGTACAGCGATATGGAATTTCTGCTGCGACAAAGCTATGATCTCGGAAAGAAGGATTCCTTAAAGATCAATGACAGTACGATGGAATACTTATTCTATCCCAAACTCAGAATTCAGCATACGATCAATTATATTAAATCTTCTTTTCAGTTTGTAGATGAACTGCCTGACTTTGAAACAGGAAGAGGAGACTCCGCATTCTTTAGTGATTTTTACAATCTGAAAATAAGACCCAATGCATCTAATCTGTTTTTCAGAGATGAATGGAAATATATAAGCAATGATTTTTCACTGAAACAATTTCCCGATACTAAGAACCAAAAGCAATTCTTGGAAGCAGGTATCCGCCTGGAAAATTATAAAGGTTGGTTTACACGTGTCGACATCCCTACTACCATCATCACCATTTATCCTAAACCACCAACCATACTTTCCTACTTTAACGCAGTACTCCACGGGAATTACAGAAACAAGACGAGAAATCAGAAATGGGATGCGGCATTGAATGGAGAATTGTATGTAGCTGGTTTTTTTGCAGGAGAATTTCATCTGTCAGCCTCTTTGCAACGATTCTTAAATAAGCGATGGGGAGCCATTGAAGTATTTGGCAGCAATACAAGCCGTTCACCATCTGCAATTTTCCAGGCTAACTCTGCATTTAATTTTGACAGTACATCCTTAAAAAAGAAAGAGAACATTACTGTTCTTGGAATTACAGCTGTGAATCCAAAATTCAAACTGAGTGTCAGAAATATTTCTATCGCGAACTACGCCTATCTTACCAACTATTATGAAAAGGATCAGTTCTCAGGCCTGATCAACCTGACACAAGGAACCTTATCTTCAAAAAACAAGATCGTAGGTCATTTGAATTTATACAGCGACTTCATTGTTCAACAAACAACAGGTAAAACGCCGGTACATGTGCCCTTGTTTTATACACGACAACGGGTAGCTTTCGAAGGAAACTTCTTCAAAAATCTGAATCTCAGTACGGGACTGGAAGTTATTTATAATACACCTTACAAAGCCAATCACTACTCTCCTGTATTGGGGAGATTTTTCCCACAGGATAGCATTTCAATAAGCAACAGACCTGTGATCAATGCATTTTTCAATTTCCGGATCAAATCTTTTACTGCCTTCATCAAAGCAGAAAACCTGAACACTGCAGCCATCAATGATGGGCTCGCATTTACCAATAATAATTTATCCGCCCCTTACTATCCTACTCCCGGCCTCATGATTCGGTTTGGCATAAAATGGGGAATGGTGAATTAATCAGAAAAGAAGTAGAATCAATTAAATTTCAATTTTATATAACAAACAAATTGAGAAATATTTATATTTTTATAGCTAAAATTAAACCTATCAATCATGATGAAACATTTCAGAAAAATTACATTTCTGCTTATAGCAATTTTTGCTTTTTCAGCTACCAAAGCTCAATCTACCGAAGTCAGCGATTCACTGATGGTAAACGGAAACTGCGGTATGTGTAAAAAGAATATCGAAAAAAGTGCAATGGCTGCCGGTGCTACTTTTGCTTTCTGGAACAAGAAAACAAAAGTATTGAATGTAAAGTTTGATCCATCAAAAACTAACCAGGCTCAGATCGAAAACAAGATTGCTGAGAAAGGTTATGATACAGAAAATGTAAAAGCAAGTGATGAGGCATATAAGAAACTGGAGGAATGCTGCCAGTACGATCGTAAAGACATGAAGGCACAAAAGCAATAACATGGCTGAATTTGTAATACGGCCCATCAGTCCGGAAGACAATAAGATCATAGCCTCTATCATCAGGAGATCGTTGGAAGAATTCCATGCCAACAAACCCGGAACAGTCTATTATGACTCCACAACTGATCATCTGAGTGACATTTTTGAAATAGGCCATTCGGCCTATTTCATTTTAGAGGAAACCGGTGTCATTGCCGGTGGCGCAGGTTTCTATCCCACACCCGATCTGCCACCGCATACCTGCGAATTGGTAAAGATGTATTTATCGTCTTCATTCCGTAATAAAGGCTATGGTAAAATATTGCTGCAAAATTGCATTGCCAAAGCTAAAGAGAATGGTTACACGAAAATGTACATTGAGACCATGCCGGAGTTAAAGGGCGCGATCAGCATGTATGAAAAGGCCGGGTTTTCTTACCTGGAAGGGCCTTTGGGAAAAAGTGGACATACAGGGTGCGATGTGTGGATGGAAAAGGAGATTTAGGAGAAAGTGGTAAATGTTGAAATGCCTGAAATTTTAGTTTAGGAAGGTTTAGAAAACTTTAAGTGGATTTAGATTACTGTAGTGTCTCAGAATCCAAACGCAACTTCCGAAGCATTAATTAATTTCCCAATAGCAGGACAAGACATTCATAACTCATTCCGGCGTCGCGGACATAACTCACCTGCTCACCCACTCGATAATCAGAATAATCATTGCTGCAAGGAAGAGCAGAATTGACAACCGGTTAATAAAATGCATGTAACCGATCCATTTGCTTTTAGGAGCATCCGGATACTTCTTGACTAACCATAGATACTCACCTATTTGTCTCCAGGCACCCATGTTCAGGATTTAAGTGCATCAACTATTTTATCAATTGAAATATCACCTTCCAGGAATTGCTTGAAATTTCCTTTCTTATCATAGATGTAAAAGGAAGGAAAGTTTCTTACTTTGTAGTATACCGGGAAGAAGAATGCTGCATCCCTTGCAACAGTAATATTTGAAAACCTGCTAAGTTTGTAATTGTTATAAAAATCAATCATCTCGTTATATGGGAGATAAGTTACCATCAATATTTGAAGTCCCTTTAGCTTGTCCATATTCTTGATCATCATTTCCGTCTCATGCTGGCAATGGCCACACTCAGGGCTGAAGACAAAAATAATTGTGGGCTTATTTCGCTTCAGATCTTCACGGGTAAATTTGGTACTGTCCGGAGCCTTAAACACTGTAAACTGGGGCACTGTCGGAAACCGAAGATATACAGGCTTCTCCTCGTTGGTGTTGTTCTGAGCGGAGGCTGATGCTGCTAATAACCATGCACATAAAAAGAATAACAACTTCTTCACTTTAAATAACTTTTGATAGCTAAGCTAAATGAATAATCATTAATTGAGAAGGAAGATAAGAAAATTAACAGAGTATAGAAGCAGTTAGCAGGTGGTATCTGATTTGTTGTTTCCACTTAGGTGTACAATCTGTTATTCGTTGATCAGTTGTTCCGGCATGTTTGCTTCATTCAACCGGTGTGGCTGGTATAATTTACAGATCCCTAAAAAGTTCCATTGCGAAAAAAATGAAATCATTTAACCTCATTTTTTTACCTTTACCGCCAAAAAAAACGCATGGCAAATACTTCTGATATCAGAACAGGGTTGATTCTAAAAATTGAGGGAAATCTTTATACGGTAATTGAGTTTGGGCAAAATAAAACAGCCCGGGCTGCAGCTAAAGTCTGGGCAAAACTTAAAGGAGTGGACAACAACCGCACCATCGAGCAAACCTGGAATAGTGGTGAAACCATTTACCCTGTACGTGTTGAAAAAAGAGCCTTCCAATATTTATATAAGGATGATTCGGGCTACACATTCATGAACACGGAGAATTATGAACAATTGTCAGTTCCTGAAAACATGGTGGATGCTCCCCAATTCCTGAAAGATGGCCAGGAAGTTTCGGTGTTGATTAATACTGAGACAGATCAGCCCATGGGTGTCGAACTTCCTGATAAGATTATCATGCAGGTAACTTATAGTGAACCTGGTGTTAAGGGCGATACAGCCACTCGTACCTTAAAACCTGCCACAGTAGAAACCGGTGCCACAGTGAACGTTCCCCTTTTTGTAAACGAAGGAGAATTCATAAGGGTAAACACCAAGACCGGTGAATATGTAGAACGTGTGAAGGAGGGGTCTTAAAAAGAAATCTATAACTTTAATAAAAAATAACTCAACTTGCAACCTTGTTGTTGTATGTCATAAAAAGTTTACTTTCAATCCTCCCTTTGTGAACTGTATTTCAAAAAAGTAAATAAATTCTAATTATGGATATCAAGCAAATTCAGGAGCTTGTCAAACTCGTAAACAAAAGCAACATTGGCGAGTTAAGCATTGAACAAAAGGATTTTAAAATTACCATTAAGCAAAAAGAAGAACCAACTCCGGTATTTGCAGCCGGCGCTCCGGTATTACCTCAGGTAGTTCCGCAAGCGCTGCCTCCGGCTCAGGCACCTCAAAATGCTGCTGCGCCTGCACAAAAAGAATCTTCCGGAAGTGAAGCCGCCAATTATATTACGATCAAAAGCCCGATGATCGGAACTTTCTATCGCCAGGCTGGTCCTGGAAAACCTCTTTATGTGAGCGTAGGCGATACGATTGAAAAAGGACAGATTGTTTGTATGATTGAAGCGATGAAGTTATTCAATGAAATTGAGAGCGAGTTTAGTGGTACTATTATAAAGGTATTGGTCGAGGATGCTACACCGGTAGAGTTTGATCAGCCATTATTCCTGGTAGAGCCGTAATAGCGGCTTTTTTCATTTATAATAAACACCTTACAAAATTTATTTTGAATGTTTAAGAAAATATTGATTGCCAATCGTGGAGAAATTGCGCTTAGGGTGATACGTACCTGCAGGGAAATGGGAATCCGGACTGTCGCAGTATACTCTACTGCGGATAAGGATAGTCTTCATGTAAAATTTGCAGATGAAGCAGTATGTATCGGCCCTCCTCCCAGCGTGGACAGCTATCTGAATATTCCAAACATCATGGCAGCTGTCGAAATCACAAATGCTGATGCGATTCATCCGGGTTATGGTTTCCTGGCAGAGAATGCCAGGTTTTCTCAAATCTGCAGCGATCATAAAATAAAATTTATCGGACCTACACCATTGATGATCAACTCCATGGGCGATAAGATGACAGCGAAGGAAACTATGATCAAAGCAGGTGTTCCGGTAGTACCCGGTATTGATGGCTTACTTCGTGATGCTGCCCATGCCAAACAGGCTGCTGCTGAGATCGGATACCCTGTAATGCTGAAAGCGACGGCAGGTGGTGGTGGAAAAGGAATGCGCGTGGTATTTGATGAAAAGGATATTCAAAAGGCATTTGAAAATGCCCAGATGGAAGCTGCTGCTGCATTTAAAAATGATGGTATCTATATCGAGAAATTTGTAGAGGAGCCCCGGCATATTGAAATACAAATAGCGGGCGACCAATATGGTAATGTATGTCATCTCAGCGAGAGGGACTGCTCCATTCAACGCCGCCATCAAAAGTTAGTAGAGGAGTCTCCTTCTCCATTCATGACACCTGAGCTTAGAAATAAAATGGGCGAAGCTGCTATCAAAGCTGCATCAGCTATCAATTATGAAAGTGTGGGAACGATTGAATTCCTCGTGGACAAACATCGCAATTTCTACTTTATGGAGATGAACACCCGCATACAGGTGGAGCATTGCGTTACAGAGGAAGTAATCAATTACGACCTTATCAAAGAACAGATCAAGATAGCTGGAGGCGACAAGATCAGTGGCAAAAATTATTTCCCGGAAATGCATGCAATCGAATGCCGTATTAATGCTGAGGACCCATTCAATGATTTCAGGCCCTCACCCGGACGTATTACCGTATTGCATCAACCCGGTGGACATGGAGTAAGGGTAGATAGCCATGCTTATGCAGGTTATGTAATTCCTCCCTACTATGATAGCATGATCGCTAAACTCATAGCCATAGCACAAACCCGTGAAGAAGCTATTGACACGATGAGTCGCGCACTCAGTGAATATGTGATTGAGGGCGTAAAGACAACGATCCCCTTCCATCAGCAGCTTATGCAGAATGAAGATTTCAGGAAGGGCAACTTTACTACAAAATTCCTGGAGACATTCGAGTTGAAAAAGGCCTGACGAAATCAATCATTCCAGGATGATCTTAAAAAAAGTACACGCAAATAGGCTTGTACCAAAAATATAAAGTCACTCTGTTTTCAAAGACTTGACAGGGTCAGCTATTGCGGCCCTGATGGCTTTGTAGCCGACTGTGCCCCAGGAGAGCAGCAATGAAACAAAAAAGCTAATGGCAAACACCGACAGGCGGATATCTATGCGGTAAGAAAATTTTTGCAACCACTGGTTCATTATATACCACGCCAATGGAGCAGCTATAAGGAAAGCCACACCCACCAGGATTGTAAACTCCTTCGACAAGGACAGTACGATATTTGAAGGGGATGCTCCCAACACTTTCCGGATTCCTATTTCCCTGGTACGTTGTGCGGCCATAAAGGAAACCAATCCGTATAATCCAAGACAACTGATGAAAATTGCTATTGCCGCAAAGATTTTGTACAACTGCGATAGTTGATTCTCTGTTTTATAAAAATCAGCAATAGTCTGATCGAGATAGCTGTAATCAAATAGGGATTCCGGAAAATTCTGATTCCAGGTCTTTTCGATAAATGCGATAATACGTGACTCCATTCCAGGAGCAATTTTGACATTGGCAGTTCGATACCTTGTTTTCCATGAACCCAGAATCACAGGCATCATCGGATCTTCCAGTGATGTTGAATTGAAGTTAGTGATGACTCCACAAATTCTTGTGATGATGCGTCCATCAAAGAGGTTGATTTCTTTTCCGATAGCACTTTGAGGATCCGTAACACCCAACTTCTGCAGCAAGAAATCATTCACTACAATATCAGTAATTGTATCCCTGTCCGGGTAAGGTTTTCCTGCTATAAACTTCATACCATAAGTCCTGAAATAGTCATCATCTGCCCACTTCAGGTTTGCATTGAAGTTGGTAGCTTTTATGCTGTGATCATACCTGAAATCAGATTGCCACAAACTTGGCGATGTGGGGCTGCCAAAACTAAAACTCACATGCCTGATTGCAGGGTTGGTGAGCAGTTGCTGCCTGAAGAAATTTAGTTTGGATTGAATGGTGCTATCCGGTTTGAATTTGATATTGACGATAGACTCCCTGTTGTATCCCAAATTTGCAGTACTGAAAAAGTTCATTTGGAAAACTACGATCAGCACTCCGAATATCAGGATCTGTGCTACCACAAATTGGAAAACTACTAATCCTTTTCTCAGAGAAAACCCTTTCGCGGAGTTTGATTGCACTTTATTCTTCAGAGCTTTGATCGGATTATATCCACTCAATACTAAAGCCGGATAAAGCCCGCTCAATAAAGTGGACACGACAAATATGAAAACAATTATTAAGAGTAGGAACGGACTTGAAAAAAGCTGGATCTGTATCCGGGTCTCCATTAACTTGTTGAGATAGGGTAGAGCGGTAGCTGCAACACCTATCGACAAAAGGCATGATACAAATACAATAATAGAAGTTTCGAATATATTCTGAATTGCAATTTGTTTTTTATTACTTCCAAGCACTTTTCTGATTCCGATTTCCTTAGAACGATTGACACCCTGTGCGGTAGCCAGGTTCACGAAATTCACGCAAGCGATTAGCAGCAGGAAAATACCAATCGCTGTTAATGCGGTGATCAATTCGTGGCTAAAGGTCTTCCTGTTGTAGTTGCCAAATCTACTGTCATAGTGCATTTCAGAGAGTGGTTGCAGAATGTAGCCATCCTTAATGTATTCCTCAGGTTTATGCTTTTTTGCAAAAGAAACCAAAGAGTGATTCATTTGTGCAGCAGTCATGGCAGCAGGTAACTTGATAAATGTATAGCCACCACCAAAGACACTCACCCAGTCGGTAAGGTTATCCCTGACATTGGTATTTGCAAGAGCAGAATATGGTACAACTATGCTGAGAGGAAAATCTGAATTGGCAGGAATGTCTTTCAAAATTCCGGATACAGTGTAGAGATATTCATTGTCAAGCTGAATGGTTTTACCCATTGCATTTGCGGAACTTCCAAACATTCTTTTTGCTGTGGCCTCAGTCAGGAGTGCATCACCAGGTTTATTGAAAGACTGACTGATGTTACCTTTTATGAGAGGAAAATTGAACATGCTGAAAAATTCCGGTTCTGCATAATAGAATTGATCTTCAGAAAAAAACTTCTTTTCCTCATTATTATTGACCATCACCTGTCCTTGCGTCCTGTAGATGGAAGCTACCTCCTTAATCAATGGATAATCTAACCGTATTCCATCAGCAACAGGTAAAGACACTGCACCAATGTAGTCGGTGCCATTATCAGTCTTGAATTTAGAGGCTACCCTGTAAATTCGGTCTTTTTCTTTGTGAAAATTATCAAATGAAGACTGAAATCTTATCACAAGAAATATCAGGATACATGCAGCGACACCTACTGTTAGACCGGCAATATTAATCAGTGTGTAGTTCCTATTTCTGATTGTACTCCTAAAGGCTGTAATGAGAAAATTCTTGATCATGAGTCGTTCGTTTTTTGCTTTTTTTGGGTCGCTTTTCGTTTTAGCTAAATGATGCCTTGGAATTATAAATGCCTTCAATTAACCATTCACCATTCACCATTAACAATTCATTCCGTCTTCAACGACTTCGCAGGATTTGCTACTGCTGCTTTGATGGCCTGGAAACTCACTGTTAGTAAAGCAATACATACAACCAGCAACACAGCAAAGAAGAAAATGCTCCACCCGATAGTAATCCTGTACGGATAATTTTCCAGCCATTTATTTCCTGCCAGCCATGCAGAAGGGATCGCAATCACGAGTGATATCAATACCAATTTCAAAAAATCCTTGCTCAGAATAGATACAATGCTCTGAACTGATGCCCCCAATACTTTACGGATACCAATTTCTTTTACACGTTTTTCGGCAGAGAGTACCGAAAGTCCGAACAGTCCGATACAACTGATGAATATCGTGAGCAAAGCTCCAAACAATAATATCTGCTTCCACTTAGCTTCCTGTTCATATTGCTTTCTATTCTGATCGTCTTTGAATACATAATGGAATGGATCCATAGGAAAGAACTCTTTGAACTCTGCACGAAGAAATTTGATAACAGAAGTGGCGCTGTTGGGTTTGACTTTAATATCCAGTACCCCGAATCTGTTTGAATTCTTCATGGTAAATAATTGCGGGCCTATTTCTTCATTCAATGATCCGGAATGATAATCCTTTACCACACCTATGACGTGGTAAGATTCATTCTGAAAGAAAAAGGCAACCGTTTCTCCAATAGGGTTTTTCCACCCGGCCTTCTTTACAAATGATTCATTTACGATAACAGAATTGGTAGAATCGGAGAGGAATTTTTCAGAAAAATTTCTGCCTGAAACTAATGGTATCTTCATCATTGGCAAATAGGCTTCAGTCACGGTCTCGTATTTGAAGGTAATATTAGAGTCGTTGCGAAGCCTTCCCATAGTACGCCAAAACCCTCCATTCTTTGGCGCAACTCCGACTATATCAGGATTCTTCATCAGTTCTGATTTGAAGACGGCTGCCTGAGTGTGAGTCAGGTTATCCTTACTCAATTCAATGATGTTGCTGTCGTCATAACCAAGCGGAGTATTCACCAGAAAATTAAATTGGGAATAAATGACCAGAGTCGCAATGATAAGAAATGAAGCAAAGGAGAATTGTAATACTACCAGGGATTTTTGCAAGTAGTTCCTGCCACCTAATGTAAACCTGCTGTAAAGTGTTTTCACAGGCTTGTATCCGGATAAGATAATGGCAGGATAAAAACCGGCAAGCAATCCTGTCAGAAGAAATAATAGCACATAGCCACCTATCAGTTTTGCATCAAAGAGGTAGGAGAGTGCCAGCGCCTTATTTGACAGATGATTGAATACAGGTAACACGAGTTGAACCAGCAATAATGCGAAAGCAAAGGCAAAGAAACATAGTATGAATGATTCTGTCAGGAATTGCCTGATCAATTGTGGCCTGCTGCTTCCAACGACTTTCCTGATGCCAATTTCTTTTGCACGTTTTACAGAGCGGGCTATGGTAAGGTTTACAAAATTGATGCAGGCAATCAGCAGTACAAATAGTGCTATCGCAGTGAGAATATACGAATACAAGGGATTGCTTGCATTTACCAATCCGTTCTGTGGAGGCAGTTCTGTACTCAGGTGCATGGCAGTGAATGGTTGCAGGAAATAAGTACCAGGCCCTTCATCAGGATTGCCGCCAAATTCTTTCATCATTCGCTTGAAAGCATCGGTTGCATCTTTAATAAAATATGATTGCATTCCCTTTTCAACTTTGGTAACATGGGCCTTTGGTGCCAATACCACAAATGTGTTGAGATAAAAATTGAACCACAGATCATTGTTCTTCTTGTCTTCAGCAGATTCAATGAAGGGCATGAGAATGTCGAATTGAATCGAAGAATTTTGAGGTACTATTTTGGATACAGCTGAAACCTGGTAAGGAACAAAGGCACTATCTTTTCTGACCATCATGATTTTGCCTATTGCATTCTTAGTTCCAAATTGCCTGATGGCTTCACTCTCCGATACCACGATTGAATTTGGATCTTTTAGACAGGTAACAGGATTCCCTGACAGCAAGGGAAAGTGAAACACAGAAAAGAAATTGCTATCGACATAAAGAAGGGAACACGACTGAACTTCACTCCCAAGTTTCATGTCTTCATTACCCGTCTTAATACGGACATAGGATTCAATGCCAGGAACATTTGCCTTGAATCTCGGTCCTTGAAGGTTGCCGGTATTTCCATCCAAATGAGTCTCACCAGCAAATTTTGACTTGCTTACGATTCTATAAATGTTCTGTACGTTGGGATGAAACCTGTCAAAACTTACTTCATCCTTTACATATAAAATGATCAGCATCGCACATGCAAGCCCAAGACTCAATCCGAGAATGTTGATAATGGAATATATGCTGTTCTTCCTTAAGCTGCGGAATGCAATCTTGAAATAATTTTTAAACATGCGTTATCCTGGTTATGGTAGTTAGTACTAAAGTCACTGCCTGCTATCACATGCCAATGTCATTCCTTTTTAAAAGGATATTGGTTTTCAAACCATTAGAATAATTGAATAGGATGAAGTGTACGGTAATGATACAATCAATTGTCCGCTTATGGCGTATTGTGTTCAGGTTTGCAAAAAAAACTCCGGTGCTTAGTTGGATGCTAAATGAAGTTGGTCATTGATCTTCCTCAGCAAACTTTCTACCTCAAAAGGTTTTGAAATAAATCCATCAGCGCCATAATCATTGATGGACGCTGCAGCACCAGGATGCGCAGATAGCATGATCACCGGCAGGTGGCGGAGATTTTCGTTGTTCTTAATTTCTCTGCAAATAGCCCTGCCATCGTGCCCGCTGATCAATACATCGAGCAGGATCAGGTCTGGTTGAAAAGATTCTATTTTTGAGAAGGTATTGTCTCCGCGTGAAGTAACATCTACGGTGAAGCCTTTCATGGAAAGTAATATTTCCATTACAGACAGGATATCCGGATCATCATCTACTACTAAGATCTTGGCCATGAGGAATGTGTGGTTTTTCTATATTAACGGAATTTGGATCGAAAATTTTGTGTAATCATTTTCTACACTATCAACATTTATTTTGCCATTATGTTTTTTTATGATCTTTTGTGTGAGGTATAATCCCATCCCCAGCCCGGGATATGTTTCTTCTTTTGCACCGGGTATTCTGAAAAACTTTTCGAAAATCCGGGGCAGGTATTCTTTAGCAATTCCGATACCAAAGTCTTTAATCTCCAGGAAAACGTTCTTCTTGTCTTCAGCCAATTTTAGTTCAATAGCCGAGTCCTCTTCCGAAAATTTGATAGAATTATTCAATATGTTCTCTATTGCCTGGGATAATTTCTCAGCATCTCCCGGGATTACCGAACGCGATGCACCTTTCAAAAGTATTTTTCTGGATGGGTGGAGCATCCTCATCTTTTCAACTGTTGTGGCTACTATTGCACCAAATGGAATTTCTTTAAAATCATAACTTAAAGCTCCCGATTGTATCTTGTTCAGATCGAGTAGTTGTTCGATAAGATTATTCACCTTGTTAAGTTGCTGAATAGCGCCTGAAGTATAGGTACGAAAGTCTGTAATTTTTTGTTGCTTGAAATAATCATCTATCAGGTGGAGATAAACATTCAAGGTGGTGAGTGGTGTTCTTAATTCATGACTGGCAGCAGTAATGAATTTTTCCTTCCTGCTTTCCAGTTCCTTTATCTCATGGATGTCCACGCAAGAACCTATAAAACCTCTAAAACCTTCATCATTAAACCTGGGTGTGCCGTTTTCTAAAATCCACCTGTAAGTACCATCGTGCCGCTTCAGGCGGTATTCTAACTTGTAAGCCTTCTGATTTTTGAAGTGTTTCTCCAGTTGGGTGTTTACCCTGCATACATCTTTGTTATGAATATCCTCTATCCAATTCCCTGCCTTTTCGCACTCCAATGTAGCGCCTCTGAAATTCAACCATGAAGAATTGAAGAAGATAAAATTCTGATGCTGGTCTGCTACCCACAACATTACCGGTGCCTCATTGGCAATTCTTAAAAACGAATCTTCGAGCATTTCAATTTTCTGTTTCAGAAGTTTGGTCAACAAAACAATTCTTATAGCAGGCTGCAAGAATTATTTTAGCTTACAAAATTTGTGAATGCATCAAATTTTATTCCCAAATGAGTTGTCACGTTTTTATGCTTTCTGCATTTTCTCAACCAGCAACGCATTGATCGCTTCCAGAAATTCTTCAGTATATAAGTAATCTTTGCCGGCTTCTACCTTATTTCCCTTGATACACACTGCCAAATCCTTAGTCATCTTACCGGATTCCACAGTCTGAATACATACTGATTCGAGCAGGTGAGCAAAGTCCTGAAGTCTTTGATTATTGTCTAATTTTCCCCGGAAGGCGAGGCCTCTTGTCCACGCAAAGATGGATGCAATGGGGTTTGTTGAGGTAGGATTTCCCCGTTCATGTTCCCGGAAATGGCGCGTAACGGTTCCGTGCGCTGCTTCAGCTTCCAGCGTTTTGCCATCAGGAGTTATCAATACACTTGTCATCAACCCTAATGAACCAAATCCCTGAGCAACGGTATCACTCTGTACATCACCGTCGTAATTCTTACAAGCCCAGATGAAGTTGCCATGCCATTTCAATGCACTGGCCACCATGTCATCTATCAACCTGTGTTCATAAGTGATGCCCACTTTTTCGAATGCTGCCTTGAAATCTTTTTCATATATCTCCTGGAAAATATCTTTGAATCTACCATCGTATTTCTTCAGGATAGTATTTTTTGTGGAGAGATACAAAGGCCATTTCTTGTTGAGCGCCATGTTGAAACAACTGCGTGCAAAGCCTTCAATACTCTTGTCTGTGTTGTACATGCTCAATGCCACACCATCACCTTTGAAATCAAATACTTCCCAGGTAGTAGCCTTGCCACCTTCTTCAGGAGTAAAGGTCATGGTGAGTTTTCCTTTCCCTTTGATCACAGTATCTGTAGCACGATACTGATCGCCAAATGCATGACGGCCAATGATGATAGGTGCTGTCCAATTGTTTACCAGGCGTGGAATATTCTGCATTACAATGGGTTCTCTGAATACCGTTCCATCCAAAATGTTACGAATCGTTCCGTTCGGACTCTTCCACATGTGAGAAAGATTAAATTCTTTCACTCTTGCTTCGTCGGGAGTAATGGTGGCGCACTTGATACCGACACCATGTTCCTTGATAGCATTGGCTGCATCCACTGTTACCTGGTCTTTGGTAGCATCCCTGTGTTGAATGCTGAGGTCATAATATTTGATATCAATATCGAGATAGGGAAGTATCAGTTTGTCTTTGATAAACTTCCAGATGATCCTTGTCATTTCATCTCCGTCCAATTCTACGACCGGGTTGGCCACTTTGATTTTTTCCATTGTATTAATTGATATGAATTATAGGTTTTTAAACTTCGCAATATAATAAAATAGGACTTACCAACCGTAGCTTATTGTAAGCATATTGTCATTGCGAATGATAGTAATTTTAAGTAATCATAAATCAATATCGTTTAATTAAGAAAAATTTGCCACAAAGGCACAAAGACACAAAAACTAATCACATACAATTACCCCTTATTTAGTCCTTCGTGTCCTGGTGTCTTCGTGGCCGAAAACGGATTTAATAGCTTAACTAAACGACATTGAATCATAAATGCCGAATGATCTCATCTCCAAACTCACTGGTGGTAAGCAGTTTCGCATCATTCATCAGATTATAAAAATCTACTGTCACCGTTTTGTTCCGGATTGTCTTGCCAACGGCATGTGTAATATTTTCTGCCACATCTCTCCATCCCATGTACTCAAACATCATCACACCACTGAGGATGAGAGATGATGGATTCATACTGTTGGTATTGGCAAATCGCGGCGCTGTACCGTGTGTTGCTTCAAATACAGCGCTACCGGTTTTATAATTGATGTTTGCGCCTGGCGCAATACCGATACCACCCACCTGTGCAGCCAGTGCATCACTGATGTAGTCACCATTGAGATTTAGTGTGGCGATGATGGAATAGTTTTGAGGAGCAAGGAGTGCTTGTTGTAAAAAATTATCAGCGATCGCATCTTTAATGATCACCTTGCCACCGATGGATGCTATGCGCATGTCTTCATTGGCTACTTCTTCACCGTGAAGTTTCTTCGTAGCCTCCCATTGGTTCCATGTGTAAGTGTGCTGTGCAAATTCTCTCTCTGCCAGTTCATAACCCCAGTTTTTGAATGCACCTTCGGTAAACTTCATGATGTTTCCTTTGTGCACCAATGTTACACTTGGAAGTTTGTTAGCAATAGCGTATTCAATAGCAGACCTGATCAGCCTTTCAGAACCTTCACGTGATACTACCTTGATGCCAACAGATGTGCTTTCCGGAAATTTGATTTTTTTCACCTTCATCTCATCCTGGAGAAATGATAGGAGTTTATCCGCTTCAGGAGTTCCTGTCATGTATTCAATGCCGGCATAAATGTCTTCAGTGTTTTCTCTGAAGATGACCATGTTCACTTTCTCCGGTTGCCACATAGGAGAGGGTACTCCTTCGAAATAGCGGATAGGTCTTTGGCATACATACAAGTCCAGTTCCTGCCGCAACATTACATTCAGACTTCTGATGCCGCCACCTACCGGTGTGGTCAGCGGGCCTTTGATTGCTATCAAATAATCTTTAAATGCCTGCATGGTTTCGTCAGGCATCCAACTACCGGTTTTTTCGAAAGCTTCTTCACCGGCCAATACTTTTTTCCATTCTATTTTCTTCTTGCCATTGTAAGTTTTTTGCACCGCAGCATCAAATACCCTTACAGATGCACGCCATATGTCAGGCCCGATGCCATCACCTTCTATGAAAGGGATCACCGGATTGTCGGGTACTTTCAAAGTACCATTGCTGCCCATTACAATTTTCTCCGCCATATTATAGTCTGATTTTTGTTTTTATAATTCTAAAGAACAATTCACCCATTCATCATCAAATTTTACACCTTTGTATCTCTTGTAAAACCGGATGGCATCTATATTCCAATTCAACACCTGCCACACCATACCGTTTAGTTTCTTTTCTTTGGCAGCGATGATGAGTTGCTCAAACAGTAACCTTCCGATTCCTTTGCTCCGCCACTTCTCTGTTACCAAAATATCTTCGAGATACATGCGTGGCCCTTTCCATGTGCTGTACCTGATATAATACAATGCGAACCCCACAACGGTCTTATCTACTTCAGCTACATAAGCATGCCATACCGGATGAGTGCCAAAACCATTTTCAATAAAAGTATCTTCTGATACCGTTACGGCATCCGGTGCTTTTTCAAATACAGCCAGTTCCCTGATGAGGTTCATCATGGCCGGAGCATCCTTTTGGGAAGCAATGCGGATAACAAGATTATCTAAAATTTCTTCAGCCATCGCGTTAAGGTTTTAAGAACGCAAAGCCTGGTCAAGGTCGTTCATAATATCTTCTGAATTTTCTATGCCGACGCTCATACGGATGAGGCCGTTAGTGATTCCATATTTGATCCTGTCTGCTTCGGGCACTCCGTAGTGAGTCATAGATGCCGGATGGGAGATGAGTGTATCGCAGGTACCCAATGAGACGGCTCTGACACACATCTTTAAATGATCAATAAATTTCTTGCCCGCTTCCAGCCCGCCTTTCAATTCGAAACTCATCATAGGCCCCGGATGCCGCATTTGTTTCAATGCTACCTGTCTGTCAGGATGGGAATCCAATCCCGGGTAATTCACTTTCTCTACAGCAGGATGAGCGCTTAGGAATGCAGCCACTTTTTCAGCATTGCTGCAATGCCGCTCCATTCGCACTTCCAGTGTTTTCATTCCCTGTATCAACAGGTATGCATCAAATGGATTACTGCTACCACCTAACAATCGTTTGGTCTTTTCCAATCTCCCTTTCATCATTTCCAAATCCCTGCCTATGAGTACACCACCGATAGCTGTGCCATGCCCATTGAGAAACTTTGTAGTAGAATGCACCACATAATCGACCCCATATTTGAACGGCTGTTGTAAATAGGGCGTAGAGAAAGTATTATCCACGGCTACGATAATATTTTTTTCCTTAGCCAGTTTTGTGATGGCTTCTATATCGACACATTGAATGGTAGGATTAGCCGGCGTTTCTAAATAGATTAGCTTTATAGAATCATCATTTTTGATTTTCTGCGCTGCAATATTCAGATCACGCAGATCAGCAATGTCTGATTCGATATTCAATCCGGACAAAATTTTATTAAGTAACTCTTGTGTACCTCCGTACAAAGAAAAATGGCTCAGCACTTTGTCTCCCGGCTTCAGCAGGCCAAGCATTAAAGAGGAAATAGCAGCCATGCCGCTTGCATGCAAAATAGACTGGAGTTGTAATGGCTGACCATTTTGCTTAATTCCAAAAGCTTCCAACGCAGCTATTTTCATCTCAGCCTCCTTGAAGTTTGGATTACCCCACCTGCTGTAGATGAATCCGTCTTCTTCTCCTTTAAATCGCTTCATTCCCTGTTCCGCTGTATCATAGACATAGGTACTGCTTGCATAAATAGGTGTGAGATGGGCGTAATTGTCCGACGTTTCGTGTCCGGCATGAATGGCTGTAGAACTAAATCCGTTTAATTCATCTTGTTCAGGATGCATGTTCATTGATTTTGCGCCGCAAAAGTACCAAATACATTTGGTTATTGCCGACCATTTGAATCGGATGAAATAGATTTGAAGAAATTTTTATCCTCAATTATTCAGAATGAAACAAATGCTTTTGCAGATTGCCAATCACAGGAGATGGGCTATCAAATTGCTTATGGCAAAATTGGAAGAGGTTCCGGAAGAAGTGCTTACAAAAAATATGGAAAGCAGCTTTGGAAGTATTTACAAAACCCTCTTTCACATAGCGTCTGCTGATAATACCTGGTGGCAGCGCATACAATTACAGGAACACATAGCTCCATTATCAACTGAACTTGAAAATGATTTTGGAAAATTGAAGGAGGTGATGCTTAAAATGTCTGATCAGTGGGTAGATTGGATATCCAATAGCGGAGAGGCCAAACTGCAACACGTAATGGAATACCGTAATTCCAAAAAAGAAGCCTTTAAGCAACCCGTTTATGAAATCTTATTGCATATTTTCAATCACCACACCTACCATCATGGCCAAATTATTTGCATGTTGCGTCAACAGCATGTTGGGAAATTACCTGCGACTGATTTCATCGCTTTTACCAGGAAAACCAAAAAGTGATTGTGCAATTAATCTTCTGATGAACCGCTTGCTGCTTCAACTTGTTCCTTTACCGGAATCAATGAATCAATCGTTGCCAATACGGTAACACCACCTTTTACATTTTGATTCAATTTTACATCAATAGCGGTACCGACGGGTAAAAGCAAATCGACACGGCTTCCGAATTTTATAAATCCCATCTCCATTCCCTGCTTTACCGGCATTCCTACGTTGAGGTAGTTCACAATCCGCTTGGCAAGAGCGCCTGCTATCTGCTTCACAAGAATTTCTATTTTATCATTCTTAATAACCACAGAATGCCTTTCATTTTCTGTTGATGACTTTGGATGCCATGCTACCAGATATTTTCCATTGTGATACTTACTGTAGCACACCTTTCCAGACATTGGAATGCGATTGATATGTACGTTAGCCGGGCTCATGAATATGGATACCTGCAGGCGCTTGTCCATGAAATATTCTGTGTCTTCCATTTCTTCTATGACAACTACCTTACCATCTGCAGGTGCAATGATCTGGTGATGCGCAATTGTAAAATGCCGCCTGGGAGAACGAAAAAAAGATATGATAAACAAAAGCAATACCAGCGTGATCCCAAAGACAAACCAGGAAACAACTGGCAGGGATGCACTGAAAAAATAAAAGAAGATAATATTCACGAATCCGAATATCAGCGCTGCCAGTGCAATAGATTTATAACCTTCCTTATGTATATTCATTCATGTCGGAGTTAAGCCGCAAAGATACGTTGCGGCAGGAATTAAAAAACTTGCATTACCTTTATTTAGTCGTTTTTTTCTGACTGCTTGTTAATAAAATTACTAAACGGAAACCGCTATATCATGAAAGGAATTATTTTTTCATGTTGCATCCTGTTATTGATATCATGCAACAACAAAAGTGACAAGGTCAATCAACTTGCATTTGAAGGAAATATTGACTCCACCGTAAATCCTGCAAATGATTATTTTGATTATTCCAATGGAGGCTGGATCAAAAAAAACCCGATCCCCAAGGATGAAAGTTCATGGGGTATTGGTTATGTGGTAGCAGATGAAATTCAAAACCGGATGAAGAAAATCAATGAGGAAGCTGCTGCTTATGACGGTCCGGATCCGATTCAGAAAAAGATCGGCACTTTCTGGAGAATTGCCAACGACAGTGCAAGAATAGAAAAACAGGGATTACAATTTCTGCAACCCTACCTCGATACGATAAACTCCTGCACCGATTTGGCTTCCATTATCAATGCTGCCGCGGTTTTGCAAAGGATCGGCGTAGGTGTATTTTTCAATTGTTACGTAGCACAAGATGATAAAATAAGCAGTAAGTATGCATTGTTCCTTCACCAGGGTGGATTGGGAATGCCTGACAGAGATTATTATTTTAACCAGGACAGCGCTACCGTTCATATTCGTACGGCTTATGCCCAGCATGTTGCTAATATGCTGACTTTACTAAATGGTGAGAAAGATTCATCTTATCGCCAGGCAAGATCCATTTTTACACTCGAAACCAGGTTTGCGATGTATTCACGAAAACTTGCCGATCTGAGAGACCCTTATGCGAATTACCATAAAATGACACTGTCTGAACTTCAAACTTTTAATAAGTCTATTGACTGGAAACATTTCCTGACTGAAGTAGGAGCAGGAAATGTGGATTCAATAATTGTCGGGCAGCCGGAGTTTTTCAAATCATTGGATGCATCGCTGGCAGCTACATCTGTAACAGTTTTGAAAAAATACATGACCTATCACCTGTTAAGTGAATTTGCAGGAACCCTACCTGAGAAATACGGAGTGGAATCATTTTCTTATTCCAAATTATTGTCAGGAGCTAAAGAAAGGAAGCCTCGATGGAAAAGAGTGTATCAGCAGGAAGAAAATGCTATGGGCGAACTCCTCGGCCAGTTGTATGTAAAAAAATATTTTAAAGAATCTTCTAAGAAAAGATATGAGAAGATGGCGGAGGAAATTACAGATGCCTATCGTGAAAGAATGAAAAACCTGTCGTGGATGTCTGACAGTACGAAGGGAAAAGCAATTGCAAAACTGGACGCGATCACCAGGAAAATCGGTTATCCCGATAAATGGAAAGATTTCAGCACCCTGCATATCGGTCATGAAAGTTTTCTTCAGAATATGATCAATGCCGGAAGATGGTGGCATTCCTTCTCCTTTAATAAATTAGGTAAGCAGGTGGACAAAACAGAATGGGGGATGTATCCTCAAACCTATAATGCCTATTACAATCCTTCAAACAATGAAATGGTCTTTCCCGCAGCAGCATTCATAGTGCCTGGGTATAATGATGAAGATTTAGATGAGGCTGTCATGTACGGTTATGCGGGAGCGAGCTATTTCGGTCATGAGATCACGCATGGATTTGATGACCAGGGAAGACTCTATGACGCTGCCGGAAATCTTCATAACTGGTGGACACCTCACGATTCAGCAGCTTTTGCACTACGTGCCAAATTAATAATAGAGCAGTTTAATAGTTATGAGCCATTACCTGGCTATCATATTAATGGCGATGCTACCCAGGGTGAGAATATTGCTGATCTCGGTGGTATAGAGATAGGTATTACCGCATTCAAAAAATCAAATGCCTACAAGGAAAACAAAACCGTAAATGGATTTACACCCATGCAACGGTTCTTTATGGGATATGCATTGAGTTGGCTGTATGAAACCAGGCCGGAGAGCCTGCGAAGGCAACTCATGACGGATGTGCACTCTCCGGCAAAGTACCGTGTCAACGGCCCCTTTGGAAATGTTGATGAGTTCTACAAAACCTACAATGTAAAACCAGGCGATGGCATGTTCCGTGCGGATAGCCTGCGGGTTAGGATTTGGTAGGTACTAAAACGTCTTTTGTTTAAATTTTTTCAGCCAATGAAACGATTTTCTTTAGTGTGTGTATTCCTGTTAGCAGGCAGTTTCCTTTTTGGACAGGTTAAATCCAGGAAAGCTGTATTCATAATAGTAGATGGTATTCCTTCGGATTTGATTGAGAAATTAAATCTTCCTAATCTGAAAGACATCGCAAAAGCAGGCGGATATGCGCACGCATTAGTAGGTGGTGAACGGGGTGGATATTCTGAAACACCTACCATCTCTGCAGTTGGTTACAACAGTGTACTGACAGGTACCTGGGCCAACAAACACAATGTGTGGGATAATTACAATCAATCGCCCAATTACCACTATAATAATGTATTCAGGTTGCTGAAAGAAAGTGATCCTGACAAGAAGATTGGAATATTTTCCAGTTGGGAAGATAATAGAACCATGTTAGTGGGAGAGGGTTTGCCTGCAGCAGGCAACATTATGTTTGATAATCGGTTGGATGGATTAGAGAAAGATACTGTACGCTTTCCTCATCATGAAAACAAAATTTTTATGCACAGGATAGACAGTACTGTTGCTGACTCCGCCGCATCCTGCATCAGGAGCCAGGCGCCGGATCTGTCCTGGGTTTATCTTGAGTTTACTGATGATATGGGCCACAAATATGGTGACAGTCCTCAGTATTATGATGCCATCACCGGCGAGGATCAATTGATTGGAAAGATTTGGAATGCTATAAAATTCAGGGAGCAACAATTTAATGAAGACTGGCTGATCATCGTAACAACAGATCATGGACGCGATGCAAAAACCGGGAAGGGTCATGGTGGACAATCAGATCGTGAACGTGCCGGTTGGATTGTTACCAATGCAAAAAGTCTGAATAGTCATTTCAAAAATAACCGGGCATCCATTGTGGACATCATGCCAACGATTGCCCGGTTCATGAACATTAATATTCCCGAATCTTCTTTGCAGGAAATTGATGGTGTGCCATTGATCGGTAAACTTTCCCTGACCGATCCAACAATTAAGGTCAATAATAATAATGCTTTGATAAAATGGAAAGCAATTGACGGAAGTGGTTCAGTGAAAATCTATGTATCTGCTACTAATAAATATAAAACAGGCGGTAGCGATCAATATGAATTTGTGAAAGAAGTACCGTTAAAAAAGCAGGAGGCCACCATTAATCTGAAAAGCCTGCCATCTGCATTTTATAAGATTTACATTCAGGGAAAATATAATGGTGCGAATCGTTGGGTCGTGCTGAAACCCTAATGAATAACCAACAAGTACTTGATTCAGGTTATCATCAATAATTGTAAAATATTAAACAGAATTCCTCATCATAACATCACTGATTGACCTCCAGCATTGTCAATTACCAATTATCAATTAACAATTACCTAAAGCTTCGCTCCAATTGTCATTGCGATATAACCACCTTTGTTATTTAAAAATGCAGGTGAATTGTCTTTGTCCTGCAAAATGTACGGATAGTGAACGTCTTTTTGCATCGAGTAAGAATAAGAGATGTCTGCAAAGAAACCCCGGTTTCTGTAACCAAGACCACCGGTAATTTTTGTAACATGTGCATTTTCTTGTTGATAAGGATTGCCATAGTATGCGCCACCTAACCGAACCATCAGGGTATTAAATTTCAACTCTGCTCCCAATCTTGCATTGATTGCCTGCGTGTATTCATTATCGATAAGGCCATTTACCTGTTTGTAGTAGGTCTTGTAACTCTGATCATCAGAAGCCGAATGGAATGCCGATTGTTTGTAATTGACATATTCCAGGTCAGCAGTAATAAATCCTTTTTGCTGACTTATAGATGGCCCGGTTCCGATAAAATAGGTGCCACTCAATATTGCTCTGAGCGGCGTTGTCATATTGTACTTGGAACGTAACATCTGACCATTATTGAGATCTTCAGAACTCTGTTGCAGCGTTCCCTGGCCTGCATAGCCTTCGAGGTCAGTAACGATAGTCATGTTGTAATCATCCGTGAGTTGGAAAAAGGTTGGAGAATGAAATGCAAATCCTAACCTTACTTTTTCAACGGGTTGGTAGATGACGCCAAACTTTGCATTGATACCGGTACCTTTTGTGATCAGCAATTCGTTGGCCTGGAAATAATTGAAATCACTGATCTTATCATCCACATCGGATTCTGTATAATTAGCTTCCCTGCGATATTTCAAAAATGAAAATGAAAGCGAACCTCCAAAATACCATTGGTCCTTTACATTAACACCCACGCCAAGCGATGCTTCGGTAATGCCACCGGATGTTTGGATATCCATTTGTTGCAACAGGCCAAATTGTGGATTGGCTAAACTTCTGTATCCTTCCAATTCTCCCCCGGGGCCTTGCAATGTATCGATCAGGTAGGTGTTGAATGCCATGCTGGAACCAAATGGAAAATTATTTGCAGCATCGTTTGCGTCAGTTACATTGTTATTGATCAATTCTTCAAGAAATCTTTCGGAGTATGAAGAATAATCGTTGGTACCGCTGTATTGAATCCTATTATTAAAGTCAGCAACTCTGTTAATACCAAGTCCAACACTCACACTTCTGATGCTTCTTCTGTTGCCCGGAGATGAAATGATAAACCCTGATGTGTTCAGTGAGAATTTATTACTCGAAATTTGCTGCGAAAGGTTACCCAGATAAGTAGCGTCATTTTTATTACTCCGGATGGAAGGAGTCAAAATAAAATCACCCGTCTTATAAAATCCAAGTCCGGCGGGATTTATGAACAATGAAGTAAATTCTCCACCAAGAGAAGCGCCGGCACCGCCGATGGCCTGGTTACGGGCTGTGCCTCCTTGTCCTGTAAGGTACGAATAGCGCAGTGCATCTGCAGGTTCTTGCGCGAAAGAACTGTATGAGCACAAGAATAGAATTGCTGAAAAAATATATAGCTTCATAAAGTTGGGTTGAAATTATTCCTTAAAATACACACAAACCCACTTCCAACAAAATGGGAAATTGATTTGCGTGTATGGATGTGTATCATTAAAACTTCCTTACCGGTGCACTCTTGCTGCCACTATTATTGGATGGTGGTGTGGAAGGAGTTCTGTCAACTGAAGGGGAAGTCCTTTCAAAGGTTCTGTTGGGTGCAGGTGATACATCAATATTTCTTGAAGGCGCACTCCTACTGTTTTCAGACCGTGAAGGGGTGTAATAATCATTGCTGCCTGAAGAATTCCTAAACCTGCGCACATTCCTGTTGTTATTTGCAGGAGATGTACTGCTATTATTTCTCGGAGCCACCCTTCTTCTTTCAATAGTTCCGGTATTCTGTACGTTACCATTGCTGTTTCTCATTATTCTTATCGGTGCGATAGTATTGTTATTGTTTCTCGGAGAACTATTCAGTCCTGACCGGGGTGTGCCGGATATCACGGTTCGTGGCCCATTGTCTTTTCTAAGAGAATAGGAGTGAGGGTAGAGGTAACCTAATCCAGTACCATAAGATGGGTAGTAACCATAATAATTTCCGTAAGGGTTGAAATAATGGCCAAATCCATTATAATATCCCGGGTACCTCATCCATCCCTGGTTAAAATAATAAGGACTCCCCAATCCCGAATATCCAAAATAAGAATAAGAATTAAAAGAAGGGTAAAAAGGAATATATAAAGGATCAAAATAATAGGGACTATATCCACCATAGCCTAATCCAAGATTGAACGAGAGACTATTTCTGTAAAAAGGATTATTGATCCCTCGCCTGATGTACCAGTCCTCCTGTACATCATTGCGGTATGCATAGCTGTTTTCATCATCACCGGGCACACTTACATAATCGCCATTATCCTCATCGTTGGATGTTTTTGAATAATTGTTTGCATTTTCATTATTTACTGCCGGAGAGTAATAAACATCGTCAATGGTCTGGGATGTCCGGTAAGATGAACTGCAACTCAACAGAAAAATTGAAAACCCTGCTAAAAGAAAGTATAATGATTTCATAGCTGATAGATTTAATTAGGTAATGTTGCTTTACTTTTGCCGTCCAATTCAATGTAAATTTAATAAAAAAAATAGGGCAATGTATATTGGTTATCAATAGGCGATGTTAAAATAAATCCAAGAAATACATTGACAAAAAAAATGAGATAAGAGCAGATTAATTATGAATAAGGAAATAACCAGCAGAGAGAAGGATTATTCACAATGGTACAACGATCTTGTGATCAAGTCGGGACTTGCAGACTACAGCGCCGTAAGAGGGTGCATGATCATCAAACCCTATGGATTTGCTTTATGGGAAAATATGCAACGGCAACTGGATCAGATGTTCAAAGATACCGGGCATTCCAATGCCTACTTTCCGCTATTTATTCCCAAAAGTTTTCTCAGCAAAGAAGCATCACATGTAGAAGGATTCGCGAAGGAATGTGCGGTCATCACGCATTACCGGTTGAAAAATGATCCTGACGGCAATGGCATTATCGTAGATCCTGAAGCGAAACTGGAAGAAGAATTGATCGTGAGGCCTACGTCCGAAACAATCATCTGGAATACATACAAATCCTGGATACAGAGCTACAGAGACCTTCCATTACTCATAAACCAATGGGCGAATGTGGTTCGTTGGGAAATGCGTACAAGGCTCTTTCTCCGTACCACCGAATTCCTGTGGCAGGAGGGCCACACAGCACATGCTTCAGCAGAAGAGGCTGTAGCAGAAACAAGAAAGATGTTGAATGTGTATGCCGAATTTGCTGAGCAATGGATGGCATTGCCTGTAATAAAAGGTGTCAAGAGTATCAACGAGCGATTCGCAGGTGCGGTGGATACTTATACCATCGAGGCGTTGATGCAGGATGGTAAGGCACTGCAATCAGGCACTTCACATTTCCTCGGACAAAATTTTGCCAAGGCATTTGATGTAAAATTCAGCGACAAGGATAACAAACTCGATTATGTGTGGGCTACCAGTTGGGGTGTCAGCACCCGCCTGATCGGCGCACTCATCATGGCTCATAGCGATGATGACGGATTGGTATTACCTCCTAAGTTGGCTCCACTCCAGGTAGTGATCGTACCCGTTTACAAGACTGCAGAAGAAAAGGCATTGATAGATCAGAAAGTGAATGCAATTATGGAAAACCTGAAGGCGCTGAACATTTCCTGCAAGTATGATGATGATGACAACAAACGTCCGGGATGGAAATTTGCTGAATATGAAATGAAGGGTGTTCCTGTTCGCCTTGCTATCGGGCCGCGCGATATTGCCAATAATGCTGCGGAGGTAACAAGAAGGGATACACGAAAAAAGGAAACCGTTTCACTGGATGGAATTGCTAACACTATCAAAGTACTGCTTGATGATATACAAGTTGCTATCTTCAATAAGGCAGCATCATTCAGGGATGCGCATATTACCAATGTGGACGATTGGAAAGAATTTGAGTCGCTATTGGATACCAAAGGAGGATTTCTTGCAGCACACTGGGATGGCACTGCAGAGACTGAAGAAAAGATCAAGGAACTGACGAAGGCAACTATCAGGTGCATTCCATTAAACAATCAGCAAGAGGAAGGCAAATGCATCCTTACGGGCAAGCCCAGTAAGGAAAGGGTATTGTTTGCAAGGGCATATTAAGATTTGGTTTCTCCGGATTATTGATTTTATTAAATGCCCAGGTTGGTACGATACCGACGTGTAGCGGGGTACAGACAGTTGCCCTGACCCGTCTGCATTCCGAAAAAATAAGGTAATAAGGTAAACGTGATATGTGTCCTCTTTCTATTAAGGTTTTAGAACGCTACTGAAGGCTGGGATATTCCGATTTTTTTTTTGAATTGGGGTGCACCCGATAAGTTTATTATTCTACTAACCTTAGTAGAAAATAACATGCAATTTATTTCACCTTATTATCTTTATTTACTGCAGACTGAAATATGGAAATAGGCTAATAAGGTAAACGTGTCTTGTATCCTCTTTCAATTAAGGTTTTAAAACCCGAATGCAGGGCAGTACGTTTCAATATTTATAGGAATGGGATTACCCTCACTATGATTCTTTGGCATTGTTTCAAATTATTGAACGATCATTTCTATCCACAAAAAAGCCAAAGAAACTTTATTCCCAATCGATTTTTTTATATAATGTTGCGGTACCAAAAAAAAAAATGCTGCCATGGATGAGCACAACCTTTTGAACGATGACCTTCAGTTTTCCCCGTATATAAAGACTTTGCTGAGAGAATCTGCCAAATGGGGTAAATTCCTTGCTATTATCGGTTTGATAATTTCGGGAATGATTGTCGTTTTTGCATTTCTTTTGCCTTCATTGATAGATTCGATAAGCGCCGCCCAACATTCAGAATTCTTACCTGAAGGTTCTAAAGCTGGAATCACCTTCAACTTTATTTTAATAGCTGCACTGATGTTTTTTCCCTGCCTGTTTCTACTCCGGTTTTCTAATGGGATGAAAAGGGCGCTTGAGGAAATCAACCAGGATGAATTCACAGTGGCATTTTCAAATCTTAAAACATTGTTGAAGTTTTATGGTATCCTTACCATTATCATACTAGCAATATATGCGCTTGCAATTGTTCTATACTTAATTGCCGTGGCTTTAAGCAAGTGAGATAATTTTCTTCATTTCATTTACTGCCGTATGGCATGTTTTTTGGCTAATGAGGCTAAAAAATATCCAAATGAAAAAAGCAGGCATAGTTATGTGTGCTGTAGTGTTTCTTTACTTTGTATCCTGTTCAAAGAAAAGTCATCCTACAAGAAGCACTGCTACGATTATTTATAATGGAGAAAATGTTTCAGGTAAATCTCCTGAACCAAAGGCCACTACAAATAATAGCCCATCGTCATCAATCGAAAAACCTCTCTCTCCTAAAAATGAAAAGAAGCTTTATCCCGAAACAATTTTTGTAAATGATGCTGCCGCCAAAAAGAGTGTGGATGGCCGATTGTACTATGACGTGGAAGGCCACCGCTACTGGAAAAACTATAAGGACGGCAAGTATTACCTGTTTAATAAATCGATGTACAAGAACCCTGACTTCAAGCCTCCTGTGAAGAAGAACGGGTAATTGTGTAACCAGTTTCGTTTATCATTTATTGAACAATGAACAGCGAATGCTTCGGCAAGCTCAGCAGCCATGCTTCGGTACTGACGCTTCGGGCAGTATTCAAAACTCTGACGCTTCGGTCTGAGTCAGACAAGCCATAGCTTCGTCTGACAGGCTCAGCAATCATGCTTCGGTACTGACGCTTCGGTCTGAGTCAGACAAGCATTGGCTTCGTCTGACAAGTTCAGCAACCATGCATCGGCAAGCTAAAAAAACGGGCAACGAAAAACGAACAACGAGAAACGAAAAACGAACAACGAGAAACGAAATACGACCAACGAGAAACGAAAAACGACCAACGAGAAACGAGAAACGAACCACAATCCACCAATCTTCCTAACGCTTCATTACATCCTTCACCATACCATTGAAACGCATTGGACGGAGCTCTGGTTGAATCGGCATTGACAAATGTTTGTTTTTTCTTAGCCTTTCAGATGTTGGCATGGTGCGGCCATAAGCACCTGTGGATATGTAATTAAAAATCTTACTCAGGTTTTCATCACCATTGTCATCCCCCCAGGGAGTTCCGATATAATCACTTGCTACTTTATCAGGATACATTCCATTGAAGTAACCACCTTCATTATTGGCATTGCGTGTTTCAAAATTGATGGCGTACAAATCGGCAAGATCTTTTTCAACGCCACTCTTGAATATAGACAGGTGAAATGTGAAGAAGCCTACTGGTTTACCATAAGTAGTATCACCCACCAACTGAACATTCATATAAGGCTTCAGGTTGTTAATGGTAAGTTCACTCGCGGATGCAGTATGATTGCCGGTAACGAAGAAAACATTTTGCAGGTTCAGGCTTCCTCCCGCTTTGAAATATACTTTATCCTCTAATCCTATCATGGTTTTCTGCGCGGTCAATTTATCATTGTACAGATAATGGTACATCTCTTTGCCTGCTACGGATGCCGGTGCTATCATACTGTCAAGAAACTCTGTGGTGTTGACAGAACCGCCTCCATTATATCGAAGGTCAACAATCAATGAAGAAATATTCTTTGCCTTGAAGTTATTAAAAACTCTTGTCAATTCCTGTTTGGTAAGTGTAGCTGCTCCGTTGTTGACAATATTTGAATAGGTGTAGAAAACAAAGTATCCGACTTGCTTACCGGCAATTGTGTAAACTGAATCAAACAATACCGGGTTGATCTGGTACTGTGCCTTAGCCAATGTCATTGTTGTGGAAGTTGCATCCTGTTTCTTAAAGGTGAATGACGCCTGGGCATCATAATACACAGCATTCACTACACGATTAACGTTCGGTCCGTTAGATCCATCATAAGCAACACTTTGGTTATTGATAGCAGTGATGGTCCATCCTCGTTTTACTCCTGCCAATCCAGCCGGAGAATTTTTATCAGCATACAACACCACCAAAACGATATTGTTATTCGCATCGTAAGCATAAGTTACCTGCAGCCCGATGTCACCGGCTACACCTTGTTGTATTTCTCCGGCTGTCTCTCCATTATCGAGAAAGCTGTATTTGTCATACGGTTTTCCATTTGGATCTTTTGCAAATGTTTTCATTTTTTCTAAAAGAGCAGTTGCATCTTTATAAGTCGAACTGAGCGGGTCCACACCGCTTATTTTATTATACCAATAATAGGATGGGAGATCAAAGTCCTTGTCTCTTCCTCCTTTATCAAAGCTAACCATCATTGTATTATACATTAGCAACTTCAGAGAATCTGCATCTGATAGCTGTGTATTATTTGGAGGGTTACCATTATTATCACTTCCCTTATCCTTCTTGCAAGACGTAAACAATGCCACAACTGAGATAAAAATTACAACAAATGTCGCGGAAGAAAAATGCGTGTACTTTTTCATATTCGGGTTCGGGTTAATTAAAATTGAGATACAAAGTAAGTAATCTCTTGCATAAGTTGGAAGGATTAAAAAAAAATTAGCTATAAGATGTTGAAGCCGGAATCATTTCCTCCATCCGAAACAATTACAACGTTTTGTTAAAGCCTTTCATCTCAAAAGCATTCCTTTTTTAAGTATTTTTGGGCATTCAAAATTTCAACCGGTTTTCATGAAAACTTCAAGCATTATTATTTTGGTAGCCATAGCAGCAGCTATCGGAGGCTTACTGATGTACTCCGTTGATTTTTCAACTTACGATACCATTACTTCCGCTAAAAACAAACAGGGTAAGTATGTGCACCTCATCGCGAAACTTGACAAATCTAAGCCCATCGAATATGATGCTTTGAAAGATCCCAACTACTTAACCTTTTATGCAGTCGACAGCCTGGGCGCTTCTACCAAGGTGGTTTTTCACAATCCTAAGCCTGCTGAACTTGAGAAGAGTGAAAGAGTGGTACTGAAAGGGAGAATGGAAGGAGATGTTTTTCAGTGCGATAATATTCTTCTGAAATGCCCTTCTAAGTATAAGGATGAAAAAACGACCCTGGAAAAATCGGTGACCCAATATTAATCTGCTGAAATGATTTTCGAAAATGAACACTTACTACCCGGACAGGTAGGTCACTTTTTTGTATTGCTTGCTTTTGTCGGTTCTATCTTTGCTACAATTGCATTTTACAAATCTTACAAAGCAACACTTCCCGAAGAAAAAAGATCGTGGTTGCGTTTGGCTCGCGGCATCTTTATCACTGAATTTGTGTCACTGCTTGCCGTATTCGGAATCCTGTATTACTTGTGTGCCAATCATTATTACGAATACCTGTATGCCTACAAACATTCGTCGAGGGAACTGGAACCCAAGTACCTGCTGGCTTGTATCTGGGAAGGGCAGGAGGGGAGTTTCCTGCTTTGGTCGATGTGGCATTGTGTTTTAGGTTCTGTAGTGATCCTGACTGCAAAGAAGAGAGAGGCGCTGGTGATGACAGTGGTGAATGCGGCACAAGTATTTCTGATATTGATGATTTTGGGTGTTTACGTATTCAATACGCGCATCGGAAGCAGTCCTTTTATGCTGACAAGAAATGAATTGGAAGGACCGATTTTCAGCCAGGCCAATTATCTTTCTTTTATCAAAGACGGAGTGGGGCTGAATGTCTTACTGCGCAATTATTGGATGGTGATTCATCCTCCGGTACTCTTTCTCGGTTTTGCCAGTACACTCATTCCGGTAGGGTTTGCATTCTCATCATTGGTAGAAAAAGACTGGGGCGGATGGATAAAACCGGTGTTGCCCTGGGCACTGTTTAGTGCGCTTGCATTAGGTACAGGCATCATGATGGGGGGCAAGTGGGCTTACGAATCATTGTCATTTGGCGGCTACTGGGCATGGGATCCGGTTGAGAATGCCTCCTTGGTTCCGTGGCTGATCCTGATTGCAGGTTTGCATTGCATGGTCATCTATAAATCAACAGGCAGAGCCTTACGTGCCGCATTTCTCTTCACCCTGCTCACTTACCTTTTTGTATTGTACTCTACTTTCCTGACACGTACAGGTATTTTGGGAGATACTTCAGTGCATAGCTTCACATCGAAAGATATGACCATGAATGTACTGATCGGTTTGTATGTGTTGGGTGTAACCGTTCCACTTTTTACATTATTCTTTAAGAACTACAGGCATATTCCGGCTGTCAACAATGAGGAAAATATTTCATCACGTGAGTTCTGGATGTTTATTGGCGCACTGATCCTTTTCCTCTCTGCTTTATTCATAATCGCAGTAACATCACTTCCTGTTTATAATAAAATATTCGGCACCAACCTCGCTGATCCGCAGGATAGAGAATTTACATATAATAAAGTGATGGTGCTGGTGGCGATAGTTATAGGATTGCTCACCGGTGCGGGGCAGTTTTTGAAATACAGAAAGACAACGAAAAAATATTTTCTGCAAAAGAATATCTGGCCGTTTTCCATTGCTTTGGCTGCGATCATTTTGTTAACTGTCTTTTATCCGGTAAAATATGATTCCAAAGGGCCTGGGTTCCTGATCACGATTTACTTAGCATTGTTTGCAACCATTTATTCTGTAGCTGCAAATGCTCATTATCTTTTTGGAACACTAAAAGGAAATTTAAAGGCAGGAGGGAGTGCGATTGCACACTTCGGTTTTGCTCTAATGATCTGTGGCATGTTGATTTCCTCATCAAACAAACTGGTGATCAGTGACAATAGCAAGACAGGGCTCTTTGTACGCTTTGATAAAGACCCGACAGGACGCAGCCAGGAAAATTCTATGGAGAACTTGACACTCATCAAGGGTGTACCTACGGAGATGGGCAAGTATTCCGTAACCTTCTTTGCTGACAGCGCTTCGCCAAAGGAAAAAACAAGAACTTATTACAAACTCCACTTCCTTCATAAGGACAACTCTGGTCAAGTAAATGAAAACTTTGTGCTGGCTCCCGACAGTTACCGGATGAAAGACAACAACCTGACGAGCAATCCTGATACCAGGCACTATCTCACTCATGATATCTTCACTTACGTATCTACTATATCTGTTAGTGATAAGGAATCTGATACAACGTCTTTTAAGCTCAATGAAATCAAGATTGGTGATACCATATTTTACAGCAAAGGCTACATCGTACTGAATGGCATTCTGAAAAATCCTGATAACGAACGATTCCACTTTAAGCCAACAGACACTGCATTGGTTGCCGACCTTACCGCCTATAGCGAAGCGGGAACCAGCTATAAACTGTACCCGGGACTGACGATACACAATATGACCATTGATCTGCTGGACGATACATCTGTAACCCAAAATCTATTGGTGCGTTTCACAGGCATTGCAGAAGGCAACAAGTTCAAGATAGGAGTGAAGGAAGAGGTGAAACCAACTGATTTTATTACTGTCAAGGCTTATGTATTTCCGTACATCAATTTGGTGTGGGCGGGGCTGGTGATCATGGCAGGTGGGCTGTTAGTTTCCCTGATCCATAGAAGCGGTGCATCGAAATCGCTGGCTGCATTGTCTCTGATTGCAGTAATAGGAGCACTCATCTTCCTCTTTTTGTTTGCTAATGCATAGGCAATAATTAACAATAATTGGATTTTGGAATTTCAACCTATGAACTATTTTTATGGTGATGAATTTCAGAAATATCTCTAAAAGGTTATTGTTTGTTACAATTGTTCTTATTGTACAGGCAAAGCCTCTTTCTGCACAGTCGAGATTTGGTGTTAACGATACACTTATCACCGGCGCAGTAGTGTACGAAGGAGATACCATTCCTGCAATGACATTGCCGGGGATATACGTATGGCGATATAAAAAAGATGAAAGAAAATGGACCCGCTTGCGCAATGCTGTTTATGTAACGTACCCGTACGCACGGAAGGCAGGAATTGTGTTCACTGATATCGAGAGGAATATAGCCAATAAGAAAAGTAAAGCGGAGATTTCAAGGTACATCAACAGCCGTGAAAGAGATCTGAAAAAAGAATTCACTGAACCTCTTAAAAACCTTTCTATCTACCAGGGAAAAATATTGATGAAACTGATCAACCGCGAAACGGGGGGAACGAATTGCTATGATATATTAAAGGAATTGAAAGGAGGATTCACCGCCCGTTTCTGGCAAACGATAGCATTTGTGTTTGGCAGTGACCTGAAGCAACCTTATGATGCTTATGGTAAGGATGCAGATATAGAATCCATAGTGCAAGAGGTGCAGAGAATGTATGGATATGCAGGGTGAACCTGGCGCTTTTTTTCAAAATCATCTTCTTTTTAAAAAACATAAGGCAAGTAGCAAGATGAAAAACGAAATGGAATAATGAGATCAAAACATCTGCTTTACTTTCTTATTCTTTATTTGATTCTTTACCTGTTTTTGTTTCGACACTATTATTATCTAATTGACCCGGATGCTAAGGGTGGCAGAACGTCCTATAACCCATCTGAAATACTCACAGACCTCTATCCCGGTTTAATTGCACTAAAACTTCAATAGGTAATAATGATTAATGATAAACCTGCTACTACCTACATTCCACAACTTGACGGTATCAGGGGGCTTGCAATTATTCTTGTAATTACCTTTCATTACTGGGGTAATTATTCAGTTTTCTCTTTTGGCTGGAGTGGTGTTGATCTGTTCTTTGTATTGTCCGGTTACCTGATAACTTCCAGGCTCATTGACACACAGAAACATGAGCATGCACTCAGAAATTTTTATTTCAACCGGGCATTAAGAATACTGCCTGTTTATTATGCTACGCTTATATTGTTTTATATCGCGTTTAACTTTTTTGTAAAGAGTTCGGACTTTTTTGCTTTCAAGTTTTACAACCAGCACTGGCCGGGTTTTACCTTTTTCTTTCAAAACTGGATACTGACTTATTCAGAAGGTACAAGAGGAAATTTTCTGGAACATTTTTGGTCACTGGCAATTGAAGAACAGTTTTATATTTTGTGGCCTTTTTTCTTATTTGCTTTCTGGCAAAAGAAATATTTCTATAAACTCATACTCATCCTTCTACTGGCAATAATTCTCATGCGGACTTTTGTGTTTTTTCAATATCCTGAAAGAGCGGATTACAGGCATTATTTCTATAATACCTTTTTCAGAATGGATGGATTCATCATCGGAGGTTGTCTGTTTCTATTTCAAAGGGCGAAAAGAACCTCGTACATTACCTCCATCTCTTTAGTTTCTCTGATTCTGCTTGCCGGTGGGATACTTTTTTTTAAAAGTGCAGATTTGGCTAACCCGGTAATCGGTACAATTGGTTATACCCTGATAGCGTTGATGTTTGCCGGACTCATTTACAAATCCTGCAATCAGTCATCAGAGTTTCTGTCAACTGTGTTCAATTATAAATGGATAAAATTCACCGGGAAAATTTCTTACGGTTTGTACATATATCACTGGCTGGTGTTGCAAATTCTTGTGACCAAAATAAAAACTCTATTAATAAAATCAGACTATCTCAGCAATTCATTTGCCCAGTTTCTATCTCTCGTTATTTGTTTGGCTATTAGTTTTATCATTAGCACTTTAAGTTACTATTTTTTCGAATTGTATTTTTTAAAGCATAAGATACGTGTTAAGCAGAAGCCTGTAGGCAATAGTTCCCTATTACCCTGAACTCGGGGCAAGAAATATCAAATATTATGTTGACAGAAAATAAAAGTATTCATTGGAAAATGAAGGTTAGCTTTCAAATAAATATTTCAATGTTTCTTGTAAAGCACTTTGGAAATAAATGGTAAACCAACAAAAAATGAGCTGATTTTTTGTTCAGAAATGGAATGTCTCTGTTTTCTATCCCCGGTTCGTGTCTGCACGAACCGGAACTAAGCACACCACCTTTTACATTACATTGATACACCCGATGATACGCTTCAAAAAATCATTCTCTCACTGAAGTGGTTCGTGGAACACGAATCACTGTAGCAGAAGCAGCGACAAGCTGGAGTAATTCAAGGATTATTCGGTGGTAACTGAATTAACACTATCCCTACTTCAAACTCCCATATTCATGTTATAGCTACTTATATAAAATCACAAGACCTTTGAGAAAGGAATCAGGAAATAAAAATCAAGGCAGAAGGCTTTCGTCTGCTATTTTGCGATGAGATTGAAACATGGGATAGAATTATTGAATCTATCAGTTCTAAAAATGTAAATCAAAACCATAATTCATGTTTGCAGTAGTAAACCATCTTCAATTCAACAGACCTGTTGATAACTTTGGGGAAAGTATTCAGCATGATGGAATTCCCCTCCTTTTAAAACTTGAAGGGTTCATTGATTTTTACTTTGTCAAAGTCGATGAGTTCAATGCAATTGCTATTCTTATCTGGGAAGATCCAGCATCGGCCCTGGCGGGAGCGAAAACCTTTGGCCAGGCTTGGTTTGCACCAAACCTAAAACCCTTTCTTGCAGGAGGAGAAAATAGAAGTACAGGTGAAATTATAGCGAGTGCTTTTGGCCATAGCGTGCCAACAAAGAGGACAAGTAAATAGTAGTAATGATTTTGTAATGGACACTGGAATTCTGTTTAGTGCAAGGATTTTATAAAGCGTGAAATCAAAACCTGACAAAATTTATTTTATGAAACATGTCTGGAAAGGTTTCCTTGCAATAGCTGTTCTTCTACCGCGATTCGTGTCTCACGAACCAGGATATAAATATTGGTTCTTGTGAACCAAACCAACAATAAAAACAACTTTCTATTCAATCAAAAATATAAAAAAACAGAAATGAAAAAAGTATTCATCCCTTCGCTTTGTATCTATTTAATTTTATCCGTCCTTTCCTTCAATTCAAAAATAAAAACAGAAACAGAAAGCGAAATGCAGCAAAGGATAGGCAATGAATCTGCAAAAGCAAAGGATGCCATCAGCAATAATGATCAACAGATTGGGAAATGGTATAAAGCCAAACAAATAGATTCTGTTTTGAATTATATGGCTGACGATATTATTCAATTCCCTCCCAACAATAAACCGCTAATGGGTAAAGACAGCATTAGAAATTATTGGAACCAACTATTTCAATTTGGAGATATAGAATTTTCACTTCAAACCCAGGATGTGAAAGCGAATGGTCCTTTGGCAATCGAGTATGGTAAATATGATCTCAAATTTACCCCCAATGAAAAATCTCCGATTCCTGCTTTTGGTGACAATGGAAATTACTTAGTCTATTGGAGGAAAATCAATGATAGCTGGAAAGCTGTATGGGATGCCCCGGTTAGTAGCCTACCTTTGCCTTCGAAATGAAAATCATTTCCATGAAACAGAAATATTTTCCCTTTGTCTTTGTGGTACTTTTCATTCATGGTTTTTATTTCCAAAAGGTATTTGCACAGACTACTTTTAATGAAATGGCACTCACGGATGCCACCATCATTGATGCCAACCATAAAGTTCCGTTGGAACATCAAACTCTAATTATTCAAAACGGAAATATCAAAGATATTTTTCCGTATGGCAGTAAATCAATACCTGATTCCGTTACAATCATTCCTCTAAATGGAAAATATTTAATTCCCGGGCTGATTGATACACATGTTCACATGGCTACCGATCCGGAAGAAGCTGATAATCGTGCGAACACACTTAGTGTTTTGAGCAACATGCTGTATTCGGGAATTACATCCGTCCGTGATATGGCAGGCGATGCAAGGACATTGGCAAGCCTTTCACGGGATGCGATGGTTGGTGAAATCATTTCTCCGGATATTTATTATTCAGCATTGATGGCGGGTACTGTATTCTTTAAAGATCCAAGAACAAAATCCTCTTCCAAAGGCTATGCTTCAGGTACAGCTCCTTTTATGAAAGCTGTTACAGATACAACAAATCTTGTTCTTGCAGTTGCAGAAGCGAAAGGTACCGGTGCTTCAGGAATCAAATTGTATGCTAACCTTTCGACAGAACTTGCAGCGAAAATTATTGCCGAAGCAAGAAAACAGGGAATAAAGGTGTGGGGACATGCATGGCTACAGGGTGCAAGGCCATCCGACTTAGTGAAAGCAGGTATCAGTTCGCTTTCACATGTACCTTATTTGATTTATGATAATTTCACTTCCTCACAGGCAAAACAGGAAAAAACTCCTGCAATACCAATGCTGTGGAAGGGATTGCACAGCGATAAATTTTGGGATGACTCTGCACATCTCCACGCCGATCTTTTCAAATTAATGAAAGCGAACAATACCATTCTGGATGCAACCTTATTGACATTTAAAATCGCTGCGGATGGTGATACTTCCAAATGGAATTTTCAATACCAGGTGGGTAAACGATTGATAAAGGATGCTTATAAAGCCGGGGTGAAAATTTGTACCGGCACGGATGATGACCAGGAACAATTTGTGCAGTTTGAAATGCAGGAATTGGTAAAGGAAGCAGGCTTCAGCAATATAGATGCTTTGATAGCCGCAACAAAAATCGGCGCTGAAGCCATCGGGATTGATAATTCAAGAGGAACAATTGAAAAGAATAAAGTTGCTGATCTCGTTGTGCTCAATAAAAACCCTCTGGATAACATTGCAAATGTCAGGGAAGTTTATATGGTTATTAAAAATGGAAAAATTTTTAAAAAATAAGTCAGAATGAAAAGGAGAATATTTGTGTTCGGGAAGTGATTCCTTTTATAGGGTAAATCAATTTTGTTGAACTAAAAATAATAAAATGGAAAATCAAACCAATCATCCATCGCCTGAAAACATCATGAAGATCGGCACCGGTTTTTGGGCTTCAAAAGCATTGCTCACAGCAGTAAACTTTGGGCTGTTTACATTACTTGCAGAGAAAAAGTCAATGTCAGTAGAACAGATAAAGCAAACATTGAAACTGAATTGCACGGACAGGAACTTGTATGATTTCCTGGATACACTTACAGGCTTGGGATTCCTGCGGCGCGATGGAATCCTGGAAACCGCAGTCTATTCTAACATGATGGATAGCGAAATATTCCTTGACAAGAAAAAATCAAGTTATATCGGAGGCATACTCGAAATGCTGAATAATCGTAACTACCATGTTTGGGAAAATCTGGAAGAAGGCCTCAGAACAGGCAAGCCGCAGAGTGAAGCTGCGAAAGGTCAAGACATCTTTGCAGAACTTTACAAATCTCCCGAAAGGCTTGAGGAGTTTATTGATGCTATGAGTGGAATTCAGATGGGGAGTTTTATGGCATTTGCTCAGAAGTTTGATTTTTCAAAATACAAAACACTCACCGATGCCGGAGGTTTAAGTGGTTTACTTTCATTGATGGTAGCTAAACATAATGCGCACATGAACTGTGTGAGTTTTGACCTTCCGCCAGTAACGCCGATCGCTGCAAAAACCATTCAGCGTTTTCAGCTTTCAGACCGTGTAAAGGCTGTAGCTGGCGATTTCTTCACTGACTCAATACCATCTGCCGACATCGTTGTGATGGGAAATATTTTGCATGGATTAGATGAAGAAGGTAAAATCAACTTAATGAAAATGGCATACACAGCTTTGCCGAAAGGTGGAGCGTATGTCGCAATTGAAAGTGTAATTGATGACGACAGAGTAAACAATATTCCCGGTTTACTGATGAGCCTGAATATGCTTGTCGAAACGGGAAAGGGGTTTGATTATACATTTAAAGACTTCAGCAAATGGGCTGTGACTGCGGGGTTTAGTTCTACTTCCTTACTTCCATTGGCAGGGCCATCCAGCGCCGCTATTGCGATAAAGTGAATTCTCAATTGGTTCGGGAGACACGAACCAAAGCAGTGGGTTTGTTGGTATTCTGAAATATTGATGTCGTTGGTCAGGAGATCAGACGGCGGTCCACACTTTTAGAAGGACACCTCCTGCCCCAGTTCGTGTCTGCACGAACCGGAACTAAGGACACCACCATTTTACATTACATTGATACACCCGATGATACGCTTCAAAAAATCATTTCCATCAAATGACCCATCCAGTGTTAATCCAAGTCTGACCGCTACCAATTTCTTAGATGGAATGATATAAATGAATTGGCCGGCAAATCCATCACAATAAAACATGTCAATGGGCACATCGGGGAATTTTCTTTGCGAAGGATGGTCTTCATTAAATCCGTTCAGCCAAAACTGGTAACCATAATTCTTTAATTTATTGGAAGGTGAGGTTGTGGTTGTTTGCTTAACCCAACCTTCGGGCAAAATTCTTTCCCCATTCCAGACGCAATCATTCATGTAAAGCAATCCAAACCTGGCAAAGTCTCTTGCCGTTGCATTGATATAGGATGAACCTACATAGGTGCCAGAGGCATCAGGTTCGAACGATGCATGATACATTCCGATTTTATAAAACAAAGCATCGAAAGGGTAGGAGTGATATGATTCTTCGCCTACAGTTTTTCGAATGATACGCGCCAGGATATTACTGTTGCCACTCGAATAGGAAAACACTGTTCCGGGTGTGTGCGTCAGTTTGTGTGCTGCAGCAAACGCGGCCATGTCGTCTTCTTTGTACAACATATTGGTGACATCACAGGCTTTTGTGTAGTCTTCGAGGAAATCAAGTCCACTCATTTGTTGCAATAAATTCTCAATGGTAATGGCATGTCTCGGGTCTTGTGGGTCGCTCCATTCCGGCACAGGTGAAGGCTCATTCACATGGAGTTTCCCTTGTTTCACCAGCGTGGCAATTAACGCTGATGTAAAACTTTTGGCCATGGACCAGCCATACATTTTTGTATCCTTACCAAAACCAGGAGCATATTTTTCCGCTACCAATTGCCCGTCATATAATACGATAACTGCTCTTGTTCTTTGCTTCTTGCCCTGGTGAGGTTCTGTAAAAGCATTGTCAACCGCTCTATTGAGTTTTGCAATATCTATTGCTGAAGGAAAAGTATCTGCAATCTGATCTCCCATAGGCCACGCTATCGTATCTGTATTCAATGCTGGTGGTAAAGGAATTTTTATATTCTGAGACTTTAATTCACTTTCCGAAACCTCGTTGATCAGCGTGCATCCAATGCCATTGCGATAGACAGCTTTTTGAGTCGCCATGCCAAATACCGTACTGGTAACCGAAGAGTCACGATAATCAACTTTATTGCTGGCAAGATTCAACGGAAATTTTCCGAGATCAGTGGTGTCAATATTTTGGGGATTTCTGCCGGAAACAAACACGCAAGTGCACATTTGTTTTGCATTGAAACCACTGATGATCGGAAATGAAATCCATGCGTAATGGATACACCATGCCAGTACGATGAAAAGTATGATGAGGCTTGCACGCAGTATAAATTTTTTCATAATAGGCACTAAAATAATCTAAAATGCGAGTTGAAATTTCATACTTTGTCTCAGTTCATATAACACGTCTTCATATTTCTTACGGTTACCATCTACACGAAAGCGCCGTTTAGTCCAGATACTTCCTACCATGCTACCCACTACAGCAGCAGGTACCATAGCAATACCGGCATATTCTAATCCTTTAACTACATCATCTTCATCCTCGTTCAGATATGAATTCTGCTCTGTGTTTACCTTGCCAATACTATAACCAACAATAGCTCCCAATACAGCGCCGCAGGCCGCTCCCATCCAGAATGCATTTTTTTTGATTCTGATATATCTTATCTGCGGAACCGGAACACTTTGAAAAACCTCACCCGATGAATCATGACGGAGCATGAGTGTGATTGCACTGTCTGTTATGCTAACCAGGCGTCCTGAGAGCGTACTCTTATCCATGCACCTGATCGTAACCTTAGGATTATTCTCTTTGAACAAGCTACGATCATTGGCTTGCAATTCCTTGTTATTGCTTTGTGCTTGTGCTACTAACATTACAGACAAACTAAAACATACCGGTAATAGAAATTTCATAAGACAAATTAATTGGACCCGACTATATTGATCACTGATTTACTTTCTTTGATGTTGGAAACATATAACCGATCTTAACGCCGAAATAATTGAGACGATCCTTTTCATCTGACATGGCAGAAATATTTGTAACACCCAAATTATAATTAGCAGACAGGAAAAGACCTCCTTTTAATTCGTATCCCACAATAGCATTGACCCCTGCATCGAATCGTTTGAAATCTGCATCCTCCTCGTTTCCAAATACTATCTTATCGCTTGTCCCATTCTCCTTGTATTTTCCTGATAAACCATAAGCTACATAAGGGCCTGCACCTCCAAAAAATTTCCCTTTGGAGGATTTTGCCACATAGACAAAATTTAGTGGGAGCTCAAGGTAATTCAATGATATTTTAACCTTAACATCATCCTCTCCGTCAAAGCCAGACATGTCACCACCTTTTTCTGTAAAATTCAACTCAGGGCGAAAGCCAAAGTTTTCTCCAAGAGAAAATATTCCAACTACTCCGGCGGTGAATCCGATATGCGTTTTTGTAGAAATTGAAAAGCCTTCCGATTTTGCATTAAACTTTGAAAATGTAGCCCCTCCTGCAATTCCAAAGCTATTCTGTGCTTGTGCAGCATTCATCAGCAATATAAAACTGATGGTTATGAGTATTGACCTTTTCATAATAATTGATTTAATGGTTTAAACGATGATACAAACCTATTTGTTTAGGTAAGTACGAGTCAATGAGCATTTGATAACTAAACAGAATGGGCTTGTATTTAGTCATTATTGGTTGGTCAATGAAACCGGCTAAGTTTGTTAATTATAATCAACTGTTCACTATATTTTAGGCTTGTTTTTTTTGATGCCTTTGTCACGATGACAAAGAATAAAAAAGCCCGGACTCATTGTATAATGAATCCGGGCACCATCGCTATAAATGAAAAACCACCAGAATGTCTTCTGAAATCATTCTTTCATAACCTTAACCTGCTGCATATTCCCTTTATAATAATACCTGAATAAATAGATTCCGTTTACCGCGCCATTCAGATTAATGTGAAGCGTACCCGCAGTAGTTGTCCATTGTTTCACTAATTTTCCTTCCAATGTCAGCATCTGAACATTGCCACCCGCATGCAATCCTTTGATGGTTACATATTGCTTAGCAGGATTCGGATATGCTTCTATTCGTACCCATGAATCTATGTTGACTTTCTGAACAGATGAATAGGAATAGTGGCCGTCAATATCCACCACCTTCAAGCGATAGAAATGAATGCCGGCATCCAATGACGGGTGAACGAATTGGTATGCATGGTTGCCCGCCTGATTGACTGCATTCACCATTCCCACCTTTTCAAAATTCTTACCATCAATGCTGTGCTCTACTTCAAACTGTGACATATTCAATTCATTCGATGTGTTCCATTTCAGGATGGCGTTGCTTCCTGATGATGCAGCGGTGAATTGAAGAAATCTCAAAGGCAATGCTCCCTGCAAACTGTTTACAACAAAAGGAGAAAAGCCGGTATAGCCGGATTGTGATCTTCGGAACCATGTCGGGTCTCCTGCCTCAGCGGGTAATATCCCACTGAATTGCCAATTGGATGTAAAATGTGCAATTGAAGAATTCAGTCGGTCAAATCCGGATTGCTCATCACCATCCTTCCAATTGAAAGTGATCGTTGCATTGCTACCGCCCGGTGTCTGTTCCTCTATAAACCAGGTGCGATTGACATTTCCGGCCAACACAGTGTCTCCTGAATTTCCATTCTTCAAAACATAAGGCACTACTCTTACTGAGAAAACATCCGGTGTACCGCCATTGTTGATCCTCACAAAATTGCCGTGAGTAGTATCGGTGGCAACAGGGAATACATTCTCAGGATCATTATTCACTAATTTCAGTTTCCCGGTTCCATTAGTAACGATAAAGTATTTAATACTATCCGCGTTGAGAATGCTACCGTTCACTGTGAGATCAAAATCACCCAATAACAATTTTCCTCCGATCCATCCGGGTACATCATCCGGAAGCCCTTGTTTCAGATCAAGATTACCATTTACGATTGTATGCTTCTTTATTGCTTTAATAGTGGAGAAGGAAAGGGTGTCATCATTATTGAGTTCATTGTACTCAATGGGCGTACAGTTGACAATCTGTGCTATCACTTTGCCTTTTATCAGGTCGAAATACATCTTCTTGCTCACAATGATGTTACCACCTGCTGCGAGGTTAAACGGTACACTGTCTATTGCCTGAATACCATCGTTCATATCGAGAATCAGGAATCTTACCCATGCCGAACCATCCACGGTTCCGTTGTTAATGATGGAGTAGGAGACGGTTACACTATCACCTGACCTGAATCCATTCGGATTAAATTTAATTGAATTTACAAAACGTTTCGCCATATCCGGGGCTTCTCCTACGATCAATGCACGGGTTGCTTCATTATTATTTTCTCTTTCTTCATCAACTGAATTATCCGGGTCAACTTTTATCTTCATAATCTTTGTCCCGACTACCAATGAAGAATAAGTCATCGTTGCCGCTACAGTTGTATCCTTCCCGGGTTGGATAGCATTGAAAGGAACATCATCCCCTAATTGAATATTATCTACAAAGAATCGCATCACACTTGGTGTTGTAACTTTTCCACCGGCGTTGCGCACAGTACCCACAATGGTAATGTTTTGTCCGGGCAAAGGATTCAGGCTGCTTGGAGAGATGTATTGTGATAACACTTCCAAATCAGGTTTGCTATCTGTTACTTTGATGTAATAAAATCCGGCATTGTTGGTTTCATCTGATTCACAAACGCTGTTCAGCGAATCTGCAACTACCCGTACTGCATAAATACCAGGCGCGCTGAACATGTAAGAGAACAGTCCGTGTCCGGCATATTGCTCGCCGGCTTTTATGCTGGCAATGGTTTCTGTTCCAATCTCAACACCACTGAGTACATAATGAACTGTTACATTGGCTGCATCCCTGATGCCTATGTTGCGAATGGCCGGGAAGAAATTTCCTGTATTATTAACACGCACTGTAGCAGGATTGTAAAAAGACCCTGTTTCATAAGACAACTGGTAAGGTTTCAGATCTGCACTGAGCGGTATTGTCTTATTGTTATTGCTCTCATTGGATTCAGCAACGTCGTTATTAAAGTCAGCAATCACTTCCAATACATCACCGCAAGTGTTGATGTTGCTTGATACTGAATATACATCTGAGATAACAGTAGTGGTGCTATTTTCCCCGATTCCGGATACAGATTTCACTGCGCCTACCTGGACGCCATTCACTGTGAAGCTCACATTGAATGTGCCTGTTGCTTTACCCGTATTCTTTAATGCTGCGGTAAATTTAGTGGTAGTGCCATTGTCCATAAATGTTGGATCTGCTTTTACATCTGTAATGGTAATATCCGGCGCTACTACTGTAATGTTGAACGTAAACTCATTATTGGTTTCATCAAATTCTGTCACCTCTGCATCAGCATCTGTTACTACTTTTATCTGGTGCACTCCAGGTGTGAAAGAAGGATCAGAATAGGTGATCGTTCTGGATGCTCCGCCAGCCAGTGAGCTGATTGTTTCTGTTTTGATGAGTGATCCACCATCATAAATTTTCACTTTATGACTGCCTGCAGTTATGCATTTCAGATTCACTGCATCAAACCTGAATGAAGTGTAATTCGTCTGTGCAAAATTGCGAATACTCAAATCAGGCAGATTGGTTTCCGGAGTTACTGTTTTATTGATAGGAATATTGTAAGTGATGTAATGAGGCCGCAGTGTTGCCGTGTTAGGTACCTGCTCCATCTCTGCATAAGTATAAACCAGTTCTCCTGTAATGCTCACCGGTGCGGTACTTTGAGGTATCTGCCATGGCATGACGATGGTTAACTCTTCTCCGGGGATCAAACCTCCACGTACAAATTGCTGGTCATTGATCAGTTCACCATTTATATACACCCTCAGATAACCACCTAATATCTCATCAAATGGGCTCCACATATTATTCAGATCTCTTTCCCTGATTTTTATTTTCAGGTCGAGAGAACCGGTTCCTCCTGCCACGTTATCACATGGCGAACTACCTGTACTTGCAGTGATCCCACCCATTGAAGGCCCTGGAACCGGCGGCTTACATGCATTTGGCGATGGGCATGGCATCGGAATACTGTTTGAAGCAGGGCTGCTTGTGAAAGTAAAATCCGTAACTGTTACTGCATAAGCAAAGTTGCCTGCTCCGCATGTAACACCGGTTACCCATGTACTATAGTTGCCACTGGCATCTGTTGTTGTTTTAAATGTTTGGGTACCTGTGCTGATAGTTACTTCAGCTCCGGCAACTACTGTAGCTGTACCTGTGCCATAGTATTCCGCATGGCCGCTGATCTGGACCTGCAGTTGCGGACATTCCTGTCTCAATGCAGTAGTGGTAACAGTTATACCACCCGGCAGATTTGGAGAGCCGACTATTACAGGCCTGATGGCATAATTGTTCAACACATTATTATCACTCAGCGTATTGCTGCTGTCTATCCAAACTTTTATAGGATAGAATCCTTCATCGGCAAAGTTCAACGTATAGTTAATCGTGCTGCTACCATTTGCACCTACGTTGGGCAGCACTGCGCTTCCCAACAAAATCGTATCCTTATAAAATTTGATGGGCACATTAGAAGCCGGTACAGCAGAACTGTTGCTGATACGGGCAGTTACAGTAAATGTTGCACCCGGTTGTGGATTGTTATCACTGAAAGTGATATCATTTGCAAAAATTCTTAAATCCAAAATATCGTTTGTTACCACAGGCCCTGATTTGTATGCTACTCCTGAAGTGGCAGCATTGCCGTCTTCATCAGTTGCGTCAAATTGATATCCTGCGGTATTGGTTACATTTCCATGCGAGTAGGTGTAGGTATAGATTACACCAGTGACATAATCCGTACTGCTGCCATCTTTCACCATAGTAAACACGCCTTCGTTCACATCGTTGAAAGTTTGGTTTCCATTGAGATCAACAGATACTTTCGGATATCCGGCTAATGGCGCTTTGTTGGAAGCAGACTTGTACAATACCTTATAGGTGAACGAACCGGGAGGGCCTGCGGCAGGGCTAACACCGGATGTACCGTTATATGCGCCACCCTGCACGTATTCCAATACAGGTGGGGTGCCGGGCGCATAACCATTACCTGAAATGGTAGCAGTGGCCGCGGAAACACCTGGTGTAGAAGATTCTATTTTCAATTGTGCTGAGTAAGGCCCCGCTACAGTCGGCGTGAACGCTACCGGCAAAGGCAACGAGCTATTGGCGCCAATGATGGTACCTGCAGTAAAGGTGGGTACAAACGCATTGTCGGTGGTAGTAACATTGCTGAGAGTTACGGGCACATTACCCTGGTTGTAAATGGTGAATGTATAATTTCCTGTGTTAGCCAGTTGTACATTTCCATAGCTGTATCCATTCAAAGGTGAGATCATCCATGAAAACGTTTGTGCAATACCGTCACCCTTCAAAACAGTTTTATATTTACCGGATGAAGTAGTGAGAACAACAGAGTCTAAATAGGATGTAATGCTGACAGGAGCGAATTGTACCTTTATGGTATCTGTTGTTCCGGCAGGAATATTTACCGGCAACACGGCATCTGTACTAAATCCGGTTCCTGCATAAATGGAAGATATGGTGTGAGCAGAAGCACTGTTGTTTTTCACAATAAGATTCCGTTCGGCAGTAATTCCAATGGGTACATTTCCAAATAGAATGGTGTCGGGCGATACATTCAATTCGTCAGTAAAGAAGACTCCATAGTTTGACAGGCTCCATTTACCTTCCTGGCTCCTGGTTCTGATGAAGAGCCGGTGACTTCCATTACTTAAACCGGTTGTGTTTACCGTAACCATCATATTATTGATATCAATTCCCGGCGTAATTGAAATGGGTGTACCGGCGCCATGTCCCGGATCTGTATCAATAAAATATTCTGCTGCCACAATATTTTGCGGAGCAGCAGGTGCATTCGGATACGCCGGATCTGCATCAACACTAAAATCGCTGACATTATTCAAACTCCAGCGCCCCTCATTGCTTTTAGTTCGGACATACAACTTGTGCACACCGTCACTCAGCCCGGTTGTATTGACAGATACGGCAACATTATTCAAATCAACTCCCGGTGATAAAGTAATCGGTTGTCCATTCCCGAACCCGGGATCGGTATCTAAGAAATATTCTGCGGCGATGATGTTTTGCGGAGCAGCAGGCGCAGAAGGATATGCCGGATCAGAATCCACAGCAAAATCTTGCACATTGGTAAGGCTCCACCTACCTTCATTACTTCTTGTTCGCAAATAAAACCGGTGAATTCCATTGGTCAATCCTGTTGTATTTACACTGGCAACTACATCCACTACATCTACGCCCGGTGTAATACTTATGGGCTGTCCGTTTCCAAATCCCGGATCGGTATCAATAAAATATTCTGCAGCGATGATGTTTTGCGGAGCAGCAGGCGCAGCAGGATATGCCGGATCTGAATCCACAGCAAAATCTTGCACATTGGTAAGGCTCCACCTACCTTCATTACTTCTTGTTCGCAAATAAAACCGGTGAATTCCATTGGTCAATCCTGTTGTATTTACACTGGCAACTACATCCACTACATCTACGCCCGGTGTAATACTTATGGGCTGTCCGTTTCCAAATCCCGGATCGGTATCTATAAAATATTCTGCGGCAATGATGTTTTGCGGAGCAACCGGAGAAGCAGGATATGGCGGATCAGAATCTACAATAAAATTGCTCAGGTTGGTAAGGCTCCAGCGTCCTTCATTGCTCTTAGTACGAATGTATAACCTGTGTACTCCATTGCTCAACCCTGTGGTATTGATGGAAGCAATTGCATTGTTAATGGTAACAGCAGCCACGATACTGATTGGCTGGCCATTTCCTATTCCGGGATCGGTATCAATAAAATATTCTGCAGCAATAATATTATCAGGGATGGTCGGTGCGTTGGTATATGCCGGATCATAATCCACAACAAATTCTTTGAACTCAGTAAGGCTCCATCTTCCTTCACCGCTTCGCGTGCGTATCCCTATGCGATGTACACCATTTGACAAGCCGGTGGTGTTTATGTTCGTAGCATTAATAGTAACATTGACACCCTGAGTAAAACTCAGTGGTGTGCCGTTGCCAAAACCCGGGTCGTTGTCAATAAAGTATTCTGCCGCCACAATATTCTGCGGAGCTGCAGGCGCTGTAGGATAAGCCGGATCCTGCGCATATAACGTTATTGCACATACGAAGGAAAATATAAGGAGTAAATACTGTTTCATTTGCTCAGAATTTTTATAGAAGCAAAGTGGTTTCTTTCAAACCTGCAAGAAGAATGATGAGCCAAAAACATTTAACCAGAGAAAATTTGCCACAAAGGCACGAAGACACTAAGGAACACCGTACTATACCTCCTTCTTTGTGGCCATACTCCGGCGGACAGGTTTGTGGTTTAATGCCAAAAACATGTTCTTATTTTTAGATTGCCAATATGGGTACATCAATAATCATTCATCAATCATCAATCATCAATCATCAACCATCAATCATCAATCTAATTATTGTTCTTCGTACTGAACGTTACGGACATAGTACTGGAACCCGAAGGAATAGCTGCAGGTACGGTCAAACTGTAAATAGTCGGAATGGGTGGAATACCTGAAAGCCTGTATGGGTCTGGTCCGCCATACGCACCTGCATCAGGACTAACAACTGCGCCAACTGTTAGTCCCGCACCAATTGCCGGCGAACCCACAGCGAGCCGCCACTGGCCGTCAGTACTGTTGCCTGTTAACCCCTGGAACATGACCGCATCTGTATGTCCGCTGGTATTGTTGTTGGTACCCACATAGGAAGCAAAACCCGGAGGGTTGCCAATTCCAAGGTTATTCTTCACAACCACATTGACAAAAGTCACGGCTGTGTAAATAATATTGTTTGCGAAATATGAATTATACAATGAAACCTGATTTCTAAACACGTTATTCCTGATGGTATTTCCTGAATTTGATGAATTAGACATGTCCAAATAACCTGCGAAAATGTTGTTGCTAATATTACAGTTGGTTAATGCGAACTGGCTGGCGGAAAAATTGGTGATATAGGATTTAGTGATATTCCATCCATTAGCGATAAGACCCGCCTGTGTACCGTAATATTGACCGAGCGAAAAATAGCATCTACTGATGGTGATATTGTCTATTCCAAATCCCGCAGTATTACCGTTATATAGTACGAGATTGTACAATCCAAGAAAAACAGACCCTGAAGCAGCCGAGTCCAGTAAAATCGCTCCGATATTTGCAGGGTTGGGATTCGCCTGTAACCCCCCGTTGCTGTTGGTACCACTCAAAAAATATCCCGTGCTGATAAATACCAGTTTCTTATTAAGGCTGGAACCACCGTAAGCAGTCGCACTTCCTTCTATATAAATAGTGTCGCCGGCTGCGGCCGCAGCTACGGCAGCGGAAATGGTACTAAAATCGGACACCACGCCGACATTGTTATTTACGCGCCATACTTTGGCCTGGGCACTCCAAATGGTAAAGGCGAGTAATGCGAGGGTAAATGTTGCTTTTTTCATCTTAGTAAATTTTGAGAACAAATATGAATAGATTAAGCAGCTATTCATATCCCCTAAAAACATGATATTTTAAAAATCTGATGAAAAATTTTAACCGGCAGATATGATTACTGGAATAAAATAGATTACCCGGCATTTCCCAAGGGTCTTGAGCACTCTAAAGAGCAATGACAATAACCTTCCCATTCTCTAAATCCGCAGTCTTCTTTGAAAACAATCATTTCATTTTTTCAATAAAGCATTCTGAAATACCCAGGCAAGAAATTCTTATTGGGTGCATTCATGTAAAAAAAAGAGTTGCGAAATTTCCATAGCATCATAAAACTCTTGTATATTTCAAAATTATTTGACAAGTAAATGTGTAAGGGTAAGCCAATCCTCTGCTTCTGTTTTTTGTTCCTTTTGGGAACAGCCCGTATTTATTCCCAATCAGTTGAAAATACCTTTGAGCAAGCCAATCAACTTTTTAATCAAAACAATTATTCAGCAGCACAGGAATACTATTTGAAAGCATTAAAACAGGCCGAAACCGAACACAAACCAGCTTTTTCAGCTCTTGCTTCTATTTCGCTTGCCCGCAACTATTACTATCTGAACGACCATAAGGCTGCTTTCAAATGGAGTTATAACGCCTTGCGCATCATCCAGCAGCACCGCCTTGATTCAATTCTTTCTAAAGCGTATTATTTTTTGGGTGTGCTTTACATAGAAGCCAGGAAAGTAGATTCTGCTGAAAAGTATGCTAATAAGGCAATCGGGCAAATGGAAATAGAGAGAGACTATTCTCGTCTTTCTCAAACTTATTCCACTTTAGCACAACTGCATATACTTACTTCAAAAAATGCTTCTCAAATAGAAAAAATGATAGACCTGGCAGAGAAGTATGCTTCACTGGCTCACAATAATTCTATGATGGCATTTGCCTTAAGCAAGCGTTACAACTATTACTTCTATCTTAAAAAGGACTATAAGAAAGCATTGAAGTACGTAACCGAAGAAGAAAAATTGTATTTGGAAAGTGGCGATCGTGAAGCTATTCTGAATGCCTTTAGAGCCAAAGCCGAATGTCTAATCATGTTGAGAGATACTGCCGCCAGAAAGTATATGTTGCAATGGTTTGCCTTTAAAGATTCCATTCTGCAAAAAGAGAAGTCGGCAAATGTGGCCAAATATGAAACCCTTTATGAAACACAAAAAAAGGAAGAACAAAATAAATTATTGAAACAGCAGAATGAATCTAAGCAACTAATCCTGATGGTTGCGATTGCTGTATTTTTATTGATTCTTGTAATTATTTTGTGGCTATTCAACCGTAATAATTTCAGAAAAAAACAAAAAGAATTGCTTCTGCTGCAAAACCAGCAATATGAAAAGGAGCGCAT
>CAZGNJ010000019.1:28028-72726 GCA_964526985.1 uncultured Ginsengibacter sp. | reverse complement strand
CGCTTTCATTAAGAAAAACCTGGAAGATCTTCAAATTGAAAATGCGGTGCTGATCAGGGAAGATGTTTTCAATTACATTGATAGATGCACTCAGACTTTTGATTTCATTTTTGCAGGTCCGCCGTATGCCTTATCCAGGCTCGATGACCTCCCGGGTTTGATAGCATCAAAAAATCTTCTCAAAGAAAACGGTTGGTTCGTTCTTGAACATACACCTGATCATAACTTCGAATCTGAAAAGTTATTTAAGACGAAGAGAAATTATGGCACTACTGTTTTTTCTATTTTTGTAAAGAACTGAATAGTTCATTGGTTTGCAGATGTTCATCCCACTTTAATGTGTTCATAATTATAAAATGACAAAGAAGGAAGCCAGAATATCCCTGAGGCAAAAAAGAAGCGAACTTTCTTCAATGGATATTGAGAAAAAGAATGATCTTCTTTTATTGTCATTTCAACGGTTGTCGCTCCCTTATCTGGATTGTGTTCACAGTTATATAGCATCTGAAAAATTGCGTGAGCCGGACACTTCTTTGATCTTACGATACCTGCAATTCAAATTTCCTGAATTAAAAATTGCAGCACCGAGGGTGGATATTCAAACACAAACGATGACGCATTTTCTTATCACTGAAGATGATCATTTGGAAGAGAATATTTATGGAATAGATGAACCTGCCTCAGGTATTTCGATTTCACCCGGCGCAATTGACCTGGTCATTGTTCCATTGCTGGCATTCGATACCAAAGGTAACAGGGTGGGCTATGGAAAAGGATACTATGACAGGTTTCTTTCAGAATGCAGGCCCGATGTCATCAAGATAGGATTGAGTTTTTTTGAACCTGTGGGTCTCATTGATGATGTAGATTCGTTTGATATCCGGTTGAATTATTGTTGTACCCCTGATCAAATATATAGTTGGTAATATGCTAAAGAGTTTCAGATACCTGCTGTATCCCTTTTCTGTATTGTACGGGATGGTTGTGTCTGTCAGAAACAAGTTGTATGATAAGAAGATCTGGCACTCAGCATCCTTCAGCCTGCCGGTAATATGCGTAGGAAATCTCGCCATAGGAGGTACAGGAAAAACGCCCATGATTGAGTACCTGATTGACTTGATGCGCAGTAAATACAAAGTGGCGACACTGAGTCGTGGATATAAGAGAAAAACAAAAGGGTTTGCAATCGCGGACGATCATACTACAGCAGTAGATATTGGAGACGAACCCATGCAGATTCATTTAAAGTATCCTGAGATTCCTGTAGCTGTTGCTGAGGAAAGGGTGATCGGAATTCCACAGTTGCTGCATGAACGTCCTGATACTTCTGTTATTTTACTAGATGATGCTTTTCAACATCGGCCGGTAAAGGCAGGCCTGAATATTTTGCTTACTGATTACAGCAATCTTTACACGAAGGATATCATGTTGCCAGCCGGTGATCTCAGGGATAACAGGAGCAGCAGTAAGCGGGCTGACATTATTGTTGTAACAAAATGCCCTTCCACCTTGCCGGATTCAGAAAGAAAAAAAATTGTCAATGAAATAAAACCACAATCTCATCAATCCATTTTTTTCACCAAAATACAATATGGCGCACCTTACCACCTGTTTAATAAGAGTGAACGCATTCCCCGAAGGGATACTGGATTATTGCTGGTGTGTGGCATTGCCAATCCCGCTCCTTTGAAACAGGCATTGACTGCCATATCTGATACTTATGAAGCGCTGACTTTCCGTGATCACCATATCTTCAGCATGACTGACTTGTTAGAAATGAAAAAGCAGTTTGATAAGATTTCCGGAGATGATAAGATGATCATCACGACAGAAAAAGATGCGGTAAGGCTTAAGAAATTCCGGGTAGAGATTTCACAGCTACCGGTGTACGTATTACCGATGCACCATAGATTTCTGTTTGATGAAGGCGAAAGTTTTGATAAGAAGGTGGTGGGTTTCGTTGAGGGATTCGATGATGGTGAATAATTTTTTTGAATGATTCTTTTAATCAATTCAACTATGTATTACTTTTGTGGCACGTCCTTAAAAAAAGATTACGATGAAAGAAACCAGCGATGAAAAGATTGCATTCCGTGGCATATTGCTGATCACAGTTTGTGAAGTATTGGCCATGTTGTTCTTCTACGCTATTAATGGCGGCCTCTGATACACTTCGTTTTCCTGTATTACAAAGTGTAGATCGTTTAAGAATTCCGGGAAGATTTTTTCCGGTCTTTGTTGCATAGCTTTTATTGATCCGTTATGAAACGGAAGATATCGTCTCTCACTCAAACGTGGAGTGGGCGTGAAGTAATTCCTGGAATTTTGATCCTATTACCAGTTCTATGGAGTATTAATCTTTTCAATGGTGTAAGGCCTGCCCGGGCCATAGTAGAGGCGCAGTGGACCCATTATCTTATTGGTATCTCTCAATGGGAGATCGAACTGTTCAGCTATCTTGTAGATTGCCGAATCCAACGTGTACATGATAACATTCTTGTTCGATTTCTTGAGATCTGTGAGCCGGTTCTGTGCCTTAGTAATTGAGTTATAAACGCCAACGACTACCTGGAAACCCATAGTGTCTGTTTTAGGGATGGAGTCTGTTACCTTTTTCGTAGTATCAACGGGTGGAGCCGGAGTATCAGGGACAGGCTGAATATCCGTATGGGTAACAGTTGCTTCTTCCGGATGGTCAAAGGCATAGCGCCATACAGCCCATGCAATGAATCCCAGGATAATCAAAAGAATAATGTACAACATTGATTTGCCCGAATTACGCTTGCGGGGAAAATCTGAAAAGGATTCATCTTCTGTTGGCTCCGCTTCCTCCACATCATGATGGGTGGCAACAGGAGTCAACCGTTCCATAGCGTACTGGCCTCCTTTAAAAGTGAGATCATTATTACCAATCTTTTCCACCGTTCCCATGTTGGGTATGATCAATGGCTTGCCGATATTCAGGAACTGCCTTCCCAGCATGAGGTAAGAATCCAGATCGGCAGAGGCAAGCGGTTTGATCTTGCCTGTCGTTTCTGAAATAAAACTTACAAGATTTGGGTCTTCCGCGGTTCTCGGATTGTACTCAAAACTGATAGCGTCAGAAGGAATTACAAAAGGTTTGCTTGGATCAGACGGTTCGGTGATCGTGCCTTGAAGACGAAATACTCCAATGCCTTGCAGCGGCAGTTCTTTATGTTTCAGTAAATAGTAAATGAATACCTGGTCTATTTTCAAAATGTTGGATTTTTTATTGCTACAAACCTACATTAAAGTTTCCAGTTATTCTATCATCACCGCACAACCCGGAAATTACCATCTTATAATAATTTGCTCAAAGCTTCCTGCCTTGATTTTTATATTTTGAACTGTTGTCTGCATCATCAGGCAATCCTGTAAATTACTTTTTCAAAGTTTTTTATGATAAACCTCCGAGCCCTAACTTTGCACATCATGTTGACCAAAGAAGAACAAGACTTTGTAACCTACTGGGAAAGCCACCGGGAGAAGGAGAATTCATTTCTAAGTAAGATGATCTATGGCGGCCCCTGGGGTTTGATTTTTGCCTTACCAATACTGGTGGCAGTTATTTTTCATGATTGGTATAAAAGAATGATTCCGATTTCCAAAACTCAATTGGTGCTGATCGGAATTTGTGTAGTCGGTATTGCATTTTTTTATGCCTATTTCCGGCAACAGGTGCGCTGGGAAAACAATGAACAATTGTACCAGGAGTTAAAATTAAAAGAAAAGAGAGCTAAGGTTTCTGAATAATCTTTTTCTTTGCACCACTTTTAAATCGGTTACCCTCACTGAAAATTTACGTAGATGAGAAAATTATTTTTTCTGCTCACTTCATTATTTGCAATAGCATTAATCAGTTGCAATAAAAACAAGATTTGTGGATTTACGGATTCTTCAAAGACAGCACCTGCCAGTGAACAAACTGCACTTGCTGATTCACTTCAAAAGTATAACATCACTGCCAATCAACACCCATCAGGAGTGTACTACAAAGTGATCAATCCGGGTACCACCGGCGTTGTATCGAATCTTTGTGCGCAGGTTACCGCATCCTATTGGGGAGGTTTCTTCGATGGCAAAGGTTTCGACTCTTCAACCACACCTATTCCATTTACACTCGGTCAGACCATTATCGGATGGCAAAAGGCAATACCCATGGTAAAAGGTGGTGGTGAAATCAATATCTATATTCCACCTTCATTAGGCTATGGCGACAAAAACGTTACTGACCAAACCGGAAAGGTGATCATCCCGGGAAACTCATATCTTGTTTTTAAAGTCAAGGTAACAGCCATCGAGTAGTTGAGGTAAACTTCCATTATTGTTTTTTCGAAATAGTATTTCGAAATTGGCTTTACAAAAAAGTCAGTGACTTTCTGCACTGCTTTTCGGATTAACTTTGATACATGAGTCACGAAGCCATTTCAGTTTTTGATATGTTCAAAATCGGTGTGGGCCCCAGCAGTAGCCACACCCTGGGCCCCTGGAGAGCGGCACAACGTTTTCTAAAAGCACTTGAATCCAATGAACTCATTAAAAGCACGGCCAGTGTGAAAGTATTGCTGTATGGTTCACTTGCTAAAACAGGTAAAGGGCATGGAACGGACATTGCCGTACAATTAGGTCTCGCGGGTGATGATCCTGTAACCTTCGATGTAAATAAGATCGGTGAGAAAATAAATTTCATTGCCGACCATCATTCGTTGGACCTGAATGGAAATCATACTATTCATTTCGATCCATTGGAAGATATTGTATTTCTTTTCAGGGAGAGCCTTCCTTTTCATCCCAATGCGCTTACGTTTGTTGCAACTCTGAAAGACGGAACACAGGTGCAGGAGACTTATTATTCCATAGGCGGCGGTTTTGTGAGCCAGGAACATGAAGACTTACAGGAAGGCGCTGATATTACTTTGCCATTTCCCATCAATGACGCTACAGACTTGTTGCACTGGTGCATGAAAACAGGTTTGTCCATCAGTGAAGTGGTTTGGGAGAATGAACATTCATGGAGAGAAGATGACATTACCAGGAGAGATCTTTTGGCTATTTGGAATGTGATGAAAGAATGCATCTATCACGGTTGCCATACCAATGGTACATTGCCCGGAGGGCTGAATGTAAAAAGGCGTGCTCCAGATTTGAATAAGCGGCTTTTGAAAGGAAAACAATACAGCAATTTTGACGAGTGGGTGGCATGTATCCGTGGAGGAGGAAATGATTTTTCTTATATCCTGGATTGGGTGAGTTGCTTTGCACTGGCAGTAAATGAAGTGAATGCATCATTCGGAAGGGTAGTAACCGCACCTACCAATGGCGCTGCAGGGGTGATACCTGCAGTACTGGCCTATTATGCCATTTTTCACGATGCTTACAAAGAAGATGAGATCATCAACTTTTTACTGACTGCTTCTGAGGTGGGAAGTATTTATAAAAAGGGCGCCACTATTTCGGCGGCGATGGGTGGTTGCCAGGCAGAGATTGGTGTTTCATCATCGATGGCAGCAGCAGCGCTTACCGAAAGAATGGGTGGTACACAGCGCCAGGCTTTGATGGCTGCAGAAATATCTATGGAGCATCACCTGGGCATGACCTGCGATCCGATCAAAGGCCTTGTGCAAATTCCCTGCATCGAAAGAAATACAATGGGCGCTATCAAGGCTATCACTGCTTGCCAGCTTGCATTGCAGAGCGCTCCTGATTTTGCAAAAGTGAGCCTGGATAATGTAGTACAAACGATGTGGCAAACTGCCATTGATATGAATACTAAATACAAGGAAACGGCAGATGGAGGTCTGGCCGTGTTTGTACCGTTGGGATTGAAAGAGTGTTAATGGTAAATTGTGAATTAGATAGGCTTCCAAAATTGGCTGACCCGGACAAATCCTAACAATCAACAATCATCACTCATCAATCAAATCAACATCCTCACCGGGCTTTCCAAAAATGCTTTGACAGTTTGAAGGAATGCTGAACCTACTGCTCCGTCGACACTTCTGTGATCGCAACTCAATGTTACTTTCATTACATTGGTTACGCCGAAGCCATCGCCTTTTCTTACAACAGTTTCCTTGATTCTGCCTACTGCTAAAATTGCACTGTCCGGCGGATTGATGATTGCGGTAAATTCATCGATATCCATCATCCCGAGGTTGGAAATGGTGAATGTATTTCCTGAAAATTCGTTGGGTTGCAATTTTTTATTTCTTGCTTTTTCGTAGAGACCTTTTGCTTCTGTTGCTATCTGAGAAAGTGATTTCTGATCTGCAAATCGAATCACCGGTACGATCAATCCATCAGGCATGGCTACTGCTGAACCAATATGGATGTGCTTATTCATCCTTATGAAATCACCCATCCAACTGCTGTTGACTGCAGGATGTTCACGTAGCGCCATTGCACACGCTTTGATCACCAGGTCGTTGAATGAAATCTTCACAGGGCTTACCTCGTTCATGGCTTTGCGGGCATTCATTGCCTCGTCCATATTGATCTCCATGGTGAGATAAAAATGAGGAGCCTGGTATTTACTTTCACTCAGGCGGCGTGCAATGGTCTTGCGCATCTGCGTATTGGGAATGTCCTCATAACCTTCCTGGCCAATGGCTGCGAATGGCTGTATATGAATGGTTCCTGCTTTTTCTTCTGTTTTCGTTGCTGCGGGTTTTGCCGAAGGAACGTAGCTGTCGATGTCGCGCTTGATGATTCTGCCACCATCTCCGGTACCGGTAACATCAGCGAGGCTGATGCCTTTTTCCTGCGCCATTTTTCGAGCGAGAGGTGAGGCTTTTATTCTACCGTCATCAGTGACTGATGAGGTAGTCTCAGCATGAGCGGGAGCAGGTGTATTGTCATGATGTGTTTCTTCAGTTGCAGGTGCTGATTGTGTTTGAGGTGCATTTTTCTGAGCTTCTGCATAAGCTTTTACATCAGTTCCTGCGGGGCCTACGATAGCGATCATTCCATTGATAGGGGCTGCATCTCCGGCTTCTACTGCTATGTATAAAAGTGTTCCTTCTTCATAACCTACCACATCCATGGTAGCCTTATCTGTTTCTACCTCAGCCAGTGCATCGTCTGATTTTACTTTGTCACCTACTTTCTTATTCCACTTCACAATCTTTCCTTCCTTCATGGTGTCGCTGAGCAGCGGCATTCTGATGACTTTTGCACCTTTGGGCAGGGATACTTCTGCAACTTTATTGGAAGTTGAAGCAGTTGCAGCCGCCGGTGCTTTTTCTGCTGGTTGTCTGGCAGGCTGTCCTCCCAGTAAACCCTGGTAATCTTCACCCTGTTTTCCAACAACCATTATCACGTTTTCTACGGGTACTTTCTCGCCCTTTTTGGGACCAATATAAAGTATCGTTCCTTCATTATAACTTTCCAATTCCATAGTGGCCTTGTCCGTTTCCACATCTGCCAGTACATCTCCGGGTTTCACCTTATCACCTACTTTCTTATGCCATTCTACTATCACCCCTTCGGTCATAGTATCACTCATTCTGGGCATTTTTATCGCTTCTGCCATATTATTTTAAACTGTAATTTTTGGTTTTTTAACGGCGTGAAATTAATGCAATTTCACGATATAGCAGAAAAGGCGGATACAGCGCTGCTTTGTAGCGGAGACGCCTGATTGGGATCAGTTGAATGCCAGTCGAATATTGGTATTTGGGAAACAGGATTGATGATGCCCGGATTTGATCTCAGCTTTTCAGCAATTCCTTACTTTTTCTTCAAATCATAAAACCGCCATGAAGTCTTAAAATCCTTTTTCAAAGGTTGATTGGTGAGAATCGCCCTAACCATTTCGACGGGCATATTGTTTTCATGCAAAATCGCATCATGATATTGTTTGAAAGTCATCTTGCCGGAATCTACCAATTCTGTTTTCAAAGAATAAAATTGCAAAGCACCAATCATGTAAGCGAGTTGATACAATGGCCCATAGCCTCCTGTAAAAGACCGACGGACTTCGCCTTCTGCGTTGGCTTTCTCGTGGCCTACACGATCTACCAAAAAGTCTATGCATTGCTGTGGTGTCCATTTTCCTAAATGGTAGTTGAGTGAAAAAATAATTCTTGCACAACGATGCATTCTCCAGAAGAGCATGCCGATTTTATCTTCAGGCGATTTGGGAAAATGTTGATCCCACAAAATCATTTCCCAATAGAGTGCCCATCCTTCTGTCCAGAACGGTGTATTAAAATCGCGATAAGTTTTGTAACGGTCATTCATATATTGTTGCAACCTGTGTCCGGCGATCAGTTCGTGATGCAATACAGCCCTGGCAAAATGAGGATTATTTCCGCGAAGGCTCATCATCTTCGAATCTTCATCCATAGTGTTGGTAGGATATGCGATCAAAAGAGTTTCACCACCCAGGAAGAATGGAGCGACCAATTGCATACGCGGCGAGAGCATTTCCATTCTCCATGTTTCCTCAGCTAATGGCGGAACCGTTACGAGGTCATGTTGTTTAATGAAGTTTACTGATTCATTGTAAAGGCCCATCAGCATTTCCGGCTGATGGCCCACCGGTACATAAGTATTCTTTACTTTTTCCAACGCCGCTTTCCAGTTGTTTCCAAAACCCATTTCTGCAGATGCTTTCAGCATCTCTGCATCACACCATGCAAATTCTTTGTTGGCAATGTCCACCAGTTCTTCAGGAGAGTAAGGGATCATGGCACTTTGCAGTTGCCGGATGAGTTCTTCTCTGCCAATCGGGTTGCCGACGATACCGCTTCCATCATCTTTTTGTGTTGTCAATTGAGAAGTCTTTTTCCTGAAAACAGCACTGTATTTTTCCAGAGTGGAATCCAATCTGTTGAATGGATCTTCTACCCACCAGGTAAAGGAAGGATCATATCCGTAATAAAATTTATGAACGCTCTTTATGGCATCCTGCAAACCTTTGATGATTCCTGTGGCGCGTGTAGTAAGTAGTTTGGAAATATCATCTCCTTTGCTGAGTACCTTCATCAATGAATCTGCCTGTTGATTGATCTTGTTCAGAGTAAATGCTACTTGGGGCGAATTCAGGTACGCACCTCTGCGACGCAATTTTTCCAGTTGGTAAATAGAATCTGAAAATGGAAAATATTTTTTCAGAGCATTGTATTCTTCTGCCTCTTCGCTAAAACGGTGCAGGTCATCTTCGAGATTGCGATTGAAGAGAATGTAATCAACTTTTTCGCCAACCGGCATTTTGCCAAAGTCCAATTGTTGCAATTCTGATTGGTAGTCTTTGTCTAATTTTTCAAACCGCTTCCAGCGTTCAGGACTGTTTGTGATAACGTAGAATCTGCGCAGGCTTCCGAGGTCTGCATCATATTGCTGCATAATATCAGGTACAGTCTTGATTTGAGAAGTTGATGACTTTTGTGCCTGAGTATGGGTTGCAACTCCGGTACTCAATAATAGCAATAGCCAATAGAATAGTTTCATCAGATTTTGATTTTGAATGATGGAAAGGAAAAGTTCAGTTTGGTATTGAGGGTTTAAATGTACATTATTTTCATGCTCACAAATGATTACATCCGTCTTGATGCATTATGATAACTCCTCTGTCCATAATCCAACACTTCATCAGATAAATTTTAAAGGCAAATTTCCGACTGGTCAATTTCGGTATTATTTTTGCCTTTTTATAAGTCCCAAAAGTTTCATACTTTACAGCCGAAAGATTTTGTAGTGCGAACTATTGCATTCTGAGACAAAGACCTATTAAGAATAACTATTGCTAAATCTGTTCAACAATTGATGTAGCGTATTATTCAAAAGCACTGTAAGAATTTACAATTTCCTATCCTGACCCCCAAGCCTCTACAACTATTGGAGTTTATTGATGTGGACTGAATACAGGCGATCATTTCATGCCTCTTAACTGTCCTGGCAATGATTGGTGCCTTTCATGAAAAATACCTTCTTGAATCGAATTTTTGTGATCAATCGGAATGTGTGTGAATTTCTGAATTACTGAAAATTCAAAATTGAAATAATATGGCCCTTCAAAAATTAATATGCGGCCCCATTCTCCGGAGAGTAAGCAACAATAAAGTTTCTGTGTGGGTTGCATTCAGAGAGAATTATCATTTGAAACTGAAAATATGGGAAGGCAACAAAATAAAATTTGATATCTCGGCAACTCCGCTCGCTACAGGCGAATCTCACACGCTGCAATTTGGTCAAAACTTATGGATAGGTGTGGTGAGTGCCGACATTGCCACTCCCGGACTTAACACTGAAAAAATATACAGCTATAATATTGAATTTGATTCTGCAGATGAGCCTGGTGTAAAAAATGATTTCAATACTGATAAGTTGCTGAAAGACGGCAAAACACTTGAAGACAGGCCTCAATTAGCAATAGGTTATGACGCAGATATGCTTCCTACATTTTGCCTGCCCGGAGCTACGCCAGACAAACTGTACGTGCTGCATGGTTCTTGTCGTAAGATGCATGGATATGGAGATGATGCAATGGCGCTCGCTGATGATGAATTAAAGAAAGATGAGAACAGAGCGGACCCTTCAAAACGTCCCCAGGCTATGTTTCTGACTGGTGATCAGATTTACGCTGATGAAGTTCCTGCCATGTTATTAAGGTCTATGTGTAGCCTTGATGGAGTGGGAATATTCTCAGCAGCATCATCCGAGAAAATGAAAATCAAAGGTGATGATAACCTGGAAAAAGAATTTGAATCTGATATCACTGCCTATCCGCCGATGCTTCGTCAGCGACTTGTAAATCAATATGCGGGGTTCACCAGTTCGGCAGCCTCCAATCACTTGTTAACCTTCGAAGAATATTGTGCCACGTATTTGTGTTATTGGAATGTACGCTCATGGAATAGTGGACTATTTGGAGAGATCAAAAAGATACAGGATGCCAGTGATGATCAGTTGAGTGGTAAGTTGGATGAAGTAGTCAACAAATTTGTCGACAGCCCTGCAGTGGAAGCCGATACCAATCTCGTGAACCTGATCAGGGATAATGAAAATATCAGGAAAACAGATGCCTATATTTTCAGTACCAACACATTTACCAAAGAGCAATTCCGGAATGATAACAGTGACCAATACAAGAAATGGCTTTCTCAAACGAAAGACTCAGTACGTGATGAAGTCGTACAGATGACCGCGTTTCTCAAAGCATTACCCAAAGTGAGCAGGTTATTGGCTAATGTGCCATCCTATATGATGATGGACGACCACGAAGTAACAGATGACTGGTTCATTACCAAACGATGGAATAATGAAGTGCTTTCAAAACCATTTGGCAGGGATATCATTAGGAATGCAATGATGGCCTACACCGTGTTTCAGGATTGGGGCAATGCACCGGATGATTACAAGGACGCAACCAGTATTATTTTTGATGACATTGTGGAATCCACGAATGCGAAAGCAAAACTGCTATTGCACATCAATGAATTTTGTTTTCGATATGCCAACAATTCAAAATTAAGTAGTGTAAGAACGGACGTAACTGATAAGGTAGATGCTATGTTTGGAATGAGTGGTGCGCCTTCAACACTCGCATGGCATTATGATGTAAAACTGGGAACAGTTCATGCGTATGTTCTTGACACCCGCACCCAACGATTCTATCAAAGCCTTAATACAACGCCTGAATTGATTTCCGAGACAAGCCTCGCCAAACAATTGCCGCAAACACTCACTGACAATCCTGAATTTGTTTTTGTGATCTCTCCCTGTCCTGTATTGGGCTTTCCCAACTTTGAAGAATTAGTGCAACCAGCTGCTGCTGCAACAATTTCTTTATTTCATGATGACGATAACAACCCGGGAATTATCGGTGGCAGACTGGGATTCGACTATGAAGCATGGGGTTTCAACGCTAATGGCTTTGAACGGCTCCTTGATCGATTGAACAACTATAAGAAAGTAATTCTCCTGTCAGGAGATGTGCACTATGGTGACTCTATCGTGTTAGATTATTGGAAAGGAACATCAGCCACACCTACCAGCCGGATAGTTCAACTAACTGCAAGTTCTTTCAAGAATGAATGGATTGGCAATCTTTCAATTCTAAAAGGCGCCATGGTACAGCGGCTGCTTACCAGTATTGGAGATAGTGTTTCGAAATTGGGATGGAAAAATAAAACAGTTACTAAGAATGGTTTTGTTACACCTCGCAACAGGTATCGGTTGTTTGGTGCGATGGCCGGCCTTGGAGTGATTCCGGTCGAAGGCTGGACTCCCGGAGCCACAGTATCGCCTGAACCGGACTGGCGCTGGCGCCTGAGAGTTTTGAAAGATGAAACACCGATAAAAGACGATAAGGTTACCAAAGAAATAAATCTCAGTGATGCCAAATTGGTGGAGGACGGCTATTACGAGGTGGTTCAAAGACACCAGGCAATGTTTGAATCGAGGAAGACCAGGCGCATCGCGTGGAATTCAAATATGGGTTTTGTCAGGTTCGAAAAGGATGGGTCCAACTTTAAATTGAAACATGAATTGAAAAGTAAAGCGGGGTTGTTGTTTGAGGCGCCACTCACTACGCCTACTGCCGAAGCGTCTAAGCCTGTGTTGCCCTGATAATTTTTTTAAAGAATACAATTAATACACAAGGTATGGCTGATACAAACAATGAAGATATTTTTCAGAAGTTACTCAAATTTTTTTACGAAATTCTGAAGCCTGCCATCAATATGTTTTCCGATGATGAGGCACGCACAGAACTGTTGGGAACATTGGGTATTACGGGAACAGCAAGTGGTGGCGCTACTCCACCAACCGGCGGATTGGAAGCATACATCAATAAAGAAGATGATGAGGTAGAGCCTTTCAAGCTGGCAAGTGCCATCGCTGATCTTACTTCCATCATCATGGGTATTGAAGGTATCATTGAGGCTGCGATCGCAAGTGATGATGAAGAGGAGGCTGGTGAACATGTAGCGGGAGAATTGGTAACTGCCTTGTTGAATTTGCTGACGCTCGATTATATCCGGAGAAGACACCCCGATATCCATGCAGTTATTGAATTACTCAATGGCCTTGATAAAAGCGCTGTGGCCGCCGGTGGTTCTGCAAATTTCATTAAAGATTATGTCGGAAGTTTTTTCAAACGAATAGGAGATACACTTGATACGGAAGACACCACTACATCTCTGTCAGATGCTTTGTTTTTGGCGCTGTCCGGAGGGTTGTTTTACCTGGAACATTACCTCAGGTCGAAAGGTGTACGAGATTTAATCCTGAGTGCAAACTATGGATTTGAGAATGTGAAAACAAGTACTACCCCCAATGCTGATAAGATCACTAACCGAACCTTTACTTATGCATTGGAATCCAAATCAAAAAAGAAGGATAAGTTGTCCAATACCCTGGTTTTAGTACCTAAAGACCAGGGCGGTACTGCGTTTGTTTCTGAATTGAAAGGCTCCTTTGGAGATACCATTTCTATTGATGAAAAGAACAAGATTGAATATGAAATCACCGGAGACGGGCTGTTTCGGGTAGGTACTTTGCCGGATGCAAAGACTGGTACCGGCAATAAAATTCTATTGACCTATATCTATGAAACCAAGGATCCAAAAATGTATTCACTGCTCGATAAGCCTTCGATCAAATTGGGATTTGGTACTTTCAAACTCGGGCTGCTGGTAACACCTGATGATTTGTTGGTGAAAGGTATTTTGAATATTCACTACGCATTCAAGAAAGGTAGTTTATCCGGATTCCCTTTCAATTTTCTACCGGATGATACTGCCGATAAATTTCCACTTGGCATTGGATACTCATCCAAGAACGGATTTATAGTCGACGGAGATGGTAACATCGGAACCGGGAAAAAAAGCGATAGCTCCGGTGGTGGCGCAGCGCCACACTCCGTCATGGCACACAGCGCTGGCTCTCCGGATTCAAAAGGCGTGGAAGCAATCGTAGCCAAACTGCTCAATGCACTCCACAAACAAATTCCGCTACACAAAAACTTAGGCAACATTGTTGGGCTTGAAACTTTAACCATTAATGTAAGCGTTGATTCAGAACTGAAAAATTTTCAACTTGAAGTGTCATTGGATTTCTGGTTGAAATTGGGATCAGTGATCACGATCACCATCAGCAGGCTGGGCATGACGCTTGGTATCAACAAACTGGATGGCAACGGTGGTGTAATGGGTTATGATTTGAAGCCGGGAATCAAATGGCCTACCGGCGCAGGCATTCTTGTGGATGCAGGTGTAGTGAAGGGTGGTGGGTTTCTATATCTCGATCCGGATAAGGGAGAATATTTTGGTTCATTGGAATTATCATTCAAAGGCCTCTTTGATCTGAAAGCAGTTGGTATTCTGAATACCGTCATGCCTGATGGTTCTAAAGGTTTTTCTTTGCTGATCATCATCACAGCAGAGTTCTCTGCAGTACAGTTGGGATTTGGTTTCACATTATTGGGAGTAGGCGGACTATTGGGTGTTAACAGGCGCGCAGAAGCAGAAGCGTTGAGAGTGGGATTGAAAACAAATGCGATCAAGAGTATTTTGTTTCCCGAAGATGTAGTCGGAAATATCAATCGCATCATCAGTGACATTAAACAGATTTTCCCTATTCAGCAGGATAGTTTCCTGATTGGAATCATGGGAAAAATCGGATGGGGTACACCTACGCTGATCTCTATCGAATTGGGAGTGATACTTCAACTACCGGATCCAAAAATATTGATTCTCGGTGTTGTGAAACTGGCTTTGCCTACGGAAGAAACTGCCATTGTAAAAATACAGGTCAACTTCTTAGGTGTCATTGATTTTCAAAATCAATTCCTCTACTTCGAAGCAAGGTTGTTCGATTCTCAATTAGTTGGATTTCCACTCACAGGCTCTCTTGCATTAGTGGTAGCCTGGGGCGACAATAGTACGTTTGGTTTGAGTGTGGGAGGATTCCATCCGGACTTCAAGGATTATCCTGTAGTACCCACGCTTCCCGGAGCATTCCGGGATATGGATCGCGTTAGTTTGCAATTGTTGAGTGGGGACAATCCGAGGTTGGGAATTGAATTTTACTTCGCAGTTACTTCCAATACCGTACAGTTTGGTGCCAAGGCAGAATTATTGGCCGAAGGCCCGATGGGTTTTAATATTTATGGAATGTTGGGCCTTGATGCTTTGTTCATTTTTGATCCGTTTAGTTTCTCTGTAAAGTTGGAAGCAACACTGGCGCTCAGGCATAATACTTCTATTCTTTACGGTATTCATTTCGCGGGATTGCTCTCCGGCACCACACCCTGGCATGTGGAAGGTGAAGTGTCCTTCGGAATTTTATTTGCCACCATCACGATTGGATTCAGTACTACATGGGGAGATCCTGAACCTGGTGTTGCTAAAGAAACTGAAGATCTGAAAGCCCTGATCATGGGCGAATTGGATAAGGCAGAAAACTGGAAACCGGTAATTCCTGAATTTAATAATATACATGTAACGGTGCGCTCACTCCGGGAAGATGAGGTGGTAACACTGTTGATACACCCGTTTGGTGCTATAGATTTTGCACAGAGAGCGCTGCCTTTGAATTTTGATATCAAGAAATATGGCAACCGGAAACCTTTGAATGAGAATGAATCGAACTTCAGTATCTCGAACGTGAAAATTGGTGGACAAGACCTTGGTTTCGATCCGAAAAAGGAACAGTTTGCGGTAGGCAATTTTACACCACTGAGCGAAGCGGAAAAATTATCCAGGAAATCATTTGAACGCCTGGATGGTGGTGTTACCATCAGTGATACCGGAAAATTAAAACTGGCACAGACTACGCTTGCATCTTCAGAATTGAATTATGAGTTGGATTATACTTATGATGATGATGAGGTAGTGCGCCCCAAAATTTTGGTAAGGATTCCCCAAAGAGGATTTTCGAAAATGGTGCGAGGTGCCGCTGCTTCTGAATCTGTTCTTTCATGGAAACATGCCAATAAGTATCCATTGAATGCACCTGTGAAGACAAAAGTAGGTGAGCAGAAATTTACAGTAGCGTCTAATGTCGACATGAAAGAATTTGATCAAAACCTTCGTGCGGGAAGCTATGCTGAAGTGTTGGAATCATTTAATAAAATAGTAAAGAAAAAACCTGAGATGGCAGATGAATTACAGGTGGTGGGAATACATGAATTGGCTTAATCAATAAAATATTTTCAAATGAGTTTTGCAGAATACAAATTTTTTTCCTGGGCACGCAAGGGTATTGCAGCCAACATTGCAGAAAAGGATACCCTTGGCAAAAGCGATGGTGTGCAGGCGGAACGTGCCAGGGTACCTGTGGACATCACTTTGAATGCAAGCATTGCAGTGCCTTCAAAAAACTTTACACTGGTCGGGCCGGGGGATATCATTGGAATCCATGCAGACATGATCATCAGGTGCGAACCACGAAATGGTGTTTCCAATTTCGAACCTAATTATTTTCCTTATGTCGAATTTTATGATGAAGATTTTCCCTGGAGATACACACCTGCTTCTGCAGCAGGTACGAATGATATGAGCTTACGTCCATGGATCAGTCTGATATTGCTCGGTGAGGATGAATTTGAAGACACAGCGTTGCAAACTCCATTGAGATCTATTGTGGTAAAAAATATGGCTGCTCTGCAACCTGCTGATGAACTGCATCTGTGGGCACATGCGCATACCAATCTGAAAAATGATGAAACCAATTTTGAGAAGTATGTCGAGAGTCTTGCGGTGCAGGTAAAGGAAGATCCGGATGGTGTGTACAGTAGAGTGATGTGTCCACGCAAACTGGATGCTAATAAAATGTATCATGCTTTCTTGGTTCCGACTTTTGAAACAGGAAGGCTGGCAGCGTTGGGGCAACCCATTACCGGAATCCCGGCACAGAAAGCGGCGTGGAGTACTGCAGGAAGTGAAATAGAATTGCCGGTGTATTACCGGTGGAGTTTCAGAACCGGCGCTAATTTCGACTTCGAGAGCCTGGTAAAACTGATAGAACCGAGGGTAATGGATAAGCGGGTGGGGGTGCGTCCTATGGATTGCAGTAAGCCCGGATATTTCAAACTAAATTCTTCAGAAGAAATACCTGCGCCAAATCCACTCAGCATTTTACTCGAAGGAGCAGTGAAGGCTCCTACTGCGGAATCAACCACTATTATTCCAAATGAATTTCAATCAAGCGTAGCGGAATTGGTAAACCTCAACAGGGTACAGGTAGAAAAATTAAATGAAGACCCGTTTGTAACGATTCCTTTTTACGGTATGTATCATGCCATGCGCAAAGATCTCAGTAAGCCGGGAGAGAAAGTGATTCCCGTTTTTGATCCCACATCTGACATTTGGTACAATGACTTGAACAGCGATCCGCGAAACCGCGTGCCTGCCGGGTTTGGAGTCAAGGCAGTACAGGATGGGCAGGAAAAATTTATGGATCAGGCATGGGATCAGTTGTCTGATGTACTGGAGGCCAACAGGAAATCAAAACTTGCACAGGTAATGAGTTCTATTATGGCAACCTCGTACAATAAAAATTTCAAAACGCTTGGCGAAGAAAAAGTACTGTCCGTCACACATAACATTTCATCAAAGATTGTAGCCACCAATCTAACGATCAAAAAAGAAATCAGCCAGAGCCGGTTACCGGAAGCATTGTTTATGACTTCAACTCAGAAATTGATGCGCGTCAATAGCTCTGTGAACCGGAGCCTGACTAAGGCAGGCGATACCTCCCTGACCATTGCAACCATTGCGCAAGCTTCAAATAAAGTATCCGGTATCACTTCAGCTTCTATCGACAAATTCAAATCCTTAGATGCTCTGTCAGGAGTAACTACTGGTGTGCCTTCCAGCACTATCGGCAATCTGAAAATCTGGAGTACTATTTCGAATCTCGATAGCACATTTAAGTTTGAAACAGTCAGAAACGATGGAGGAGGTTTCAGAAGAACTTTGTTAAGTACCGCTACGCCTGCTCCTGTCGTGGTACCCGGAAGAAGGATAGGAGGATTGGGAAGTGTGATAACCGGTCGAATAGCTAATCGAATCAGTGGTTCCAGGATCAGGGTACAACCTACTGTAACTGTAAGACCCGAAGTGGTAAGGGTTCCTTTGACCGTACCTATTAATGCAAATTATAAGGAAGCATATACTGATTATGATGTCCGGTTGAGTTATACCGAATCAGTACCAGACAAACCGGTTGCAGATATTGGCACACTTTACACAAAGACGCTCATGTCGATAAATCCTTCTGTCGCTTACAAAAGAATGCTGAGCAAAATGGTGATATGGGGCAATGGAACATCGGTTCCTGAAGTGGATGATATGCTCCCGGCTATGGCCTACCCGGATTTCCCGGCCCCGACATACCAATTACTTATCGATCGGGATAAGGAGTTGTTACTACCGAATCTTGAATTGATTCAACCCAATACTTTTTCTCTATTGCGTACCAATCAAAAGTTTATTGAATCATATCTCGTCGGTCTTAATTATGAAATGGGCAGGGAATTATTATGGCGTGAATATCCTACGGATATGCGTGGCAGTTACTTCAGGCAATTCTGGGATGTGAAAGGAGTCATTGCACCCAGTACCTCATCAACAGATGCCGATGCGCTGAAAGATATTGCACCCATTCATACGTGGCCAAAGGAAGGACAATTGGGAAAGAATAATGCGAGAGATAAAGAAGGCGATTCAGAACAATTAGTATTTGTAACCCGTGGAGACCTGTTGAAAAAATTTCCAAATACCATCATCTATGCTCAAAAGGCATTTAAGAATGATAAAGGAAAATGGTTCATTCATTCCGAACTCGATGATGATGCACTTAAAAAAGAAGTTCGCTTCCCATTATACCAGGCAGAGATTCCACCTGATATAAAATTGCTGGGCTTCGATCTTACGATTAATGAAGCGGCAGGCGTAAATGCAGTTAGTGATTTTCCCGGCAACAAGGAAGGATGGTTTTTTGTGATAGCTGAAGTGCCCGGTGAGCCACGGTTCGGAATGGATATTTCTTTTGATCCTGACAAGCCGGATACCGTTACATGGAATGATATATCATGGGAGAATTTTGAAGGAGGAAATATACCGTTCATCTCAGGCGCCAGGATTCCTAAGAAGCCGGATGGAAGTGCATACAATGTAGCGAGCCAGGACACTGCAGGTACATGGGGACGAAGCGCTGCGGATATGGCAACAATCCTTTTACAAAGACCAGTGATGATAGCAGTACATGCTACCGAAATGCTGGATAAAGAAATAACAGATCAAAATACAGGCTCCACATCTACAGGTAAAACGAGGTTGATGACAGAATATCTCAACTACAGGACAAATATTTTGAGAAGACCATAACAAATATTGAAATAAAACGAGATGACATGGCAAGTTTCCAGGAACAAATAGCCCAGATCAATAAATTGAGAACTACTCAAAGTGATGCAGATCAAGAGGTATATTCAAAGAAGTTAGCCATCAGGAAAAAGATGGGTAATGAAAGTAGTGAAAAGATATTAGCTGCATTGAGAAGATCGGAATCTCCTTATCGTTTTGCAGGTAACTCTTTGAATAAGGCCATAAAAGGATTGCATGCAATTGATGTCAGGCATCTGACCATAAACCTGGATGGCAACATACCTATGGTTTTATTACCTGTAAGAATTGAAACCTGCTTTGTATCGCCACCGGTTACTGATGCCAATGAACTATGGATCCGTATTTTTCCAGATGACATACATACCAATACGCACGAACCTGCATTGACTCAAGAAGAAATAAAAACCGGTGAAGCCTATTGGACAAACATCGCTTCCATTGTGAAGAATAGTAACGCCGAAAGCAGGGAGGAAGAAATGAAGAATGCATGGACACAATTGAAAGCAACGATAACGGTGGCTCAGCGTGCCTTGTGGGTTGCGAAAACAACCAAACCTGATAATTGGGAAAACACAACTGCCGCATTGCCCGAAATACTTCAATTTCCAAAACATACGGATATCAAAGATTATTCATGGACAAAGGCGCCTCGTACCCAGGCGCTGCCGGACAGGTTTGTTGTATCTATTTTCAGAAATAACAGGATGGTATTTGAGCAGGTAGGCAATGTGATCCCTGATACTGTATTTCTCGGGCCGGATCCTTTGGCGGGAGTAACAGCTATTCAAAAAGAAGACAATGAGATCAAATTGAATGATGATATCGATTGGCTGCACAATTTTGATAAAGCCATTGCCAATGGATTGGGAATGAAAATAAAATTGCAGCCCCAGATGTTTGCAGTTGGCAATACGATAGAAAAGATAACCGTATTGGGAATTTCTCACTCGGTAGATGCTCCTAACGGAAAAATAATATTGGAACAACTTTTTGAAAACCATCATTACTCATCCAATGGACTTTCCTTCCTGCCACAGGGTACACCTACCAACAATACAGAGAATGACGGTTCTGGTTACACGAAGAATGAAGATCATCTGAAGAAGGGATATTACTCAGGTGAGGCTATGGAAAAATCACAGGGTTCTGATCTTGACTTATTCACCAGGATACTGGGTGTAGATTTTTCAAAAGTTGAAGAATTGAATCACAGTGATCTCAGGGAGCATTTCAATGCTTTGAATATGAACACTGCTTTGTACGCAGCTACCCTTGCTGATTTTTTCAATGAGTATATGAAGCCTGCGGTGAAAGAGAATGATGCGATCAATATCAGAAGTTTCTTTAACAGCTTTGTGAGCGCAAGAGGACCACTGGTACCGGTTCGCGTAGGAGACCAGCCTTACGGATTTTTGTTGAGCAGTGATATGAACAGGTGGTCAGAGCATGGTTCTCAATTTTATTCCGGTTTTGCTGATGTGCTCAGGAGATTGCAATTGGTTTGGGATGGTATTGTTAATTCAAAAAAGCTGAGTGTAGGCAAGGGGAGTGATTCTGATTCGTTACTTCGGATCCTTGGGCTACAGCCGGGTTCTGTCGCTTTCAGGCAAAGATTGGGAAACCTGCCGGACTACAGTTACTCATTGGTAAATGTAAATGTGGACTTAGTAAAGAAACAGGTACTTACTCTGAATCATACTATTGTAAGTTTTCTTCAAACACTTGGATATAGATTGAGTGCAGAAAATTATTATCCTTTAATTTCTGACCTGATATTTTACTCGCGAACTACTCCTGTGTCGGACAAAAAATTAATAGTGCCGGATGTTGCCGTTTCCGAAACAGAACAATTACCGGTTCTTCCAAAATCGAATCTCAATTACATCGCATGGATGGCCCAGCGTGCTACACTTGCGGCTTTGCAAAATGTAAATTTTGACGGCGATATTCCTCCAAGAACACTCTTGTGTTTGCTATTGCGGCATGCATTGCTGACTGAACTGATGCAATCCGGTACCAGGTATTATGCGGCAAATAAAATCGCCATCAATACTGAAAGTTTTCAAAAGAGCCTTTACAATTTTAATGGAAATATGTCTGACCTTACTTCTTACGAGCTACTTGGCGGAGAAGCAAAGAAATTAGACAGCACCAGGTTTGCCGCTATCAAAGGAAATATTGCCGATTACTTTTTAGATCCGGAAGTCAGGATCCCATTCAATCAGAATATTCAGGAGATGAAAGATGCTATGAGCAGGATAGCGATATTGCCTACAGCCACTTTGGAAAAGAACTTGTGCGATTTTATTGACCTCTGCTCTTACCGTCTTGATGCCTGGCAAACGGGGTTGTTTACCAGGAGAGCTATTGCGAATCGTAATGCAGTACCAACGGGTGTTTATATTGGCGCTTATGGATGGGTAGAAAATTTACGCCCGGAAACAAAGACTTTTGTAGCGGCGGATACACTTCCTGAAAAAATCAGGCCTGCCAATAAAATCCCTCCTTTTAAGCTAAAAGAAAATGCAGGTTTCACTCATGTACCTTCCCTCAATCACGCTACCGCTATGGGCTTGCTCCTGGCCGGTTACAAGAATCATGCGGACAGATCGAACCCTGATACATACGCAATCAATCTGTCGAGCGAAAGAACCAGGAAGGCTTTGGATATTTTGCAGGGAGTAAGCAACGGGCAGGCTATTGAAGTTTTATTGGGATATCAGTTCGAGAGAGCCATGCACGATTTTACAAGTAGTGGTGGAGGCAACCTGAATCAATACATTTATGATTTCAGAAATAAATACGTGGTAGATAATATTTCTATTCCACAGCAAGGTGCGAGTGAAGCACAGGAAACTATCAATTCCTATCCGGTAGTCAATGGATTGAAAATTGTAAGAGCGCCCTTGTCGGAAATCAGCGCTATAGTAACAGACCTTAACTTACTTGATGATGTGTTGGACATCAGGAACAAGATTTCTGATTTACTGGATGCATGCAATGATGTCTTGCTGGCTGAGAGTGCGTACCAACTCACACAAGGCAACCAGGACAGGACGTCTGCCGTGCTCAATGCTACATTGTTAGCGGATACACCTCCTGAGATACAGGTAACAGATACTCCACGTTCCAGCCTGTTGACTTATACGCATCGGATCACACTGCATTTCAATACCGGTAATGCTTCTGCAGAACTTAATACAGGATGGCCGTCTGATCTATCACCACGATCCCTCTTCGAACCGGGGATGAATCAGTGGCTGTCGCAGGTGATAGGCAATGCAACGAATATTGTTTGTGCTGTAGCTGCATTGGATGGTAATGGCAATGAAACAAATTCGAAACTTGTATCGTTGGCAGATTTAAAATTGCAACCGATAGATCTTGTGTATATGATCCCTGAAGACCTTGCAGGCGGTGCCACCGAACTGGAAAGCAGGATTGCTTTTGCCTACCGAAATGCGGTTTCTGTTAATGCTGTTACCTCTGTAAAGATTACTTTCTCCCCAACGGGAATTGGAAAAAGCAAAGCTTCTCTTTCGAGGATATTTCCACTTTTGAGAAATCTCAAAAAAGTGATTACTACAGCACGAGCAGCCAATGCTAAAGATTTTGCTCCAAAGCAAAAGACAGTCTCTTCAGGAGCAGACGAATCCGGAATTAATTATACAGAATTAAAAAACAGGACTAATGCGGCAATCAAAAGTCTCACCAATGAATTCAAAGCATTTAATAAAATTGCCCCGAATGACCGGCTTCCAAAAAATGATTTGAATCCTAAAAACCTGGAAATATTTTTCAACGCTTTACTTGATAAGCCGGGTGAAAAAAATCGTTTTGATTCGCTGGAACTGAATAGTGCGGCAATGAGCGCCATCGTAAATTTTCAAATCATGGCTACCACTTACGGAGTGCAATTGGCCTATCCTGAAAATCTCAACCTGATCACGCGCGTCAATAATCGTGAGATATTGGAGAAAACATTTAATATCTGGAAGATCATCAATGAGAAAATAGAGGTTGCAACTAAGAAACTATCGGAGGCCGTTGCTGAATCCAAAGTAGTGAACAAATTGAATTTGTTTGTGGCTGCTGCCAAAACTGTATTGGGAGATGATTTTGTTCCGTTACCACAATTCAAGTACAGCAATTCTGACTCACTTGCAAAAACTTTCGGTGACGAAAAGCAACTGCTATCTTATGCAGGAAAAACAACTACCAATACGGACGCAGTCAACAGGGATTCGTGGATACAATCGGTATCGCGGGTGCGGGAAACTGTTGCAAGATTTGAAACAGTCCGAATCATGGCAGAAGCTAATTCAGGCCTTGAATTGAATATCAAAATGTCACAAGTGCCATTCAGAGCTAATGACAGTTGGCTGGGCTTTGAGTTTCCTTCTGAATATAATGGTACGCCATTCAATATTCTTGATGATACAATTGCCCTGGCTGTCATCGGTGACGCGGCTAACAATACCAAGGCTTTACAATCAGCAATGGTAATTGACGACTGGACTGAAAAAATTCCGGTAGATGAAGAGATAACCGGTGTAGCTTTTCATTACAACCAGGCATCCACTACCGCTCCACAGAATGTGATTGTGGCCATCGAACCGACAGGCAAAGGCAATTGGGATTGGGATGTACTACAGGGAGTTTTGAACGATACATTGCGTAGAGCAAAAACAAGAGCCGTAGAGCCTGACCATCTTATGGAAAATCCAGCATTGAGTGTGTTACTGCCAATGACCATTGCGTCTTTTGATGTGAATGAAGCGAACGTTTCGCTCGATTATCTTTTGCTCAGTGATAAGTTCGTAAGCGTTGCGAAGCAGCAGAATCTTCAATTGTATAAAAAGTGGAATTAAATAAAAAGCTATGCAGTTAAAAGTCACCAAATTAAGTGAGTTCAAATTTTCCCAGGCAATTTTTACGAAGCCACTTATTTCAAATCGAAACAGGTTGGAAGGTGTACCGCGTACAGATGAATTTACAAAAAGCCTGAGAGCAGGAATAGCTGATCCGCTTTGGATGCTTTGCAGGCAATGGCAATTAGGGGAGTTTGAGGGAGAAGATGCTGCTACAGCATGCCAGGCAAAGATATTGGCAGAGCATCAACAACCGCAATTGATACATCTGGATGTAGGTCCTGCAATGAAGTATGATGCCGGTCAATTTCCATTGGAGACCGTTGTAGAAAGTGAACCGGTAAAGCGTAATTATTATCTCTGCATACAGATGGGCAGACAATTTTTGAAATTGATGAGCGCATCGGGCTTGGACTCTCATAAGCAATCCATTAATGATGCTTATCTCATCTCGGAAAGCATAGATCCGGATGATAATGAAGCCATTTATTTGTCGCAGTCCGCTTCCGGTATTTTTCCGGATGGGTTCAAAATAATGGAAGATATTGGCAATGGAAATTTTGAAACAGTTGTAAAAAATATTAATGGTATTTCGCAGAGTGACATAGCAACTTTCACTAAAACTGTTGTTCCGCAGTTTACTAATTGGTACAACAATTTGTATCACCAACCTCCATCTGGTCAGACTGCATGGCGATCGGACAGGATGGAATATAATTTTGAATTAGATCTGCCTCATAAGGAAGACGGCCTGCAGTCTTTTCTCGAGGCAAAGGAATATGCATCGGGTAGAATTGATTGGTCCACCTTTGATGAGAATATTGAAAAAGCGCATGAGGAAGAAACGGCGGATGATAATTTTGAAGAAGTAGTTCAAGGCTTTATTCCTACTCAGCTACAATATGCAGGTATGCCCAACCCCAGGTTTTGGCAGATGGAAAACAGCCGGGTTGACTTTGGAAAAATACAGACAGGTACCAGTGGATTACTGTCCCTGTTACTTGCAGAGTATGGTTTGTCGTACTCCAATGACTGGTTTGTGTTGCCCTACCAATTAAAGATCAATACGCTTTGTGAAGTAAAGTGCATTATGGTTACAGATGTGTTCGGGCAGAATATTTTGGTAGAACCAACATTCAAAGATCCGGAGATGAACTGGCACGAATTCGCATGTTTCCGTCATACAGAAATTCAAAACAGAACGTCACCAAGAAACAGGTTTTATCTGCCTCCATCTGTACTGAAACATCAGCAGAGTGAACCATTGGAAAGAGTAAACTTCATACGGGACGAAATGGCAAATATGGTATGGGCCATTGAAAGTATGGTACCATCAGGTGCAGGAGGCAACAGAAGAATAAAATCCAGCCTTACCCGTTACGACCGGGATTTTGTAGCCGCAGACCCTGAAGCTAAGATCAGGTATCTGATAGGCACGAGTGTTCCCAAAAATTGGATTCCATTTATTCCGGTACACAAGGAAGATAGTCAACAGGAGATACGATTGCAAAGAGCAAAAATTCCAAATGCGCCGCTGCCTGAAAGCCTGTTGCTCACTGAACAACAGCCTGTACATTTTATTGAAGAAGAGGAAGTGCCAAGAGCAGGGGTGATAGTAACGAGAATGTATAAACGAACACGGTGGCTGAATGGGAAGACCTATTTGTGGATAGCACGCAACAAAACTATAGGGAAGGGTGAGGGATGGAGTGGATTGATGTTTGACCAGATATTATCTGTGTAGTGGCCATCAATGTAATACAAACAACCTGAAGGTTTGTTCATGCTGCAAGCGACTGATGATATCTTTAGTTCTTGATGCTTAGTTCTTTCAACTTCCGATCTGTGGTATGCCCGGAAGTCGAATAAGTTTGTCTATCCTTTGGATAAATGAAACATTGGAAACAATGTTGAGTTTCTGAAAACATTCCTACAAATCATTCTTCACCTTTCCCAGGTTGATCTTCAGGATATACTTAAGGTACATTTCATAATAGTATTCCAGGCCGGTGCCACTGGTCATTTTTTCGCGCAGGTCTTTATAAGGAGTCATTCTGAAATTGAAGTATAATCCCTTAGCCAATTGCTTGTCGAAGATGAAACTCATGATAAGTAATTCACGGTGTTTTTCTGTAAGTCCGGGATATTTTTCTGAAACTGACTGGAATAGTGGCATGCCTCGTGGCCCGATATAACCAACACCATTCCAGTAGCGAAGGTCGATGCCAAAGTTTTTCAGATCAAACCACAAATGAGAGAAATAGGCGTTACCTGTATTGAATGGTTGTCGTTTGTGGCCGGAGATGTCTCGATAATTCACATAATAATTATCGAATTGAATTTTGCGCAGCACCTTACCGCCATGCTTATACGTAACAGATACGCCCGGGGCAAAGTTGATCAGTGAAGTGAGTGGCTCGTGTGTAGAGTCGTATTGTCCCCCTTTGTGAGAATAGAGAAACTGAAATGGTAATGCTACATTCCATTTTTCCGTGTTGATAGGTTTTAATTTGGCAGAGTATCCTACATCAAACTGCTCTTTGAAAGGATCGCCTGGGTGTATGGCCACTCTCCAGTTCAGGTACAGGTCATGTTCATAAGGCTTCGTGTTCACCTTGATCTGAAACCCGTTTTCTAATCTTTCATTGATCAGCAGTTTGTAATCGTAAATAGGCTCTATGAATCCATGATTCATATTTCCTTCCAGCGTGCCGATGATAAAGGATGCATGCTTCATCTGGTATTTTGCAGTAAATGTTGGTTTTACAGTTGTGTAATGTGGCCTGCCAAATTCCTGTTGCAGGTAAATTCCTGCTTTCAATATGAATCGCGGAGAAACCTGGTATTGCAGTTCAGGAATTACTTCGTATCCGAATAAAGTACCGCTGCTCGGTATGTTTCCGAAAAATTCGGTATTGTATAAATAATTGAGGTTGTAAAAATTCAAAGAGAGTTTTTGGCTATCGGCAGGATTGATGTCCGTACCATATTTAAATACCTCGTAGTCCACCTGCGCAAAAGATTTGAATCCTGGAAGGAGCAGTAAAAGAAAGAAATACTTTCTGAATAGTTTCATTGGAATTTTTGAATTAGGGTGCAATATTACCGGAAAAATATGGTCAAAGTTAAAAATCTGAGGTTTTCCTCGTGTATGAAAATTACTTCTTCTCCTATACTCATTAATTTTGAAGACAATTACTATCTACTCTATGAAAGTTTTATTGTTAGCAGTTTTATCATTCTTGTTCATATCGCAGTCTGTTGGGCAAGGCAACCGGTACGATTTAAAGGTCACGCACCTTACAGGTAATTTTTATATTTATGAATCATTTGGATACTACCAGGGACAAAGAATAGGGGCAAATGCTATGTATCTGGTCACAAGAGATGGTGTTGTATTATTTGATACGCCCTGGGATACGGCTCAGTTTCAAAATTTGCTGGATACAATTCTATTTCGGCATCACAAAAGAGTGGTTATGTGTATCTGCACTCATTTTCATGAAGACAGATCTGGAGGACTGGAGTATTACAGGAGCAAGGGAATCAAAACCTACACTACAAAGAAAACGGACTCAATAAGCAAACTGGCTGGCATGAAACGTGCGGAATTCCTGATAGACAAGGATACTACTTTTCAAATAGGGCGTTATAAGTTTCAAACAATTTATCCTGGTGAGGGGCATACAGTTGATAATATTGTTGTCTGGTTTGCTAAGGAAAAAGTTCTCTATGGCGGTTGCTTAATAAAAAGCGCTGCCGCCCGTACTCTTGGTAACCTTGAAGATGCTAACAGGAATGAGTATGCGCAAACGATCAGAAATGTTCAAAGCCGATGCAGGAATCCAAAGTACATCATAACCGGTCATGACGATTGGAAGGATCCCAATTCCCTAAAGCGTACTTTGGAGATGGCTGAAAAATTACAAAAGTGACGATATGATAAGATGCGGCTTTTGTGGTCAAAGGCTACACATCCAGTTTTGCATACTTCGCGTGGTTCTCGATAAATTCCCTTCTTGGCGGTACATCATCACCCATGAGCATGCTGAAAACTGAATCAGCTTCAACAGCATTATCTATCGTTACCTGCTTGAGTGTACGGGTAACAGGGTTCATTGTTGTTTCCCACAATTGCTCTGCATTCATTTCTCCAAGACCCTTGTATCGCTGAATGGTTACAGAATCTTCTTTGCCTTCTGCAAAAGTCTGGATCCATTTTTTGCGATCTTCATCATTCCATGCATACGCCTGTTCTTTTCCTCTCTTCAACTGGTATAATGGAGGTTGCGCGATATAGACATAGCCTTGTTCCACCAATTCTTTCATATACCGGTACACGAAAGTCAGAATCAGTGTTGCAATGTGGCTTCCGTCCACATCGGCATCTGTCATAATGATGAGTTTGTGATAACGAAGTTTGCTCAGGTCAAGTTCTTTAGGATCTTCCGGTGTTCCTATTTTCACGCCCAGTGCGGTAAATATATTTCTGATCTCTTCGTTGTCATAAATCTTATGTTCCATTGCTTTTTCCACATTCAGGATCTTTCCACGAAGTGGTAATATAGCCTGGAAACTTCTGTCTCTTCCCTGCTTGGCAGTACCACCCGCGGAGTCTCCCTCTACGAGGAATAACTCGCAACGCAAAGGATCTTTATCACTGCAATCAGCAAGTTTGCCGGGCATTCCACCACCGGTTAATACATTCTTACGCTGCACCATTTCACGTGCTTTCCTTGCTGCTGCTCTTGCCTGTGCTGCCAGGATCACTTTCTGAATGATGGTCTTTGCATTCTTGGGGTTTTCTTCGAGATATGCAGATAATACTTTGCTTAGCGTGCTGTCCACTACACCCATCACTTCATTATTTCCCAATTTGGTCTTGGTCTGTCCTTCAAATTGAGGCTCCGGTACCTTCACGGAAATCACCGCGCTCAGGCCTTCTCTGAAGTCATCACCTTCTATCTCTACTTTAGCTTTTTCAAACATCCCTTCCTTCTCACCATAGGACTTGAAGACGCGTGTTACTGACCGGCGGAAACCTGATACATGCGTACCACCTTCGATAGTGTTGATGTTATTGACATAGCTAAAGAGATGTTCCTGAAAACTGGTATTGTAGATCATGGCAACCTCTACTGTTACATTCGTAGCTTCATCAAAACCTTCGCAATATATTACGGAAGGCAACAGTGATTGCCTGTTTGCATTCTTGTCTATTTGTTCTACGAATTCGGGAATTCCTCCATCGCTATGAAATGTTTTAGTGTAAGCAGTACCGTCATCATTCTTTTCACGCAGGTCGGTGAGAACGATGGTGATCCTTTTATTGAGGTATGCCAGTTCGCGCAACCTGCTTTCGAGAATATCCTTGTTGTATTCAGATACAATAAAAATGGATGTATCAGGCCAGAAGTGTACGGTAGTACCTGTGCGATCTGTTTCCCCGATCTCTCTTACAGAGTATTGCGGAATACCTTTTACATATCCCTGTTCAAATATTTTTCCTTCACGGTGAACGGTTACATGAAAATCCTTACTCAGCGCATTCACACAACTTACACCCACACCATGCAAACCACCGCTGACTTTATAAGTATTTTTATCAAACTTACCACCGGCATGGAGTACAGTCATTACCACCTCGAGAGCACTCTTACCTTCTTTCTTCATAATACCTGTGGGGATACCACGACCATTATCAGCTACTGAGATCGAATTGTCTTCGTGAATGGTAACGCTGATGCGGTTGCAATATCCTGCCAGCGCTTCATCGATTGAGTTGTCAACCACCTCATATACCAGGTGATGGAGGCCCTTGTTGCCAACATCTCCGATGTACATTGCGGGTCTTTTTCTTACTGCCTCCAGGCCTTCTAAAACCTGGATACTGTCTGCGCCATAAGTTGTTTTCGGGGGTTTCACTGCTTCTGCTGTCTCTTCCATAAATTGTAATAGAAATGTATAAAATGAGAATGGGCAAATTTACAGAAAAGCAGCCTCTTTTCCCAATAAAGAGCAGGTTGTTTTGAACATTATTGAGCATGAAATGTTAATAATTTTTTCATGACTTTTCCTTTAAATTATTCCAACACAAGAATTGAAAATGGAGAACGGATTATCCTCAAAAATTGCCCAATTAATCTAACCATTCCTGCTCCTGACTTGTATTGCCCGCTCACTCACTATTCCAAACCTTCATACTCCCAACCTTACAACCTCCAACCATACAACATCCAATCTGCCAACCTCTCAACTTTACAACTTTCAAATCTTCATCAGGATTGATTAACTTTGCACTCCCAATGGTGGAAGCAATAGACAATATTTTATCAGTATCTACAGGAGAGGCCATACAACATTCTGAATTAGAGCTGTTGCAATACCGGATTCAGGATATTCCGGGGTCTGTCCATTACATAATTTGCAGATATAGAAAACCGGAGCAAATTGAAATAGACGAGATGGGAATGCTCGCTTATCAGTATCAGCCAAGAGAAGACGGGATAGAAAAGAAACTGGAATTGGTTTTTTGTATCAGCGGAAATAAATATTGCCGGAAGTTTGATGAAGAATGTTCCTTCTGCCGCCATTCTCAATCTCATTATTGCGAGGAACTGGTACCAACCGTTGATATTGCATTTTTCAGGTTCGATGAGCAGCATCTGGGTCAGTTTGTAAAGGATGTACGCACGACAAGTTTTTCTGAAGATATTCTCAATTTCAGGCATGAGAGTTCATTCACAAAATTGCTTCCTCTGTGTGGTAAATCTTACGATATACTAAAGGGGTTGATGAACCATCCTTACACAGACAGCATGGCCAATATTTTCACCAATGCACAAACGCAAATGCTGCTGTTGAATGCTATGGAATGTATGGCCGGCGATGGACCGCAATGTGATTCTTTTAATTGTAAGTTCCTGGCCAATGAAGAGGACAGGCAGAAAATAGCATTGGCACGGGAAGTACTACTGCAACACATCTGTGAACCGCTCACCATTCGTGAGTTGAGCAGGAAAGCTGCCATAAACGAATGTTATCTCAAGAAAGGATTTAAGGAAATGTATGGCTGTACCATTTTTGATTTCTTCCAGACCCAGAGAATGGAACATGCCAAATATTTGCTTTATGAAAAAGGTTTGACGGTAACAGATGTTTCAAACCTTTTGGGCTACAGTTCTATCAGCCATTTCTCTACTGCATTTAAAAAGCATACAGGCTTAAAGCCTTGTGAACTGCTCCTGCGTTAATTATTATTTTCCTGCTGATTCTGCTTGAGTTTTGAAGGATCTACTTTCCCCTTTTCGTCTAATAGTGGTTGTGGAACCGGTGCTTTCCCTTCGGGAGTTACTTCTGTGAAGACCTTGTTGATATAAACCCATTTCCCGTCTTTCCATTTTAGTCCTTCATAATCTCCATCCCCCACATAGGTATATTTTTTCTCAGGCTGGCCTGTTTCTGAGATGAGGTGCTCCATAATTATGATGTTCATTTCAGGGTCAAAATTTAGCCGGGGTCCTGCATTTTTTTTATAGGTCATGATGTAGCGCGCCATGCCCTTCCCGGCCTTTAGGCTACTGCTGGGAATGCTAAAGTTGTTGCCACCAAATACCGGTTTACCATTTACGAATGTCAGTATCTCGATAATTTTCCGGTTGCTGTTGATATCATGGTCATCAAATCCGAGCAATGTGTAGTAAGTCTTATTAAAAGCTTTGGTTTGAATGATGTTGTAATAAACGGCCCCTACCCAGTTAAGATTGCTGCCAACTGTATCCTCAGGAGTTTTCATAAGCGGAGCCCTGTCCACTAATGGAAATAGCTTCAGTGAACCATCGGCAGTTCTCATCTGTATAGCGCCGTGTTGGCGTGTTGTATAGTCATTTACATTTAACTGCCAGGTAAAAATCCGGAAGGTGCTGTCGGGAGGGAACAGCTTCGAAATGGTAACCAGGGAGTCGAACGGATAATCAATCGAATAAGGAGTCTTGAGTGCACGTACCAGCATCCTGGTGAAGATGCTGTCAGAAGACACCCTTTCGCCTGCACTGCGCCCACGTACAATGCTGAGTGCATATTGCTTCATGCTGTCTTCCTGTTGCCTTAGGGATTTTAATTCTGCAGGACTTAATTGGGCAACGGCAGTAGAGGCTGTGGTGATCAATAAAGCTATTAAGAGAAAATGAAGTTGGTTTTTCATGTAATCAAAAAACAAATTAAACCTTATTTATTCAAATTTATTGTTAAGCGAATGCTGATTTAACGAACTGGTAAAGCCCTGGCTACACTGATGAGGTTATCGAAAACCAAATCAATCCTGGGATCCTTTGTGTCCACATCCTTTCTCGTGGTAGGTAGAAAAATATTGATTGCGGTTCCAAGGTTACGTCCGAATTCCATGTCACTTAGGGTGTTGCCAATCATTACGGATTTTTGCAAGTCGATATCAGGGAAGTCTCTCATTGCCTGCAAACCCATGCCGGGATTGGGTTTTCGGTTTTCACTTTCCATATCAGTGCACACATATATCCTGTCCAACCGCCCACCTGCTGCCCTTATTTCCTTTAGCATGTTTTGATGGATGATATGTAAGTCTTCCTTCCGGGTAAGTCCCTTAGCAACACCCCGCTGATTCGTAATCATGGCTATGGTTCCAAACGTTTTATTGAAGATGCGAAAAGCTTCTATTACTCCGTCATAAAACCTGAATTCTTCCCATTTGTGAATGTAGTCTTCATGCTTCTCTTCATTCACCACTCCGTCCCGGTCTATGAACAAAGTCCACTTTTTGTTGATTTCGCGTAATGTTTTCAGGTTGTATTAATTTACTGGTTGATTCTGCGGGGCAAATTATTGAAATTCATCCAAACGACTTTCTTACATCTTTCAGTTGGCGCATCTAAAATCTGAAATACTTTGGATGTCGCAATACCGTGTTTCTTGTAGGCGGTTGGTGTCCCAGCCAACCGGCAACATTCAATAGTTGCAGGATTTGAAATGCGCCCTTTTTAGGTGTAAGCGTATAGAATTTCAATATTCTTTTTTTTTAAAGACTTCATGTTTTACCTTTAGGCGCATTGATACAAAAATTTTCACGATTAAATTTTAAGAAATATTATGGGCGTTGTAAAAGACCGGTTTAAGGCTAAAGCGGATAGTTTAGCCGCAGAGATCAAGAATATATTAAAGGAACATGGAGATAAACCAATTGGAGAAGTGAAACTTTCCCAGATATATTCCGGGATGAGAGGTATCACAGGGTTGGTTACAGAGACATCACTGCTCGACCCACAGGATGGCATTCGATTTCGCGGGTATTCAATTCCTGAATTGCAGAAAGCATTGCCAAAAGCGGAAGGCGGTAGCGAGCCACTTCCTGAAGGATTGTTTTACCTGATGCTTGTTGGAGAATTGCCTACAGAAGAAGATGCGCAGCACATGAGCAGCGTATGGCAACGGCGGAGCCACGTACCGAATTATGTTTTTGACACGATAGAGTCATTGCCGGAGTCCACACATCCAATGACCCAGTTTGTGGTAGGTATCATGGCGCTTCAAAATGAAAGCACATTTGCGCAGCGCTATGCTGACGGCATGAGCAAAAAGGACTATTGGGATGCCACCTTCGATGATGCGATGGATCTGATTGCACGCTTGCCTCGCATCGCAGCGTATGTCTATCGCAGAAAATACAAAGGGGGAAAACATATTCAACCGAATGGATTGCTGGACTGGGCAGGAAATTTTGCACACATGCTTGGTTATAACGACGAAGGTTTTCGTGAATTGATGCGTCTCTATATGACCATTCATGCTGATCACGAAGGAGGTAACGTTTCCGCGCACACGACGCACCTCGTAGGTTCTGCATTGAGCGATCCATACCTTGCATTTGCCGCAGGCATGAACGGATTGGCAGGTCCGCTTCACGGACTGGCCAACCAGGAAGTGATCAAATGGATATTCGAAATGCAGGAGCAAATAGGAAGTGATAACCCTACTAAAGAACAGATCACCGCTTATGTGAAACAAACGCTTTCCGAAGGGAAAGTAATTCCGGGATATGGTCACGCTGTATTGAGAAGGACAGACCCAAGATTTGAAGCACAGATGGAGTTTGGCAAGAAGCACATGCCGGATGATAAACTCGTGCAGACCGTGTGGAACATTTATGATACCGTTCCGGAAATTTTAGGTTCAATTGCCAAGATCAAAAATCCATGGCCGAATGTGGATGCACACAGTGGTGCTTTGCTTGTTCACTATGGTATGAAAGAATATGAATTCTATACCGTCATGTTCGGTGTATCCCGCGCTCTTGGTGTACTTGCAAGCCTTTGCTGGGACAGGGCATTGGGAATGCCATTAGAACGGCCAAAATCTGTTAGCAACAGGTTGGTAAAATTATGGCTTGAAGGAAAAGAAGAGATTTGGGGAGACTAAGGAAGTGAAAAGTGAAAAGTGAAAAGTGATTCGCTTTGGAGGAGAAAGGTTAAAAAGGCATTATCAATTAAGCAAGGAAGTGTACAACAAGACAGTTGGTCATTATTTGAAGTGGGTAGTTTTATCTAAACCCTCTAAACTCGCCTAAACATTTCTAAACCTTCATTATATTTGCCGCGCTCTTTAAAGACGCGATGGGGAATTAGCTCAGTTGGTAGAGCGTTTGCATGGCATGCAAGAGGTCACCGGTTCGAACCCGGTATTCTCCACAACCATTTATTTTATTAGCTCAGTTGGTAGGGTGTCCCGCAATGGCGGGAAGGTCACCGGTTCGAACCCGGTATTCTCCACATTCATTTATTATTTTATCTCAGTTGGTAGGGTGTCCCGACAAAGCGGGTAGGTCACCGGCTCGAACCCGGTATTCTCCACATTCGGTCACGTATTTATGCAGGACAGGAATTAGAATTTCTTTTGCCCCTAATCTTTACCGCATTTATGATTAAAAGTTCATGGTTATTACTTTCATTCAATAAAGTTTTTTGAGCCGGTACCCCTGCTGAAATATGCATCACTGTTCATCCGATAGCTATCGGATGTTAAGACTTAAGCCAGGCTTGGATAGGATGCGAATGTTGTTGGCAGGTGGTCAACTTTGTAATCGCACTTTCCTATCTTTCAAGTAGGCTTTAATTTGTTTCGCGTCCATTTTTAGAATCTCCTTTGAAATCTTTTCCTTTATAGCTCTGAAAGTTTTTACCGTGTCAAATTCCTTCTCTTTCATTTCTGTTTTAGCTTTCATAACTGATAATATCTTTAGGTGAACGTATTTCCAATGTTTGATAACCGCAACTCAAATTTACAGAATTGTAACCACGAATTCTATAAATATTGACGATATGCTTAAAGTTCCAACTTACCAGAATGTCAACCTTGTGAATTGTTGCAAGGGCAATATGAACACAATCGTCAAAACTTGTTTCACCTACAACCTTTTCGTCAATGTACCTTCTGGCAAAATTAACAGCCTCATCTTTTACTGATACGATTTCAATATGTTCTTTTTTCAAACCTTTGAAAAAGGTTTTCACTTCATCAGGTGCTTCAAATAATTCTCCTTCTGTCAAGTCAGAGTAAACGCAAATAATCTGACCTAATTTTACTTTCTCAAAAAGTCGGGACGAATCTTCTGCAAATTCAATGTCATAGACTCCTCCGAATACAGATGTATCAAAATAGAATCGTTGTCTTACCATCCAATGAAAATACTAATTTCTTTTTACTACTTAGCTATTTACTTCCTAAGGGCTTGTTTACAACATTAGAATTATAGAAGTTGGTAGAGTGTCCCGCCAAAGCGGGAAGGTCACCGGTTCGAACCCGGTATTCTCCACTTTTTTCATCTTAAATTTATTGCAGTAGCATTCGACTTGCTGAGGTCATTTCTGCCTTTGTTTTTTTCTGAGACGAAGATATCCTTCTAAAATATTCACCTTTCAATCAGGTTCAATTCCTTTTCAAAGAATATCATTTACTTTTCCTGAAATATTACCTGGTGAATGACGTACGAAAAGATGCTACACATCATCATAGCGCCTAATTCTTTCAAAGGAAGCCTGTCGGGCAAACAGGCTGCATCCTGTATTGCTGAAGGAATAAAGAGGTCAGGAATACAAGCTCTCCTTTCAATTTTTCCGGTTGCTGATGGTGGAAGCGATACTATGCAATTGTGGGTTGATGCTTTTGCTGCACAAACAAAAACTCTTCAAACTCACAACCCTTATGGAGAGCACGTCATTACAAATTATGGCTGGCTTCCTGCCGGTAAAACTGCATTTATAGGGATTTCAGAAGCATCAGGGATTCAATTTAAGCCTGCAAACCCTGATGTACTTTATGCGAATACCTATGGCACAGGCGAGCAAATCTCAGATGCAATTGCGAACGGTGCAGAAAAAATTATTATTGGTGCCGGCGGAAGCGCCACTACTGACGGTGGAGCGGGACTGTTGCGCGCATTGGGATTGCGGATGGTAAAAGACAATGGCAAAGATGTAATTCATCTGCCAAAAGAACTTGTAGATATCCGACGAATAGATCAGGAAGCTTTTAAGAAAAGGATGGCCGGTGTTGAAATGAAAGTTCTGTGTGATGTGCAGAATTATCTTTTAGGTAATGAGGGAACCGCGCACATTTATGCTCCGCAGAAAGGCGCTTCTGAAGAACAAATATTCTTGTTGGAACAATGCATGGACGCATGGAATGAAATTACGAAACACTTCACAGGAATAGATATGTCAGCATTGCGATTTGGAGGCGCTGCGGGTGGCGTGGCAGCCGGATTGCATGCGTGGGCTGATGCTCAGTTGGTGAACGGAATCGATTATTTTATGGATGCATTTCACCTGAATGATTTGTTGAAAACGGCAGATTACCTCATTACCGGCGAAGGAAAAATTGATATGCAGACAATGAAAGGCAAGGCCCCGTTTGGTCTTGCGATGAGATGCAAAGAATTTGATGTGCCAGTGATTGCATTCTGTGGCGAAGCAGAAGACACGACATTCAATTGTTTTGAAGAAGTCATTGAGATCAATAAGAGCAGGGATATTAAAACCGAAATGAGAAATACGGCAAGTAATCTTGAAGAAGCTGCTTTGAATTGGGCTTTGAGAAGACTCGTATAATAAAGGGTATCTTTACAATTATGAAGATCGTTATATTAGATGCCTATGTATTCAACCCCGGAGATCTGAGTTGGGATGGAATCAGAAAGTTTGGAGAAGTAGAAATTTATGACAGGAGTACGCCGGATGAAGTGATACTCCGAATCAAAGATGCAGATATCGTTCTCACAAATAAGGCGATCGTTTCTAAAGAAGCAATAGAATCGGCAAAACAATTAAAGTTCATCGCTGTGATGGCCACAGGGTTCAACAGTGTTGATATTGCGGCAGCACGTGCATGGGGAATTCCTGTGTCTAACGTACCGGCATACAGTACTCCATCCGTTGCACAACTGGCAATTACATTCATGCTGACATTGGCGAACCATATCCCGGCTTATATTCGGAGTGTTCAGAATGGAGACTGGCCCGGAAGTCTTGATTACAGTTATACCCTTGCTCCCTTAATGGAATTGCGTGATAAGACGCTCGGCATCGTTGGCTTTGGCCAGATAGGACAAGCAGTCGCACGAATTGCACTTGCTTTTGAAATGAAAGTCATCGCATCACACAAACATCCGGAACGTGATAAAATGGAAGGAGTCGTTTTTGTATCACAAGAAGATTTGTTTGGTCGCTCTGATTTTATTTCTCTTCATTGTCCGCTCAATGATCAGAATAAGGAGTTTGTAAATGCTGCCCTGATTCAGAAAATGAAACCTTCTGCATTCCTGATCAATACAAGCAGGGGAGGGTTGATTCATGAACAAGATCTGGCAGATGCGTTGAATACAGAAGTGATTGCCGGTGCAGGCCTGGATGTACTGAGCACAGAACCACCTGCTGCAAACAACCCCTTACTATCAGCAAAAAACTGTTTGATTACTCCGCACATTGCCTGGGCATCAAGGGAATCCAGGTTAAGATTGATGAATAAACTTGAGGAGAATATTGCAGCCTACATTAATGGTAAACTGCAGCACATAGTAAACTGAGTCGCGGATACAGTGGGTCTTACTGATCACAATGGATCGGAATAAATTCATTCTAATAAAATCAATTCCGCCTGGACGCAGTTTTTGCACCTAAAGATTTTAAGGATACTATGAATAAGACGAGTCCTACTCCAAACAAAACACCATTGCCGAAATAATGCCACCTGGTGCTGATATCCAAAGTAGCGCCGCCAATACCACCGGCCATTAAAATGATTCCAATTACAAGTTTTAATTTGTTTCCCATCTTTTCTGTTTAATTCATTGGTGAGATGCGCCAAATGTAAAATAGATTTCGGAGAATACCGGTTATAGTTATTCTGCTGAGTTCAATTGGATGAATTGAGTATCACTACGAATATGAAGGGGGGAGAATGAACTTCCGGTATGATGACTTTCCGGGACAAAAATTCAGGATAATAAATTCCTTTCGACTGTTCGGGTTTTATACAAGGAGTACTTTTCTAAAATATAATCAGGTCTATTGTATTACTTAATGCAGCATATTCATTGCCTTCGTTGTCATTAATACAGCGCTTTTTGTGTAAGTGTATTGAACCCTCAAATTTTTTTGCGACAAATGCCAGTTACATATTTCCATCTTCGCTGGTCTCCGTGTCTGTTCAGATGTCTTGATACTTCTGGCTTTGAAGGAATCATTGCTGATAAATCTTTGGTCTTTGTTACGAGGAAGCAAGTGCCATACCCGGCAGAGCAATTGTTTAGTTCGATCGTAAGATGATACATGACCTGCTGAATTTGTAAAGAGGAATTGATACAGGAGTTTACGAATTGCTTGTCTGATAAGATCTCTATTACCTATAACCTTAAAATTGAAAAGCGATGAAAAAACTCAAGACATTTATCTGCACGTAACAGAACCAACCAATCCTTCCGGTTGCCCCGGTAAGAAGCTAATCCGAATCGAATGAACTACAAATTAAGAAGGCTCAACGCCTCGCGACCTGCCTGAAGGAAAAATGGAAAGAATCAAAACAAAGTCTATCATTTCAAAAACAACTTTTATGAAAAGAGTTATTGTCAAAATGCTGTTTTCGTTTATTGCAAGTTGCCTCGTGATGTCGGGTTACGCCCAGCAGCGTACTATCACAGGCAAGGTTATCAGTGAAGATGGTAACCCTCTTGCAGGAGTTTCTTACATCGTCAAAGGAAGCAAAACCGGAGGTACGACCAAAGATGATGGTAGTTTCAGCGTAACAGTCAGCCAGTCCGGAGCCAAAATAGATTTTACCTATGTAGGTTATCAGATGCAGCAATATACTGTGGGAAGTGATAACGATATCACTATCGTGATGAAAAAAAGTGGTGAACAACTGGAGACTGTGGTTGTAACTGCATTGGGTATTAAAAGAGAACAAAGAAAATTGGGCTATGCAACTACCACTATTGGTGCAAAAGACATCACCCGTACTGCTCCCACGAACTTTGCTTCCGCACTGTATGGAAAGGCTCCCGGTGTAATGATCAATACCAATCCAGGCGGAGCTACCAGTGCTGTCTCCATTCAAATCAGGGGATTGTCATCCATTACAGGCCAGGCGCAACCTTTGCTCGTCGTAGATGGTGTAGTGATCAGAAACGGTGATGCAAATAATGATGGCTACTGGGGTGGAAATCAAAAGATCAATGGTAATGGGTTGTTGGATATCGATCCTGAAAATATTGAATCAGTCAATATTCTAAAAGGAGCCGCTGCAAGTGCCCTGTATGGTTCTGATGCCAATTTTGGTGTCATTGTAATCACCACAAAGAATGGAAAGGGAATGAAAAAAGGTTTAGGTGTAGATGTAAACCTTTCAGCCGGATTGGAAAAAGCGTATATTCCTGATGGGTATCAATTAGAATATGGCCCGGGCTATGACCGTGCAACCAACATGGGTGCTTTCGGTTCTGATGATGAAGGATGGATTCATCTGACTGTGGATGGAAAGGACGTGGTAAGGCCCATCTTCAGGGCTTATGCCAACTTTGGTCCGAAGATGGATGGCAGGGAAGCCTACTGGTGGGATGGAAAGATGAGGCCTTATAAATCACACGGCAATAATTTGGAAGACTTCTATCGTACAGGGTACAATACCACAGCCAATATAGCATTGAGTGACAACTCTGAAAAGTACAACTACAGATTTTCATATACAAGAAATGATTACAAGGGAACACAGATCGGTGGCGATCAGCAGAAGAACACATTCAATCTGAATGCGTCATTTCATGTAACCCCCAAAGTTTCCATTGATCTTGTTTCCAATTATTCCAGTGAAAAAGTACACAACAGGCCGCGACAGGTTTACTACCTGACCAATAATTATGGAGGTTTTGTAAGTCCTGCGGATTATATGGATGTCTATTTTGAAAAGTATAAGACAACCAAAGGGTATAAATGGACAGCATTTAATTCAAACATCGACCCGGAAGAAAGGTTGAAATATTCCATACGGGCTTATGATTTTCTGGATTTTCTCTGGAGTCAGTTGGCCAATCGATATGATGAAACCAATACAAGGCTGATCAATTCTCTTACGCTGAATTATAAGATCATTGATGGCCTCACTTTCAGAGGAAGATATGGTAGTGATCTGAGTGCGGATTACTATGAAGAAAAAGACAGGAGCACGCAACCTTTATCATTTGGAGCTTCAGGATATTATGGTACCAATCAGAGACGATTGAATATAAATTACGGAGACCTGTTGCTGACATACAAAGCGAAGGTTACGTCCAAGATCACGGTATCCCCTTCTGTAGGATACCAGGCGCGTTTGGAAGATTTTCGTTACAATAATGCAGGCACAAGAGACGGGTTGACAACAGAAAACTGGTTTAGTATGAGTGCTTCCAAAACTGCGCCTACTTCCGGTAGTACATCGAAAACAGTACTGGTGAAAGATGGACTTTTTGGAATATTGAATGTGGATTATAACAATTATCTCTTTGTAGAAGGTACCATCAGGCAGGAAAGGAGTTCTACATTGTACAAGGATAATAACACTTATTTCTATGGAGGTATAAGTGGTGCTTTTGAATTAAGCAATGCATTCAACTTCCCTTCATTCTGGGAATACAGTAAACTTCGTGCTTCGTGGGGTACTGTGGGTAACCCTGCTCCATTGTATGGCGGTAATGTCGTGTATAATGCAGGCAATGTGCAGGGGGTGCCTACACTGACACCAAGTTCCACTTATGGAAATCAGAAACTGAAGAATGAAAGAAAAGATGATGTGGAGTTAGGTTGGGAAAACAGGTTTCTCGGAGGAAGACTTGGTTTTGATCTGACATGGTATGATGATAAGATCATTGATCAGATATTGCCTCTTGCTATTCCGTCTTCATCCGGTGCAAATTCTATATTAGTAAATCTGGGTTCTCTGCAAAGCAGGGGTGTTGAGTTGGGAATTTATGGTACACCTGTGAAGTCAGCGCTTCGGTGGGATACAAGATTGAATCTTGCTTTCAACAATAATAAAATATTGTCTTTGATGCCTGACCTTGATGAACTCACTTTGTCCAATCTCGATAATGGTTCATTGTTTATCAAAGCAAAGGTTGGAGAGAAAGCCGGTAATATCCTGACCTATAAAAGAAAGAAAGATGCTGAGGGCAGAAATATCATTGGTAATGACGGGTATTATGTGATCGATTATGATAACCTATCGATAGTCGGAAATGTACAGCCAAAGGTAGTAGGTGGTTTTATTAATACTGTTTCATACAAAAATTTCAGTTTGAACCTGGTTACCGATTTCAGGTTCGGAGGACAGGCAGTTTCTGCCGGATTATTGTACAGTACCGGCGCAGGTGTTTATGATAATTCATTGTTTGGAAGAGATGCGTCTCACGGAGGTTTGCCATACTACATTGATGCCGATGGCAATTATGTAGGAGTATCGAAAGGTACTACTGCTGGCCCGGGAGGTGAAAAGGTTTACAATGATGGAATGATACTAAAAGGAGTAACAGCAGATGGTAAGGAAAATACCAAAATAATAGATGCTCCGAATTTTTATCTGAACTCATACACCTGGGGCTCATGGCCGGGATCAGGAGCTGTAACCTCTTATAATGATGCTGTATTTGATAACAGCTTTATCAAACTCAGAGAAGTGGCCTTGTCATACAACCTGCCACAAAAATTTGCTTCAAGGTTAAAGCTGCAAAGCTTTATGGTGAGTGTGTATGGCAGAAACCTTTTCTATTTCTATAAAACCATTCCCTACATTGATGCGGAAGATGCCGTCGGTACCAATTGGGTGTCGAGAGCTACTAACATGGGGAGTGGCACTGCCGCATCAAGAACTATGGGCATTAGTATAAGAGCATCATTTTAATAACCCTACAATGCATTAATATGAAAAAGAATATTCTGTCTATACTTCTATTACTGACAACGTTTACCGTTGTATTAAACAGTTGCAAGAAGAGTGACTTTGTAGATAACTATTATAATCCTGATAAGGCTGTAGTGGCTGATGTGCCGCGACTCTATGCCGGATTGTTTGATCACGAGAAGGTGATGCCACGGTATTGGAATCTATACACGCTGCATATACCCGTGTATGGAACGTATAGTCAAACCTGTGGATATACACAATCCAAATCAGTGTATGAACAACCTGTAAATTATACCGGCAACCGGTGGGATTATTATTATAACCATGATATGTCCATCTTCAGGGAAATAGAAAAGTATTACAACAAGATTACAGACCAGGAACAAAAAGATGGTTACCAGTTATTCGTTGAAACTGCCCGCATATTCTTGTTTGATCAGACAACACAGATGGTTGATTTGTGGGGCGACATTCCATTTTCAAAAGCAGGAGGACTAAATGCTACAGGCGCTATCAGTTTGCCTGCGTATGATAAGCAGGAAGATATTTATAGCCTGGCGCTTTCTGAATTGAAAAGAATTTCTGACTACCTCGCTACAGCAGCGCCATCTGAGTTTTACAAGAGTCAGTTCAAAGCTTATGATTATGTAAATGGCGGTGATATCATGAAGTGGAGGAAATATTGTAATTCCCTGATGCTACGGCTTGCCATGAGAATATCGTACCAGGATGAAGGCAAGGCCAAAGGAATAATACAATCTATCCTGAACGATCCTGCTTCCTATCCGGTGATCAATTCAGCATCTGAAAGCGCGGTGATCCAGGCCAACAGCCTTACGAGCAGTTTATTGCCCGATGATAAGAATGAAGTGAGAAACGGATTTGGTGTCAATCCATTTGCTCCGGGCAGGATGGTGAATGATATCATGGTGCCGTCCAATGATCCGCGACTTGCAGTTTATTTTACAAAGAATGCATCCAATGGATACAAGGGTATCAGTAATACACTTACGGATGCGGAAGTAACAGCCGGAGTTACAGCCAATGATTTTTCGAGATGGGATTCCACCACGTTTACAGAAAATTATATGCTGCCGGGTATCCTGATCACTGCTGCCGAAGTACAGTTTCTCAAAGCAGAGGCGTATGAAAGATGGGGTGGTGGTGATGCTAAAGCCACGTATGAAAAAGGAATTCGCGAGTCCATTGCTTTCTGGATTAATGTAAATAATAATTCAGCTTATGCAGCAGGCACAAAAGAAAGTATGCCTTCGGAATCTGCCATCGCTACCTATTTGAGTCAGCCTTTGATCGCGTATGGTTCTGATAATCTTGAAAAAATCGCTACGCAGAAATGGATTGATTTTAATATTATGGGAGCCAACCAGGCCTGGGCCGAATGGAGACGAACCAAGTTGCCTGTACTGGATTTTCCTGTTGCAACATCGGTGATAGCACCCAATCCTCCCAACCGGTTTTTGTATCCCGGATCAGAAAGAAATCTGAATAAGGAAAATTATGATGCTGTTGCTTCGAAGGATAATATTCAAACCAAAATATTCTGGGATGTGAAGTGATAAGAGGTGAAGAGAAGTAGTTTGATAGATTTGTTTTGATAGGGTTTAGAAATCCAATCTCAGAAAGGTTGGATTTCTTTTGTGCGATAAGGTACATTTACATTTATCAAGAATCACATCACATCAGAACCAATTAAATCAGAGAATATGAAAATGAAATCAGGACTGCGACTCCCATCCGTCATTCTTTTGTTTTTCTTTCTATTCAATCATCTGAGTACTGCTGCTCAGCACAAAGAGTATGATCCTGATCCCAACCCTTTGATACAACAACGACTGGAGCAATGGCAGGACCTGAAGTTTGGGCTGCTCATGCATTGGGGCACATACAGTCAATGGGGTATAGTAGAGAGTTGGAGTATATGCCCGGAAGATTTGAGCTGGGCCACAGGCGGCAGAAAAAAAGGTGTCGCGG
>CAZGNJ010000019.1:0-28018 GCA_964526985.1 uncultured Ginsengibacter sp. | reverse complement strand
GCAAAAATATACAGCGCTAAAAAATACTTTTAACCCTGTAGGGTTTAATCCTGAGAAATGGGCTGATGCCGCAAAAGAGGCTGGCATGAAGTACATGATATTTACAACAAAACATCATGATGGGTTTTGCATGTTTGATTCCAAATACACAGACTATAAGATCACTGATAAGGATTGCCCATTCTCAAAAGACCCGAGAGCCAATGTGACCAAAGAAATTTTCAATGCGTTCAGAGAAGATAATTTTTGGGTAGGCGCCTATTTTTCAAAACCGGACTGGCACAGCGATTATTATTGGTGGAAGGAATTTCCTCCGGCAGATCGCAATGCCAATTATTCCATACAGAAACATCCGGAGCAATGGAAAAAATTTGTCGACTTCACACACAACCAGATCAATGAGTTGATGACTGATTATGGCAAAGTAGATATTCTCTGGCTCGATGGGGGATGGGTGCGCAAGAAGACAGATGAAGAAGTAAAGGAAGCATTGCTGGATGTATCAGAAGGCAGCAGGTATGCGCGCAATCCTCAAAGCCAGGATATAGATATGCCACGACTGGTGCAGGAAGTAAGAAGCAAACAACCGGATGTGATCGTAGTAGATCGGGCAGTGCCCGGCCCATATCAGAATTACCTGACACCCGAACAGCATATTCCTGATACAGGCCTGCCATATCCCTGGGAAACCTGCATGACGATGGGAAACAGTTGGAGTTATGTACCCGGCGATGTTTATAAGTCCACAAAAACGATTATTGATAATTTGGTAGATATTGTCAGCAAAGGAGGAAATTATTTATTGAACATAGGACCTGGCCCCGACGGAGATTTTGACCCGGTAGCTTATCAGCGATTGAAAGAAATAGGAGCGTGGATGAAGGTAAATGGTGAAGCCATTTATGGCACCAGGATGTACCATGTTTTTGGAGAAAACAAAAACATTCATTTTACACGGTCAAAAGATGACAAGACAAAATTTATCCTGTTATCTGAATTTCCGGCTGATGGTAAAGTGGTCATTACAAAGATGCCTTTTGATAAAAAATCAAGAGTGAAGATGCTTGGAACTAACAAGAACCTGAAATGGAAAAAGACAGCAGAAGGAGTTGAGATCAATATTCCTGTGAGGTTGAAGAATGCCGGTAATATTGTGTGGGTGCTAAAGGTGGAGGAGAAATAGGTTAAAGAGAATATGCTGGTAAATGGGAATTGTTGTTTAGCTGCTGTTGTTCTCTCGATTACCGAATATTACAGAGGGCGGGTCAACATCCGGAACAGTGGGTCAACATGAATGGAATTTCCATATTTGCGAAGGCAGGAAATTTATTGTTCGTCCAGCCCGGTACAAATGTTCATTTGAAAATATATTGTTGAAGTTATGAACTTATGCTGAATAATGAACGTCTTGCCAGAACCGCAGCTGATAGTAGCACATGGCTTATGTTACATTGTCCAGCCTTGCTTTTGCAAATACAATGTAAGCGCTTCGTGCCTTGTCGTTAACGAGATAATGGTAATTTCAAGTGTCCGCCAAGACCGTCTCTCACATTACGCATGAGAGTGGAAAGTCGAATGTTGTTACCTGCCGTTTTTCTTCTCGTCATTGTAAGAACCTTTGTTTAAGTTCTTGTGTCGGAACCATACAAGTGTCCCGCTTACCAAATATTTTGTATCGCGTCTTTGCTATTATGTTGTAAACAAAATCTCTTAGCGGTCTCGGCAAGATAATGAGAACATAAAACAGTTTCCAAAGTCCCCCTAGCTCTTTCAATACCTGAAGTCCCGCCGATGATTTAAGAAAATATTTGTCCCCGTTGATAAAAACGAAAGAGTCAAAATCATTTGTCGGCAAGCCGAACTTGTTAAGCAATGCTTGTCCGCCTTCAGATTGCAATGAAGCAAACTTAAATTTTCCTTTCGGGTCTCTTTTGATTGTAAATTGAACCATACTGTTACATAAATTACAAACTCCGTCAAAGAGCAAAATATTTGTTTGTTTATTGCTCATTGTTAAGGATGTTTGTAAGTGCTGTTTCTAAAGTTGGAAATTTGAAAGTGTAGCCGCTTTTAATAAGTTTTTCAGGAACAACCCAACGGCTTTTCAAAATGAGTTCGGTTTCTGTTTTAATAATTAGCGCTCCTATTTTAAGAAGCCACGTTGGTGAAGGCAAACCGATTTTTACTTTCATAACTTGTCTGAAAGTTTTCATCAGCGTTTTGTTGTCAACTGGATTTGGTGCAGAACAATTAAAAACCCCTTTCAATTTTTTGTGTGACTGAAAAAATGAAACGATGCTGAACAAATCTTCAATGTGTATCCAACTGAACATTTGTTTCCCGTTTCCTTGTATTCCTCCTAAACCATAGCGAACAAGATTCATAAATGGTTTCATTACACCTCCGTCTTTACCTAATACTATTGCCATTCTCAAAGCAACTTGTCTTGTGTTCGGAAGTTGAAAGGAAAAAAATGATTTCTCCCAATTAATCGCAACATCAACTGAAAAGCCTTTCCCAATTTCTCCTGTGGTTTCTGTCATTGGTTTGTCTTCGGCATGTCTGTAAATTGTTGCTGTGCTTGAGTTAATCCAAAGTTCTGGCGGCTTGCGGCATTTTAAAATTGCTTCACCAAGTGTTTTCGTCGTTTCGGTTCTTGATTTTAAAATTTCTGCCTTGTTCTTTTTATTATAACGACAATCAACTGATTTACCTGCAAGGTTTATCACCATCTCAGAATTTTCAAGTGCGTTAATTATTTTTGTTGTGTCGTTCCATTGAATGTTTTCTTGCCGTCGGGAAATGATAATTACCTGATAACCTAAATTATTATATTGCTTTGTCAGATATTTTCCGACAAAGCCAGTTCCGCCTGCTATGACAATTTTTTTACTCACGTATTTCTTCTCTTATTGGTAAAACATTTTTTGGAATTTCAGCCATTGAATTTATGGGAATGTAATTTGCCTCAAATGTTCCTTCGTAGCCAAATAATTTTCCCCAGGTTTTGTTGGTTACGATAACTGAAATTTTGAACTTTTGCTCTTTGTCGTCAAACCATTCACAAACATTTGCTTTCCCCGAAAACAACATGGGGAATTTGAAACCTACTACCCCTTCATAAAATCTTTGTTCGCCAGAAGAAAGATTCAGCCCTCCGTTTTCTGCAACTGTAATTTCAATATCAACTGCAAGATGCTGATGCGTTCCTAAATAATCAACAATTCGTTTTCTTTTATCGCTATAAATCATTGTTGCATCAAATCTCCTCTCACGATTCGGAAAACGATATTTACGAACCCAAGTAACTGTTTCTCTACCAAACTTGTCCTTATATGCATAGTTCTCAATAGTAAATGGAACATTTTTTCCTTTTTGGGGAAACATGATATTCCTCCATGTGCCTACATAGAGAAATGGAAGTGTGTAGGGCTTGCCATACCATACGCTTTGCATAATTCCTTTTCCAATAGACGCAATTTTATTATCACTGTTAAATCCAAATCGTTTTTGAATTTGCGGATGAAGTTTTTGAAAATCTGAACCTAAAACCTGCTGATATATTGAACTCATTATTTTTGCTTTGTTATGCAATTGGATGCTTTCGGCAAGCATCCGAAATTTAGAATTGCAATTATTGAAATTGTAATCATTGAAGTGTTTAATGAAAAAGGATTGAACGGAAAAGTAAAAATCATTACGTTGCTGAAAATTGCTGCTGCTAAAAACTGCAGCAATGCAATTATGTTTATGATGTGAATAGATTTTTTGTGAATGAAAAGAATGATAAGTCCGAAAAGTATTTCTGTCCAACCGATAAAAGTCAAAACACTTTTTTCATTTCCTGAAAACAGCCCCGACTTTTTAAGTATTTCAACTTCGCCAGTATTTGTGAATAATAGTTTTGGGATTAATCCCTGATAAATCCAAACCAGTCCTAATGCGATACTTGAAAGCGAAACTGTCAGGTATTCTCTAATTGCTTGCTTTGGTTGTATTCCTTTTTCAATCCAATTTTTTAAGCAGTCAAAACTCCATGCAGTTGCCCAAATCATAAGTGGTCGGAAAATAAACTTGTCAAACACCTGTCCGAAGTTTCCCCAACGAGTTTGGTAATCGTAACCAGTAAAGAACTTTATTCCGTCTGATTCGGGAACATATTTCCAATAACCTGAACCTTGCTTAATAAGTGATAAGTTACTGTCGGATGCAAACTTTAAAACTGATGTGCTTTCCCCGTTGTCTTTGGTCTTGGTTGCAACACTTTCACCAATGCCTTTTACTTCAATTCCAAAGCCAATCTTTGTTGAATAGAGAAACTTTTGAGAGTCTGTCGGGTTGTCCTTGTGAAGATATTTGATTTCAGAAAACCGCAAATCCCACTGTTGATGCGTTGAAGGTTCTTGCGTATGTGTCCACAAAGTGTCAAGGTCGCAATTAATTTTGGTTTCTATATAAAGTGGTCGTCTTTTCAAGCAGTAGGGTCTTTTAAAATGGCATGTAACGTCCAGGGTCTGCTGCTGCGCTGGTATTCAATGTACTTTCAGCCCGAACGTCAGCCCAGTAGCCCTGCCTGACTGCGTCATGCAGGCAGGGAACCCAAAGCCGAAGATAAGTACTAAAGCCGAACAATGCTTTTTCAGCCCGGAACTACAGATGAATAGAGAATCAAAATCTGATGTTTATTCCCTTAGCCAGAGATAGCAGCAAACTCAATGTTGGCTGTTCGTGCCTTTGTCATGCAGGTTGTTTTGTCTTACGTTTCGTCCGTAATGTTTTACGTTGGTCTCTCAATTTTTGTTTGGCTTTAGCCGTTCTTATGTATTCGCTTATAGCAAGAAATTCTTCTTTTGTCGGTGTTGGTCCACCACCGATAAAGTCAACATCAAGTTCTATTTTCTTTTTCATGGTTCTTGATTTTTAAAATATTTATCAATAAGTCGCAATGCTGCCGATGTGTCGATAATCATGATGTGTCCACCAAAGTGCATTGCTCCTATGGTTTTTGTGTAGTGGTCAATCAACTGTGTTTTTGAAATGAAGGAAACGTTTCCCTCAAAGCCACGTTGAAATGAAAGTCTGCAAGCAAATGCTACAAGGTTTCCTGGAACACCGGCATAAACTTTAGATTTGCCTTTATTAAACGAAGCACTCTCAACCAAGTGCATATAAACGTGGTCAGACTTTATCTCAATGCTAATTAGCCCTTGAATTACCGATATTGCGATAGGAATCGTTAGCTTGTAAACTTCCCTTTCAGGTTGCTTAAACTCAAATCTCCAATCAAATTGCCAACCATTTTTCTTTGTCACAGATTTAAGGTCTGACGATGTTAGCAAGGTAATATTGGTTGGAAAAATGTCCCCAGTTAAAACATTTTCAATGGAATTAGTGAGTTTATCAACAATGAAGTCAAGCTCTATTGGGTTACTTTTTTTCACTCTACTAAGTTAAGCAATATTGAGTATAAAAGGTCGTCTCGATAGTTTGGGTTAGGTCGCTGTTAACGACCACGTATTGCCGATGGCAGGGGATTCAATGAACCTTTCGCCCGGACGTTAGCCGAATAAAGAACTAAAAGTACAGTATATGCACAAATGCTCAATAGAAAGTTTTCAGCCGGAACAAAAGCCGAATAGCAAACCAAAAGCTGATGAAATGCACGTCAGCCCTGCTATTGGCAATACGAATGTTACCAGCCGTATTGTCACCGTACCATTGCTGAATGTAAACTATGTATTACTTCTTTGCCACGAGAGTAAGATTGAATTATCTCATTAATTGTCAATGTGGGCGAGCCCTGATGAACAAATGAATGTCGGCAAACAATTAAATTTCCATATGATGATTTGATGCTTCCTGTCCCAGCCAAAATAGAAGCCGCTTCCTTAGTGTCTAAGTCCTTATTGAATCTGTTCAGATATTTTATACCAAATGAGGAGATATGTTCTTCTTTAAGATTTTTTAATTTTATTCTTCCGTTTATTCTTTCAAAATGACTATCAACAAAGATTCCAAAAGCTGTGCCTTTTAGTGAAGCAAAATTGGTAAAAATATCCTTAATTGCTAACTCATAAACAGTTACAGAACTCACTGAAAGAAATCCAGCATAACTTGATAAAATAGCTCCATCAGTGATTGTGCCAATGAAAGTGTTAATGTGTGCAATTATATTGTCGGCGTCAATAAATCTGTCAGTATACGGCATAAGATGTTAATCTATTAACTGCTCTTGAACAAAAATATATCTCTCCTTAACTGTCTTTGTGTCGGTCGTTCCCAAGCTAGTAAGGTCAATGAATTTTTGTTCTTTTAGTAAATTTGTATACCGTTTTTTTAAGTCAGATGGGATTTTATTTAGGTTGTTTATAATAACACAAAATATTGAATCAAGGGCTGACGTATTTAGTGGGCCTCTAACATGAAACGGTTTTTCTCCCAATTCAGTTGCAATTACTTTCGTTGCTTTTGGGAAGTTACTTTGAAAGTTAATCACTGGTTTTGCTTCTGAGTTCTTAAATTTTCCAGCGTACTTATTTAAAAATTCTTTCATTGGCTTTTCATATTCCTCTAAAAAATTTGACAATGCAAATAATCTAAGTATAAGCTCAACATCTTTTTGGTGCTTGTCAGGAAGTTTCTTGCCAAGCAACTTACGCCAATATGTATCTGTATTTAGTTCTTTTAATTTAGTAAAGAAAGAACCACGAAAAACGACGTTCCTAATTTCTTGTTCAGTTAATGGTGTGCCGCCTGTATTCAATCGTTCAAAAATGTGGTAGATACTCGTATTCTCACCGTCTGGACTAAGTTGTCTAATATTTATTGCTCTTAAAACAGAATTTTCAAGTTTCCGTTGGTCTGATGGCGTAAGCTCCTTAAATGTTTTATTGTAATAGGGACTATGAGGGTTTAAACCTGTTAATCTAAATATTTGTCGTTTCCCCTTTTCATTTTCTCCTCCAAAAAAGCCTTCCATATAGAAAACGACACTTAACAATCTTTGCTGACCATCAACTACAAGGTTTTTATTTACACTGTCAATGTATAAAAAAATTGGGGGTACGGGAAGTCCGATGAGAAAAGATTCAATTAGTAGAGAAGATTGGCTCATTGACCAAACGAAACTTCTTTGAAAGTCAGGAATTGTAATATCACCGTCTTGCCACATTTTAAATAAGACGCTTAAAGTATAGTCTGAAGGATACGATGTAATATCGTAATGAACTAGCGCCTCATTGCTTTGGTCGTCTTCTTTTTCTAATTCTAAAGTGTCAGTTTCAATTGACTTCATCTATTTCGTTTTATTAATTTTCAAAGTTAGAAAGCTCTCCTAATATGGCTGGTAACGTGTGTATTTACGCTAAAATACACTATTAATTTCTCCAAACAATTTTTTCCAACCCTTACCCCTAAATCACTTCCACCAGAATGCGCGGTTCATAGTTTGTAGCGGCAATCCACCCGAACAATTCACTATGCTGCTTCCTCCTTTCTGCGCTCATTAGCTCCGGCATTTCGCCTTCAAACTGTTCGTGAATGCACTTTCCCGCAAGATTTACTGTGTCAGCATTTCTCAGAAATTTTGCGAATGCAAAATTTAGAAAGGAATTATCTGCATTTTTGCAACATGAAAAAGCCATTCAACCTGTCTATCCCATTCGCCTCAATTTTTGTTTTTCTTCTTTCATTTAATCTCTGCTCTTATGCTCAGGATAAATCAAATGAAGACACAACTGTCGTAGAAATAAAACTCGCTGGAAATCATTCCATGTATTTTGATTTTTATGGCGATAATATTTTCAGATGGTATTATGATCCGGCAGGAAAACCAATGCATGCACCTGCCTCCAGGCCGCCTGCCCAGATACTGGTCGACAACCCCCGTAAACCTGTTGCCACACTTCTGAAGCAGGAGAACAATAATGAAGTATTAATTACAACAAATCGACTCAGAATAAAATACGTAAAGCAATCACAGGTTCTGCAAATTAATGACCTCGCTTCCGGAAAGACGATTGTTCAAACCATGGCCCCCGTTGCATTTGACAAGGACAAGACTTCGCTTTTAATAAAAGCAAACAGTGATGAATATTTCTATGGGGGCGGCGTACAGAATGGCAGGTTTTCGCACAAAGGAAATAAAATAGCTATAGAGAATCAGAACAGTTGGACGGATGGTGGAGTGGCTTCACCTACACCATTTTATTGGTCAACCAATGGATATGGATTGATGTGGTACACATTCAAAAAAGGATTGTATGATTTTGGATCAAAGGATAAAGACATAGTAAACTTATCTCATGAAACCAGTTACCTCGATGTCTTTTTTATGGTGGATGCGACACCCGCAGCAATCTTGAATGATTTTTATCAACTGACCGGGCATCCGGTGCTGCTTCCAAAATTTGCATTTTATGAAGGTCATCTCAATGCCTACAACCGTGATTACTGGAAGGAAGACCCCAAAGGAATTTTGTTTGAAGATGGCAAGCGCTATGTGGAGAGCCAAAAAGATAATGGAGGCATCAAAGAATCACTGAATGGTGAAAAAGATAATTATCAATTCTCTGCACGTGCTGTGATTGATCGTTATCAAAAACACGATATGCCGATGGGATGGATACTCCCGAATGACGGCTATGGCGCTGGTTACGGACAAACATCCACGTTAGACAGTAATATCCTGAACCTGAAATTGTTTGGAGACTATGCAAGACAGCATGGCGTGCAGATCGGACTGTGGACACAATCTGATCTGCATCCAAAAGCGGGAGTGAGTGCATTGTTGCAGCGAGACCTGGAAAAAGAAGTCGGCGTAGCAGGGGTTCGTGTGTTGAAAACAGACGTGGCCTGGGTAGGCCCCGGTTATTCATTTGGATTGAATGGTATTGCTGATGCAGCCAACATCATGATTCAGCACGGAAATGATGCACGGCCATTCATCATTTCATTAGATGGATGGGCAGGTACACAGCGTTATGCATCTGTATGGACAGGCGACCAGACAGGCGGTGAGTGGGAATACATCCGGTTTCATATTCCTACCTACATCGGCAGCGGACTATCCGGGCAACCCAACATCACCTCCGACATGGACGGTATTTTCGGAGGAAAAAATCCTGTCATCAACATTCGTGATTTTCAATGGAAGACTTTTTCTCTCATGCAGTTGAATATGGATGGGTGGGGTTTGAATCCGAAATACCCTTTTGCTTTGGGTGAACCTGCGACATCCATCAACAGGAATTACCTGAAACTGAAATCGGCTTTGTTGCCTTACACCTATTCGGTAGCACATCGCGCTACCAACGGATTGCCAGTGATCAGAGCGATGTTCCTGGAAGAGCCGAATGCATTTACTTTAGGAAAAGCTACAGAATACCAGTACATGTATGGACCGGATTTCCTGGTAGCTCCGGTGTATAAAAATACTAATGCTGATGACATGGGCAATGATGTGCGCAACGGAATTTATTTACCGAAAGGGAAATGGATCGATTATTTCTCAGGAGAGGAATACGAAGGTGGTCGTGTGATCAACAATGTAGCGGCTCCCGTATGGAAATTGCCTGTATTCGTGAAAGCCGGCGCCATCATCCCGATGACAGAACCCAACAATCATCCGAATGCAATAGATCAATCCGTAAGGATTTATGAAGTTTACCCTGCAGGAAAGAGTTCATTTACTGAGTATGATGATGATGGAGTTACGGAGAAATACATGAAAGGAGAAAGTGTAACAACTCAGATTGAATCATCTGTGACCGGAGATGTAGCTGCAATCACTGTGCACAAGGCTATTGGAAACTATGATGGTTTTGTGAAGGACAAGGCAACAATTTTCAGGATCAATGTAACAGAGAATCCAAAGAGTGTAGAGGCAAAGGTCAATGGAAAGTCAGTGAGACTAAAGAAAGCTAAAACAGTGAGTGAATTTGATCAATCGAAGAATGTTTTCTATTACGAAGCCGACCTCAATCTCAACAACTATTCTACTCCCGGAAGTGAGAGTGAAAAGCTGAAGGTATTGAAGAACCCACAGGTGTTTGTAAAAATTGCACCGCATGACATTACGAAATCGGAGATCACAGTTACCGTAAAAGGTTTCAGGTTTGCTCCTGCTGATGCGTTGCTGTATTCAACCGGAGCCTTGCAATCACCTGTATTTGCGGGCGTTCCAGATACTTTGCGCAAGGCTTTTGCGCTCACTCCTTCATGGAGCAAGGTGCGGGGCGCTGACTATTATGAGATAGAATTTGATGGTATGCTTTACAGTACGATCAGGGATACATTCTTGTTATTTGAAAATTTGAATGCAGAAACGGACTATGCTTTTATAGTGCGTGCAGTGAATAAGAGTGGCGCTTCTGAATGGAAATCTTTTGCAGCGAAGACACAACCCAATCCGCTGCAGTTTGCGATAAAGGGAATTAGGGGATACTCTTCTGCTCCCGACCAGGAAGGAGAGGAGATCAATCAATTATTCGATTTTGACGAGAGTAATATGTGGCACACATCCTGGAAAAATAATAATGCGGTTCCGTTTGATATTACTATGGACCTTGGTTCGTTCAATACCATTGATAAGATCGTATATGTGCCTCGCGACAGGGGAAATGGTGTGATACTGCAAGGGGATGTTTATTATGCAAAAGATACAACTGATTGGAAAAAGGCAGGTTCATTTGACTGGAAGTACAATGGTGAAAAACATGAATTTAAGTTCCCGGAAAACAAAGATGTATCCTGGATTAAAATACATGTAACCAAAGCCGTTAGAGATTACGGTTCTGGTAAGGAATTGTATGTGTTTAAAGTACCGGGTACAGAAAGTTTATTGCGCGGAGATATTAATCATGATGGAAAGGTCGATCAGAATGATCTGACATCCTATATGAACTATGCAGGCCTGAGGAAAGGAGATGCGGATTTCGAAGGTTATGTGAGCAAGGGAGATATCAATGATAATGGGATGATAGATGCCTATGATATTTCTTACACCGCTTCTCACATTGGAGATGCAGAGGTGAGGAAGCCGGAAACTGTTGCTGGAAAAATTGAATTGGTTCCGAACAAGAACTCTTACCGTAAAGGTGAAACCGTGGAGATCGCTGTCAATGGTGTCGCAATGGAAAGTGTCCATGCATTGAGTTTTGCTCTTCCATACAGCCAGGGTGATTTAGTTTATAAAGGAATTACACCATCTGCAGTGGGGCAAATGGAAAATTTCAGTAATGACCGCCTGCATACCAATGGTAGTAAGGAATTGTTTGCTGCATTTGTGAATGTGGGGGATAAACCGGTATTGAATGGCAACCAGAAATTGTTTGTCATCCGGTTTGTTGCTCAGAAGAATCTGAAGTTAGAATTAACACCGGAAAATATTTTATTGGTAAGCCCGGGATTGAATTATAGATCATTTTAGTTTCTTAAATCCTATGGGTCGGGAAACCTCACGGCAGGAGAAGTAATATTTAAAAACATTAACCGCCGTCTGGTCTCCCGACCAACGGACATAAGACTCTAGAATAAAATTGAACATCACTACTTTTCGTTCATTCATGCCGTAGGTCGGGAGACCTCACAGCGGAAGGAGTGATGTTCGATAAAGTTAACCGCCATCTGGTCTCCGACCAACGGCGAAAAATGAATAGAAGGAAAGAGCAAGCAGGAAATATTATCTTGCCGTTGGTCGGAGACCAGACGGCGTTCAGTATCTGAAATTTTTACCAATTCTTCAAAAATTCCTCTCAGGCAGTTCGCTAACTTTGCACACATGAAGCGCGTAGTAGTTGGTTTATCTGGTGGAGTAGATTCCGGAGTGGCAGCATATCTCTTAAAGGAACAGGGATATGAAGTAATTGGTATGTTCATGCGCAACTGGCATAATAATGAAGTAACAATTTCCAATGAATGCCCGTGGATAGATGATTCCAATGATGCTTTGTCTGTCGCTGAAAAATTGGGTATTCCCTATTATGTCATCGATCTGAGCAAGGAATACAAAGAGCGCATCGTGGATTATATGTTTGCAGAGTACCAGCAGGGCAGAACGCCCAATCCGGATGTACTCTGTAACCGTGAAATCAAGTTTGATGTGTTTCTGAAAGCTGCCATGAATTTAAAAGCGGATTTTGTAGCCACCGGTCACTATTGCCGCAAAATCACTGACAGTAATGGACGTCATCATCTATTGGCCGGAAGAGACCCCTCGAAAGATCAATCTTATTTTTTGTGTCAACTCACCCAGGAACAATTGGCAAAGGCAGTATTTCCGGTAGGCGATCTCTTGAAATCAGAAGTCAGGGAAATTGCCAAAAAAGCCGGCTTGTCTGTGGCTGAAAAAAAAGATTCACAGGGACTTTGTTTTATAGGAAAGGTGGACTTGCCTACTTTTTTGCAACAGCAACTGGAAGCAAAACAGGGTGATATCATTGAAATAGATGCAGGTCTTGAAGCCTTGACTACCTATCATCAGATACCTGCGACAATCAGCAATGTAGAACAACTGGCAAAGCCATTTTTTTTTGAAAAGTCAGAAGGTACTAAAGTGGGTGAACACCAGGGTGCCCATTTCTATACCATTGGCCAACGTAAGGGAGTACACATTGGAGGGCGTCCAAATCCTTCTTTTGTGTTGCAAACCGATACCGTTGAAAATATCGTCTATTCAGGACAGTTAGACAATCATCCGGCATTGAACCGGTATGCATTGAAGATCCGCGCAGACGAAATTCACTATGTCAATCCTGATTTTGAACTGAAAGTAGGCGATACACAACAAGTAGCGGTGCGTATTCGATATCGGCAGGCATTGCAGAATGCTACACTGGTACGGAAACCCGAAGCGCTTTATATTTTGTTTGACGAATTACAAAGAGCCATTGCTCCCGGCCAATTTGCTGTATGGTATCAAGGAGAAGAATTGATTGGCTCCGGAGTGATCAGTTGACTGATCGGTTAATAGCATCAGACTTTTCAACACCTTATTATTCCTCATCGCCCTAGGTCAGGAGACCTAACGGCAGTTAATCATTTTTTCTTATCTGGATACAGCCAGCGTGCCATACATTTCTTCCTGCAATTCTTTCACCCTTGCATCTTCCAGGTATTCATCATAAGTGCACAGCCTGTCTATGATTCCGGAAGGAGTGAATTCAATGATTCGATTTGCTGTCGTCTGCATGAACTGGTGATCGTGTGTGGTCATCAAAACGATGCCGGGGAAACTGATCATTCCATCGTTGAATGCCGTAATACTTTCCAGGTCGAGATGGTTCGTAGGTTCATCGAGTACGACCACATTTGGATTTTGCAACATCATGCGGCTGATCATACAACGGACTTTTTCGCCCCCGCTGAGTACTGAAGTTTTCTTCCTGATCTCATCACCACTAAACAACATTTTACCAAGGAAACCTCTCAGGAAGTCTTCGTCCACATCAGTAAAATGAGCAGGAACAAACTGGCGCAGCCAATCCATCAGGTTCAGGTCCACCTGGAAGAATTCTGCGTTATCGTTAGGTAAGTATGCTTTTGTGATAGTAGTTCCCCATTCAATGGTACCGCTATCGGCTTTCATCCTGTCGTTGATAATTTCAAAGAATGAAGTCAGTGCCACCGGGTCGCGACTGAGAAAGGCGATCTTCTGTCCTTTCATTACATCAAAACTCACGTTGGAGAAAAGAGTACGGCCCTCTACTGTTTTGCTCAGGTTCTGTACATTCAGAATTTGATTACCCACCTCTCTTTCCGGTTTGAAAATAATGCCCGGATATTTTCGTGTACTCGGAGTGATCTCTTCAAATACCAGTTTATCCAACGCTTTCTTACGTGAAGTCGCCTGCTTGCTCTTGGATGCATTGGCGCTGAATCGCGCGATGAAGTCGAGAAGGTCTTTCTTCTTTTCTTCCATCTTCTTATTCTTGTCAGAGGCCTGCCTCAATGCCAATTGGCTGCTTTCGTACCAGAAGGTATAGTTGCCGGTATATATCTTTATTTTTTGACGATCCACATCTGCTACGTGTGTACAAACGGCGTCCAGAAAGTGACGATCGTGGCTCACCACCAAAACGATATTTTCATAGTCTGCCAAAAAATCTTCCAGCCACGAAATGGTATTTACGTCGAGGTTGTTGGTAGGTTCGTCCAAAAGTAAAATATCAGGATTTCCAAAGAGCGCCTGCGCCAGGAGGATACGCACTTTTACGTTGGCAGCAATATCTTTCATCTGCATTGGATGCAGGCTGTCGTCCACTCCCAGGTTGTTCAGCAAGGTAGCTGCATCACTTTCTGCTGTATATCCACCCATTTCACCAAATTCTGCTTCGAGGTGACCGGCACGGATTCCGTCTTCTTCAGTAAAATCTTCTTTCAGGTAGATAGCATCTTTTTCCTGTTGAATGTCCCACATTTTCTTGTTACCCATGAGCACAGTATTCAACGCAGTGACTTCGTCAAATTGAAACTGGTCCTGCCTGAGCACCGACATCCGCTCACCGGGCGTAATGCTTACAGATCCTTTATTGGCTTCTATTTCTCCACTCAGAATTTTTAGAAATGTAGATTTACCTGCACCATTGGCGCCGATAATACCATAACAATTTCCTTTGGTGAAATTGATATTCACCTCATCAAACAAAACGCGCTTACCAAAAGCCAGTGTTACATTATTAACTGAAAGCATTCCCTGAAAAATTTTGAGGCGCAAAGGTAGGCATAAATGGCGGGCATTTCAAGGGGGATTTGAGAGGGATTCGTTAAGGTTGATTCCTTTCGCATAAATAGGGAAGTAATGTTGAGGCAGTGAAAAGGCAAGTGATATGAACAATAAAAGAGGTAAGAGTTTTATTGATTCTACCTTGGTGGACAATTCGCCGGTGATAAAATGGAAAGAATACTTGTAAAATTTCAAAAGTGAAATTATCTTAACTTTATTCTGTTTCAATAAATCGTTTATGAAAAGTATTACGGTATTTCCAAAAGACGACCAACAGGGGCTTTTGATTGCTTACCTATTGAAGGAAATGAATATTCCATTTGTGAGGAAAAATACAGATGACACCACCCTGTATAGTGAAGAAGAGTTTTATGCCAAAATTGACAAGTCAATTCAACAGTTTGAAGAAGGAAAAGTGAAGGATTTGTCGAAGGAAAAACAGAAAGAACTATTAGGATTATGACCTTTCAGATTAAGTTTACCGAGGTAGCAGATAATGATTTGGAACTTCATAGAAAATCCGGGGATAAGAAAGTTTTACTCAAAATAAATACGCTCATCAACGAATTGAGAGAACATCCTACCTATGGGACTGGAAAGCCGGAACAACTAAAGCATTATAAAATACCTACCTGGTCAAGGAGAATTTCCGGCAAACATAGATTGGTATATCGGATTTTTGATGACTCAGTGATTGTGTTGCTCCTTTCTGCATGGGGACATTATGATGATAAGTGAAAGAGGTTTTTCTATGGGGTATTTCTCAACATTAGTAACTAACAATTTTCTGAAATATAATCGATAAGACACTTAGTTGTATCATTAGGCAGTTTGGTTGTGCAGAATGCAACAAAAATTGTACTCACGAATGTGCAAAATTGAAAGAAGCCAGTCTTTTAGAATTTGCAAAATCATGGACGTCAATTCCTTCAGGGCTATGATAGTGCAGCACTTTGTATTCTGTTGTATTGAAAGTTATGAAGCGGCCTATAAAGAATAACTACAGGATGTGGTAGGTTTTGTCTGGTAAAGAATATTGATTCGGTGGCCATAAATTATTTTTAGATTTACGTGAATATTAAAGGAGAATTTTATGCATCCGTACATCCCTCATCTTCTTTCAGACATAGCTGCCGCACATAGAGCAGAATTCAATGAAGAGAAATTGGAACAATCTTTAGAAGAACAGTTTGAAGAGATTGAAAGATGGGTTAGTGGCGAAGATGAGGAACATACATTCGGATATTATTGCGGATTGAAATCAGAAGACTTTCCGCCTCCTCATCAACTCTCCGATAAAGAAATGAAAATAGTTCGTAAAGCTTTTGAAGAAATGATGCGTTCCTGGAATCATGGGATTGATTTGCCAAAAAAAATTCCGGCAGCGTTTGCATACCAATTGATTGTTGATTGCCTCAATAAAAAAACAGCCATTGTAAACAGTGGCTCTATGAGTTTTGATTTTTGTACGGGATATGCACCTGGTTGTGAATTAAAGGAATATTGCCCCTGCCTGAAGATTTGGAATAATGACGATGAAAACCATATTGACCCTGAAGACGACCGGAACGATAATTCATTGCCATTCTGATTGAATAGACTGTAGAATAGGCGCGGCTATATATTGCAATTCTTCAGAGTCAAATTTAAGTATAAACCGTAACTGACATTTTTGTGATATTTATGTAAGGTGTAACTGACACTTTATGGAAATGTTATTCTCTAATATTATGCTGCATTTCTACCTTCAAATCCACAACATTTATTTCACAAAAACCCTTTTTGTCATAATACATTCTTGAATTACCTTTGCACCCTCAAAAAACGAATACTTTATGGTGGATATAAAACCCGATGAGATTTCGGCGATTCTCAGGAGCCAACTGAGCAATTTCAATGTAGGTGCTGACCTCGAGGAAGTAGGTACCGTATTGCAGGTGGGAGATGGTATCGCCCGTATTTACGGCCTGAACAATGTTAGTTCAGGAGAATTGGTCGAATTTGAAAATGGCGTCAAAGCCATTGCCCTGAACCTTGAAGAAGATAATGTGGGTGTGGTATTGATGGGTGAAAGCGGAGATATCAAAGAAGGCGGTACTGTAAAGAGAACCGGCAAGATTGCTTCCATCAAAGTGGGAGAGGGCCTTGCAGGTCGCGTTATCAATACTTTGGGTGAGCCGATAGATGGCAAAGGCCCGATCACAGGTGAATTGTACGAAATGCCGCTGGAGCGTAAAGCACCGGGTGTTATCTACCGTGAGCCGGGAAAGGAACCGCTACAAACAGGTATCAAAGCGATTGACGCGATGATTCCTATCGGACGCGGACAAAGGGAATTGGTAATCGGTGACCGCCAGACAGGTAAGAGTGCTATCTGTATTGATACCATCATCAATCAAAAAGAGTTTTACGATGCCGGTAAGCCGGTATATTGTATATATGTAGCGATTGGACAGAAGGCATCTACCATCGCCAGTGTAATGCGTGTGTTGGAGGAGAAAGGTGCGATGGCTTACACTACTATCGTTGCCGCTTCTGCTTCTGATCCGGCTCCGCTTCAGTTCTATGCTCCGTTTGCAGGTGCTGCGATCGGTGAATATTTCCGTGACACAGGTCGCCCGGCACTGATCGTGTATGATGACCTGAGCAAGCAGGCTGTGGCCTATCGCGAAGTATCCTTGTTGCTGAAACGCCCTCCGGGTCGTGAGGCATATCCGGGAGATGTATTTTACCTGCACAGCCGCCTGTTAGAGAGAGCGGCCAAGATCATTTCAAAAGATGAGATCGCGAAGCAAATGAACGACCTGCCTGAGAATATCAAACATCTTGTAAAAGGTGGCGGTTCGTTGACAGCGCTTCCTATCATCGAAACACAGGCCGGCGACGTATCTGCCTACATTCCTACCAACGTGATCTCTATTACCGACGGACAGATATTCCTCGAAGGTACTTTGTTCAACGCAGGTATCCGTCCCGCTATCAACGTGGGTATCTCTGTAAGCCGCGTGGGTGGTAATGCACAGATCAAATCCATGAAGAAAGTAGCCGGTACGCTGAAACTGGAGCAGGCTTCTTACCGTGAACTGGAAGCATTCTCTAAATTCGGTGGTGACCTGGATGCTGCTACGAAAGCCATTCTTGATAAAGGTGCGCGTAACGTGGAAATATTGAAGCAGCCACAGTTTACTCCATATACTGTAGAAAAGCAGATTGCCATTATTTACCTCGGTACATTCGGACTGTTGAGTGATGTGCCGGTAAGAAAGGTTCGTGAGTTTGAAGATCAGTTCCTGTTGGAAATGGAAAGCAAACTTCCGAATGTATTGGAATCATTTAAGGGCGGTCAACTTCCTGAAGATGGCATTAAGAAAATGGTTGAATTAGCCAATACCATTGCACATCAATACCGCAATGCGTAATTGAATATTGAATATTTTGAGAAAGGAGGCCCATTTGGTCTCCTTTTTTGTGAAGGAGATTTTTGTAATTCCACAGCTTTGTCTATGCTTTTGGTAATATATGAAGCCTCGTAGCTATCGCAATGAGCGATGCTACATTGTGCGTATCCGTTTTTCTGAAAATATTCTTGCGATGAGTGGATACTGTGAACTCACTGATGAACAATTCTGATGCAATTTCTTTATTCGTATATCCTTTGCATATCAATTGGATAATTTCGATCTCGCGTGTTGATAGTTGCAGTTCTTCTTTTTCTGTTTTGGTATGCCTGCATGTTTCCAGTTCCTCTATGAGCTCATCGGAGAAATAAACCCCACCGTTATGCACTTTATCAATCGCAGCTAATAATTCGGCCTTATTGGCCGACTTTGGAAGATACCCTTTTATGTCTGCACGCTCTACAAGGTCATACACTGTTTGCGCATCATTATTCATCGATAGAATGATGATTTTGACTGAAGGGAATTTCTCATTCAGCATGATAGCCGTTTCATAGCCGCTGATGACTGGCATTACCAGGTCAACCAGTACAATATCCGGCAATACCTCACGGAGCTTTTCAATAAAATCAAACCCGTTATTACTTTCCAGTACCACATTCAGATAGTCTTCATTTCCCAATAATAATTTGAGCCCGTCAATGACGATCTGATGGTCATCCAGAATGGCTATTCTTATGGGAGTTGAAGACATGCTATCTATGATTGATTATTATTTAATGGAATGTCCAATTCGATCCATGTCCCATTGCCGGGAGTACTCGTGATCTTGTAAGTTCCTTTCAGGAATCTGACCCTGGTATCGATATTATCTATGCCAATTCCTTTGTGTTGTTTTAAAGTGTTGGAGTCAAATCCTTTTCCGTTATCGCTGATGCTTGCATGCAATAAATCCTGCTTCGCATCTAATATGATATCAACCTGGCTTGCATCGGCATGTTTAATGACGTTTTGAATACTCTCCTGCAGTATGCGATAAACGACCAATTGTATTTCAGGTTTGATTTCCTGAAGCAGTCCCTTTGTGTCCAGTGTTATTCTGAGCTTATTACTTTCAATTTTTTCAATGAGTTCTTTCAGTGCATTGGCAAGTCCTTTGCGCATCACATTATTGGTAACCATCTGGTGGCTGACACTTCTCATTTCTGTAATAGATTCATCTACCAGTTGAAGCGCATTGGAGTATATTTTCGAAGACTTTTCGTGCTCAGGCAGATGTTCGAGAGCTGCCTGAAGATTCATTTTGGTAGCGCTCAGTAATTGCCCTAAACCATCGTGAAGAGATTGGCTCATTCTCGACCGTTCATTTTCTTCGGCGCTGATGATGGCGCTGGCCGATTTATCCTGTTCTTTTATGATAGCCTCCTGGAGCTTAGCTCTGTGGCGCAATTTATTCCTGTTGTAAAACAAAATACTGAGTAATAAAAGAAATACAAATGCACCGAGTCCATACATGATCTGTGAGTTTTTCTTTTGAATTTCCAGCGTCTTGTTTTTATTGCCAAGCCCGAGCAGATCTATTTTTTGGTCCTGGTTTTTTAATTGCAGGTTTTTATTGGTGATAGCTACTTCCTTATTTTTTATGTCAAGGTTCTGATTTGAAATCTGCAGTTCCTGGTTACCGATCCTTAGGTTTTGCTTGTCCAATTCCAACGCTTTGTTCAATAGTTCCAGGTGATTTTTTGATAGTACCTCCTTCTGCAATTCATTCTGGCTGTTCAGGAGTTGTATTTGTGCTTCCTTTTTCTCTGTTTCGTACTTTATTTTCAAGTTGCTTATTTGCTGCTGCACATCTTTATGATTCACTGAATCCCTTATTTTTTCAAATTCATCGAGATAATCCTTGCCGGCTAATTCACCTGATTTTTCAAAAGAATAATTCAACTTTAGCTTCAGAATTTCTTGCAGTTCCTGGCTGTATTGATGTTTCCTTGCCAGCGTCTCAATCTTATTTACTTTTTCATTGAATTTTTCAAACTCTTTTAGTATGAGGTACGACTGTGCTACATTAATGCCTGTACTGATCCACCCCTGTACGTTATTTAATGTGTTGGCAATTTTTTCTGCCTTCAGGTAATAATTCAATGCAAGATTTTCATCCTTTTCATCTAAGGCTGCCAACGTTCCCAGGTTTTCATACGCATTGATCATTCCTCCTTTGAATTGGTAACTTTCCAATACAGGCAAAGCTTTTTGAAAATATTCTTTGCTGATGCTATACATCTTTTTCGAACGATAAACAGATCCTTTGATCAATTGTACTGTGGCCAATGATCTTTCATTTTTCTCCTTCCGGTAATATTCTTCAGGAAAAGAAAGGTACTCGAGTGCTTCTTTGTACCGTCCAATATTCTTAAACATGATTCCAAGATTGAAGGAAGTATTGGCCATGCCTCGTTGGTCATTTAGCTTCTCTCTTATTTTTAATGATTCCAGTGCAAATGGAATACCTTCTTTAAATTTCCCCTTTGCGCCATACAGGTTGGCCTTGTTAGAAAGGGTGAGCGCTTCATCTGCTTTGAGCCCTTTCCTGCGATAAATAGAGATAGCAGAATCATAATCTTCCAATGCCTTTTGATCATTTTCGAGGTCAGAATATACGTTGGCCCTGTTGTTGTAAAGGTCTGCAAGACTGATGGCCGCATTTCCCTTTTTAGCGAGTTCGATCCCCTGACTGATTTCTTTCAATGCTTTTCCGAAATCATAATAATTGAAGTAAAGTATCCCTTTGTTTTTGTGGTAGAATATTTTGCGCGGAATATCAATCGGGTAATAATTTTTTTTCCAATTTGCCAGGTATTGTTCAGCATGCAGAGAGTCATACTCAACGAGGTCAAAAATAATCTTCTCAAGAAGGGCCTGCTTTTCCTTTACAGGATATTGTGGGTTTTTTTCGAGAACTGTAATCAGGCTGTCCGTATATTTTTTGTTTTGAGCATAGCAAAGTATGTTGCCGGTTAGTAAAGAGATCATTACCATGAAAACTCTCAGTTGCATAAGATCAGGCAGTTTGTTTTAGAAAATTGCTATAGCAATATAACTTTCTTTTCGGTTCTGAAGAATGTATTGAGGTTGATGAAATTGGTTTTGGGAATTCATAAAAAACTTTTCCAGCGAGTGAAACAGCCATAGAGTTCCTGCATGCAATAAAAAGCCGCCCCTTGCGGAGCGGCTGGTAGAAAAACCACACTAAAACTTAAAACCTTCCATTGTGTTTCCACCACTTCGGTAGTAAATTGTTCTTTCTAATTCATCCATCTTGTAGTCCGGATCCTTTTTGTCTCCCAGCAACATATCTGAAATCCGCTTTCCATCTTCTTTGTTCACTATGGTGATACCTGCATCTTTTCCCTGGTTACTTCCAAATTTTGTAAGCATAGCCACAAATCCGTTAGCCTGTGCTGTAGCATTAAATCTTTTGGAGATGCTCTTGAATCCTGCAACTGCGGAAGAAAACCCTGCTGATGCAATATTGTTGGAATTCTTTATTTGATTATCTAATGCAGGATCAGTACTTCCATAGTAACCTTTAGCATAGCTCAACTGTGCTGATTGCGCGGCGCCCGCAGCCCCCATGGCCATACTTGCTGCACCACCGAGGCCGGAGAGAATCTTCCCGCCCATGGTTCTGCCCGGTGGTTCTATAAATGAATGATAGATTTGTTTTCCGTCTTTGGTAAAAAGGGCTGCATTCTGATCGCTTGAAATGAATATATTTCCATTGTAGAGGCTCAGGGTAGTTGGGTCTTCATCTCTGTTGAAATCAAGATCTTGTATCAATTCTGATAATTCTCCAGTTGTGAAATCCATCTTATAAACTTTCCCGTTGCCATATACGTAACCTGTACTCTGCGACTCATTATGACCTATACAGTTTTTTACTTTGAATCCTTTTTTCCAGTTCTTATCTCCGGTTTCCATATCCACGATATTGATTTGTTCGGAGGTTCTGAAATATAGTCCCTGTGGTACTAACTGAAGATCTCTCACTTCTCCTTTGATGCTGATGGGTTTTTTTGTGATTGACTTACCTGCATCCAGGTCCACGATACTGATGTAATTGTCACCACGATCGAGTTCGGTACCGAGGATTAACTTGTTACCGGAGAGTTTGTAAGCCAATACATCACCTTTTAGATTTACATCATCGCTGTCCCATTTTGTTTTACCGGTAGCCGGCTCAATCAATATGAGTGATGCTCTGTTTTTCTTAGAGGCTGATACACGGGAAATTTTTCCAATCAGGCCGCCACCTCCTTTGTTTGCCTTTGCGATATCTTCCTGTCGCTTCTCTGCTGTTACAATCAACATGCCTCTTGAATCGTGTAGGATGTATGCTATTGGAGATGGTAGCTCGAAACGTTCCCAGGTTTCTTTGCCGCTGGCAGCATCGAATTGTGTCAGCACATCCTGGTTCCAGAAATAAAATTTGCTCTTATCATCGGTTTGAAAAAAATCTGCTGATGTTACAGTTTGCGTTTCTGATGCGCCCTTATCCCCGAACATGGCAAAGGGTGATGTTTTCTTCGGCGCTACTACAGGCAGATCGCTTTTGATATCGATATTGTAAGAGATTTCCCCGGTTTGATTGTCTAATTTATAGATGCGTTTGTCAGTTGCAATGAGTATTCCGTCAGAGAGTTCCCCTGCACGTGAAACCAGTTGCTCTGATTTTTTTTCAAATAATTTATCCTGGTCCCAGATCTTATTGCCGGTAGTAAGATCTGCCAGCACCATTGTGAATTTGCCATTTTTGTTAGTACCATAGAATAGCATTTTGTTACTCTTCTCCAGGTACAATCTTTTTAATACTACCTGGAGTCCCATGTCTTCGGTGTTCACAATGGTCTTGCCGCTTACAACGTCTATTACCTTGTTGTAACCTTTGGTCAGTTTTGATCTCACCAGTGTTACGTAAGGTGTACCATCGATCGGATCCACATTATCTTCTTTGATATTTTCAATATCATCAGCCTTCCACACTTCCTTTCCCCCAGGTGATATGCCATACAATGCATCTTTGGTAGCCACCATCACAGTGCCGGCGTCTGTGATCATGTACCAGTTAATTTTTGACGGGAATTCCTTTGTCCAGTCAGCATTCTTTTGCGAGTAAAGTAGTAGGGTAGAACTGATGCTCCATACTAATAATATAATTTTTTTCATGAATTTTCATTTTTGTAAAAATGAATTTTCATGAGGAGTCATTCAATACCCTGAATAGGGTATTTTGGGGAATCAAGAAGTAAAAGCAACATTGCAATCCGGGGATTCATACTGCCTTGTAGCCAGGTAATACCAAGTGGTATCCAAAAAAAAAGCCGCTATCAAAGCGGCCTGTTCAATATTGTATTGATGGTGTAAAATCTACCTCAGCCTATGCAGGTATTCGTTATTGTCAAATTGTTTTTTCACATCTCTCAGGTCGCGTGAAATGCTGGCATCTACCAGTTTGCCTTCCATCTCCAGCACAAAACCACCAATCAATGCATCATCTACTTTGCTTTGCAATTGCAGGTGTTCAATATTGGAAGCGGCTTTGATCTTTGTTTCAAATTCTTTGATGACACTTGCACTTACAGGTATCGCTGTAGTCAGTGTAGCAGTATGTATTCCTTTGATTTCATTGTACTGTCTTTCAAAGGCCGTGATAATGCCGGGCAGGTTGTCTTCTCTTCCTTTGTTGCACAGGAGTTTGATAAAAGCATCTGTGATCTTCGAGATATTGCTACCCATCACAGTGGAAATGATCTTGTACTTTTTATCAGCAGGTATTACAGGGCTGTTGAGCATAGCCACAAATTCACGGCTGGCTTTTTCCACCTTACCCATATAAATGATATCCTTGAATACTTCCTCCAACTGCCCCATTTCCTTCGAAAGGTCTATCAGGCTTTTGGCATATCGTTGTGCTAACCGTGGATTGTTCATTGTTGTAAGTTGGTATTAATTCAGTTCAACATTTTCAGTCAGTTCTTTGATATATTTTTCCTGGCTTTCCTGGCTGGACAATTCGCGACGCAATACTTTTTCACTTACTTCAATTACTAACTTACCTACATTATTTTTCAATTCTGTAAGGGCAGCCATTTTTTGCTGATTGATCACAGCCTGTGCGTCAGCCACAATCTTGTTGGTTTCTGCACGTGCCTGTTCTTTGGCATCGGCGATGATCTTGTCGCGTGTTTCTTTGGCTTCGCGCATCATCTGTGCTCTTTCATCGCGGGCTTTGGAAAGGAGCGCTTCGTTCTCGCTTTTTAGTTCTGCCATTTCCTTGCGCACGTTTTCAGCAGCCTGTATGCTGTCAGAAATATTTTTTTCTCTTTCATCCAATCCTTTTACAATGGGCTTCCAGGCAAATTTTGCCAATAGCCAGAGCGTGATGCAAAATGCAACGAGGGTCCAGACGATGAGTCCTAAGTTGGGTGTTAATAATTCCATTTTATTTAAAAAGTTTTATTCAGTTTTTCTAATCAAAAAATACTGCATCCGCTGCCCTTTGCTTTGGATGCAGTAAAAGTGTGTGTGCCTATCCTGTTTTCAAAACAGCCAACAATCCTGCGATAACGGCGAAGAGGGCAACCCCTTCTACCAACGCTGCCGCGAGGATCATGTTTGCACGAATTTCATTAGAAGCTTCAGGCTGGCGTGCGATACCTTCTACAGCGCCTTTACCGATGTTACCGATACCAATACCGGCACCGATAGCAGCAAGACCTGCACCGATAGCACCACCGAGGTGTGAAAACCCGGCTTCAAATAAAAAGGTCATTAATGACATAATGATTGGTTTTGTTGTTTAAGAAATGAATAAAAGATTTATAGCATACCATCATGAGTTCCCGGATGCACATCATGCCCGCTTCCTTCAAAGCCCTGTCCGATAAATATAGCGGTCAGTACTGTGAAGATGAATGCCTGGATGAAGGCTACCAACAACTCTATGAAGTAGTCAAATACAATAAATAATACAGAGAATGGTGAGAAACTATATCCTGCTATTTTGCCCATCTCACCAAAAATAAAGATCAGCGAAATGAACGCCAGGATCACAATGTGACCCGCGATCATGTTCGCGAAAAGACGTATGATCAATGCACCCGGCTTGATGATGAACACACCTGCCAACTCTACCGGTACCAATATCAGCTTTACTAAAAACGGTACTCCGGGAGGCCAGAATAGGTGTTTCCAGAAATGTCCTGTGGTGCTGAATAGAATTACAATCAGCGCAATGATTCCGAGTACTAATGTAAATGCAATATTGCCTGTAACATTGGCTACACCGGGGATAAGTCCGAACAGCGTATTTACCAGGATGAAGAAAAATACAGTGAGCAGGAATGGCATGTAGCGCTCCCAGCGATTGCCGAGGTTTACCTTAGCTACATTCTCGCGGATGAAAATGATGATTGGCTCCATCAGGTTTTGTGCACCTTTGGGAGCGGTGGTTACACCAAATCCTTTTTTATATCTTTTGGCAATGCTGATCATCAGCAGGATGAACAATGCACAAACAATAAACATCTGCACGACATTGCGGGTAAGAGAAAAATCATAAACGGTTACGTTCGGATCTACGGGAACAATCTTATTTCCGTTTTCTAACCTGTAACCATCAAATTCTACCTCTCCTTCGTGGCCAAACCTGCTTGAAGAGAAAACAGAAAGTCCTTTTTGGGGAGAATAAACGATCACCGGCAAAGGAATGGATGCATGAAAATCGCCTATGGTAAAGAAGTGAAATGAATGGGCATCCTGTACGTGATGAAGGATCACTGTGGTGGGGTTGAATTTCTCTTCTTTTTCCCCATGTTTTTCGCCATGCTCCTGTCCGAAAACGACACTTGCAGAAAACAACAAAATAGTGCTGAAAATCAATGCCACAAAGGGTTTCACACGTAAAAAGCCCATAAGACGTCTAAAATTTGCCGCAAAGATAAGGTGTTTGGGTGAGGAAGATGCAAGGACAGGGGGAATTTTTAAGAAGAGATTTGGAAGGGGAGTTGTGTCCGCGGCGGTGGATGAATTATGAATTATTAGTTGTGAGTTGTTAGGTTATTGAGTTGTTGCGTTGTGAGGTTGTTAGGTTGTGGCAAACCTGATCCGCCATGGCGGACGAAACCTGAAACAAATTCCCAATCCCGAATCCCGAATCCCCAATCCCATTCGCCGCGGCGAACCCAATCCTTAATCAAACCGAACCTCTGCGGATGATGCGTAATGTGTGCTTGAACACTTTATAGATTTTCAGGTTCAGTTGGTTCAGGTAGTTCTTCACATTCATAGCCACAATCCGAACAACGATATACACTCCTGGCTGAAATAGCATAGCTGCCCAATATCCAGGTGAGGATTGCAACAAACAAATTGGAAGCTGATTGTTTCGGAATTTGAACAATATGTTTTCCCTTACACTTTGGGCAAACTATACTTTCACGATATTCCTCTTCAGATCGTTTTATTAATTCAATAGCTTTTGCTTCGTCTTCCTTGCTTACCATTAGTTTGATGCCTCCGACAGCATTACTCAAAATGGGGTCCATAATTACGGTGAACTCATCTTTCAATAAGCAGGTTACTCCGGCATCCTGCAATTTCGTTAGTAGAATATGAGCCTGGAAGTAATTTTGAAAGGATCTAAGTATGACAAATTCCATTGTATGCTGAATTTCTTTTCTTGCAGAGATAGTTAAAAGTAATTTATTGAATAATGAATTGCTGCTTACCACCACCAGAGATATTGTGGTTTGCTTAGTTGTAGCTGACAAGTCATCAATTAATATATTTATTTCTGATGCAATGAATGTTTTCTGATGGTCACTTGTCCTTGTCTTCGCTTTGAGAAAAGGGTCGGCGTATGCAGGATGATTGATATATTTTCTATTCGGAGAAAGATTCCGGTAAACTAACAAGTTATATTTTTATAACCTTTATTTGAAGTGTCAAAGGGATCGGATGCCGACTATTTTTATTTTTATGGGGTTCAGGTTTTCGTTCTTCTCAAATGACCACGAGCCTATTCACGTGCATGTTACGAAAAGCGGTGATTCTGCAAAGTTTGATGTGCTACCTGATGTGAAACTAATAATAAATGCAGGCTTTAAGTAGGCTGAACTGAAAATGATTGAAGCCATCATAGAGGAAAACAAGGATATAATCATTGAACGCTGGAATGAATTTTTTAAATAATAGCAAAATGGAAATTACCCTTAAAGACATTAAAAGAATCTGGTTCACAGATGAAGCTATCCACATTGAAACCAAAAACGGTAAAACGGACAAAGAACTGTTCGCCGACTATCCACGGTTGAAAGGCGCTACTTCCTCAGAACGTAAGAAATATGAGACTTCCGAATTTGGCATCCATTGGCCCGAATTGGATGAGGACCTCTCTTTTAACGGATTCCTTCACCATCGGAGTGAGCCTTCTGCAATAGGAAAGATTTTTGCCGGTATCAGTGAAATAAATGTATCAGCTTTTGCACGTAAGGTTGGTATTGCCCAGCCCTTAATGGCCGACTATATTTCCGGTAAAAAAATACCATCTGAAAAACAACATCAGAAAATTCTAAAAAGCCTGCATGAACTTGGAAGAGAACTACAGTCTTTATGAACTGGTGCTTTTCCTGTCGGACTACAGATATTTTGACCTGAAATAGATTGATTGGTATTTTTTGCCATTAATGGATAAACGAGTGCTTCGGTACTGACGCTTCGGTCAGTATTCAAAACTCTGACGCTTCGGTCTGAGTCAGACAAGCGATAGCTTCGTCTGACAGACTCAGCAACCATGCTTCGGCAGGCTCAGCAACCATGCTTCGGCAGGCTCAGCAAC
>CAZGNJ010000018.1:0-74123 GCA_964526985.1 uncultured Ginsengibacter sp. | reverse complement strand
TTCGGGATGACAGGTCGGAGGTTTCTTTAGAGAAAAGGGAATAGTGATTATATCGAAAGATTTTTGACCATTTTGAATTTCTAAATGGTATAAGTTTTCTGTGTACTCACTGACCAAAAGTTTCCGGCAGCATCAACAAAAGATCCCCGTGTATCCGGATCATCCCCGCCATTGTTCACCGGTTCTGCAATTGGCGTACAGCCATTATCAATCGCTTTTTTGTAGGCTTTGAAAACATCTTTGACGTAAAGATGTAAGAAGTATTTTACAGCCGGATATTTTTCCGTGCTGTCTGATATCATTAATACACTGTCTTCTATTCTTACTTCTGCATGAATAATTTTTCCATTCTCACCTTCATATCGACGTAATGGTGTGGCGTCAAAAATCCGGATGTAGGATTCAATTATTTCACTGGCATTATCAGCAACCAGGTAAGGCGAAAGGGAATTGTAGCCTTCGGGCTTGTAAGAGAGGTTCATGAGTATTTTGATTTAATAATGAAACAATAAATTCTTTAGAGCCAACAAGAAGGTGTTTCAGATAGATTTGCAAAGGATTTTTGACAGGCTACAGGTAATAATTCATTCACTGTTTAACTTCGCAGACTTCTTTCTTAAAGTTTCAGAAAGCTTTCCTGTAAAAAAAATATCACATACAATTTATGAAAAGAATCTATAATGCTTATATAGATACTTACAAAGGGCTTTCTGCTCCTACCTGGATGCTGGCTATTGTCATGCTTATCAACAGAACTGGAGCAATGGTACTTCCATTTCTTGGGATATACATGACTAATGTTCTGGGTTTTAGCCTGAAGGAGGCCGGGTATGTGCTGAGTTGTTTTGGAGTGGGTTCTGTTGCCGGGTCTCTTGCCGGGGGCTGGCTCACAGACAAATGGGGGCACTTCCGAGTGCAAACAGGAAGTCTGTTTCTCGCCGTTCCTGTATTCTTAATACTGCCTCACCTGAAGCATATTGAAACCCTGTCTGGAGGAGTCTTCCTGCTGAGTCTCATCACCGAAATTTTTCGTCCTGCCAATTCTGTTTCGATTTCTACTTATGCAAAACCTGAAAATATTACGCGTGCTTATTCATTGAACAGGATGGCTCTCAATCTTGGGTTTTCTATTGGCCCGGCTTTAGGAGGATTTCTTGCAGCGATCTCCTACCAACTGTTATTTTATGGCAATGCTATTTCATCATCCATAGCGGGAATTGTATTTTATTTTTATTTCAAACGAGTACACAAGCGAAGAGAATTTGCAAAAACAAAGGATTCGGATGATGAAGGTTTAAAAGACACAAGCACTTCTCCCTGGCGCGACATGCCCTTTTTATTGTTTACCGGTTTGTGTTGCTTATACAGTCTTTGTTTTTTTCAATTTTTAAATACACTTCCCCTGTTTTATAAGGAAGCCGGTAAACTCGCAGATGCTGATATTGGGATGCTGTTAGGATTTAATGGCCTTGTTGTTTTTTGTCTCGAAATGTTCTTGGTAGGTTCTTCAGAGAAGAGGTTTTCAGTATCTACGATACTGGTTTCAGGAACGCTGCTGGGTGCAGTATCGTATTTGCTATTGGCATTTGGAACCGGGCTTGGGTTGTTTTATTTTTCTATGTTTTTATTGTCTGTTTCAGAAATTCTCACGCTTCCTTTCATTGCAACTATTGCCATTAAGAGAGCGCCACCCGGTAAGTCGGGAGTTTACATGGGAATGAATGCTTTTGCGTTTTCATTAGCCTTTATTCTGACTCCATTGCTTGGTACATTTGTAGCCTCACATTATGGATTCAAAACATTGTGGGTAGCTACTGCCATCATCGGCTTACTTACAGCCTGGGGATACAGTGTGGTAGTAAAAAAACTTGAATAGATTTTGCTTATAGAGAAAGACAAGCAAAAGAATATCTGCATATCCTCGTGAAAGGAATTCCTCTCCTTTTTTGTTTTATAAAATTCTGAAAAATTAAAGACCACTGATCGTAAGCCCAACCTGGTACAGTTTCATGTTAGGGCCTACTCCGTCTTTGAGTACATTACTCAATCCATAAGATCCGAATAGACTAAAGATGCCATATCCTACGCGGGCTGTAGCCATAAAGCGTGTACCATTGATGAAGCGTTTGGAATTCAGTTTTTCTGAATAGGCACCTGCATTGTTGTTATTCTTGTCCAATAGGTTTTTGCCTTTGGTATGCGCGTTTACAAGGGTTCCCAACTTCAGGCCGATGGCAGCTTTCCAGCTTTTATTATAGTTTTCCGGACGAGCTGTATATCTGAACTCTAAAGGAACTTCGAGGTAACTCGTTGCTAATTTATATTTCTTGAAGTGGTTGAGAGAATCCAACGCTACAAAAGGTAATTTGTCTGTAAATGAATTTAACTGAATCCCCATCTTCTTGAAGGTGATATTGCTGGTGCTTATTCCAACACCGATACCAAGGCTGAACTTTGGTGATGACTTGAATACTTTATCAAACATGAAATAGGCGCTGAACCCTCTTGAAAATCCTTTTTGATGGCTGCTGATGCTATCAGGCATCCCTGTCCAGTGATCAGAAGATAATTGCAACAAAAAATGATCACCCGGCCTGTTTTTCAGGTTCAGATTTTTCAGATGAGTATTTGCTTTATGCGTGGAGTCCTGAGCATGTACAATTGCGACCGACAGGCACAATATAAAAACCAATGCAATTTTCTTCATGTTTGGGCTTTCGTTAAGGTGGCAAATGTATCTGATAGGGGGTTAAAAAAAGGTTAAAGCCCCGCATCGAATGGGCTGTTTTTCAGGTCAATCATGCTATGGATTTCTTCCACTAATTTACGGTCATTGCTCAGGCGCGGTACCTTATGCTGTCCTCCTAATTTGCCCTTCGATTTCAGCCATTGTTGAAATGTTCCTTTTGGCAGGCTTCTGACTACCGGCATTTTCAATGCAATATTTTTCTGCCGCTTGGCTTCATAATCACTGTTCAATTCTTTGAGCGCATTGTCTAAGGTAGAAGTGAAAATATCCAGGTTGGAAGGTTCTTTTTCGAATTCGATCAGCCACTCATGAGCGCCGTTGGATGTTGAGCTAAAGTAGATGGGTGCCGCTGTATAGTCTTTTATAATGGCACCGGTGTCCCTGGCAGATTTTGTTATAGCTCTCTCCGCATTGTCTGCTATCAGTTCTTCTCCAAATGCATTAATGTAATACTTAAGCCTTCCGGTTACTTTTACTTTGTAAGGTCTGATGGAAGTGAATGCTACGGTGTCGCCCACAAGATATCGCCATAGTCCTCCATTGGTGGAGATCACCAATGCATAATTTTTGCCCGGCTCTACATGACGTAAGCCAACGGTTTGCGGGTTAGCGCTTCCATATTCCTCTACCGGCATGAACTCATAAAATATCCCGTGATCGGTGAAGAGCAGCATGCCATCATCTCCCGGCATGTACTGTGCTGCGAAGAAACCTTCACTGGCATTATACATTTCAAGGTAATTGATATCTCCTCCTATCAACTCCCGGAATTGCTCACGGTAAGGCGTAAACGAAACGCCACCGTGCAGATACAGTTCCAGGTTGGGCCACACTTCTTTGAGGCATTTTTTCCCGGACAATTCCAATACACGTTTTATCAGGATAATTGACCACGTAGGCACTCCGGCGATTGAAGTGACATTTTCCTGAATGGTGGATGTAGCCAACTCTTCGATCTTGGTTTCCCAGTCGTCGAGCAATGCGATTCGGAGTTCGGGAGTGCGCAGCCATTGTCCCCAGAATGGACTGTTGTGCATGAGCAACGCGCTCAGGTCGCCAAACTGTACCTCATTATTGAGCATACTGAGTTGGTGGCTACCTCCTACTACTAAACTTTTTCCTGTGAGCAGATCACTCTGCGGAAAATTGTTGTAATAATTGGTAACCACATCTTTGCTTGCCTTGAAGTGCATCTCCTTAAAACTCTCTTCACTGAGTGGAATGAATTTGCTCTTGTCTGAAGTGGTGCCACTGCTTTTTGCAAACCAATTGATAGGTGTATTCCACAACACATTTTCTTCACCATTCATCATCCGGAGAATGTATGGTTTGATGTCATCATACTCATGAATAGGAACACGTTTTTTGAAATCACGTATCGTGAACAGGCGGTTGAATTTATATTGCTTGCCAAATTCTGTGTATTGAGCCTGGGTTACCAAATGTTGCAACACATTACGTTGGGCCGAAATGGGATAGGTGATCCAGTTTTCTACACCCCTAAAACGCATCCGGGCCAGGGTCGATATGACAGGGCTAAGAATTTTCATTTCTCAATACTGCAATTTACAAAACGATTGTGGGATTCATGATTTGAGGTTTGGGGTTTCAAGTTTCAAGTTCCAAGTTTCGGGTTTCAGGTTTCAGGTTCAGGATCTGCGATTTCAAAGTATGAAAACCCTAAACCCTAAACCCTATCCGCCGCTGCGGACTAAACTCTAAACTCTAAACCTGAAACAATAACCTATCCCTCTCCCCTCATTGCATCCGTATGTAAGTAATCTTTCCTCTTTAATTCAAAATTGCGTCCGAGGTAGAGTCTCTTTACTTGTTCGTCCATTGCGAGTTTTTCAGCAGTTCCTTCTATGAATATTTGGCCTTCTATCAGCAGGTAAGCTCTGTCGCAGATCGAAAGTGTTTCGTTCACATTATGGTCGGTGATCAATATGCCTATATTTTTGTATCGCAATCTTGTAACGATACTTTGAATGTCCTCAACAGCAATAGGGTCTATACCTGCAAAAGGTTCATCGAGCAGAATAAATTTTGGATCAACTGCCAATGCGCGCGCTATCTCGGTCCGCCTTCTTTCGCCGCCACTCAGTACATCACCATTACTTTTTCTGACATGGTTCAGGTGAAATTCTTCTAACAGGTTTTCTAATTTTTCCTTTTGTTCTGATTTAGACAGATTGGTCATTTGCAAAACAGCCGAAATGTTGTCCTCAACAGACAGCTTTCGAAAAATGCTTGCTTCCTGCGGCAGATAGCCCAGTCCCATTTGTGCCCGCTTGTACATGGGTAGTTTGGTAATGTCCAGATCATTGAGAAATACCTGCCCGTCATCAGGTTTTACCAATCCTACCACCTGGTAAAATGATGTGGTCTTGCCGGCTCCATTGGGCCCGAGTAATCCAACAATTTCCCCCTGCGACACATTGAAGGAAACCTTTTTGTTGACCGCCCTTTTACCGTAAAATTTTGACAGCTCTTTAGCGTAGATCGTTTGTTTCAAGAAAAAATTTTGGATAAAAATACACTAATGGAAATAGTTAGCAATTACAAGGTGAATTGATTTAGCTTTTTTGTTGGAAATGGAGAGCATTACCTGAGCATTCCTCTTAATGTGCATGCCGCCTGTTTAATATGCCACCTGCAGCTTCTTTGATCGTGTTTGCAAATACGAATGCATGTGGATCCACATCATAGACAAGGTTTTTCAGTTTACGCATTTCCATTCTTGTGATAACAGTAAAAATGATATCACAATCAGTGCTTACTTCAAATTTGCCGGGCAGAAATCCACGCTCTCCTTTGTAAACAGTGATGCCTCGTCCGAGGTTGTTTACCAATTCATATTTTATCGCTTCGCTTTTGCCGGAGATGATGGTAACACCGGTGTAGGCACGAATCCCTTCCACCACATAATCTATCGTGCGCGTAGCTGCATAATAGGTTAATATAGAGTAGAGAGAAGTCTCTATCCCGAATACAAAAGCGGCAACGGAGAAGATCAGGATATTCAACCCGAGAATGATTTCTGAAATTGTAAAAGAAGTGCGTTTGAGGGTATATAATGCAAGCACTTCAATGCCGTCTAATGCAGCGCCCGCACGCATGACAAGCCCAATCCCCATTCCAAGAAAAATACCGCCGAAAACAGCAATCAGCAATTTGTCGTGGGTAAGGGCATCCTGAGGTATCAGGTACAGGAAGACGCCAAACAAAAGAATGCTGGCTAATATCCGGATTGCAAAACTTTTCCCAAGAATAAAATAACCCAGGAGTATGAGTGGCAGGTTGAAGATGATGATGAGCAGTGACAGGTCGAGGTGATAAATTTCATGGATCAGCAGTGAAAGTCCTGTAATGCCTCCATCAAAAAATTGATTGGGAACCAAAAAATATTTCAGTGCAAATGAAGCCATTAATACACCTATCACATTCAGGAGTATGTCTTCAATGATCTCTCTCGCATTAGCCTTCTTAGAGCTTGTTATAGCCACAGTGAGCCGGGATTGGATTCTTTTTAGGGATTCATTTTTGCCGGGCTCCCTCTCCTGCATGGCAGTATCTGTAAAGTAGGAATGACCTGCTAAAAATTCAGACTGCCTCATATCCCATTCTGTATGTGATTTTATCAAATCATTTTTCCTGAACTCCTGGAAAAGTCTTTCAGAATATTTTTCATATTCGTTTCCTCCGAGATAAAAAAGATCTGCGTCGCAAAGTAATTTTGATAAGAAGTTGGTAGGGCTTTGTGGCAAGTGCGTTGCCATGATCATTACACATATCTCCTCTATTTCCTCCGGAGTGTATTCGAATTTAGGAAGGTACTCCCGTGCAATATTGCACGAGCGTTTTTCATGCTCAAAATGATTTTGAAGAAACCCGGAGTCATGAAACAAAGCCGCGGTCTTTAATAGGGTCATTTCCCGTTCGGAAATATTTTCTTTCTTGCCTAAATATGCTGCTGCTTCGATTACATTTTTTGTATGCTGCACATTGTGGTAGGTAATGTGCGAAGGCAATCCGCTTTCTAACTTCGAGATCAGGAAATTATAAGCCTTTTCATACTGCATGGTTTCTTCTTTTATAAATCAAGAAATGAATCGTTTAAATTCAAAAATCCAATTCGTTTGCTCAAAGCGGAATGGCAATCGCTTCTTGAAACTTATACTTTTTCATTCGCATTAGAAATTTAAATCATTACTCCAATTATGGACGGCAGCCGGTTTCAAAGATAGGAAACGGGCTCCTGTTATATTCTGTACTGTTACTTTCAAAGGCTGATCTGCTTGAGTTTTTCCTTCAGATTGGAAAAGTCGACTGGTTTGGTAAGGAAATCATCGGCGCCGAGACGCATAGCCTCTTTGTAATTTTCCTGGTCTCCATAAGCTGTAATCATCATGACCACCGGTGGTGGCGTTTCGTATTTTTCTTTGATATGCTTCAGCAATTCGAGGCCACTCATTCCGGGCATGTTGATATCCGAAAGTATGAGTACAGCTTTGTGTTCATTAGCATTCAGGTATTTCAATGCCTCTTCGCCTGAATAGGCAAACGCAAACTCCATAGATCCATCTTTCATTTCTCTTCTGAATCGTTGCTGAAAAAGAAATTGTACATCATGTTCATCATCTACGACTAAGACTTTCATTGATTGATTTATTTAATTGGTAATTTGATCTTGAATATGGTGCCGGTTTCCTGCAAGTCCTTTTTAAAATTATGGAGTTTATCAGCATTTGGCAGCAGCACACCATTCAGCAATACAAAAATTTTACCATCGTGGTTGGTGATCACATCTATCTTTCCTCCATGTCCCTTTGTGATGATATCGTAGCTCAGGCTCAGGCCCAGCCCGGTACCTTCCCCAGTGGGTTTGGTAGTAAAGAAAGGCTGGAATATCTTGGAAAGCACTTCCTCCGGTATCCCGTTTCCATTATCAGCTATTATGATCTCTACCTGCTTATCTGATTTTTTTGTGCTTACGGTAACAGTAGGTTCGTAAGAGATATTGCCGCTGCTTTGCTTCGATTTTTTGTGTACTTCGTAGAATGCATTGGTGAGCAGATTGAGTACTACACGCCCGATGTCTTGCGGTATTATTTTTATTTTGCCGTTTCCTTCCGAATCCGGTGTAAGAGCCGGATCAAAATCCATTTTCATCGCCGCGTTGAATCCTTTGTCTTTGGCACGAAGGCCGTGAAAGGCAAGCCTGAAATATTCATCACACAGGTCGTTGATATCCGTTGGTTCCATCGCTCCGGTACTTGCCCGTGAGTGTTGCAGCATACCTTTTACAATAGCGTCAGCGCGTTTCCCGTGGTGGGCGATTTTTTCGAGATTTTGCCGTATGTCATCTGCTATCTCCAATGCCTGTTCTTGATTTCCCTTAGCCAATTCATCTTTCATCTCGATCATCAATTCATTGCTGACTTCAGAAAAATTATTGACAAAATTCAATGGGTTTTGTATTTCGTGTGCAATTCCCGCAGTCAGTTCTCCGAGGCTGGCCATTTTCTCCGATTGGATGAGCTGAGCCTGTGTGGCTTTCAGTTCTTCCAGTGCTGTCTCCAGTGCTTCTTTTTGTTTTGTGATTTCTTCCGTTCGTTCTGCCACCTGCACTTCCAATTGTTCCTTCATTGTGGCCATCAACTTATTTTTTTCTTCCTCTTCTGTGATTCGGGCCTTAGTCCTGGCAAGTTCTTTCCTTTGACGAGATGTAACAATCCAAACACCAATACCCCATAAGATTGAGAACAACTCTATGCTTTCTGTCAGGTTATCCCATTTTGAGAAAAACTCAGGGGCTGCGTCTTTTATTATCTGTGCAATAAATGAAATAAGAATATAAGGCAGTATAGCGATATATACGCTTCTTGTGTTTTTATTAGCCCTGACATGATAAAGTATGTACAATAAGGCCAGCATTGAAATCTTGCCAACCCAATTCAATATCGGCACGGCTGGCTTAAAAAATAGTCCACTGAGAAACAAAATCATTAATGCAGGCAAAGCAATTTTTATTGCGGAATCCCATCGTGGATAAAGCTCCTTAGTATTGATTGTCTTCCCGAGAAATCTCAAAACGAAAAAAACCAGGATAAAATCAAAATTCATATACGACGAGGCATAATGGTTAAGAATGATAAAGCAAAGTACAACAGAATATTATATTTATTGTTGATCTCGTACAACTTTTGATTGCTCTTTCCGGGGAATGACTTCAATTGTATCGGTCCTTATACAAATCCTGGAGGGCATATTTACCAAAGAAGAATAAACTGCAAGCGGCCACAGGAGTAATGATCAGAGAAATGATGATTCCAAAAACAATGTCTTCCTGCCTGCCGGAAATAATCCTGGGAATACCTGCTACGATGAGGCCATACCAGGCCACAGCGATGGCGAGCATAATCCAGACCCATCCCAGCCATTTTCTGAGTGTATTCAATAAACCTGCGGGAACTACTTTCAATGCATGAGCCGGATTGTTTTCTTTGAGGTACAATGCTCCGATGAATATACCGAGAGCGATCATGATCAATGGATAATTCAGTCCGGCAAGATAATAATTGCTGCTTCCCGAAGCAGCCGCCTTCTCCACAAAATAAGCGGCAAAATAAGGAGACAGTCCACCAAAAATACCAAAGCCAAGATGGTATGGTAGGGATAAAGAAGTGTAACGGATCTTGAGAGGAAACATCTCTACCATGAAGGCAGCCATGGGAGCATACGTCATGGCAAAAATCAATTCTATCAGAAAATTCATGAAGGTCAGTTTCCATATTGCTGCCCTGTTCAGGGTTATAGATTTGTGTATCTCTGTTTTTCGTTTGCCCTCTACAGTTATATCTTTTTGTGTTTGTGAAACAATGGTACCATCAGTGTAGTAGGTTTTGGTTGTAACGTTGGCATTTCCTGTTTCATCAGTACCTGGTGCGGTTGTTACGGCGTTTGTGATCTTCTTTGCCTGAAGATTGGATGCTGCGTACATCGAATTGAAGATGGGCCGGAATGCCAGCAATGCAGTAACCATTCCTGCGATCATAATGACCTTTCTGCTGATTTTGTCACTCAGCCATCCAAACAAAAAGAAGAACGGGATACCGAGCAATATTCCAATTACAATGATCTCGTTTGCCTGGTCAAAATCAATCATCATGGTCTTTAATAAAAATCCCTGCGCATAAAATCCCACCCAGCCGATGACACCTCCTCCGATCGCAAGTCCGAAGAATGCTAATAAGACCATTTTGAAATTTGATTTGTTCGTAAAAGATTCCCTGAGCGGATTTCTGGAAGTATTGCCTTCAGCCTTAGCTTTGGAAAATAGCGGAGACTCCGCCATCTTTCTTCGAATATATAGGGAGACAATTACCAATATGATTGAAGAAAGAAATGGTACACGCCATCCCCAGCGAAGCCAGTCGCTTTCACTCATCAGCCCTTTGATCAATAAGATAACGGTGATCGAGAGTATGAATGCCAGCCCTGATGTGGACTGCAGCCATGATGTCCAGAATCCTCTTCGCGACGGTGGCGCATGCTCTGCAACATAAGTTGCCGCTCCTCCATACTCACCACCCAGTGCCAGTCCCTGCAGTAGCCTTAACAACAAGACCAACAAAGGAGCCAAAAAACCGATGGTGTCATAATTGGGTACCAGCCCTATCCCAACAGTGGAGAATCCCATGATGGAGAGCGTAACCATGAAAGTATGTTTGCGCCCGACGATATCGCCGATCCTTCCAAACACCAGGGCGCCAAATGGCCTTACTACAAGGCCTGCCGAGAAAGTAGCAAGTGTGGCAAGGAACGCGGCTGTCGGATTTTCTTTTGGAAAGAATTCTGTGGAGATGATAGACGCGAGACTCCCGAAAAGAAAAAAATCGAACCACTCAATGAGTGTACCTGCAGATGATGCAGCGATGATAGAGGATAAACTATTTTTGCGATGGTTATAATTATTCAATGATTGGATGTGAGTTTTGGATCATTTTTAAAATCATGAATGAATTAATCTCTTACTTAGCGTTATTTGAAATTGTTATTGATTGGAAGGAGAAAATTCATTTTTTGGAAACAAAAATAGGAGTTGCAATTTTATCTGAATATTCAGAAGAGGTTTTGGAGTCGTAAAAAAGTAAAGAATCATCTGTTCATTAAAAATTGATACGGCGATCTGAGATAACTATCCAACAGAGGAGAATGTAAAATATAGCAGGCTATCATAATAAAAAAAACCGCACTGAAAAAAGGTGCGGTTATTTAGTGGGCCCACCAGGACTTGAACCTGGGACCACCTGATTATGAGTCAGGTGCTCTAACCAACTGAGCTATAGGCCCTGAAAAACTCCTTCATTTGGGGCTTGCAAAAATATATAAATTCAGATAGCAGCAAGAATTATTTTCTTTGCAATATGCCAAAAATTAAAAACATCATTTTCGATCTTGGAGGCGTATTGCTCGATATTGATTACAACCGCACACGAAACGCATTTGAAGCACTTGGTATCAAGAATTTTGATGAGCTATACAGCCAGGCGAGCGCGAATCATCTTTTTCAAAGATTGGAGATGGGCACCATTGATGTACCTGATTTCTTTAATGAACTGAATCAATGCACCGGACTGTCTCTTAGTGATGATGAGATCATCACAGCCTGGAATGCGATGCTTCTCGACTTTCGGGAGAGTAGCCTGGAATACCTCACTCCCCTGAAGAAAAAAGCTCAACTGGTCTTGCTTAGCAACACGAATATTATTCATAAGGAGGCGTTTGACAAGATATATTATAAGAAAGGTAGAAGTATTTCATTCGAAGAACACTTTCATCATTGCATTTTCAGTTATGAAACAGGTACCCGAAAGCCTGATGCAGACTGTTTTCTCTGGACTCTCGACAAAGCAAACATTCGTCCTGAAGAAACGATTTTCATTGATGATTCATCTCAGAATGTAGAAGGATCGATTTCCGTTGGGATCCACGGCATATTACTTGAGAATAATATTTTGATAGAAAATATTGGTTTGGAACAATGGCTTTAGCGAAGGTTTCGAATCAATCCTTCACCTCTTCGAATTCGATATATTCCCCCTCAGGCTTTGGTTTTACTTCCTGCTGAGGTGCACTTTGTGGCTGCTGTGCCTGGCTTTGCTGGTTTTGCTGCTGTTGATTCATGCGCTCTTGCACCTGTTGTACCTGGTTCCTGAATCTCTTAATACTACGGTAGGTGGGAATAACAAAATTTACAATCACCCTGTAGAGGATGTAGAATAAGAGAATCTGTGCCGCGAGTTTAAAAATATTCATGACAAGTCAAAGTTATATAATATGCATTGACAGGTTTGCAAAAAGAAGGATATGCGGCATGAAAATAATGTTAATCCAAACTAAGCCTCAGAATATTTTTTGGTTCGTAATCCTTTACCAACGTATATTTGCCACCGGAAAAATGAGATAAGTGAAAGGGAACGGAATCGTTCCCTTCTTTTATTCAAAAAACTGAAGTTTGAGTTCAATGGATCAATCAGGTGTTTTAAGTAATATTCAGGCTTTTATTGAGGATCAGATTAAAAAATGGCCGGAAGTTTTCCTGGTGGATATCGCTATCAGTACTTCTAACAAAGTAACGGTACTCCTCGATGCGGATAATGGAATGAATATTGCCCGTTGTGCAGATGTTAACCGCTCATTGTATAAGCATATTGAAGGCGAAAATCTTTTTGGAGACGGCAATTTCTCCATCGAGGTTTCTTCTCCCGGTATTGACAGGCCGCTAACATCATTACGCCAGTATCAAAAAAATATCGGCAGAAATGTGGAGGTGAAAAAGAATGACGAAAGCAAGGCTGAAGGAAAACTCACAGGGGCAGATGAGTCCGGTATTGTGATAGAAGAAGCGCCCGCGTCAAAGAAAAAAAACGTAGAAATTAAAAAAATAGAAATACCATTTTCAGAAATCCGGCAGGTAAAAGTGCTGGTAACATTTTAAACATCTCTCTATGGCAAGTATAAACCTGATAGAGTCGTTCCAGGAATTTAAGGACGCTGAAAACATTGACAGACCCACTTTGATGAAAGTGATGGAAGATGTGTTCAAAACGCTGATCCGGAAAAAATACGGCTCAGACGAAAACTTTGACGTCATTGTAAACGATCAGAAAGGCGATCTCGAAATATTCAGACGCCGCACTATTGTAGATGATGATGATCTGTATAACACCCTTACAGAAATCGAACTAAAGGATGCCATCAAGATAGAGCCTGATTACCAGGTAGGTGAAGAACTGCTCGAAGAGGTAGATATTCAGAAAGAATTCGGTAGGCGTGCGATCCTGGCAGGAAGGCAAACCCTGGCAAGCCGTATCAACGACCTGAAGAAGAACATACTCATGAAAAAATATGAGGATAGGGTGGGTGAGATCATTACTGGTGAAGTGTACCAGGTGTGGAAGAAAGAAATCCTATTACTCGATGAAGAAGGTAACGAAATGTTACTCCCAAAGAGTGAACAGATTCCTTCTGACTATTTCAAAAAAGGTGAAACGATCCGTGCCGTAGTAAAGAAAGTAGAGATCAAAAATAACCAGGTAGTGATTATTCTTTCCAGGACTGATCCTTCTTTCCTCGCAAAATTGCTGGAAATAGAAGTGCCTGAAATCTTTGACGGACTGATCGTGATAAAGAAAATTGTACGCGATCCGGGCGAAAGGGCTAAGGTAGCTGTAGAGAGCTATGATGACAGGATCGACCCTGTTGGTGCTTGTGTAGGTATGAAAGGAAGCAGGATACATGGAATCGTGCGTGAACTCAGAAATGAAAATATAGATGTGATCAACTGGACGAACAATATTCAATTGCTGATCCAGCGTTCGCTCACTCCCGCCAAGATCACAAGCATGGAATTGGATAATGAGGCAAAACATGCCAATATATATCTGAGGCCTGACCAGGTTTCGCTTGCTATCGGACGTAGAGGTGTTAATATCAAACTGGCAAGTGAACTTACTGAATATGAACTGGATGTATTCCGCGATAATGAAGATGAGGTAGAAGAGATAGATGTGGATCTCGATGAATTCGCAGATGAGATACAGACATGGGTCATTGATGAATTGAAAAAAATCGGTTGTGATACTGCGAAGAGTGTACTTGCGCTTACCAATGAAGAATTGGAACGGCGTACAGACCTCGAGAAGGAAACCATAGCTGATGTGAAGAAAATTTTGGAAGAGGAACTGGCAAAAGAATAAAAGAGAATTAATAATGCTGCTCGCAAGAGTGGCATTTGATATAATTTTATAACGGACGTAAATTCTTCCTTAAAAGGAAGAGGAGATGAATTTAATGGCAGAAGTTAAGACACCACGGGTAATGGCAGCAGCGCTGGAGTTTAATATAGGTAAAGATACCTTAATGGACTTCCTGTCTTCCAAAGGTTTTGAAATGGGTGATATGAAGCCTACTTCAAAGATTACGGAGGATATGTACACCGCGCTGCAAAAGGAGTTTCAACCGGATAAACTGGCGAAGAAAAAAGCAGATACTGTGGATCTTCCGAAGACTGGGCCTGTAGAGGTAAAGAAGCGAAAAGATGAACAGGATATTTCCATTGTCAAAAAGGAAAAGGCACCAGCCAAACCAACAGCTACTGAAGAAGTACCTACTGTAGTAGAACAAGTAACACCTGAGACTGTAGGGGAAGTACCGGCTGAAAAGGAAACATCAAAAGATGCACCAGAGGAGGTAGCACATGTCTCTATAAGTGCTCCTGAAATATCAGGACTTAAGGTGGTAGATAAAATCAATATTGAAGACCTAGAAAGCACTACTCGTCCGAAAAAAGAAACAAAGAAAACGGCAAAAGCCAAACCTAAACCTGTAGAAGAAGAACAGGAATCAGTCCCGGAGGTAAAAGAAGAAAAGCCCATTGTGAAAACTATCGGATCATTGACCGGCACCACAACTGTGGAAAAACCGGAACCTGAGATGATCAAGACACAGCGCAAGAAACTCACCGGGCCTAAAGTGATTGATAAGATAGAATTACCGACACCTGCAGAAACCAAAAAACCTTTCGAAGAAAAAAGGAAGAGAAACAGGATTAAGGTAGCAAGAAAACCCGCAGGGCCGAATCAACATCCGTCATCAAGGCCAAGGCCTCAGCACGGACGGCATGAGAGGGTAGAAGAGAAAGAAATCGACCAGAAAGAAATACAGGAAAAGATTCGTGAGACCCAGGCTAAACTGGCCGGAGCAGGTGGACGCGGTAAAAGCCAGCGTGCCAAATACAGAAAGAAAAAGCATGGGGAAGCTGAAGAAGTTTCGTCTGAAGAGAATGTTGACAAGAAACTACAGGTTACCGAATTCATTTCGGTAAGTGAGTTTGCTAACCTGATGGACGTTTCATTTGCTGATGTAATCAGCAAGTGTATGAGTCTTGGTATCATGGTTTCCATCAACCAGCGACTCGAGGCTGATGTCATCGAATTGGTGGCCGGCGAATTCGGATTTGAAGTTGAATTTATCAATATTGATGATTCTCCCGAAATGAAAGAGGTAGAAGAGGAAGATGATCCTGAAGATTTGAAACCTCGTCCTCCGATTGTAACCATCATGGGACACGTAGATCATGGTAAGACATCCCTTTTGGACTACATACGTCATGCAAATGTGATAGCCGGAGAGGCCGGAGGTATTACCCAGCACATCGGTGCTTATGAAGTAAAATTGAAGGATGGGCGGTCTATTACCTTCCTGGATACACCCGGTCACGAGGCCTTTACAGCCATGCGTGCTCGTGGTGCCAAGGTTACAGACCTTGCCGTGATAGTGGTGGCAGCAGATGATGCGGTGATGCCGCAAACCAAAGAAGCTATTTCGCATGCCCAGGCGGCGAATGTGCCAATGGTATTTGCCATCAATAAGATGGATAAAGACGGAGCTAATCCTGAAAAAATCAAAGAACAATTATCAGCGATGAACATACTGGTAGAGGATTGGGGAGGTAAGTACCAAAGCCAGGAGATCAGTGCCAAGCAGGGACTCAATGTGGATGTATTGCTGGATAAAATATTATTGGAATCAGACCTGCTGGAGCTAAAGGCCAATCCTGACAAGGCTGCCAGCGGTACAGTTATCGAAGCCTCCCTCGACAAAGGACGAGGATTCGTTGCCACCCTTCTTGTTCAGAACGGCACTATGAACGTTGGTGATGTATTGGTAGCAGGCCAGAATTATGGACGTATCAAAGCGATGTTCAATGAGCGCAATCAACGGGTACAAAGCGCACCGCCTTCTACGCCGGTATTGATCCTTGGATTGAACGGGGCTCCTCAGGCAGGTGAAACTTTCAAGGTGTATGCCGATGAAGGTGAAGCTAAAGAAACTGCCAACCGCAGATCTCAAATACTTCGTGAACAGGGTATCCGCGCTAAGAAACACATTACACTCGATGAGATTGGACGCAGGTTGGCATTGGGCAACTTTAAAGAACTGAACCTGATCCTACGTGGTGACGTGGATGGTTCTGTAGAGGCATTGAGTGATAGCTTACAAAAACTGAGCACCGAAGAGATCGCGGTGAGCGTGGTACATAAAGGCGTAGGTCAGATCACTGAAACAGACGTGATGCTGGCTACAGCTTCTGATGCTATCATTATCGGATTCAATGTGAGGCCGGCATTGCAAGCCTCAAGACTTGCAGAGAAGGAAGGTGTTGAAATCAAGACATACACCATTATTTACGATGCTATCGACGAGGTGAAGAGCGCGATGGAAGGTATGCTGGAACCAAAGATTCAGGAAAAGGTGGTAGGTATAGCAGAAGTGAAAGAAACTTACAAATTCGATAAAGCAACTGTTGCAGGTTGTATCGTAGTGGAAGGCAAGGTCATCCGCAACAACAAGATAAGGCTGGTGAGGGATGGTATCATCACCCATACCGGTGAGTTGGGTAGTCTGAAGCGCTTCAAAGACGATGTGAAGGAAGTGAATAACAACACTGAGTGCGGATTGACGATCAAGAATTTCAATGACCTTAAGCCGGGTGATATGATTGAATCGTACGAAGAAGTAGAAGTGAAGCGTACTTTGTAAAGTATTTAACTTAAAAATAGTTTCACGCACCTGCCATCACTGTATTTTTGAATTACATCAAATAGGAGACTCCCTGATGAGAAAGATATTTCTATTTATTTTTTTTATAGCAGTGGCTTCAAAGTTATCTGCACAGGTAAAAAAAGTTGTAGCCGATAAGATCATTGCGACAATAGGCGATAAGATCATCCTCAAGAGCGATATCGACAACCAGCTATTTGATTACAAACGTACCAATACACCGCTTCCTCCAAACGCAGATTGCCTGCTATTGGAGCAGGCTCTTGGCATGAAAGCCCTGGTAGTGCAGGCAGAAAAGGACTCTGTTCCTGTAAGTGATGAAGAAATAGAAAACGACTTGGAAAATCAAATCCGCGGATTTATTTCGAAATACGGTTCCAAAGAAATACTGGAACAAATAGCGGGTAAAAGGGTTTTCCAGTTAAAAGAAGAGTACCGTCCTGTTTTCCGTGACCGCCAACTTGCAAAAGGCGAACGAAATAAAATTGTGGGCGACATCAGGATTACTCCTGAGGAAGTAGAAGCTTATTACAATAAAATTCCAAAAGATAGTCTTCAATTCTATGAATCCGAAGTGGAGATTGGCCAGATAGTAATCTATCCCAAACCCAGCCGCGACGTAGATGCTTATGTGATGGATCAATTGAAAGAATATAAGAAAGAAGTAGAATCCGGTGCTAAGACGTTTGAATCACTTGCGAAGCTATACAGTGATGATCCCGGCACCAGGAATGATGGTGGAATGCTCGAGGTGAACAGAAACGATAAAAATATAGATCCTATTTTTCTATCGAAAGCATTCGGACTTAAAGACGGACAGATCTCCAGTGTATTCAAGTCAAGATTTGGCTACCACATTATCCAGATGGTCAACCGCAGAGGTGATGATGCTACAGTGCGCCACATACTGAAAATTCCGCAGGTAAGTTCGATTGAAATAAATGCGACAAAAGAAAAATTGGACACCGTCAGAAAGCAGTTGGTAGCCGGAACATTGAAGTTTGGAGCGGCAGTGGACAAGTACAGTGAAGATGAAAACAGCAAATTCACGGGAGGATTGCTGGCAGATGATCAGGGATCTACGAGCCTGACCATAGATCACCTGGACCCTGATTTAGTAAAAATGTTTGACCAACTCAAAGTGGGTGAATACAGTGAACCTGTTGAGTTTAAAGATTATCGTGGGAAAATCGGGGTTCGTATTATCTACCTGATTTCTAAGTCAGAACCTCATCGCGAAAACCTGAAGGATGATTACAATAAAGTAGCGCAGCGTGCATTGGAAGAAAAACAGAGTGATGCATTAGACAAATGGTTCGCTACTATAGTACCTACATTCTATATTGACATCGCTCCTGAATACAGGCAGTGCCCACAGATTGATAAATGGATCACAACAGATCAGCAGGCATCGAAGTAAGTAGGATTGGGGCGTGAAAGGATAATGAGGGAAAGTTATACGGGAGTGCATACAGCACCACTTTTTATCTATAATTGCAATTCGCGCGTGCTAACTGTTTTAAACTTAATGTTTGCTGGGCGTAGGTTTGATTGGTCTAGGCCTTTTTTGGTTTCAATTTTGTTTTGTCAAGATATGCTTGCAATTGCTCAAAAGTCATTCCCTTAATATCTTTGGAAATTTTGTCTTTTATAGCCCTGAAGGTTTTGACAGTGTCAAAATCTTTTTCTGTTTTATTCTTCGTTTTCATAATTCACAATTTCTTTTGGTGAATGTATTGCTAATGTTGCGTGTCCTAACCGTAAATTTATAGAATTATAACCACGAATTCTATAAACATTTACGACGTGCTTAAAGTTCCAACTAACCAACATATCAACCTTGTTCAAAGTTGCTGTTGCGATGTGGATGCAATCATCTAAACTGGTTTCGCCTACAACCTTTTCGTCCACATATGTCTGTGCAAGTTTCAACGCTTCTGGGGTTACCAACACTTTTTCTTTGTATTTGTCTGGCAGGTTTTCAAAAAAGTTTCTCACATTTTCAGGTGCGTTGGTCAATTCACTTTCGGTCAAGTTTGAATAAATGCATTTGATTTGACCCAATGTTCCTTTTCAAATAGTAATATAGTTTCTACTTCAAATTCTACATCATAAATTCCACCAAAAACTGATGTGTCAAAATAAAAGCGCTGTTCCATTGGTTGAAAGTACAAATTTTTAGTCTTAGGGTCTGTCTTGGAAGTGGTCTGAAAAACTTACGTCCAACACTTGTATTGTTCAAAAATTCTCGAAAGCATTAACAAAAGAAGCCTCTTTCTCAAGGTAATTTGGTTTAATTTTGCGCCTTCTTCTTAAATATTATGAGCGACGCGATACAACATGAATGCGGTTTAGCTTTTATCAGGTTGCGCAAGCCCCTGGAATATTACCAACAGAAATACGGAAGTGTACTTTACGGCCTCAATAAACTGTATCTCCTCATGGAGAAGCAGCACAATCGTGGCCAGGATGGTGCGGGTATTGCCAGCGTTAAACTCAATACACTACCGGGTTATCCCTTTATGCATCGCATCAGAAGTGTTCAGAACCAGGCCATTGCTGATATTTTTTCGCAGATATCCGCACAGATTGAAGAAGTAAAACGCTATCACGAAGACATCGCCTCCAATGCCGAGTACATGAAAGGCCATGTAGATTTTCTGGGAGAACTGATGTTGGGCCATTTACGTTATGGTACGCAGGGAAAAAATACCGTAAAGGCGTGCCATCCTTACATTAAGTGCCACACTAAGCCTGTAAGAAATCTTGCGCTCGCCGGTAATTTTAATCTCACCAATAAGAAAGAATTGTTTGCCCTTGTAAACAGTTCGCGTCCTGAAGAATCAGAGACCCGCGAAAGTGATCTTGCAGCCATGCTGGATGTGATCTATCACTTCCTCTTGCAGGCAGATGAAAGCAGTCCGGAAGGTGTGGATGTAGCTACTGTGTTGAAGAAGGCAGTTCCGTTTTTTGATGGAGGATTTACATTTGGAGGACTGGTAGGAAATGGAAGCGGATTCATCGTTCGCGATCCGCATGGTATCCGTCCTGCTTATTACTACGTGGATGATGAAGTGATCGTAGCTGCCAGTGAACGTGCAGCCATTCGTACCGTATTCAACGTTGCTGAAAACAAAGTAAAGGAGCTGATGCCTGCTCATGGCCTCATTACTTATAATGATGGAAATTATGCTGTTGAACAGATAGTGGCTCCGGCAGAAAGAAAGGCATGCAGTTTTGAGCGTATCTACTTTTCCCGGGGTAGTGATGAGAAAATTTATGAAGAAAGAAAATCGTTGGGTTATAAACTGAGTGAAAAAGTTTTACAAGCAGTTAATTACGATCTTAAGAATACCATATTTTCTTTTATACCCAATACGGCTGAGACGGCATTTTATGGAATGACAAAAGGCGCGGAAGACTATCTTAATAAAATAAAGGTGGAGCGCATCATGAGTTGGGGTAAAGATTATGATGAAGAAAAACTATCCGAGCTTGTCAATCGACGCATTCGCGTAGAAAAGATTGCCATCAAAGATGTGAAGTTGCGAACCTTCATCACCGAAGATAGTAGCCGCAATGAAATGGTGCAGCACGTGTACGACATTACGTATGGCACTGTAAAGAAAGGAGTGGATACACTTGTGGTCATTGATGATTCTATTGTGCGTGGTACTACATTGCGTGAGAGTATCATCCGTATGTTGGCCCGCCTCGAACCTAAGAAGATCATTGTCGTTTCTTCTGCTCCGCAAATACGTTACCCTGATTGCTATGGCATTGATATGAGCCGGATGAAAGAGTTTGTGGCATTCAAAGCAGCAGAAGCATTGCTGAAAGAGAAAGATCAATCCTGCCTCTTCTCCAAACTCTTTGCCGAATGCAAGGAATTACAACGCAACAACCAGCTACATCTGAAGAATGTGGTGAAGGAAGTTTATAAACCGTTTACTGCTGAAGAAATATCAGGAAAGATTGCTCAACTCATCACACCTCCGGAAATCAATATCCCGGTAGAAGTGATCTATCAGACTATTGAGAGCCTGCATGAATGTTGCCCAACCAACAAAGGCGACTGGTATTTCACCGGTGACTATCCTACACCCGGTGGTAATCGGGCAGTCAACACCGCGTTCATGAACTATATGGAAGGCAGAGATGTGCGCAGTTATTGATCATCTTTATTTCTCTTTATGAAAAAGCTTATCCTGGTAAGACATGCACAAAGCGGGATGCATAGTCCTACCCATAAGGATATAGACCGTACTCTTGACCATCAGGGCAGGATAGATGCATCTGCGATGGCGCAAAGGCTGAAAGCAAACTCAATAATTCCCGATCTTTTTATAAGCAGTACTGCACACAGAGCGATAGAAACAGCCTATTTCTTTCTTGATGCATTTAGTAAGGATCAAACAGAATTGTTGATTCAATCAAAATTGTACGAACCTACAGTAGCGGGGATCTATGAAGTAATTGAGCACATAAAGAATGATTGCACAACTGCAATAATATTCTCACACAATCCGGGCATCACATCATTTATTAATGATCTGTTGGGAAATTTTCCTTACAGCATGCCTCCATGCGGAATGTTTGCAGTGAACATCAACACAGATCATTGGAATGATATTCAAGTGGCAGACAAAGAATTTTTGTTTTTTGATTATCCCGGCAGTGCATCAAAATAACAGGATGACGTGATTGACGACATAACCTACCACAACACCAATGACTCCACCAGCAACCGTCGCAATCCCATCCATCCATTCGGCGTGACCTATCCTCGTGATCAGGGAAAATAATTCGAAGCCAAACCCAATCAAAGTTGTTGCACCTATCGCAAGAACAACAGGAAGCCAAATGTGGCCGGGCCAGAATATGACTGCTGAAGCATACGTTACTGCTGCTATTAAAGCCCCGACTATAATGTGCTTTTGTTTGTCTCCCTCGATTTTTAACCGCATGGGTTATAATTTCCTGATCTTGATATTTCGAAACCAGACAGCATCTCCATGAAATTGCAGGCAGATGCTTCCTACTTTTGCTTTGCCGAAGTCTGGCATGTATTTGAATTTGCTGATGCCCACCATTTTGTCCCAGTAGTCATTCCACATAGTGGTGCTGAGTGTATGCACACCATTCATGTAAAAATCCAATTTACCCTGCACAGATTTTATGACGATATGATTCCATTCACCTTGTGGTTTGGCAACTTCAGTTGAAGCCAGCATATCATACAAGTCACCTGCACGATGGGTATAAAGTTTTGCATCCGGATGTCCCAGTCGTATTGGAGTTCCATTATCCAACACCTGCATCTCAGGGCCTGTAAGATATGGTTCATCATGCTTGCCATCATCAATTACATAAAACATGATGCCGCTATTCCCTTTTTCACTGATGCGCCATTCCAGTTGTAATTCGAAATTTGAAAATGCTTCATCTGTTACCAAATCTCTTTTTTCCTTGTCAGAATATTGTTTAGCATTGGCCTGGTCAGGAAAGAGCATACCGTCAGACGCTTTCCAAAATTTGACACCATCCTTGCTTCCGAATACATGCCACCCTTTGGTGCTCTTGCCATCAAAGAGTAATTGCCAGCCATCTGCTTTTTCCTTATCAGACAGTGCATTGCCGGTAGATTTGGTACTGCTGCAAGATGCAATCAGGGTTGTACAACAAATTGCGATTAATAAGTTTTTCATTGTTTTATTCATTTACTTTTTCTGGTAATAAGAATTTCGTTATTCGTTTTTCGTTGGTCTTTTTTCGTCCACGGGTGCTGAGCTCGTCGAAGCATTCGTTTTTCGTTGGTCGTTTTTCGTTGGTCGTTTTTCGTTGGTCGTTTACAGTGGCTGAACTCGTCAGACGAAGCCAAGGCTTGTCTGACTCAGACCAAAGCGTCCGGGCCAAAGCAAGGTTGCTGAGCCTGCCGAAGCATACGTCCACAACTCACAACTCACCATTCACCATTAACAATTCACCATTCACCCCTTCTCGGCTAATACAATTTCTCTTCAATTCCCAAAACTCTCTTATTCAATGTATCATCTTTCACTGTTGCTGCAAAATCGTCAAATGCTTTTTCAGTAGTTCGGATGATATGATCATTTATAAATCGGACACCTTCGCGTGCGCCATCTTCAGAATTTTTAATACAACACTCCCATTCCAAAACGGCCCATCCATCGTAACCATACTCTGTGAGTTTGCTGAATATCCTCTTGAAATCCACCTGCCCATCGCCCGGTGAGCGGTAGCGTCCTGCGCGTTTCAGCCAGGGTTGATATCCTCCGAATGTACCTTGTTTTCCTGTAGGATGAAACTCCGCATCTTTCACATGAAACGCTTTGATACGTTCATGATATAAATCGATGTATTCAATATAATCGAGACATTGCAACACAAAGTGAGAAGGATCATAAAGCAAACATGCCCGCGGATGATGATTTACTTTTTCCAGAAACATTTCATAAGTAGCACCGTCAAACAGATCTTCACCCGGATGTATTTCGTAACATACATCTACTCCGCATTCATCAAATGAATCGAGAATCGGTTTCCATCTCTTTGCCAATTCAGTGAATCCTTCTTCCACTAGACCATCCGGTCTTTGTGGCCATGGATGAAAAGTATGCCAGAGCAGGGATCCGCTGAAAGTGGCGTGTGCATTTAATCCCAGGTTGGCACTTGCTTTTGCCGCATATTTCATTTGCTGCACAGCCCACTCCTGCCGGCCGTTCGGGTTCCCGCGTAATGATTCCGGAGCGAAGCTATCGAACAATAAATCATAAGCAGGATGTACGGCTACCAATTGTCCCTGCAAATGAGTAGAGAGCTCTGTGATCTGCATTCCAAATTCGGCGACGGTTCCTGCTATTTCATCTGCATAAGTTTTGCTCTCCGCAGCTTTTTGCAAATTGATAAACCGGTCGTCAAGAGTTGGTATCTGTACTCCTTTAAAACCGAGAGAAGATGCCCACTTACAAATGTTCTTAAGATTATCAAACGGAGGTTCTTCACCAATAAATTGTGCAATAAATATTCCCGGTCCTTTGATTGTTTTCATATCCTGTTGCTTTATGGCTTCGGCCTCAATAAGCTGGTCAGCCAGTGATGCAAATTATTTATTTTTTTCTACTGATAATTATACTATGGGTGCATTTCAAATCCAATATCGGATGGGCCGGTTGGTGATGACACCAACCGGGGCTTCTTGGCGACGGCGGTGTCGTCACCGGCTACAAGTATCGCGGTAATGCGACATCCGATAGCGATCGGATTTGGAATGCACCCAATTCTTTCAATCCTGCCCGTGAATATTTGGAACAGGGAAGTTCAAATTACAACAAATGTAAAAAGCATAATTATTTTTTCCGCGAAACATGAAGAGAAGGAGAATCAACAGGAAACATTTCCATACTTTTTTCCCATTCCAATCCGGATTTTCATTGTTTGACAAAATTTTTGCCTTCACATAAGAATACCTGCTTTCAAATGTTCTTACATTCGTTTCGAAGATTGTACTATATGAATTGCCTGATCGTCGACGACAATAAAATTGCACGCACCACAATGATTCAACTGGCTTCACAAGTTGCTGACCTCAAAGTGTCGGGCGATTTTGAAAACGCTATGGATGCCTATAATTACCTGGTCAATCAATCCGTAGATCTGCTCTTGCTCGATATTGAAATGCCGGGAATGACCGGGGTAGAACTTACTAAAAACCTGGGCAACAAACGTCCGTTGATCATATTTACAACATCCAAAAAGGAATATGCAACAGAAGCGTTCGATCTGAATGTTGCAGATTATATCACCAAGCCTATTACTCCAGCACGATTTTTACAGGCGATTGATAAAGTAAGAGAAATTATCAACAGCAGGAAGACTGAAGTGAAAACTGATGAAGACTCTTTTGTGTTCATAAGAGATTCCAACAACATTCGCAGGCTGAAGATGGATGATATTTTATATGCAGAGGCAATGGGTGACTATGTGAAATTGCATACTACACAAAAATTTTATGCCGTTCATACTACGCTGAAAGCAGTTGAAACCAGGCTGCCTGAATCAAAGTTTATCAAAGTGCACAGGTCATTTATCGTAGCGCTCTCAAAAATTGATACCATCCAGGATGGCGGTATTGTAATATCGGGAAAGTCAATTCCTGTGGCTGACGCTTATCGTGCGGCACTCAATGCAAGGATGAAAGTATTGTAGCTATTCACTAAAGATGTTGTCGCCTGCTTGGGCGACACTTTTTGCCTGCTCATCGTTTTCAAAACAAATTCAACTCCGGCAGTAAATACCTTCACAAAGGTTTTAAGCGAAAGAGGATTTATTTTTTCGCATTTTTTGGATGTTTACTGTGTCAATACTGTGTAAGGAGTTTGCTTTCGACCTTTACAGGGATGAGCCCTCAAGTGTTGGAGGGAAAGAATTCAAGTGTGAGAACTACAGATTGACACAGTTTTTTTTTAGTATAGAATGAATATTAAACAATTCTTATTGATAGCAGTCCTCACAATGATCCTGGCAATCATCTGTTATTGCCTGTTGCTATTCATTGATGAGAAATATGCTATCAGCCGGATCCTGCTATTTTTTTTCCTCGCTATGGCAGATGCTGTATTGATCTTCCTGCTTTTTGTTAAGTTTTTGAAACGGCCTTCCGCTTAGAATAAATTCCTGAAATTTGACTTTTACCTTCAAGGTATGAACCGGTATTTCAAAATGTTTGCCCCGGTAATTTTCGTTACCGTGGTTTTATTGATCGTATTTCTACAATTCAATTCCAACCGGAGTATTGAAAGACTGATCCATCATAATGAAAACCTGCTCCAGGTTTCCAGTACCAAGACCAATCTTCAAAAACTTTTGACAGGCGTAGTGCTGCTGGAGAGCAAAGTGAGGGGAAAGGTGATCAGTGGTGAGAAGGTGGATACCGGCTTCCGTACTACTGAAATCAATACCATTAAAAAGACATTGACAGAATTAGATACGTTACGGTTCTATCCTGCCATCGTTCCGCTGATAGGGCATTTAGACAGCCTGGTAAATTCTAAAATATCCTTTAATCAATATATTCTTGATACCTATCAGAGTGAAGGTAAAAAAGCGGCGGAGCATGTGATCATGACAAGGAAAGGTAAAGTGCTGACAGATTCAATCCGGCTCGTATGCGCTCATATTGATGCACTGCACCAGGAGTCTGTAGAGTCGCTCATTAAAGAAGCAGACTCTAACGGCCACAAGGCTTTGGCGCTCGGATCAGTGATTGCTTTAATAGCCGTGATCGCATCGGTAGTTACTTTTGGTTTTGTAGTGTATAAAGTCACGAGGCAGCAACAGTTGATCTCAAGGTTGAATAGCTCTGAGAAAAAAGCACGCGAAGCCGCGTTGATAAAGGAAAAATTTTTGGCCAATATGAGCCATGAGATCCGCACACCATTGAATGCAATCATAGGATTTACAAACCTGCTTGGCAAGAAAAAAATAGATGCAGAATCAACACATTTTGTTGATACCATCCGGCAATCAGGAGAAAATTTATTATCGATAGTAAATGATGTTTTGGATTTATCGAAGATAGAAGCAGGTATGATGCGGATAGAATACGCACCATTCAGTATGAGGAGCACCGTTCATGGTGTGGAAATGATGTTTGCGCAAAGGATAGCGGAAAAAGGCCTCAGTTTTGAATCGGAGGTGGATGCCGGATTCCCCGATCTGCTAATCGGTGATGTAACGAGGGTTACACAAATACTGGTAAACCTTATAGAAAATGCCATCAAATTCACACCGCAGGGTAATATTTCCTTAACGGTAAAATCGCTTGGTACCAGGCACCAATCAGTCATAACCCAAATCGAAGTTACTGATACAGGCATCGGCATAGAAAAGGACAAGTTGAACAAGATATTTGACCGGTTCGAGCAGGCACAGGATTCAGTAACGAGAGAGTACGGCGGCACAGGACTCGGACTTTCAATAGTAAGAGAATTGTGCATCCTGCAAAACGGAACTATCAGCGCCCACAGCGATCCGGGTAAAGGGACTTCGATAAAAGTACAGTTGCCATTCAAGATTTCTAATGATGAAGTGCTCATCAATTCTTCCATTGAATCAGACAAACCCTTATTGAAGGATTCGGAGTTGCATATTCTTGTTGTGGAAGACAATCCTATCAACCAGGATCTGATCAGGCATTTGCTCAATCAATGGAATTATAAGTGTGACTTTGCAGTGAATGGAAATGATGCATTGCAATCGTTGAAACTCACAGAATACGACCTGATTCTTCTGGACATTCAAATGCCTGAGATGGATGGATACACCACAGCGCAGGAGATCAGGAATACATTGAAATTGAAAACACCTGTGATTGCTATGACGGCACATGCCATGCAGGGAGAGCGCGAAAAATGCCTGAGCTATGGCATGAATGAGTATATATCGAAGCCCATCCGCGAGGAGAAATTACTAACGATGATTCAGTTGTTTACAAAGGAGAAAACATCGAACCATGATCGACAAGAAATAAATCATGAACTTCCAATATTGCCTTACAAGGTGATCCATCTAACGTATCTGAAAGACGTAAGTAAAGGAAATGTTGCTTACGAAAAAACGGTCGTATCACAGTTTATAGAGATGGTTCCAGAGGCACTTCAAAAAATAAAGAATTTACAAAAAGAAGGAAAAATTGCCGAAATGAAGCAGGAAGCGCACAATATGAAAACGACTGTTTCGGTACTAGGATTGGAAACTACTCTCGCTGCACCTCTCGATCGGTTAGAATATGACAATTTGGATCAAGATGCATTTGAAAGTACCTTTTTGCAGTTAGAGAGTACTTGCAGACAGGCTGTAGCAGAAGCCGGAGTTTTTTACAATAGCCTCGGGTAGTATGCTTTGCTCTCATACTTCTCCATACGTCATTCGGCGACACCTTTTGCCTGTTTGCCTATTCGTTCATAAACACGCGGGCTTTGCGATGCAATTTTACACTTCAAACAAAATAATAAAAACATTACAATGAAAAGATTAATTATTGCTGCTATCGCTTTTGTTGCTTTTAATGCAGCCGCCAGTGCTCAGACAACAGCTCCGGTTAAGAAGTCTGAAACTGCAAAGACCCATGTGGTCAAGAAGCATGAAATGAAAAAAGAGCCAACCAAGGTCGTTGCTATGAATCATGCACCACAACCTAAAGTGAAGAAAGAAGAAAAAGTTGAAAAGAAAGTGAGCACTGCAAAAGTGGAAAAGAAAACCAGTGCAAAGAAACCTGCCGGTAAAACCAGTGTAAAGAAATCAGCAAAAACATCAACTGTTTCCTCTGCTGATCATTTGAAAAAAGACGGTACACCTGACAAGCGTTTTAAAGAAAACAAAGTTGCAAAAACACAACATCTGAAAAAGAACGGCACTCCTGACAAACGATTCAAGGAGAATAAAAAACAGTAATGGCCTTTGTTTTAGGTAATGTAAGCCTCGTGCATTGGTAGCACGGGGCTTTTTATTCTTATCCGGGATATAAAAAATCTGCACTTTGAAAAAGATAAGGCTCATCGCGGGAAAATTTTCGCCCAAAATTTATTGGAAAGAAATGCTGGCGATATTAATGCTGCTACTCGCCATTGTTTTTTTTAAGAGTGAACGCAAAGAACTGCAGGTTATAGTGCCCCAGCTCGAACGATCAAATCCATATTGGGTTTTAGCCGGGGTACTGCTCACTTTGGTTTATATTTTTTTTCAATCAGGAATTTATAAGAAAAGTTTTGCTGCCGTAGGCCTCAACCTGAAGTGGGAAAATGGATGTGTTCTGTTTTTGAAAAGAAACTTTATCAGTGTCTTTCTTCCTGCCGGAGGAGTCAGTGCATTGGCGTATTCTCCATCACAATTACGAAGGCAGGGGTTCAGTACAATACGTGTGCATCAGGCAAGCGGATTGTTTGGCATAGCAGGGATGATGACTGTTTTTATTGCCGGTTTACCTGTTGTGATCTATACGGTACTGAGTTCCGGGCAGTTTAAGAATTCCTGGTGGGGATTGTTATTTGTGGTCGCCATGATCACCGCTCTTTATCTTGTCTTTCGTTCTATCAAGGAAAAGGGCAGGCTGTATCATTTGCTGAACAAGTGGTTTCCCGCATTTGGCCCTTCCATTGCCGAGGTAGTATCTGCCGATATCAACCGAATGAAGTTTTCCGGGGCGGTTGCCTATTCAGTGGGAGTTGAGTTGAGTGGTATGTTTCATGTATTTATTGCGATGCTGGCCATTGGGGTTACACCTTCTTTTGGAGCAGCAGCGTCCGGATACATTATTTCAGTTTTGATGATGATCATTTCACCATTTCTGCGCGGGTTGGGTGCTGTAGAATTGTCGATGGTCTATGTGCTGGAGCAATTCGGGTATGGCAGCGGTACAGCATTGTCCATAACTGTTCTGTACAGGATATTTGAATTTTGGCTGCCACTTGTTTTAGGGTTATTGTCATTTGGATGGCACGGCAGAAAGATATTTTATCGTGTAGTGCCCGTTCTTCTTACGCTTTTGTTAGGTATTATTAATATTATTTCCGTCATCGAACCACCGGTCCATGCCCGCTTGCGTTTGCTAAGGCAATATCTGCCATTGGATGCCATTCATGCATCCAATATTCTTGTGCTTTTTCTTGGATTGGCGCTCATCGTTACTTCTGCTTACCTTATTCGGGGATTGCGGAATGCGTGGATCGTTGCGGTAATCATTACGATTTTTTCTTTAATAGGGCATCTCACCAAAGACCTGGAATATGAAGAAGCTATTCTCACACTTATTGTGCTCTTCATACTATTGGCATCTGCATCTCAATACAGATTGCGCAGCAGTGCGCGATACCTGCGGCTGGGCATCAAGACGGCGTTGCTTGCATTTGCTGCAGTGATTATTTTCGGCTTTGTCAGTTTCTATTTTATCGATGCGCGGCACTTTCATGAAGATTTTTCGTGGAAGCAATCCTTGCTGCATACATTGAAAATATTTTTGCTGGTAGATGATGATACACTTTCGCCCGCCACAAAATTTGGTAAAGAATTTATCCTGTTAATACGCTCGCTCGGCTTTCTGACATGGGCATTCCTGTTATTCACACTCATTAAAACAGAAAGACAAAAGCACCTGGAGAATGAAAACCACAGAGAAAAAGCAAAGTTCCTGTTGCATCAATACGGAAATTCAGCATTGGACTATTTTAAAACATATAAAGACAAATTGATTTTTCTCTCTGACAATTACAGTGCATTCCTGTCGTATAGAATTTCAGGCGGCTTTGCTATTGTATTGGAAGGCCCGGTATGTGATGAAGAGCAGAAAGCAGAAATTCTGGTTGAGTTCAAAACACACTGCAGGAGAATGGGATTGAAGCCGGCATTTTACAGAGTAGGCGAAGACAATCTGCAATGGTTCAACAAACTTTACAAAAACAAATTGGTGATAGGGCAGGAAGCGATTCTCGATGTAAAAAATTTCTCTTTGTCGGGTGGTGATAAAAAATCGTTGAGAAACGGATTAAACAGTTTGCAGAAGAAGGGATTTATCACCACATATTTTCCTGCACCTCAGTCTGTTGATTTTCTCTCAAGACTCAGAAAGGTATCTGATGAATGGCTGCAGGAGGTGGACAAGACGGAATCCGTTTTCTCGCAGGGTATGTTTGATGAGAATGAGATAAAAAACCAGGATATTATTGCAGTGATGGATGAAGAAGGAGCCGTTAAAGCATTTTTAAACATCATACCCGACTATGCCGAGGATGATTGCACGTATGACCTGATCAGGAAAACAAATGATGCGCCGGGAGCAGCTATGGATGCACTGATTGTGAAATTAGTGGACTATGCAAAAGAAAAGGACAAACAGTTTATCAACCTGGGCCTTGTGCCTATGACCGGAATTGAACACCCGGACAGTACCGCAGAAAGAATTATTAAGATAGCCGCAGAAAAGATCAAACGATTCCAGCATTACAAAGGATTGCGTGAATTCAAAGAAAAATATGCTACCATCTGGGAGAATAAATACCTGGTGTACGAAAATGATTTTGACCTGTTGCAATTACCAATGGCAATCAATAATGTAATGAAACCATGAAAAATTATCTCGTGTTGATGTTGCTCCCTGTCTTCTTCTCATTCAAAGGTGCTACTCAGAATCCGCTTCCATTAAAGGTTTGGCAGGGCCGGGCCGATCATCCCCTGGTATTCTACATAAGCGGTGATGGGGGTATGAACAAATTTTCCACCAATCTTTGTGCGGATATCAATACCTACGGTTACCAGGTAACGGCAATGGATGCACGATCTTTTTTCTGGCACAAGAAAACGCCGGATCAAACGGCTTTGGATATCAGTTCCTACCTGGACAGAGAAATAGCATTGTTCAAAAATCCACACATCATATTCATCGGGTATTCCTTTGGAGCTGATGTAATGCCATTTATCGTGAACAGGCTCCCCGATGTATTGAAAGAAAAACTGACAAGTGTGGTGTTGCTGTCGCCATCATCATCTACAGACTTTGAAGTACATGTTACAGATCTGTTTGGCATGAGTTCAAAGAGATCTTTGGATGTATTACCTGCTATCAATGCGATGAATATTCCCAAATCTGCTATCATCTTTGGTAGTGATGAAGCAGGTTATGACAAGGGAAGAGTAACACTCAAAAATTGTTTACTCGTTACAATTCACGGTAACCATCATTATGATGGAGATACTAAAAAGGTGGCCACTATTGTGATGAAATATTTTTGATCCCGGAATATTCCTTCAATTGAAGTTGAACAAAAAGTATAGGATTAAAAGTGTGTCTTTTCTCAGTGGCACTCTGTGTCACCTGGGTGGTTCTCTGTGCAATCAATTATTCAAAAGCAACTATAATAACTACACCTCAAACTTTTTCCATTTCTCATTCGACTGTGCAGAAGCCACAACATTTTCAATGAATGCCATTCCTCTCACACCGTCATCCACAGTCGGAAATTCATAAGGATACGCGGGCTTGTCTCCATAAATTTTCTCTGAAAGCGCCATCGCAAAATTTCTGTACAGGTTAGCAAATGCTTCCAGGTATCCTTCCGGATGCCCTGCGGGAGTCCGGCAATTGCCGGAGGCTCCCGGTGATAACGTTTTATTTCCCGCGCCTGCCCGAAGTACTTCCACAGGTTTGTCGAGATGTTTTAATAACAAAGTATTCGGTTCCATCTGGTGCCATTCCAGTCCGCCCGTTTCACCATAGACTTTAATACTGAGATTATTTTCTTCTCCGGCCGCGATCTGCGATGCTACCAGCACACCTGAAGCATCATTTTCAAACTTCAATAAGATATTTCCGTCATCATCCAGTGCACGGCCCGGTACATAAATATTCAGATCCGCGCTCATCGCTGTTATTTTCAGTCCGCTGATATATTCTGCAAGATGTGCGGCATGTGTACCTATATCACCCATGCATCCTGCCGCACCGGATTTTTTCGGATCGGTGCGCCAGCCAGCCTGCATGTTTCCGGTCTTTTCTGCAGCGGTACTCAGCCATCCCTGTACATAAGTTACCATGATCTTTCTCACTTTGCCGATGGCTCCTTGTTGCACCAATTGCTTCGCTTCTTTCACCATCGGATAACCTGAATAGGTATGCGTAAGACATAGTTCCAGTCCTGTTTCTTTTACTTTTTGTTGCAGTTGCTTCGCTTCATCCAGGGTCAGTGTCATCGGTTTTTCGATCACTACATGAAATCCATGATCCAGAGCCATCATCGCAGGTTCAAAGTGAGCGTGGTTGGGCGTTACAATCGTCACGAAATCTATGCGCTCTTCTTTCGGAAGCGCTGATTCTTTGTCGAACATTTCCTTGTAGGTTTCATAGACTCTGTTGGCAGGCAGGAATAGATCTTCACCGGAGAGCCGTGCTTCCTCCGGATGAATACTCAGTGCTCCGGCTACCAGTTCTATCATCCCATCTATACCCAAAGCCATCCTGTGAATACCGCCGATGAAAGCGCCACGACCACCTCCGATCATTCCCATTCTTAATTTTCTTTTCATGTTGTTTCCTGTTTTGTGAACCGGTGAAAGTTAAGTTTAAAAAATATGTTGTTCGGTTTTTAAAAATAGTATATTTAAACCTTCCAAAACCTAATCGCAATATTTTAAGTATGAAAAAGTCAATATGGTCGCAGCTTGCCTTCATGATGTTTCTTGAATTCTTCATTTGGGGAGCATGGTTTGTCACCCTGGGTATTTACCTGAATAATAACCTGCACGCTACAGGATCCCAGAGCGCTTCCGTTTTTTCTACACAGTCATGGGGCGCGATTATCGCACCTTTCATCATTGGACTGATCGCGGATCGCTATTTCAACGCGGAAAAAATTCTTGGTGTATTGCATCTCATCGGGGCGATACTGATGTACCAGATGTATGGCGCTTCCGACATCTCCGTTTTCTACCCGTATGTGCTTGCGTATATGATCCTGTACATGCCTACGCTCGCGCTGGTCAATTCTATTTCATTCAACCAGATGAAGGATCCTGAAAAGGAATTTTCAAATATCAGGGTATTGGGAACTATCGGTTGGATCGTAGCAGGATTGCTGATCAGCTTCGCATTCTACTGGGATTCTGAAGAGAATGTAAAAGCCGGTTTGATGAAGAATACTTTTTTGATGTCCTCTATTGCATCATTGGTATTGGGGATATTCAGCTTCACACTTCCCAAGACACCGCCAAAAGTAGCAAAAGGTACTAAGGTGAGTGTGTCAGATATCATTGGTCTCGACGCTTTGAAATTATTAAAGGATAAAAACTTTGCGATATTCTTCGTAGCCTCTATTCTCATTTGTATTCCACTGGCATTTTACTATCAGTATGCAAGCCAGTACTTATCCAACATTGGTGTTTCGAATCCGGCGGGAAAGATGACAATCGGCCAGGCATCTGAAGTGATCTTCATGTTATTGCTCCCTGTATTTTTCAAAAAATTTGGTTTTAAGAAAACCATTCTCGTGGGTATGCTGGCATGGGCTATTCGTTACACATTATTTGCCTACGGCAATTCAGGAGATCTTGCATTCATGATCATCATCGGGATAGCGCTGCATGGTGTATGCTACGATTTCTTTTTTGTATCCGGGCAGATTTATACCAATGCAAAAGCGGGTGAAAAATATAAAAGCGCTGCACAGGGACTCATCACACTGGCCACTTACGGAGTGGGTATGCTGATAGGTTTTGAAGTAGCCGGATGGATCGCAGATACCTATACCACGGGAAAAGATGTTTTTGACTGGAAAATGATCTGGATCATTCCGGCCGGCATAGCGCTGGTAGTATTTTTCCTGTTTGCCGTTTCATTCCACGATAAGAATGAAAAACCTGTTGACCTGAACAAAACACTCTAAATATGACCATCCCTAAACAAAGCAGAAGGACACTTCTGAAAAACCTTACATTGGGTAGTGGCGCGCTCCTGGCTTCACCTGTGCTTGCGGCGGCTGCCTCATGTTCTGAAAATATGAATCAACAATTGAAAGGAAATATCAATCACTCTGTATCGAGATGGACATTCAATTACCTGTCGCTTGATGAACTATGTGAAGTAGTAAAAAAAATAGGCTTCTCTGCCATTGATCTCACCGGGCCTAAAGAATGGCCTACCATGCAGAAGCACGGTATCTATAGTTCCATGTGCTATACTTCCGGCGACAATAATCTCAACAAAGGATTGAACAACCCGGAGTATCATGAAAAGTTGATCAGCGAATATCTCGAAGTGATTCCCATCATGAAGAAAGCAGGGTACAAAAATCTCATCTGCTTCACCGGGCAGCGCAAGGGAATGGATGACGAAACCGGAATGAAGAATTGCAAGGCGGCGCTCGAAAAAATTTTACCGGTAGCCGAAAAGAATGGTGTTACCATGGTGATGGAATTGCTCAACAGTAAAGTGGATCATAAAGATTACATGTGCGATCATACGGCATGGGGAGTGGAGTTGTGCAAGAGAGTAGATTCAGAAAATTTCAAATTGCTCTACGATATTTATCACATGCAGATTTCTGAAGGGGATGTGATCAGGACTATTACAGACAATCATCAATACATTGCCCATTACCATACGGCTGGCGTGCCGGGGCGACATGAGATAGATGAATCACAGGAATTGTATTACCCGGCTATCATGAGGGCTATTGTGAAAAACGGGTTTAAAGGATACGTAGCCCAAGAATTTGTACCTTCCAAAAAAGATAAAGTGAAGTCATTGAAGGAAGCTATCAGGATTTGTGATGTATAAGCAGATGTATATTCTAATTAAGAATTACATGAGAATATTTGCCTCTAACAACCTCCTGCAATTTCATTAATTATTCAACAGATCAACGCAAAAACAAATCAACATATCAACAAACCACAACATTCATGGCAGATAACAAATATGATGCAATCGTGATCGGCTCTGGCATTTCCGGCGGATGGGCCGCAAAGGAACTCACAGAAAAAGGACTCAAAACCATCATGCTCGAAAGAGGAAAAAACATTGAGCATGTAAAAGATTATGTGAACGCAATGAAAGGCCCGTGGCAGTTTCCCCATCGCGGAGGCCGCACGCAGGAAATGATCAAGAGGCATCCTGTATTGAAAAGAGATTACCCGCTCAATGAAATGAATGAGGACTGGTGGGTGGACGAACAAAAATGCCCTTACACTGAGATCAAACGGATGGATTGGTTTCGTGGATACCATGTAGGTGGCAGGTCCCTGTTGTGGGGTAGGCAAACGTATCGTTGGAGTGATTTCGACTTCGAAGCGAATGCGAAGGATGGTGTGGCCATCGACTGGCCGGTACGTTATAATGATATCGAACAGTGGTACACTTATGTTGAAAAATTTATTGGTGTGAGTGGTTCGAAGGAGGGATTGCCCCAGCTACCCGACAGCTACTTTCAACCGGCAATGGAATTGAATTGTGTAGAAAAAGATGTGGCAGCAAGGATCAAAGAGCATTACAAAAACCAACGTCATTTATTTATCGGTAGAGTGGCGCATTTGATGGAACCAACATCCAACCGGATGAATTGCCAGTTCAGAAATAAATGTTGGTTGGGTTGTCCGTTCGGAGCCTATTTCAGTACCCAATCTTCTACATTGCCTGCAGCGATGGCTACCGGAAACCTTACGGTGCGGCCTTTCAGCATTGTTACAAAAATTTTGTACGATAAAGATTCAAAGAAAGCAACCGGAGTAGAAGTCATAGATGCAGAAACAAAACAGACTTATCAGTACTTTGCTAAAATAATTTTCCTGAATGCATCTACTTTCAACAGTACATGGATACTGATGAATTCTGCAACAGACATTTGGCCGGATGGATTGGGAAGCAGCAGTGGTGAATTGGGTCATAATATTATGGATCACCATCTCGGTGTAGGCGCCGGTGGCAGGGTAGAAGGCTATCTCGATAAATATTATTATGGTCGCAGGCCTAATGGATTTTATATTCCGAGATTCCGAAACCTGTTTGGCGACAAGAGAGGATACCTTAGGGGATTCGGCTACCAGGGTGCCGCCAGCCGCCAGGGATGGAAAAGAGAAATTGCGGAGCTTAACATTGGCGCTGAATTTAAAGATGCACTGACAGAGCCGGGAGAATGGACAATAGGCATGGGAGGCTTTGGTGAAATGCTTCCATACCATGAAAATAAGATGACCCTCGACAAAAAGAATTTAGATGCATGGGGATTGAACACGATTGCCTTTGATGCAGAGTGGAAAGAAAACGAAGCGAAGATGCGCATCGATATGAAGAATGACGGAATGGAAATGCTCGAAGCCGCAGGTGTGAAAGATGTTTATGGATTTGACGGGGATGGTACAATTGGCCGCGGCATTCACGAAATGGGAACAGCGCGGATGGGGCATGATCCAAAAACTTCTGTACTCAACAAATGGAACCAGGTATGGGATGCGCCGAATGTATTTGTAACGGACGGTTCGTTCATGACATCTGCTGCGTGTGTCAATCCTTCTTTAACTTATATGGCGTTTACTGCCCGTGCCGTTGATCATGCCGTAAGCGAATTGAAAAAACAAAATCTATAAAGAAATAACCATGTCAGAAAAGAAAAAGAAATTATCCAGGAGAAATTTTATCAGGAATGCTGCATTGACTGCAGGAGGGTTTATGATTGTTCCGAGGCATGTGTTGGGTGGAAAAGGTTATGTAGCTCCCAGCGATAAGTTGTTAGTCGCGGGCATAGGGGTAGGTGGAAAAGGACAGGGCGATCTTGCCAGTTTTTACAAAAGCGGAAAAGCGGAAATTGCCTTTTTGTGCGATGTAGATGATCGAATGTCGGCCACCAGTAGAAAGAATTTTCCAAAAGCAAAATATTATAAAGACTGGCGTGAGTTGATCGACAAAGAGCATAAGAATTTTGATGCGGCATCGGTTTCGACACCCGATCATACACACGCAGTAGCAGCGATGGCAGCTATGCAGGCAGGCAAACATGTGTATGTACAGAAGCCGCTCACACATGACGTGTATGAAGCACGTGCGCTCACAGAGGCCGCGAAGAAATATAGAGTAGTAACACAAATGGGCAACCAGGGAGCATCAGGTGATGGTGTGCGTCTGATGCGGGAATGGTATGATGACGGAGTCATCGGCGATGTGCATACCGTTTATTGCTTTACAGACAGGCCACTTTGGCCACAGGGGATTCCGTGGCCTTCGGAAAAGACATCGATACCCAGCGAACTCGACTGGAATTTATGGTTAGGTACAGCACCTTACAAAGAATATGTCGATGGCCTGGTACCTTTCAGTTGGCGTGGCTGGTGGGATTACGGTACGGGCGCATTGGGCGACATGGGATGCCATATCGTAGAACCGGCATTTAGTGTACTGGGATTGACTTATGTGAATTCCGTTCAGGCCAGTGTGGGCAGTGTATATCCTAAAGCATGGAACAGGGGGTATTATCCTGATAGTTGTCCGCCCTCAAGCCATGTAACGATGAAGTTTCCAAAAGGGAAAAGAACCCTGGGGCCTGTGGAGGTTCACTGGATGGATGGTGGTATTCAACCAACAAGGCCGGATGAATTAGGGCCAAACGAATTATTTGGTGATGGCAGCAACGGCACACTCTTTATCGGCACCAAAGGAAAAATGATGTGCGAGGTTTATGGCGCTAATCCGCAATTGCTGCCCACATCCAAAACAAAGACAACGATTGTTCCTCAGAAATATGCACGGGTACCCGGAGGGGACGAAGGGCATTATGCCCAGTGGGTAGAAGCAGCCATTGCAGGATATGGCAAAAAAGAATTGAGTTCACCATTCGAAATAGCAGGCCCGCTTACTGAAGCATTGCTCATGAGTAATCTTGCCATCAGGGGTTTTGATATCCGTGTACCGAAACAAGATGGAAGAGGATACAATTATCCCGGACGATATCTGGAACTCTTATGGGATCCGAAAAATATGAGGGTGACCAACTTTGATCTTGCAAACCAATTTGTAAAGAGAGAATACCGTGAAGGATTTAGTCTGAATTATGAATTATAAATTATGAATTATGTCCACAGCGACGGAATGGATTATAAATGGGGAATGCTTTGGCAGGCTCAGCAACAAGCAGGTTCAGCAACAAGCAGGCTCAGTAACGATCCACCGCGGCGGACGAGCAACGAACAACGAACAACGAAACTAAAAAACTTTGAATCTTAAATTATAACAACCATGGACAGACGAGAAGCCGTAAAATATATTTCAATGCTGTTAGGTGGAACAGTCGTGGGTAGCAGTTTCTTTTTGAGTGGTTGCAAAGCCAATGATGATAAGGTTTCCATGCAATTCACAGATGCTGATATTGCATTCCTTGATGAAGTGGCAGAGACTATTCTTCCCAGGACGAGCACGCCAGGCGCTAAAGATGCAGCGGTTGGTAAATTCATGACCGTGATGGTCAATGACTGTTATGAAAAGGAAGATCAGGAAGTCTTTCATAAAGGCATGAAGCAACTGAAAGATATAGCCAAAGAAAAAATGGGTGATACCTTTATGAAGTTACCTGCTGATAAAAAACAGGAATTGCTGATACAATTGGACAAGGAGCAAAAGGAATTCCAGGAAAAGAAAAAACCGGAAGAACGTTCACACTACTTCAGGATGATGAAAGAACTGACGCTACTCGGATTCTTTACTTCAGAACCCGGAGCTACACAGGCACTCAGGTACATAGAGCGTCCCGGCAGGTACGACGGATGCGTTCCATACAAAAAAGGTGATAAAGCATGGGCATAAAAACAAATTAACAATGACATATACACGAAGAAAATTTTTAAAACAAGCTTCTGCAGCAGCCATCGTTGCAAGCCTTCCGCAAACATTGATGGCATGTAGCGATAGCACTGCGAGAATCAGGAATTTTGGACTGCAACTCTATACCTTAAGAGATGTGTTGGAAAAAGACCCCGCAGGAGTACTCAAGCAGGTGGCTGGAATGGGATACAAGCAAATTGAAAGTTATGAGGGCAAAGAGGGTATATTCTGGGGAATGACAAATCTTGAATTCAAGAAACTCATGGATGACCTGGGCATGACTATTGTTTCAAGCCATACAGATATCCGTAAAGACTTCGAACGCAAGGCCGCCGAAGCTGCCGCGATTGGTATGAAGTACCTGATAGATCCGTGGGAAGGTCCACAAAAAACAATTGATGATTTTAAGAAGATCGCGGACACATTTAATGAGTGCGGAAAGATTTGCAAGAAGAACGGGATCAGGTTCGCGTATCACAATCATGATTATTCATTTGTGCCTGTGGATGGGCAATTGCCACAGGATGTAATGATGGCCAATACAGACCCTGAACTGGTGGATTTTGAAATGGATATTTATTGGGTCGTAACGGGCAAGCAGGATCCGTTGGCATGGTTTAAGAAATATCCGGGCAGATTCAAACTGGGGCATGTTAAGGATAGGAAGAAAGGCGCTTTGCCAACTGACGAGTCTGCTACCTGCGTGTTGGGACAGGGCGAAATAGATTATAAGACGATTCTGAAAGCTGCTCAAAAGGAAGGAATGGAATACTTTATCGTAGAGCAGGAACAATACGGTAATATGACAAGTACAGAAGCTGCAAGGCTGGATGCGGAGTACATGAAGAAGTTGAGGATTTGAGAGATCTAGTATTTTGGATTGCCACAATGGAAGGAATTTTAAAACCGGTATGATGAATTTGGGGATGATGGCAGCTGACTTTCCTTCGTGCCTCCGCCCCGGCGGACGGGTTCGTGTTTGTGGCAAGAAAAACCTATCATCCAGAATATATGAGCCTTTCAAGATATTTTCTATTACCGGGAAAATATTTATTGTTTGGGATCAATGCACCTCGGGAAATCATATTATCTTTAAGAAGATAAATTTTTCCAGTAGGCCATGCCAGATGTCATTTCAGAAAAAAAAATTTTCACACTATCGGAAGTATTGCGCAGTGTGCAGAAGACCCTTGCAGCCCGCTATACAACTGCTTTTTGGGTGAAGGCTGAAATGAACAAGCTGAATTTTTACAAACACTCCGGCCATTGCTATCCTGAACTTGTTGAAAAATCTGATGGAAAAATAATGGCGGAGATCCGTGCGCTGTTGTGGAACTCTGATTATGTCAGGATCAACCAAAAATTTCAACGGCTCCTCAAAGAACCATTAAGAGATGGCATCAAAATTTTGTTCAGCGCAAGATTGCAATTCGATCCTAAGTATGGATTGAGCCTTCACATTCTTGACATTGATCCTTCCTTCACATTGGGTGATCTCGAAAGGGAAAAACAGGAAACGATTGAGCGGCTGAAAACAGAGAACCTCTATTTCAAAAACAAGGAAACATTGTTGCCGATATTGCCGCACAGGATAGCGGTTATTTCTGTAGAGACAAGCAAAGGTTATGCAGACTTCCTGAATGTAATGAGAGGGAATAAGAAGGGTTACCGGTTCTTTCACATGCTGTTCCCTTCGCTGCTGCAGGGAGACAGGGCTGCCATTTCCATCATGAATCAACTCAAGAGGATTCGGAAGGTGCTGGATTATTTCGATGTGGTAACCATCATTCGTGGCGGCGGCGGAGAAGTTGGCCTTACCTGTTATAACGATTATGATCTTGCAAAAATGATCTGTGAATTTCCAATCCCTGTTATCACAGGAATAGGTCATGCTACCAATGAAACGGTTGCTGAAATGGTGGCCTATGCGAATGCCATCACACCCACAAAACTGGCTGAAATGCTATTGCAAAGAATAGACGATTTTGCCCGTCCCGTTGCTGAGGCTGAGTCAAGGATCACGGAACTTGCACAAAGTATTTTGAAAGAAAACAGGACTTCGTTTCATGCCACGCTAAGGCTTTTCAGGTCTATACAGGACAAAGCTTTGATGACCCACAGGAATGCACTGCATCAATCATCAAGGTCGATTGCACAGCATGCTTCTTATTTCTTTGTGAAATCGTCAGAACAGGTAAAGATGGTAAGCCGCGATGTCTCGATTCATTCCGGTTACCTGGTGAGAAATGAAAAAAGACAATTGGAGAACCTGGAAAAGAATATAAGTATGTTGCATCCTGAAAATATTTTAAAGCGGGGATTCAGTATCACCCGATTCAAAGGCAAGTCTGTTACAGGTACAGCACTCCTGAAGGAAGGCGACCAGGTAGAAACTGAATTAGCAAACGGAATCATCAGCAGTACGATCCATTCGATCCAAACCAAAAACGAAAATCATGAGTGAACTCAATTACCAGGAAGCTTTTGAAGAGTTACAACAGATCGTAACTGAAATGGAAGAAGGACAGATCACAGTAGATGAACTGACCGAAAAAGTGTCGCGAGCTGCAGTTCTGATAAAGGTCTGCAAAGAAAAACTGAATATGGCGGAGCAAAATGTACAGGAGATACTTTCTTCCATTGAAAGCCAGGAAATAATGGATAGCACCGCGGCATCGAATGATGAAGATAATAGCGCTGAAGAGGATGATAATGCTAACGAAGATGATCAGTCTGAAGACAGAAGTGAAGAAGATGATGACGCCTGAATTGCTATCAAAAAAATGCCACAAAGACACGGACAGGTCCGTGCCTTCGTGGCCAAAAACTTGTTTTGATTTACATTGTACTTACTGAATCACACCACAACCGATCCTGTTTCCTGCATTACCGGTTGGCTGAGAAACGAAGTCATCAAATCCACCATGCACGATCACAGCTCTGCCCAAGATATTTTTAGTGCTATCGCTGCCTCCAATTTGCCAGAGGTCAGTTGTCATTTCAAGTGTACCATCTCCTTTAGCATCTAACTTCACATTTCCGATATCACCCCTGTGGAAATGTGCACTGCCCCATTTGCCGTGTGTATCATTGGTAGGGTTCCAGTGGCCGTGTGCATTTTTACCCATATCTCCACAGTCGCCATGTTCATGCAGATGCACAGCTACTTCTTTATTGGCCTTTGCAGGTATGTGTAGTGTCAATGCGAGTTTTACTTTGCCATCAGCCTCTGTGGTGAAAGTAGCTTTCCCTTCCACCGCTGTATCCGCATAGCTTGGAGAGATATTGGCAACAGCGGACTGTTGCATTTGTTGAGGAGCCGGTTGCGCCGTGCTGTCTGTCTTAGCTGATTCTGCTGCATTTGAATTACTACCCGAGTTGCAGGATACTGCCAATGCACCGAACAGGAACAATCCCGCACATGCTGAAAATAATTTTGAAAAATGATTCATCACTTATGAAATTTTAATGGTTAAAAAATAATTGAATGTCGATGAGGAGTTACCTGTACATCAAAATTGTGCCCAAAATTAAGGATGAATAAATAAACAGGTGCTATGGACTGAAAGGGAGCGGTCAACTTCTTCACCAATTTTTGACAGGTAGTTTTATATTTGAAAAAAGAATAATTTCATTTTTCTAACGGTTAATGCATATTCGTAAAAAAAACAATAACATGAAAAAAATTACCATGTTGGTTATATTAGGTTTTGTGTTTTTTTCTTGCGCACAAAAGCAGGCCGGTTCTGATACAGACGCAGTAAGTGATACAGTACGCATCGGCGAGATCAATGCCATGCTCGATTCATTAAATCGTGCGGCGGCTCAGGCCGACTTCAACACCTATTTTAATTTCTACGCTGACAACTCCGTTTTTACAGGAACGGATGCTACTGAACGATGGAACAAAAAAGAATTCATGGCCTATGCAAAACCCTATTTCGATAAGGGGAAAGCCTGGAATTTTACTTCTCTCGAACGACATATTTATTTTGACACTTCCCGGAATTATGCCTGGTTTGATGAACTGCTCAATACGCAAATGAAAATCTGCAGAGGATCGGGTGTATTGGTGAAACGGGATAATGGTTGGAAGGTAAAGCAATACATTTTATCTGCAACGATACCCAACCCGATTATGGATTCGGTGACAAATATGAAAGCATCTGCGGAAGATGAATTGATAAAGAAGTTGCAGGGGCATTGAGATAATTATAGGATTGATACCCTGTGCCAGGGTATTTTATGGACTTGCTTATTTTTTGCATTCCTCACACAGAACGGTGGCTTACCTTTACCGAAATTATTTCTCATGTCCACTTTTAATTCTTCATTGCCGGTAGCCATTGGAGCAGACCATGCAGGCTTCGAATACAAAGAAGCCATCATTTCCTTTCTTGACGGGAAAAATCTGAAGTATCATGATTTCGGAACCTATTCGGCGGATTCAGTTGATTATCCTGATTTCGCTCACCCGGTAGCATCGGCAGTAGAAAATGGCGAAGCATCTTTCGGAGTATTGATATGTGGTAGTGCTAACGGAGTAGCCATCACTGCAAATAAGCACCAGGGAATACGCGCTGCTATCTGCTGGGGAGAAGAACTGGCAGAACTGGCCCGCAAACATAATAATGCCAATATCATCTGTTTGCCTGCGCGGTTTGTCAGAGAAGGGGATGTTGAAAAAATGCTGGATATCTTTATGAATACTGCATTTGAAGGCGGACGGCATTCCAACCGTGTGAACAAGATACCCTGTTAGGAAAATTGTATAAATGGTTTTTTGGGTCGGTTGATTCTCTTTACATTTATCCCTTAACAAAATCAATATTGGATGAGACGATTATTTTTACTTCCGGTACTATTTATTTTTACCGGTTATGCTTCTTTTGCTCAGCAGGATGCCGGCTGGAAATATGCCAGTACGATCACTGAACAAAAATTGAAAGATGTTTTGAGCATTGTTGCTTCTGCGCAAATGGAAGGGAGAGAAACGGGAACCGAAGGGCAGCGCAGGGCGGCTATCTTCATTCAGAATCAGTTCAAGAAGATCGGATTGAAGGCTCCGGCCTCTCTGGATGGATATCAGCAAAAGTATTTGCTGTACCGCGATTCCACACTGAATACGGATGTAAGTGTCAATGGAAAGAACCTGGTTTCAGGAACAGATTTTTTCCTGATCACTGGTAATGCCATTTCAAATAGCGTGAGAGCAAACCAGGTTGCCTTTGCCGGATACGGAATAGATGATGAAAAATATTCTGACTACAAAGGGCGCAATGTAAAAGGAAAGATCGTAGTAGTGTTGAATGGTGAACCCAAAAAGGATGGGAAATACATAGTGAGCGGTACCGACAGGCCCAGCCGTTGGGGATTTGGTTTTAATAGAAAGGCAGATGCCGCGATGAAGCATGGCGCTCTGGCAGTAATCATTACAGATCCTAAAATGGATAAGCTGCCTGCCTTCTTTTCAAGAGGTGCTTCCGGCAGTAATTTCTATTTTCCGGGTGGAGGAGAGGAAGACCGGCTTTCAATAGTGTATGCATTACCGTCAGTGTTGAACCTTCTTTTTTCTGAAAAAGAAATTGCTAAAATCAATGCTGCCAATGAGCTGAAAGCAGAAATGGGCAATATAAAAATAACCTCCAAGAAAGAAGTTGATATCAGCTATGCCAAGAAAAGATTTTCTGTGTTAGCTTCCAATGTTATCGGGTATGTGGAAGGCTCCGACCTGAAAGACGAATATGTATTCCTGACAGCGCATTACGATCACTTAGGTACACACAATGGACAGATATATTACGGCGCTGATGATGATGGAAGCGGTACTACTTCTGTTATCGAAATGGCAGCAGCTATGCAGCAGGCCAAGAACGAAGGACACGGCCCACGCCGTACTGTAGTATTCATGACAGTGAGCGGTGAAGAAAAAGGACTCTGGGGTAGTGAATATTATTCAGAACATCCGGTATTCCCATTAGACAAGACAACCGTGGACCTTAACACGGATATGATCGGACGCATTGACCCCAACAGGAATTATGGAGACAGTATGAATTACGTGTATGTGATTGGCAACGATAAACTGAGCAGTGACCTCGATCCCATCAGCAAGAGTGTAAATGAAAAATATACACACCTCGAACTGGATTATAAATTCAATGACCCTAAAGATCCGGAGCGCATTTATTACAGAAGTGATCACTACAACTTTGCAAAAAAAGGCGTACCCATCATTTTCTATTTCGATGGCATTCACAAGGATTATCACAAGCCATCAGATACTGTTGACAAGATCAACTTTGATCTGATGCTGAAAAGGGTACGTTATATTTTTATGACTGCATGGGATATGGCTAACCGCGATAACATGCTGAAGCGCGATATTCCATTGCCGGAAATGGCACGATAATTTCAAATGGGAAGTCTATGAAAAAATTGTTGATCCTGATTTTGTGCTGCAGCGCTTCATTCACCTATGCCCAGGAGATCACTGGAGCCTGGAAAGGTGATGTTGAGATACAGGGTAACAGGCTTCCCATTGTTTTTCATTTGCAGAAAAGTAGCGATTCGTTGAGTGGAACATGGGACAGTCCGGCTCAGAAAGCTTTCCAACTTTCTTTCTCAACGTTGAAAATAAAAGGAGACAGCCTGCTTGCCACCGTTCAGAATTTGCACGCTGAGTATTCAGGAAAATTTGTGGGAACAGATTCAATATCCGGCACATGGAAGCAGGGAGCGGTTAGCTTTCCTCTTTCATTGAAAAGGTATGATGAAGCCCCTGCTCCTGATAAGTTAAAAGATGAACAGGAGATAGTCATTCCTGTTTCAGATAATATTCGCATCAGCGGCACACTATTGTCCCAAAGTGTTTCGGATCCTTTGGTAATCATCATTGCAGGTTCAGGACCTACCGACAGGGATGGCAATAATCCTTTAGGAGTATCTTCATCTTCCTATCGGTTGCTTGCACAGGATTTGTTTAAACATCACATCAACACTTTCCGATACGATAAGCGTGGAATAGCAAGGAGCAGTGCTGGAAATATGACGGAGGCAGAAATGCGCTTTACAGATTTTTCTGATGATGCTGATTCCATTGTCGATTATTTCAGAAAGAAAGGGTACCAAAAAATATTTGTAGCAGGACATAGTGAAGGATCGTTATTGGGTATGCTCGTAGCAGAGCAGATGAACCTTGCAGGATATATTTCTATCTCAGGTGCAGGCATTCCAGCAGACCAGATTTTGGAACATCAAATGGCCGGAAAAGTACCAGGAGTAAGTGATTCAACAATCAGGCGGGTTTTGAGTGAAATCAAAGATGGAAAAGCTGTCAATGATATTCCTGAAGTATTGAAACCTATTTTCAGGCGCTCTGTTCAACCTTATCTAACGAGTTGGTTGAAATATGACCCACGAATGGAGATTCAAAAAATCAGTTGTCCAATCCTTATCATCCAGGGCACATGCGATGTACAGGTAGAAGTGCAGAATGCCACAGACTTATTCAATGCAGCAAAGCATGCGACAATTAAGATTATTCCCGGGATGTCGCATACCTTAAAAGATGCAGGAAAAGATTGCGTAAATCAACAACAAACCTATACTGATCCATCACTTCCCGTGAGTAAAGAATTAATAGCAGATATCGTTGCTTTTGTGAAGCAATATGCACAATAAAAAAATTAGCAGCTTATCCTGCATTAGTTTTCAGAAACTATTCTTCCACATCATACTCTCTACAGGCCTGTCGGGCTGGTGGCTGTATTTGGCGTTTGCTTTCTTGTCGTAAGCGATAGATACATTGCCTTCCAGTGGGAAATAGATCAACTGGCCGATGGGCATTCCTGCGTACACACGTACCGGTATTTTACAACTGATCTCGAGCGTCCAGTGCCCGCAAAAACCGATATCACCTTTGCCTGCTGTGGCGTGAATATCAATACCCAGGCGGCCTGTGGATGATTTGCCTTCGAGGAAAGGCACGTGAGCGTGCGTCTCGGTGTATTCATAAGTTACACCGAGGTAAAGTTGGTCAGGTTGGAGTACATAACCTTCTTCAGGAATTTCGAAATGGGCTATTTCATTATGCTTTTTAGCATCAAGGACTACGTCTTTATAAATGGCGAGCGATTTGCCTAAGTGTACATCGTAACTATTGCTTCCGAGTTTGGATCGATCCCAGGGGGAAATGATAATGCTGCCTTTTTCTACCTCTTCTAAAATGCGCGTATCCGATAATATCATTTATTTGCATGAGTTTATTGCTGCAAACATAGAGAAGAATGCCTTTGTTTTATACACATAATATTAACGCCGCATGCAGGCTGGCCGTGTGGCACATCACTGAAGATGAAGCATTTTTCAGGAGGTATGTTACGCCGCAACGTGAAGTAACACATCCTCACAAACGCTTGCAGCACCTCGCCGGCAGATATTTGCTAAAGGTGCTGGACCCGGAGTTTCCTGTTGACAAAATACTTCTTGATGGCAGACGACCTTATCTGAGTGACAATACATTTCATTTTTCAATTTCGCATTGCGCTGATTTTGCTGCCGCTATTGTGAGCAGGAATATCCGGGTAGGTATCGATGTGGAATTAGCTGCTGAAAAAGTAGCACGGCTGGAACAAAAATTTCTTACCGAAAAGGAGCAATGGATCATCCGCTCAGCGGGGTTTGATTCTGTGCTGAGGGGACTTACGGCAGCGTGGAGTACGAAGGAATCAATGTTTAAGTGGTATGCACTTGGCAATGTGGATTTCAGAAAGGATATGGAGATTACCAATGTAGAGGTCAATGAAGACAACATTCAATTGCAGGGGATTTTTCATAAGAACTTAGATCAGTACATTCAGGTTCATGCAAGGTTCTTCGATGCACTTTGCCTTACCTGGACAACAGAATGAGCAAGTCATTCCAAATTCGGGTTACCTTTGTGATCACTCAAAAATATTTTCATTATGCCATCATTTGACCTCGTCAGCAAAGTAGATATCCAGACACTGGACAACGCAGTAAATACTGCTTCCAAAGAAATCACCAACCGATTCGACTTTAAGGGGAATCACGTAGTCTTCGACCTGGATAAGAAAAATTTTGTTTTGAAACTTGAAGCGGACAGCGATATGAAAATGCAACAGATCGTGGATGTGCTGATCAGCAAAAGCATGAAGCAAGGTCTGGCTGCCGAGATCTATGACCTGAGCAAAGAACCACAACCGAGTGGCAAAATAGTGAAGAAGGAAATCCCGGTGAGGAATGGCATCAAACAGGAGGACGCCAAGAAAATTGTCAAATTGATCAAAGAAGGAAATTTCAAAGTGCAGGCATCCATCATGGATGATATGATACGTGTAACATCAAAAAAGATTGACGAACTGCAGGAAGTGATTCATGCTTCAAAAGGATGGGGACTTGGTCTTGCTTTTCAGTATGTGAATATGAAAAGCTGAATTGCCTTCAGGTACTTCCACAACGATGTCTCAAAGAAAATAAAAGAGGCTACCGTGAAAATTTCGGTAGCCTCTTTTCTATGTTGCAAGAATTTTATTTGAAATCTTCTGCGGTTACATCCTGGTTGATGGTAACCTTTTCCAATTTCATCACCATCTCCTGAGTACCGGCAGGTGTGGCCGTAGATAAACTCGCTGTGAAAGGAAGATAAATATTATCAACCTTTTTATAATCGCTCAGTTCAGATGTCTGTGAAATGGATTGTCCGTTTACTTCAGTAGAATTGGTTGACTTTACCAGGAAACCATTTTCCACATCATACCATTCAGTCGATTTTTTGCCGGAGGGGGAAGTAACATCCACTTTGTAAGCCTTTTTCCCATTTACCATATCGGTACCGGTTACGTCTAATTTGAATCCGGAGGATTTGTAAAACATTTGATTGAACAAACCTTTTGTCTCTGATTTTTCTTTTACCTGGTCGGCTGAGAAATCAGACTTGTGTCCCATCTGCTCCATGTATCCGGCTTTCCCATCAAAAACATTTTTTACCAATTGCTGGCCATTCATTTCGAGCGTCATCAGGCTGAGGTTGGGAGCCATCTCCTTCTGATCAAAAGTGAGATTCATTCCCTGAACGGCAACAGTTCCTGTGCTATGAACGGATTTCACTTGTTGCAGCGCATTGACACCTCCGATAGCATCCAGGTATTTGGAAATAATTTCATCTGCGGAAACATTTACTTTTTCCTGTAGCTTTCCACTCACAGGTTCTGCGAGATTGTCAAACTCTTTTACAGGATATCCCAATTTTTCCAGTCCGGGTTTTACAACATCTGCCTTGCCTACAATTACGATACGGGTGTTTTTATAATTAAAGTATTTGTCAGCTGCTTTTTGAACATCATCTACACTTACCTTATTAATCTTTTGAAGATACGTGCGGAAGAAATCTTTATTCAACCCGTTGACCAGGATGGTACTTGCGAAATTAGCAGTAGTGGCAGGCTTTTCAAGGCTCAATGCAAAATTACCATTGTACAAAGCTTTGGCATCTGACAGTTCTTTTTCTGTGACTTTCTGGGTTCTGATCCGATGTATTTCATTTAAGAATTCTATCACGGCACTGTCTGCTTTTTCATTTCTAACAGATGCACTTGCTTTGAATGAACTTTGAAAACGCCCTGAGCCGATGTTTGAGTAAGCGCCATAGGTAAATCCGTGTTTTTCCCTGAGGTTGGTAAACAACCGGCCATTACTTCCTCCACCTAAAATCTGGTTGGCCATGATAGCCGCAAAATAATCGGGGCTTGACATTGGAATAGATACGAGATTGGTTACAGTTATTTCTGATTGAACTGCGGTAGGTACATCGATCAGATCGATCTCGGTAGTAGCCGGATTTTTTTCCAATGGCAGTGTGGGCAATTGAAGCTTTGGTCCTGTCCAGTTTCCGAAAGCTTTTTGTGCCAGGGCTTTGGCTTTAGCGGGTGTGATGTCTCCGATAAATGTCAGGTAACTTCTCGATGGGGTGATATAATCTTTATAAACTTTCTTGACATCGTCAAGAGTGATTCCTTTTACAGATTCTTCCGTTGCGAATTCTCCCAGGGGACTATTCTTACCATAGCTAAGCGCATTGACTACTCTTCCCGATATCGCCTTAGCACTCTTTTCCATAGATTTAAGGGCCGTCAATGATTGTGATTTTAATTTATCAAATGACGATTCCTCCATCGCAGGGTTTCTGAGCGCATCGCTCATCAGCATAAATGCCTTATCGAAGTATCTCGTAAGTGCAGATACTCCTCCGCCGTTTGAACTTAAATTTACATCTGCTCCCATCTGGTCAACCTCGCTGTCAAAAACATCTTTGGATTTTGATTGTGTTCCTTCAGAAAGCATGCCACCCATCAAAGTGATCACACCAGCTTTAGAACCTTCAGCTACGGGGCCACGGTCTATAAACAGGGTTGCTGATACTTTAGGAAGTTTGTGGTCTTCCACAACAAGGATCGTCATACCATTATTCAGTTTGAACTGTACCGGATCTTTGATAGAGATCACAGGCGCAGGTCCGGCTTTTGGAGGTTTGCTCCTGTCTATTTTTTGTGCTTGCAATCCGCTTATGAAAAACAAAGTTGCAATTGCTATAATTAATTTTTTCATATTCATTTTTTCTCGTTATGATTTATTTTCCTTTCTTTTCAGCAGGTAGGTAATAGATAATCACTCTTTGATTGGGAGCAAGATATTTCCTTGCCACCTCCCTGATCTGCTCACGGGTTATCTTTTTGTAGTCAGCCAACTCTTCATTGACAAAATTGGTGTTCTTGTTGAAGGTGTAGGCGTCCGAAAGATTTTCTGCTACGCCCAACATGGTTGTGTTGCTTGATACACTCTGGTTCTCTACCTGGTTTCTCAGTTTTTCCATATCAGATTCACTGATCAGGTTAGTCCGCACTTTTTCGATTTCCTCATTAATATCTGAGAGCAAAGTATCAAGCGGTGTCTGATTGTTAGGAATTGCGAAGGTGATGTAAGCTCCGTAATCTTCCAGTGCATAGTTGAAAGAGCCAACCTGAAGCGCTTCTTTTTTTTCATCTACCAATTTTTTGTTCAACCTGGAACTCGCACCTGTGGAGAGGTAAGTTGAGATCAATTGGAGTACCCGTGAATCCTCTGTATTTTTTCCGGGTGTGCGGTAAGCTGTTACAATTCCGGGAATTTGAATATTCTGATCATAAACCGTGTCGATGACCTGGGAGGTAATGGGTTGTTCCTTCTCATCAGGCTGCACTACTGTAGGGCCTTTCTCAATGGGGCCAAAATAGGCCTCGATGAGTTTTTTTGTTTGTGGAATTTTAATATCGCCGGAGATGGTCAGGACTGCATTATTAGGACCGTAATATTTTTTGAAAAATTCTTTGAACTCATCCAACCTGGCTGCATCCAGATCTTCCATCGAACCAATGATGGGCCATTGATACGCATGATTCTTAAATAAGTTTTTGAATACAGCATCCACCAAATGGCCATAAGGCTGGTTGTCTATCCTCATTCGTTTTTCTTCTTTCACTACTTCATTCTGTGTCTGCACACCTATTTCATTAATTACCGGATGCATCATCCTTTCACTTTCAAGCCACAAGCCCAATTCCATTTCGTTAGAAGGAAATACTTCATAATAAAATGTTCTGTCCTGGGTAGTGTTGGCATTCATTTGCCCGCCACGACTGGCAACTATCTTATCAAACTGACCTCTTTTTATATTCTCAGTTCCCTCGAATAACAAGTGCTCAAAGAAGTGCGCAAAGCCTGTCCGGCCTTTAACTTCATTCTTAGAACCTACATGGTACATCACTGTAATAGCCACTACAGGTTTGGAAGTATCCTGGTGCAGGATCACATGTAATCCATTGTCCAGGTTGTATTCCGTAAACTTTACCTTTTGTGCATTCACCGTGCCGGCAATAAGAAACACTGCCGCTGTGAGCACTCCGGTTTTGATCTTCATCTTCATAAAATTTATTTAGAGTTTTTGCAAAATTAGCCGTTAACCGGTGATAAAAAGGCTGAGACTTGTATGACCGGTAATGCTTCATGCATTTTTGAAAATTGTCCAAGGTAAAAATTTCAAAGTGAAGGGTACCTTAAAAAAGGAAAATTAATTGAAGAAATGACGATCGGAGATCAGGATTTATGTGCAGAATCTCCCCTTATAATATGGGGGGATTCAGGTTCAAATAAAGTAAAATTGGAATCAGGATTACCTTGTTGACTGAATTGAAATCAAACAATAGGGAACCACCATTCTGCTACCGCTTATCACAAAAATGATATGAGTTACATTATGAAATTCCTAAATTCGAAAAATTTGTATGCAGCACTTTGGCAATCAAAATGGTCAATTAGCCGGGATCATTGCCAAAGTTTAAAAAAATCATCTAACAGTTTGCAGAAGGAAAAATCGCACATATCACTGCTGATAGAAAACATAAAGCAGATGGATGACCAAAAGGCTTTTGAGGAAGTCTTCAGGTTATTTTATGAGCGGTTATTGAAATTCTGTGTGGCTTATATACATGACAAAGAGCATGCTGAAGAAATCGTATCGGGAGTATTTCTAAAGTTGTGGATGAAAAGAAAAGAACTTCCGGTGATCATGAATCCGGAAACATACCTGTTCATTGCGGTAAAAAATCAATCGCTCAACTACCTGAAGCAATACTCCAATTACAGGATTGTTTATCTTGAAGATGAAGGAGTACATGAACTGATCAACACCCATGACGCAGGAAGAGAGATGGAGCGTAGAGAACTCATCTTTAAGATGAACCAGGCCATTGAGTCGCTCCCCGACCAGTGTAAGATCATATTTATGCTGGTAAAAGAGGAAGGATTAAAGTATAAAGAAGTAGCACAGATACTGTATATATCTCCCCGCACGGTGGAAACACAATTGGCGAGAGCCATGAAGAAACTATCCACAGTGCTTTCGCCTTATATTAATTCCAAAAATAAACCGGAGCACAAAGGCCGGAATCCATTGAAGTCTATAAAATTTCTATTAAGCACTTTGCTTTTTTAGCATTGAAGATTTTTTTTCAAAAAAATTCCATGAGCCTGTAAGTAATTTCTCTGAAATCATTGTCCTTCCTATGGGAGTTGGGTTCATTGTGTTCATCTATACAGAACAACTAAATTAATTACGACGACACAGGAGCAGTTATTTGCTCACAAAACTAATTATGGAGGATCAATATTTTTTAACCTTAGTGGCACGGAAATTAAGCGGTGAAGCGCTTGAGGAAGATTTGAAAAAACTTGAACAGTTCTTAAATTCCGATGAATTGTATAAAAAGAAATTTGACCTTTTGAAAGCTTTTTGGGAACACAAAAGCAACATTCAGTCAAATACAGAAGATGCTCTGAAGAAGGTATTGCAACAGATAGAAGATGGAAACAATAGCACGCAGGCAGAGCACGAAGAGATTGTTGCTGTGAAAAAGAAGAGTTTCATCAGAACCATCTTCAAATATTCTACAGCAGCTGTATTTATTCTGGCAGTATCGGCTGCTGCATATTTTCTATTTAAAAAGAGTGGCCCAGTTCAGGTGGCGCAGATGGAAACAAAGGAAATACAGTGGCAATCGAAGGAAACACCCAGGGGAGCCAAAACTACTATTACACTTGAAGACGGTACCAAGGTAACCATGAACTCAGACAGCAAACTCAGGTATCCTAGATCATTTTCAGGAACAACCCGTGAAGTATTCCTTACAGGTGAAGCTTTCTTTAGTGTAACACACAATGAAAAACTTCCTTTTATTATTCATACCAGCAAGATGAACATAAAAGTGTTAGGTACTGAATTTAATGTAAGGTCTTACCCCGAAGATTCTACCACTGAAACCACTTTGATTCGTGGATTGATTGAGGTTACTTTAAAAGACAGGCCTTCAGATAAAATCATATTGAGGCCGAAGGAAAAACTGATTGTTTCTAATGAGACTTCAGAAAAGGAAATCTCATCCACCACATCTTCATCATTATCCACGGAGGCACAATTGGTAGTAAGCAATCTGCATTACATGTCACCAACAGATAGTGCGGTAGTAGAGACTTCGTGGATGGATGATAAATTGGTTTTCCAGGATGTGAGTTTTGCTAACCTGGCAAAGGATATGGAGCGTTGGTACGGTATCCGAATCACATTTGCCAATAACCTGCTGAAAGAATTTCGCTTTACAGGAATTTTCGAAAAGGAAACAATTGACCAGGCATTGAAAGCGCTCAGGATGACTGAAAAATTCAATTATAAAATCGAAGAAAATCATATAACCATCTATTAATATCAAAATAATACCAGTACATGCTAATAAATGATTCGTAAAAAAAGGAGAATGCCGACAGCATTCCCCTATAAAAGTCAAACGTCAAAATGTAATCAAGTGGGCTCTTTGCAGAGAGCTTCACCATTATTTAACTTTCAAATTAAAGTTATGAAACTTTTTAAACACCCGACGGGTGTATTGATAAAACCCTGGCTGAAAAAGTCATTGCTCATTATGAAACTAACAATCATTCTCATTTTTCTTTCCTGCATGCAGTTGAGCGCTGAGACTTATTCTCAAAGCATTACACTGAATCTGAAATCAGTGGAATTAAAAAAAGCGCTTTCTACCATCGAAAAACACACACCGTACAGATTCTTGTACAGTGAAAGGAATATAGGAAGTACGGATAGAGTAACGATCAATGTAGTAGATGCTGCGTTGCCACAGGTGATGACGCAAATATTAGCAGGATCCGGACTCACGTACAAACAACTGGACAATAACCTGGTCGTGTTGGTAAAGCAAGACGAACAGGTGAATGATGTATTGGTAAAAGGAAAGGTAACTGATAAATCAACCGGGCTACCCATTGCAGGGGTAAGCATTCAGATCAAAGGAAGCAAAGCCGGCACCAGTACAGATTCCAACGGTGACTATTCTATCAACGTACCAAATGATGCCGTACTCATCGTAACCTCCATCGGATATGAAAGAATGGAGATACCTGTGAATGGTCAAACAGAATTAAACATTTCACTATCTCCCGCTATCACTGGACTCAACAATGTAGTGATCACAGCATTGGGTATCAAACGGCAGGAACGTGAATTGGGCTATGCTACGCAGAAAGTGGAAGGCCAGTCTCTGCAAACAGTAAAAGGAATAGATGTAGCTACCTCTCTCACCGGCAAGGTGTCCGGACTTGTAGTAAAAAACAGCTCTGAGTTTATGGCAGAGCCCGGCATTACCATGCGTGGTGAATCACCACTGCTGGTGATAGATGGTGTGCCTTACGGCAATATCACTTTGCGTGAAATACCTGCTGATGATATTCAATCAATCGACTTCCTGAAAGGTGCTACAGCATCTGCTCTGTATGGATCGCGCGGAGGAAGCGGCGCTATTATGGTCACCACCAGGAAGGGTGGTTCCAGGAAAGGGCTGCAGGTAACTGTGAACAGCAGTACTATGTTCGAGGGAGGATACCTGGCCATCCCTAAAATGCAATCAGAGTATGGACGTGTAGTGAATACTTCTACCAATACTTATGTGCGCTCTGGTGATGGATCATGGGGACCTCCATTAGATGGCAGAGATGTAATCCAATGGGATCCTATCAGCAAAACCATGAAATCAATGCCGTTCACTGCAAGAGGAAAGGATAATTTCAAAAATTTTCTTGAGCAGGGGTATATCCTGAACAATGGTGTGAGTGTATCAGAGTCCGGTGACCTGGGTAGTTTCCGAGCTTCTGCTGTGTGGACACAGAATAAAGGCACCTATCCTAATTCCCGTTTTAATAAAATGACCTACAGTATTGGTGGTGATATTCATGTGAAGAAATTTACACTTACCACTTCTCTGGCTTATAACAACCAGGCTTCTCCGAATATGGGATTCAACGGATACACCGGTTATGATCCAATGTACAGCATGCTGGTGTGGGGCTCACCCGATTGGGATGTACGTCAGTATAAAGACTATTGGGTAGTGCCCAATGAAGTGCAGAACAGCAGCTACACCGCAGGAAATAACAATCCATATTTCGATAGATTCCAAAGAGTGCATACCTATAATAAGGATGTATTCAATGGACAATTTACAGCTACTTATGATGTAACAAATTGGCTGAAAGCGATGGTGAGAACAGGATATGATAATTACAGCAATAAGCAGGTGATCAGGATTTCCAAAGGTTCATTCCAGGGTGGAGGTGCAAGTAAAGTTTTGGACGGAGGTACTGAAGTTTGGGGCGAATCCAAGAAAGGTTCTTTCAATGAAGGAATAGCACGGGGATTCAGTACCAATACTGACGCTATGCTGACCGGTCAAAAGACTTTTAATAATCTGTCCGTAAATGCTTTTGTGGGTGGTTCCATTTTCTATCAGCAAAATGAAGGTATAGAAGGGATGACCCAGGGAGGCCTTACCATACCTGCCTTCTATTCATTTAATGCCAGCACTACGCCGGTATATCTCAATTCTATTGTCAGCAAAGAACAAATCAACAGCCTTTACGGAAAGGTGGGATTGGGTTGGAAGAATCTCGCATTTGTAGAAGGTACATTCAGGAATGACTGGGCATCTACATTGCCAAAAGCAACCAGGTCTTATTTCTATCCGAGCGTGTCTGGTAGTTTGATAGCAAGTGAATTGTTTGAACATGGTGACTGGTTGTCTTACTGGAAACTACGTGGATCATGGGCTACCTACCGCACACCGGCAGGAATTTATGATATCAATAATGTATTCAATATTTCTCCTAATTCATGGGGAACCCTTGGTTCTGCATCTTTCCCGACCAGTATCAGACCTTCTAACATACATGCTGAAGGATCTGCATCTACTGAAGTCGGTACTTATGCCAGTTTCCTTGACAATCGCCTTTCTTTAGATGTAACACTGTATAAAAAGAGGATGTATGATTTCATTGTAAAAGCGAATATTAGCCCATCATCTGGTTTTACTTCCGTATATACTAACAGCAATGAAGAGCGTACAAGAAAAGGTATCGAGCTTACTTTGCATGGTACTCCGGTAAAGACTAATGATTTTTCATGGGATGTCAGCTTTAACTGGACTAAGTATGCTACCTATTTTACAAAACTCGATTCCCTTTATTCAATCAATAACAGGGATTGGGTGAAAGTTGGTAAGAGGATAGATTATTATGCCATCAATGAATATCAGACCGATAACCAGGGTCACATTGTTTATAATAATGGAGTACCAACTTATAAGCCCATCCTTTCGTTAGCAGGATATTCAGATCCTGACTGGGTTTGGGGATTCAATACTGCATTTAAATATAAAAATCTTACGTTGTCGCTTTCAATGGATGGAAGAGTAGGTGGCCTGGCGCAATCTGTTACAGAAATGTATATGTGGAGATCAGGCAATCATCCAAATTCCATGACTGATGCGAGGTATAAAGATGCGACCATTGCAGGATCGAAGAATTTTCTCGGAGATGGGGTGAAAGTGGTTTCGGGATCTATCACTTATGATGCAAACTATCATGTAGTAAGTGATACGAGGCAGTTTGCACCTAATGATGTTTATACAACTTATCAGTCTTATGTCAATGCGCTGCACAAAGGAACAGCATGGGGAGGCAATCCTTCACCAGCAGACTTGTATAGTACCACTTTCCTGAAACTGCGGGAAGTTGCATTTACTTACAGGATACCTGAACGTTTGTCGAAGAAGATCAACTCTAAGGGGATTGATGTTTCGCTCATTGGGCAGAATCTCATTTATTGGGCCAAGGATTTCAAATACTCCGATATAGACGGGGGATCTGAAAACTTCTCTGATCCATCCATGAGATACATCGGCATCGACATCCGGCTTAATTTTTAATAGGGTGAAACCCTGCTTAAACAAAAAAATTATGAAGAAGATATTTTTGAAAACAGGAGTAGCAATGGCGCTTGGTGCATTGTTGCTGACATCCTGTAATAAATTTGATGATATTAATACGAACCCGAATGCCACAGAAAAAGTAAATGCATCTTTGCTGGCTACCAAGATCATTTTGCAAAACCTGAAATACCAGGGAAGGGACGCTAAAGCATACCTGTCGGATAACGGGCTATCAAAATACATTGCCTATGGTAATGAAACCATTCTTTCCTCTCAATACAACTACCTCGGCTCTACGGATTTTTACCCTATGACCATGCTTCCTAACGTAAGCAGCATGTTGGATTATGCGAAGGGTAGTACCATGGAAAGTTCTTACCAGGGCCTGGCGAAATTTTCCCGCGCATTCATGTTTTATTATCTCACTATGGAATTAGGAGATATCCCTTACAGTGCGAGCGGGTTGGGATCTTCCGGTGGCACAAAGCCGGTTTATGACACGCAGGCTGATGTGCTCAAAGGAATATTGGATGAACTGAAAGAGGCTGATGCTTTATTTGCAAAGGGTGTAAAATTTGACGGCGATCCTACACCTTACAATGGTGATCCGGATAAGTGGCGGCGCGCTTCTAATTCTTTTGCACTGAAAGTACTGATGTCATTGAGTGCTAAGGCAGGAGATGCTACACTCAATGTGAAAGGGAGATTTGCAGATATTGTGAATGGTGGTGAAATATTGCAACCGGCTACAGGGTATCTCGGGCTTGCATATACATCTGTTAATCCCCATCCCATGTCAGGAACCAACGACCTGTTTACAAGCAGAACGATTATCAGTCATTTAGTGCTCAGCAATTTGAAAGATTTAAATGACAGAAGGTTGTTCTATTTTGCTGATCCGGCTAAATCAAAAATATCAGGAGGCCTCGCCGAAACTGACACAGCAGCTTATGCCGGAGCAAATGTGGGGGATGATTATAATACCATTACTAACAATTTACTGGCAGATAAGTATTCATTGTTGAACTCCCGCTACCTGAAAGTACAAGCAGGCGATCCTCGCATCATGGTTTCTTATGCAGAGCAGCAATTGATACTTGCGGAAGCAAAAATTCTGGGGTGGATTTCCACAGGTGATGCTGAAAGCTATTATAAATCAGGTGTGGCAGCAGCTTTGTCAACCTATAAATCTGCAGACGCATCTTATGCTCATGGTATGCCAATCAATCAGACCTACATTGATAATTATTTCACAGGAGAGGCTGCCTTCAAATCCACCACGGAGGATCAGTTGAAACAAGTGTGGTTGCAGCGTTACCTGATACAGTTCATGCAAGATCCGATCTCTGCCTTCTTTGAACAGCGCAGGACAGGATACCCGGTGTTCCCGGTCAATCCGGCTACTTCTTTGAATGTAAATGATAAGAATGCCATTCCGGTACGCTGGCTTTATCCGGGATCAGAGTTGAACTATAATAAAGATAATTTGATACAGGCTTTGAACCGGCAATACGGAGGTGTAGATGAGATCAACAACAAAATGTGGTTGTTGAAATAGGACAGTGAAAATGTTTCTATGAGCAATCTGGCAGCCGTCTCAACATCAATGAGACGGCTTTTTTTATTCAATCGGCTTTGCTCCCAATACAACCAGGGCCACACTATCAGTACCTTTCGGAGCAAAATATTTTGATTTGAAATTCACTGACTGCCCGGGATTTACTTCTACAAAGATGGTCTCCTTGTCTGATTCAAGCAATGCTTTTGTTCCGCTGAAAAAATCAAATTTTATTTCTACATCTTTATAAGAGGCGATACTCGATTTACTGGTTATTCTTCCTTTAATAACAGTTTGACCTACAAGATTTTTATGGCTGTTACCTTTTACTGAGAGGAACATGGAAGGATCTTTCCTTTCTTTCCTGAGCAACAGGTCTCTTGTCTCCTGGTAACTTGCCTTGTCTTTTTCGCTTTGCGATGACTCGCTGCTGCAGGAAGCAAAAAAAATCAAGAAGGATAACAAAATTAACTGGGATCCGGTTTTCATGTTGGGGTATTTTAAAGGACGAAAATTAATGCATTATTATCAATACGCATAATCAGTAGCCACTCCATAAGGCGCCGCCACTGCTATCACGTGATGCGCCGGTAACAGTAGCTAACACATTCTTTTCATTGCGCAGGCGCAAAACTCCGATCAGCGCCATCACCAATGCTTCCTTGTAATTCACAATATCTTTTCCAGGTACAATAACATCTACACCGATCTTGCCGAAATGATACTGCAACCGCTCTATCAAAAACTTATTCAGTGCACCACCGCCTGTAACCAGTAAGCGTCCGTCATTTTTATTTTTGTTTTTTCGAATGGAATGCATCACTTGCCAGGCAATATGTTCAGTATAAGTTGCCAACCCGTTGTCAATATTTTTTTCGAACTTTCTTATTAAGGGAAACACGATCCCGGTGCCGAAGTCATTCGCCAGGCTTTTCGGGTATGCCTTCCTGTAATAATTGAGAGTATTCAATTTTTTAAGTAATGCTTCATTCACTATACCTTTGGCTGCCATCATGCCGTTCTTGTCAAATTTTTTCTTTGCCAGTGCAGCCAGCATATTCAGCACCCTGTTAGCCGGACATACATCAAAGGCAATAACACGTTTCTGTTGATGAATGGAGATATTGGCAATACCGCCGATATTCAGAAAATAATTGTGATCAGAAAACAACAGGCTTTCTCCGATCGGAACAATCGGAGCGCCTTGCCCTCCAAGAGCTACGTCCAATGCCCGTAGATCGGATACTACAGGAATACCTGTGATTGCCGCCAGTGCTGCACCATCTCCCAATTGATGTGTCATCTTCTGTTGTGGCAGGTGGAAGGTGGTGTGTCCGTGAAAACCTATGCAGTCAATCTTTTTTTGAATTTTATTTTCTTTCAGAAAGGTCAAAACTTTTTCTCCGCAATAGCTCCCAAAGTTGGTATGTAGCAACAGGTAATCTTTTGCAGATAAGGTAGTAGAGGCCATGAGTCTCCTGATCCAAGCTGCTGAAATTGTTTTCGTCTCAGCAGCCACTATATTGAATGACCATTTCCCTTTTTGCTCAGAGAATTCCACGCATGCAATATCCAGCCCATCCATTGAACTGCCACTCATGATTCCGATCGCTGTGTAGTTCATATTGACATAAGTTTTTTAGTTTTGTTCAAATTTAAAGCAAACTGTTGCAGTACAAATTAATGCACCATTCATGGTAATCAATCTTAGCAAAGAACATTCCCTGGTAAGTAATTGGGTAAGCGAATTACGTGATGTAGAAATTCAACAGGATCGCATGCGATTCAGATCCAACCTGGAAAAGATCGCTGCGGTAACTGCATTTGAGATCAGCAAACAACTGCCGTGGGTAGAAAAGGAGGTGTCCACACCATTGGGAACATCTGTATGTAAAGTGTTGGCGGCACAACCTGTATTAGCTACGATCCTAAGGGCCGGACTCGCCATGCACCATGGATTACTGAATTTTTTTGACAAGGCTGACAACGCATTTATCAGTGCCTTCAGAAAGCATAGCAGGGATGGTAGTTTTGAAATAAGTCTCGATTATATCAGTTGCCCTGCTATGGAAGGCCGTGTCGTGATTGTCTCTGACCCGATGCTTGCAACTGGTGCCTCTTTAGTAAAGACGCTTCAATTTATTCGCAGGGAAGGAATGCCGTCAGAAATCCATATCGTATGTGCGCTTGCATGCACAGTAGGAATTGAGTATGTATTACGTGAGGAACCTAAAGCCACCATCTGGTGTGGTGATATAGATGATGAACTGACTGCCAAAGGATATATAGTGCCCGGCCTCGGAGATGCAGGCGACCTGGCGTATGGCATTAAAGTACAGATTTAAAAAAAGCAGTCATCTGAATGATGACTGCCTGTAATATCAAGGTGTTTTCCGGGATTAATTATTTTTCTTAACTCTTCCGTCTTTCTTATCTTTTTCACGACCAATGATGTAACCACCCGCTGCGCCTACTGCCGCACCTACTGTTGCACCTACACCTTTCTTCTTGGAAATAATAGCGCCGCCAACTGCTCCGGCTGCACCACCAATTACCGCACCTTGCGCTGCTTTGCTCCATCCCTTCTTCTCGTTGGTTTCACCGGTAGTAGTGGAAGTAGTATTGCCTGTGTTATTGTTAGTGCTGCCAACCTGGCTGTCAGAAGAACCGCTATTGCTGGCAGATGAATTGTTCTTTTTGGCAGTTGAAGCTTTCTTGGTGGATGTTGCAGATGAATTCTTCTGGGGAGCTACAATTGCGCTCTTTTCTTCTTCAGTGTTTTTCGCTGTTGCGGTATCAGAATTCACATTATTAGTAAATGAAGTGGAATCCGTTAATAACTGAATACCGGTTTGAGTAGGTTCATTATTACCCTTGCAAGCCGATAATACCAATGACATCATCAGTAATGCACCTGAACTGATCATTACAATTTTTTTCATATAATAACTCTTTGTTTTATTGCCCGCTATTTGGAAAAAATAGTGCCACATTTTCAAGAATAGAGTTGCTAATACTTAGAAATTTGTTAAGGATTGACAGCCCATTATCAATTCAAATTTTGCATATCCGTAAAAGATCAATAAGGTGGGTCTGAAAATATATGATTAATCGCGTCCGCATAGTATTCGCAACATTTCTCAGGCTATATCAAAATCAACTTATATAACTCCCATTAAAAGAAAAACCTCTGTAAAAACAGAGGCTCTTCTTATGCATAGTGTACGGAAAAAAATGTTCAATTATTTATTATTGGCTGTGTCCTTCTTGTCTTTATTCTTCCCGATAATGTAACCACCTGCTGCACCAACCACACCGCCAATTACAGCCCCCAGTCCTTTCTTCTTGCTGATAATGGCTCCACCAACGGCTCCCGCAGCACCACCAATTACAGCACCCTGGGCAGCTTTACTCCATCCTTTTTTCTCTTTTTTCACTTCTCCACCGGGTGTACCGGCGTCAGGTATTTTATTACCGGTGTTTACTGTTTCAGTTCCTGTTTTTTCTGAGTTGTCTGTTACAGGAGGAGTAGTTACCGGTGGAACTTGCGAAGTAACTGTTTCATTTTTTTGTGTAGCAGGCTCGGTTTTTACGGGCACGTATTTGATCACAGTCCTTACTTTTTCAGATTTTTTTGGTGGCGCTTCTGAAGCCGTTTCTTTCTGCACATCGTTGTTGGCCTGTACCCCGGTCATGGTATCACTATATACATTGTTGTTCGTATATACGGTACTGTCAGTGAGTAGTTGAATATTTCTGGAAGTCTCCTCATTTCCCTGCCTGCACGCTGCAAAAAGGAAGACGATTAAAGTAATTGGTAAAAGATTTTTCATGATAATTAATTGAAAGGTGAAAGGAATTTGTTTGTATAATAGATATCGGACGGTAAATAGAGTTTAAGAAGCCAACTTCGTTTAATAAAATCTTAACAACCGATTACTTTCCGCGCTTCAGGCGGTATTTTCTATTCACCTTAGGATTGTTGAAATATTCATCCACTTCCTTCTTGGATGCTGGCTCTTCAATGAGAGGTACATCGATCAATTGCAACTGCACTGATTTCAATTCATCTTTCAGTTTGTTAGTCTTTTTGATAATGTCCATATCTCGATCTCCCAAAAGCATGTTGTCGCTGAGAAGGTATTGGAGCCGCTTGATATCGCTCCTGACAAGCGATGCAGAATTCTGTTCGTAACTCTTATTGGGTGCTGCTGCTTCCTTTACAGGAACCAGGGCCACACCTACACTTGGCAATATTTTCCCAGTTGTTTTTCCATCATCACCAGGTAGCGAAGAAAAGACGGTACCTCCCAACGCTGTGGAGGCTGAGGCAAGATCAAAAGTGGTTCTCGTATTTTTTGTCTTTTTGATTTTCTGATCCAGATCTCTGAATGTTATTTTCAACTGGTAGATATAGGTTTCAATATTCGATACTACCTTCTGATATTCGAGAAGCCTTTGAGGGTAATTGATTGTTTCTTTCACGTTCACACTGACTGTAGCCGTATCATGGTTGAAAAATTTATCTACACCAATTACTTTAATGATCAGTTTCTTGGATTTCACTCCTTCATCTTCTTTGATGAAATCGAATGGAGCCACCCACATGAAATTATCACCGCAATGAGCAATAGGAGTCAATGATTTTACAGGATAGTTGGTGGAATAGGTGATCGATTCAATAGGGAATGTGCCTTCTTCACATTGAAGTGTAAAATTCAATGTATCCCCTTCCTCAATCGTTAGTTCATTACCTACTGTAGGTTTTATACGTGATGGAATGATCTCTGTGTTGTAAAACAGGATAGTGAAGGTAGTGTCCACTTTGTCGTCAGCATCATTGAGATTTTGAACACCTACCAATACTTTGTACTCTTTATCATATTTTAACTTACCTGACAAAAAGAAGGACTTGTCTGCCTTGAAGTGCAACACTCCTTTGTCTTTATTTATTTTCAGGCCTACGGGACTATTCTTCAGGTACCAGTAATAATCGCTCGGATTTTTATTGATCTCAAAAGTGTAATCCAATGTGCTGTCGACATGAAGCGTAAAATACGGGCTGAAGTTTTTTATCCTGAGTAGTGTATCCGGCGCCTGCAGGTAAACTGTGTCCACATGCTTCATGAATACGCTGTCAGACTTGGTTTGCTCCTGTGCATACACGCTTCCCGTCAAAAATGATAATAAGAGAATAATGATTATCCCTGTCTTTAAATTCGTCTTTGGCATCAAACAAAAATATAAAAGAATGAGTGATTGAATAGGTAGTAATTTCTTAAAACCCATATTTTGCAGGCATCTGCAAAATATGCCCCATGGGCCGACGAAACGAAGTTTGTCGGGGTTAACCCTGACAAAACTTGGCTTTCAGCCAAGTTTTCGTCACTGCTTCGCAGAAATTTTGCGACTGCAAAATTTGGGTTAAAATTCATTTACCGCCGCAAAACCTGCATTTACCGAAAAACATTGGTGCTATACCTAACAAGCATTGCAAACAGTTACAGGCTGAAATAGATTTGTGCTTTAAATATGAAAAAATGGAAAATTCAAATCAAACGGAGTTAACTCCACGTCATAATAGAAGCGGTAAGCTTTTCATGGGTGTTGTCTTGTTTTTGGCAGGACTGGCTTTGCTTGCATACAAAATGGGTGCACCATTACCGGCAGGTCTTTTTACATGGCCGATGATACTTATCCTTGTAGGCCTTGCTATTGGTATCAAGGATAGATTTCAGAATCCGGGTGCATGGATATTACTGCTGATCGGCAGCATCTTCTTAGCCGATATGAATTTTCCAGGATTCGATGCCCGCAGATATATCGGCCCAATCATTCTGATAGGGATTGGATTAATATTTATCTTCAGGCCATCGCACAGGCATCCCTCCGGTTGGGGAGGTTGCAATAGAAGGAGGCTTCCAAATGATTCATTGGGAGAAAAATTCACGAACGAACCTGGTGCCAATTCAGGTTCCGGCGCGGATGAAGAGTATATTAATGTCAATTCTGTTTTTGGTGGTGTAAAGAAATTTATTGTATCAAAAAATTTTAAAGGCGGAAGTGTGGTAACTTTTATGGGAGGTGCAGAGCTAAATCTTCAACAGGCCGACATTCAACATCCGATCATCCTCGAGTTGAATAATGTTTTTGGAGGAACCAAACTCGTAGTGCCTTCCAACTGGGATGTCAAGAATGAAGTAACGGCTATATTCGGTGGTGTAGATGACAAAAGAAATCCCAGTTCGCTCACTCCTGAACCTGGCAAAGTAATATTAGTAAAAGGTACGAGCCTTTTTGGAGGTATCGAAATCTCCAGTTATTAAAACCCTCATTCAAAAAAATCTAAACCCTGTATCATGAAATGGTATCTCGCAAAATTAGTTTACCGGATCATCTGTGGTGAAGGTGATCATACACCTCAGTTTGATGAACAACTCAGGCTGATAGAAGCAGAAGATGACCTGCACGCTTTTCAAAAAGCCCGGCTTCTTGGCGAACGCGAAGAGGATAGCTTCTTAAACAATGCAAAGAAGCCTGTACTCTGGAAATTTATTGACATCTCAGAACTGCACCTGCTCAATAGTCTGTCAGATGGTGTCGAGTTGTATTCCAGTGTCAGAGACCAGGATGATGCTGATCATTATACACACGGGATTTACCGCAGAGCAGGATCCCTGTATGAAAGATGTCTTGAAAAAAATATCTTTATGAACTAAACTCAGATTTTGGCCTATTCCGTATTTTCAGACAAAAGGTTTTTATTCTACTTTGAGATATGGTGGGTACTGGTTACTATCCTGCAATACGTAATCCTGAACCAACTCAATGTTGCAAACTATTATGCCATCACTGATGCGGTGGCAAGTAACGTTATCCTTGGTTTTCTGTGTTTTCTTCTGAGTAATAACATGCGCTTCTATTTACCACGAAGCGAAAAGTATTGGTACATCATCGTTTCAAGCCTTGCTGTTTGCCTGATATGGCTCATTATGCTGCAATTGAGCCTCGTTTTCATTTTGCCGAAAGATGATCTCTATATTCAATTTTTTAAGGACTCTTATGCGATCAGGTTTGGGAGTGGTTTTCTGTTGACAAGCAGTATTACTATGTTCAGTTTGCTGCTGTACAGTCAGCAGGAGCAAAAGGAACTGCAATCCCGGCAATCAGAATCGGAGAAATTAAGAAGAGACGCGGAACTCTACAAACTTCGTCAGCAACTGCAGCCCCACTTCTTGTTCAACAGTCTGAATTCAATCAGTTCGCTGACATCGAGTGATCCGGAGAAAGCGCGCCACATGATACAACAACTCAGCGCTTTTTTAAGAGGGATGCTCAAAAAAGATGAAGAAAAACTCATTAGTCTCAATGATGAACTGGAATACCTGGAATTGTATCTTGACATAGAGAAGGTGAGATTTGGACACCGGCTGCAAACAGAAATTTTTTCTGATGAATCGGTAGGTGCCACACGTCTGCCTCCATTGATATTACAACCGGTGGTCGAGAACGCAATTAAGTTTGGATTGTATGACACCATTGACGATGTAGTAATAACCATTCGTGCAGAAAGCAACGATCATCACTTGTTGATAACCGTTAGAAATCCTTTCGATCCTGAAACAGGCCGTCCGTCAAGAGGTACAGGCTTTGGACTATCTTCGATCAGAAGAAGGCTCTATCTTTTATATTCTCGAAATGACCTGGTGCATACACAGGCAGAAGGAAATACATTTACCACACGATTAATAATTCCACAGCTATGATCAAATGTCTTATCATAGATGACGAACCTTTGGCAAGGGATATTATCAAAGATTACTTGAAGGGATTTCCCGATATCACTGTCGCCGAAGAATGTAATAACGGCTTCGAAGGATTGAAGGCAATTCAGCAGCATCAACCCGGTCTCGTCTTTCTCGACATACAAATGCCTAAGATCAATGGATTTGAGATGTTGGAATTAATTGATGAAACTCCACCGATTATTTTTACAACAGCCTATGATGAATTTGCAATCAGGGCTTTTGATCAAAACGCGGTGGACTACTTACTAAAGCCATTCAGCAAAGAGCGTTTCACCAAGGCGATTGAAAAATTTATGCAGAAGCCGGAAACAGCCCCGGTTCAAAATGTACTGGAAGAAGCTGGCCTGAATCCTTCTCAACAAAACAGGATAGTGGTAAAAGACGGCGCTAAAATCAAAATCATTCCGGTATCAAAAATTTATTACCTGGAAGCCGCAGATGATTATGTAAAGATTATAAGTGCAGATGGTACCTATTTGAAAAATAAGACAATGGCTTTTTATGAAAAGTCACTGTCTTCGTTTCAATTTGTTCGTATTCACCGTTCCTATATCGTCAACACTCAACTAATCACAAGAATTTATCCGACTGATAAGGAATCCCACTCCCTGGTTTTAAGTACAGGACAGGAACTTCCTACCAGCAAGACGGGATATGCTAAGTTGAAAGTGGCACTTGGTATCTGAGTTCATGAATCCTTATTTTTGCAGCCTAAGAATACAAGGATTTTGATAGAGAAAAAGACCCTACAGGAAAACGTGAATGCAGTGCTCGTTGGCATCGTACACCAGTACCAGCCGGAACAGGTAACCAATGAGTACCTCGCAGAGCTTGCCTTCCTTGCAGAAACAGCAGGTGCAAAAGCAGTTAAAACTTTTACGCAAAAATTGGATCATCCCGACAGCCGTACATTTGTCGGCAAGGGGAAGTTGCAGGAAATAAAAACATATTGTGAATTAAAGAATGTGCAGCTGGTCATCTTTGATGATGAACTTACTGGCTCCCAGATTCAGAATATTGAAAAGGAATTGAAGGTTACTACCATTGATCGTACTGATTTGATTTTGGACATCTTTGCATCCCGCGCCAAAACATCTCAAGCCAAAGTACAGGTAGAGTTGGCCCAGTACCAATACCTGCTGCCACGGCTGAAAGGAATGTGGAAACACTTAGAACGTCAAGGTGGTGGTATCGGCAGCAGGGGCCCGGGTGAAACTGAAATAGAAACGGACAGGCGTATCGTAAAAGATAAAATTTCTTTGCTGCGCAAAAGGCTTGCAGAGATCGATAAGCAAAGCCTTACACAAAGAAAAGAGCGCGGTGAGTTCATCAGGGTGGCGCTGGTAGGATATACCAATGTCGGCAAGAGTACCATCATGAATCTAATCAGCAAGAGTGACGTCTTTGCGGAAAATAAATTATTTGCAACACTGGATACCACTACACGCAAAGTAGTATTAGGGCATACACCATTTTTGCTAAGCGATACCGTAGGATTTATTCGAAAACTTCCACACCATTTGGTAGAAAGTTTTAAGAGCACACTCGATGAAGTGCGTGAAGCAGATTTGTTGCTTCATGTGGTAGATATTTCGCATCCTAATTACGAAGAACAGTTGGCCGTAGTAGAGAAAACGCTGCAAGACCTGAAGAGCCTGGACAAGCCTGTTATCACGGTCTTCAATAAGATGGATGTGTATGAAGAGATCACATTCGATCAGTGGCTGGCTCCCGAAGTGAAACAACAATTGCTCGAAGAACTTCAGCAAAAATGGAATGAGCAGACCAAAGGCAAAGCAGTATTTATATCAGCAATTGAAAAGATGAATATCGACAATCTCCGGCAAAAAATGCTCAATGAGGTACGCACATTGTACCGGGATAAGTATCCTTACAAAGTTGAATTTTTCTACTGATGGAGCGTGAAGTAAATATTGTAAAGGTTGCGGATGCTGTTGCCTCTATTATGTTTAATGAAAAAAATATTGCTACTGTAAGTATTGATAGCCGTAAGATTTGCATTGTCAAAACCGAAAACGGGTTGAGAGCTTGTACCGACCAATGTCCTCATGCCGGTGGTTCATTGAGCGAAGGCTATGTTGATCAACATCAAAATATTGTTTGCCCTGTTCATCATTATAAATTCAATTTACAAACAGGGAGGGATGCTTTTAATGAAGGATACTTTTTGAAAACATATCCTATTGTTGTAAATGATGACGGAGTGTTTATTCAAATGAAATAATAATCAAACACCTTCCCGCATTTGCTCTCTTTCTGCATCCAGAAGAATGACCGGATGCTGTTGTATCTTTTTCTTGTAACCTGCCACAGAAATCCAGTAGATAATTAAAGCGGCTATTGATCCAACCGATAGAAGAGGAGAAAGGTCAGAAAATTTTAAAGTATTCAGGAAGAAATTGATAAGAGTGAGAATAGCCCATAACAGCCCTATATTAACAGTGGGCCTTGAGTCAGGCAATGGTTCACCGCATGCCTCTAATTGTGCCGCAATAGAAGAAGCGAGCCTTTGAACAAGAACAAAGATGAAATAGAAATTGTAAAACGGAATGAGTATCCTCCACACAGCACCCGGATCCATCAGCCTGTTCTCAGGATTAATAGCTTTTAAAGTGTTTTGAAGTGTGAGCAGGAATAATACATACACAGTAAGAATAATAATAATCGTACTTATTCCAATCAGTAAGGTTGTAGTATCATATAACATAGTATAGCAGTTAATGGGGCATCAATCCATTAGGAAGATTGATGTTGCTAAATAAGATTAAACTATCGACAAAAGCAAACGTAATGCGTCTCAGAATTGCAGGCTGATGCGACCGGCCTAAATTTTGACCATACCAATTAAAACTTAGGACAAGGAATGCCGCGACCACCTTCTGACGGACGCTTGACATAGATGAGTGACAACTCCATACCTCCCCTGCTTTGGGATGCAGTGCGAAGGCTCGATGTATTGATGTCATAAGAAGCACCAATCCTGAATCCTGCAAATTCTATACCTACATAAGGGATGATGGCATCTTTCAACCGGTACCAGGCGCCTACATAAACATTGGCAGGTTCCGCGCTCTGTGGATCAAATGCAGCAGCAGCAGCAGCTCCAATGACAGTTTCAGTTGCCTTGTTTTGTATTTGGAATATACCACTGGTATGCAGATCCACATTATCAGCAATCGGGAAATATCCACCTGCATGAACCGTAGTCCGGGTGCCGATGCTCCAGTCTGCACCCATAAAACTTTCTTTTGGTCGGTTGATGTGGTACATGGATGCACCTACATAAAAATTGTTATCTCCGTTGGTCGATCCTGAATACAAAATACCCGCATTCACGTCCAGGTAATTGACATTGAGATTTTCAGAGTAAAAAACTTCCTGGGTCACTCCGGTAAAGCCGAAGGGCGTGAGCATATCTTCAAAATAAAGTTTGGACTGATCCAACCGTTTTTGTCCATAAGTACCCTGGAAGCCAACTCCTATTTGCTGAAACCCATCTTCATCCAATGATTTATGATATGAAGTAGAGAGGGCGATGTAATTATTGGTAAGGATGTTTCCGCCTGCCTGGTCTTTCAAAGCCAATATTCCTACACCCCAGGTATCCGTTTCCGGAATTCTGTTTTTCATAATCCTGAAATCAACACTTGCGGTATAAGTTGTATAGACGTTATTCAATGCCGGCCATTGGTTTCGATAATTACCTGCTACCCGAACGGTGCCGTCAAACTTGCCCGTTAAGGCAGGGTTGAGCGTGAGCGGCGAAGCAAAGAATTGGGAGAAATGAGGGTCTTGTGCCTGTACAGACAAAGATGTAATAATGAGCAGTAATATCGCGGTTGCAGATTTTTTCATTGGTACAAAAAAGCAAATAAAGGTAAGCTATTGGATTTATAAGTTCAACAAAGTAAGAAGAAAATTATGTGTCCAAAAGTATGTAAACAAGATTATTAATGCAAGGTATCTAATCAGGCCTTTTTCAGACCATTGATAATCTTTGCAAATTCATCTGCTTTCAGAGAAGCGCCGCCTACGAGTCCGCCATCCACATCCGGTTTGGAAAATATCTCCGAGGCATTGTCTCCTTTCACACTTCCTCCGTAGAGGATTGAAATTTTATCGGCTGTATCACTTCCATATTTTTCTGCCAATACCTTCCTGATATGCGCGTGCATTTGCTGCGCCTGGTCTGCAGTAGCTGTTTTGCCGGTACCGATAGCCCATATTGGTTCGTAAGCGATGACAACACGCTCTATTTCATTCTTGCTCAAATGAAAAATACTTTGTTCGATTTGTTCACTCACAAAATTGTCCTGGTTGTTGGCTTCTCTTATTTCAAGCGCTTCTCCACAACAAAAAATTGGCGTCAACCCCTTCGATAAAGCCGCATTTACTTTTTCCGCAAGCATGGCATTCGACTCGCTAAAATATTCTCTGCGCTCGCTGTGCCCGATGATGACATGCTTGATACCTGACGACTGCAGCATGGCTGCACTCACCTCGCCTGTGTAGGCTCCCGATTCTTTGGTGTAACAATTTTGAGCACTCACAAAAAAGTGTGATTTGATTCCAATCATTTCCTTAGCCAGTAATAGATATGGAAAAGGAACGGCGATGATTACTTCCTGCTGATCGTTCAAATCAAAAGTTTTTTCCCCAAGTGCCTTCAGCAAATCTTTCGCTTCCTGAAGTGTACAATTCATTTTCCAGTTAGCTGCTGCTATTTGTTTTCTCATGTTGATTATTATAAATTGATAGTAAAGAAATTCTTTCGTCTTCTGTTATTTCAAACCCCTTTAGTTTTTTCCAGTTGTTGATATCACGCAGTGCTTTTTCCAGGTCATATCTTTCTTCTCCCCACGTAAAATCAGGGATAAATTTTCCGGGTCTGTTTCCAAAAATATTACAACTTACGCCAACGATCGTTCCGGTATTGAATGATGTGTTGATAGCACTGCGACTATAATCACCCATCAACAATCCGCATTTAGTACCCGCATCCACCGGCTCTTCACCTTTGTGCGAAACGAGCATTACGTGCGATGCATTATTTTTCAGATTGCTGTTGCTGGTACCTGCTCCCAGGTTGCACCATTCTCCTAACACGGAATCGCCCAAGTATCCATCATGTGCCTTGTTGGAATATCCCATCAGCACAGAATTTTTGATTTCACCTCCGGCCATGCAATACGGCCCTATCGTAGTGCCACCATAAATTTTCGCTCCCATTTTTACTACAGCAGTTTTGCCAATAAATACGGGACCTCTGAGCATGGCACCTTCCATGATTTCTGCCTTTTCGGAAATATATACCGGGCCTGCTTCTGCATTGATAAAGCAGGTGTTGATATGAGCGCCCGGCTCGATAAAAATATTGTCCTGGGCTTTTGCAAAGACGTTGGCAGGCAGAGGACTGGTGGTTTTATCGTTCGTCAGCATTTCGAAATCCTGGCGTAGTGCCCAGACATTGTTCTTGAAAATATCGGATGCGTGGTTCAGTGAAACGAAATGCCCGTTAGCATGGTGATGGCCTGCTGCCAATGATTTCAACAACTCGAGCGATGGCACATCAATCGCCGAAAAAGTAAAACTATCTCCCTCAGGTTTTTCATGTTCTGAAAGCAATAAGACTTTCTCAAAGTAGTGTTGCCATTTTTCGAGAATGGTGAGCATGCCGATCCGGATGTGAGCGATACTCTTCACTTGCCCGAAAGGATATAATTTTTCAGATCCGGTAATGTCATCTAAAACGATGGTCATGCGGCGAAAATAGGCTGGTTTTGTGAATTTGGAAAAATGGTTAGTGTTTAATGGAAAGGTAACAGAAATTATTGTTGTCTGTGTAAACTCAAAGTTTAAACAAAATTCTTATTGAAATAAAATGAAGACATGAAGAGTTCAGAACTTACTTGTTGTATGTCATCCTAAAGAAGCATCCTGCACAAATACAAACCTCCATGACTTTGCCGCCAGGCTCCACGCTATTTTTAGCACATGGCAAGGCACACAAAGCCGACACACAATGGGCGAACTTGCAAAGTGATGAAAGCCTCACACACAAACCGCCAAATCGGACGAATATCTATCATCTTCCGCTCAACACTTCATCAAAAAATAACATGACATCACTAATTCTTCAAACTCGCCATATCCACAACAAAACGATATTTCACATCGCCTTTTTCCAGTCGCTCAAATGCATCGTTGATTTGGTTCACATTGATGAGTTCAATATCGGCTATAATATGGTGTTCGGCGCAAAAATCTAATACCTCTTGTGTTTCACGAATACCGCCAATGTTGGAACCGGAAAAACTTTTACGGCCGCGCACCACATTTCCCGCGCCTATTTCAAGCGGTTCAGCAGGTAATCCAACCATTACCAAAGAGCCATCCACTTTTAGTAGATTGATGTAGGTGTTGATGTTGTGTTTGGCCGAAACGGTATCCAAAATCATATCCTGCTTCGGACAATTTTTCATTTGCGCTGCATCTTTTGATAATACCACCGCATCAGCGCCCAGGCGCTTAGCATCGTCCGCCTTAGATTGTGATGTTGTAAAAACGGTTACATGTGCTCCCATTGCTTTTGCAATTTTAA
>CAZGNJ010000017.1:0-75015 GCA_964526985.1 uncultured Ginsengibacter sp. | reverse complement strand
CAGCAACCATGCTTCGGCAGGCTCAGCAACCATGCTTCGGCAGGCTCAGCAACCATGCTTCGGCAGGCTCAGCAACCAATGATAACTAAATTTAATTCCCTCTAAACCCTTAATTTTGGAGCTACTTCAGAAAATTATCTAATAATGAAAATCAGCCCTGCCACACTGCAAAAATTGGAAAAGCTTGTTGAAGATTCCGGTTATATTCTTAGATATGAACGTGGAAGTTTTCAGAGTGGTTATTGCATTCTTGAACACAAGAAAGTGGTGGTGCTTAATAAGTTTCTGAATGTAGAAGGAAGGATCAATACACTTCAGGAACTGATACCTGTGCTGGAGATCAATATCGACTCGCTCACACATGACAATCAAAAACTCTATGAAGAATTGATGTCGATGTCCAAACAATCCGCTTCATAAGGTTGCCAACCTTTGAACGGGAGCCTTTTATTACTGAAAACTGTTTGCTTATGGTTGGCAACCTTTGCGAAATCCATTAGCTTTGGATAGTGCACTATCCTGATCTTACCATTACATTTTTAGGAACCGGTACCAGCACCGGCGTTCCTATGATCGCTTGTCATTGCAAAGTATGTACTTCGAATGATCCGCATGATAAAAGATTCCGAAGCAGTATTCTTGTTTCGTCTGCTACTACTACCATCGTTGTAGATACCACACCTGACTTCAGAAGTCAGATGCTGATCAATGAGGTAGATAAATTGGATGCCGTCATATTTACTCATTCTCATAAAGATCATGTTGCAGGATTAGACGATGTGAAAGCCTTCAGCTTTTTTCAGGACAGACCGATGGAAGTGTATGCAAGTGAATACACACAAGGAGCATTGAAGAAAGAGTTCTCTTACATTTTCGAAAAGGATAAATATCCGGGAGTACCGGATATCAATTTGCACACGATAACCGGAGCACCTTTTACAATCGGAGATATAATGATAGAGCCGATACTGGTATATCATCTTCACATGCCGGTGTATGGTTTTCGATTTGGAGACTTTACATACATAACAGATGCCAACAGGATTGATCCGTCTGAAAAAGAAAAGATAAAAGGTTCTCAAACCATGGTTGTCAACGCGCTGAGAAAAGAGCCACACCTGTCTCATTTCACATTGGAGCAGGCCATCAGGCTGGTAAAAGAATTAGAAATACCGGAGGCTTACTTTACTCACATCAGTCATCAATTAGGGAGACACAGTGAAATCTCGAAGGAATTACCTTGCGGAATACACCTTGCCTATGATAGCCTACAATTGAAAATAAAAGGATGATTATTTTTTGCCTTTAAAAAATCCTTTTGCAGCCAGAATGTTTTTTGTGATTTGCAGCGCCGTTGCTTCGAGGTCTTTGTTTACATCTTTAGATTGAACCACACAAACAAAGAAATAAACATGCAGGTTTTCTTCTATCCACCCTCCAAGCCATGCCATGGGTTCATTTTTGTTGGACAATGCGGGGGAAGTAGCATAGCTTAATTTAAAAAGTGTGTTGTCTTCTTTCAGCATAAGGTCGCGCACCACCTGCTGTGCATATTTTTGAAACGGAAGTTTATCAAAATAAATTTTATAAAGCATTCCCATCTGTTCATCAGGAGAAACTTTTAATGCGCCGTTGATCCAGAAGGAATCGAGGGGTTCAATTTTCATATTACCGTACTTCAGCGAATCCATCCAGGTAGCCATGGTATCCTTGCCGATTTTTTGCGCAAGTGCGCTGAAATATGATGTATTGTTATTGTCAAATGCTTCTTTGAGTGTTACACTGTCCAGTAAAGTGTTTCCTGAATTCCTGATGATGGTTTTTTCGTCTATCAACCTGGAAGACTCAACACCGATAAGTGTTTCAGCAATTTTAAAACTATTACCCGGCGACATACGCAGTGTATCAAGAGGCATATTATATACCGTGATATCCCCCATCTGGTTGTTAAGAAAGGCAAACGACCCTGTAACATTGGCTGAATCAAAATATTTCTGAAGGCTATTATCTATTTTGGCTACATTGGGTGAGCAGGATATAAACAGAATGGATACACTAAAAAGCAGGAACAGATACTTCATGGATTGGTTTAATTATTTTTCTGATGGCGCTATATGATTGGCACTTGCTTCAAGTGCTTCGTAAAATTCTTGACCAAATTTCTGGATGAGAGGTGTTTGCAAAAATTTATAAACGGGTACTTTCAGTTTCTTTCCCAGTTTACACGCCGGGTCACAGAGGCCCGGCCTCGGTTCGTAATTGAGCAGGTGCGTATCCCCGGTCTTCTTTACCCTGATAGGAAACAGGTGGCAACTAATGGGCTTTTTCCAATTGCCGTTCACTTTGAATTTTCCATCATTGAACGCCCGCTCGATACCACACTTCACAATTCCATTTTTTTCAACGATACCATAAGCGCACATTCCATTTTTAACTGTCGGTGTCACCCATCCAAATTCATCATCAAAAACGTAGTGGCCTTTCTTTTCTATTTCATTCTTTCCTTCATCTGTGAGGTAAGGGGACACCACATCGTAAATTTTATCCAGGTAACGTTTCTCTTTTGTCTCGAGAGGCGCACCGGCATCGCCATCAACACAGCAACCGCCTTTGCACTTTTCAAGATCGCAAACGAATTGCTCTTCCACTATTTCATCACTGACTAAATTGTTTCCTATGGCTATCATCGCGGCAAAAATAATGAATAACTCAGTGGAGGAAGCAGGAACTTATTACTGTGTTTTTTTAACCAGCTTTCCTTTCTTCCTCGCAGGTCTCCGGCACAGGACACTGCGCTTTTCAACAATAGATTATCTTTATTCCATGCCTGTCAGAAAAACTATATCATACACATTTGGAACTCCTGTTACTTGTGTAGTGGAGTTGAGAGAAATAAAACTGATAAGAGATGAGAGGTAGTAATCGCAGTCCTGTGCCGGAGGCGCTGCGGGAAAGGAAATCGATATGGGAACACTATCCAATCCTATTCTTTTACCTTGCCTTTATTATAGAAACCTGGAGACAAAAATGAATAAATTTAAGATTATTTGCATTGTACTTATTAATATTCTACTAATATTATGGCTATTAAAAGTAGTTTTTATTGATAGGTTTAGTGATGTTGTAGCTATATACATTCTTGAAAATTTAGGTTACCTGTTCATTTACAATGTATATGCCCTTATTCTAAATTTCCTTTTTCCAAGAAATTTGAATTACTTCCAAGGGTTTTTTTATGTGATTTTATTAATAACACCATTCTTTCTACTATTCTGAAAGAAGGATCATGGAGAATCATTACGATACAAAGGCTGTCTATGATTACGACAGCGCTATTGATAGTTTATACCAAGAGGCGTACCAGCCCAGAGCCCCAGATGAGTTTTATCCTGCCACGGTGCGCAGGCATTACTATGAATACGATGCCGAAAACCGACTGATGGAATTGAAGAACAGCAAAGACAAAATATTCTGGGAGCGCGATCCGTCCTACGAATATTACCGCCATGGGCCATTGACCAGAACAATACTGGGGCAGCAGGTGCAGGGAGTGGATAATTTCTTCTTCGCAGTGTCTTCCGCACGGGAACGCTGCGGGAAAGGAAAGGTGGAATGTGGATTCTTCAACCTACAGTTGGAAAAAGTGAAGATTCTACACTTCAAAATAATTCGGTTTGGTACAATTATATCCAGGGAAGACAAATAGCCCTTTTTGGGGGTTGTAGCTTTTTATTAGATGTATGCAGTGCAATACTGTTGTGTTGCCGGCAACATTTTACTGTAAACTTTTGATTAATATTTTCAATTCTTTATCGGAGATATTATTGCGTTCGGACTTGTCATAAATGGTAAGCAGAAAAACGGCAGTATCATCTACCACCACATAAGTAATCACTCTCCCTCCTCCGCTTTTGCCTTTATTTTTGGAGGCAATGGCAAGTCGTATTTTATAGCAATTATCACCCAACGGGGTGCCGGTAGTGGGGTTGGTTTTTAGTTCAGTTATCAGAGTGGCATATTCTTTTTTAAGCGAGGGAAACTTTTTAATTAACCGTTTAATTTCTTTCTCAAACTTATGTGTAGGAATAATCTTATAATTCATTCAGTAATTGTTCTGCTGTTTTTAATTTTATCTTACCCTGCCTGTGCAACTTTACTTCCGTCATCGCTTCTTTTAAATCTTTCATCAGTTTTGCCCCATCATCAGAAATAGGGTGTGCCTTAATGTAGGGCTGACTGTCCAAAAACTCCATTACAAAAGGGACTTTAGCTTTGTCGCGAATATCTACTAATACTTTCATCATTTTTTTGTTTGCTCAAATTTACACTCTTTCTTTTGTTTTGTTTTCTTCCTCGCAGAGTCTCCGGCACGGAACGCTGCAGGAAGGAGCCGGAATCCATTCCTTTATTTTTTCATTTGTACCTACTGCCAGTATCTTTATCATTTCTTTTCCATCACTTTTCTTTTCAGAAAATCGATAGTGGCCTCATACACGCTTACTAAATTTTGAAACCGCAACCAGTGATGCGTATCATCCGGTATCACCAGTGTTTCAGTATAAATACCTTTCTTTTCCAGCCTGTTTAATAAATCAATGCTCTGATTAAAGTCCACATTCCTGTCATCATCCGCGTGTATCAGCAACACCGGTGATCTCCACGTATTGACAAAGGCAATAGGAGAAGACTGCCAGGCAACAGTATCCGCACGTGCGGCGTCTGGCGCATGTTCAAATTTTAGAGTATAACTTTCCTTTGGTAATACCTCATGCACACCGGAAATATCCACACCTGCTGCAAATACATTAGAATTTTTTCCTAATGCAAATGCTGTCAGGTATCCACCATAAGATCCGCCATATACACCGATTCTTTTCGGATCTACCTGGGGTTGTTTTGCAAGCCATTGGCCTGCAGTCAATATGTCCTGGTACTCGGAAAGCCCCGACCGGCCTCCGTTTGCGGGATGGTGAAAGTCATTGCCATATCCGATTCCTAACCGATAATTTACTGAAAGCACAACAAACCCCATATCAGCAAGTTTTTGATTAGTGGCATAATGGGCAGCGTAATAGTCGCTGTAATTCCAGCCTAATAGCATCTGCCGCATCGGTCCGCCGTGAATACAAACAATGGCAGGTTTCTTCGCGTTTCCACCGGGTTTTTCAAACAACTGTGCATGAATGGGCGTACCGTCCGGAGCTTTAAAGATGACTTGCTTTGGCGTAACCATGTTCATATCTGAATAGACAGGAGGAAGCAGGTCGGTGCCGATCAGAGAAAAGTTCTTTTGTCCTTTCAATAAAATTGCCGGGAGTGCAGGTCTCACTGCTGTTGAGCTGATGAATGCAATATCATCATTACCCACATACACGGGAAAAGCTTCTATACCATCGCCGTATGTAAGCATGCGCATGTCAGGCTTATCAACTGATACAGTTGAGATATGCCTCCGGTCAATGTCTAATGGATCAGGCCCTGTATTGACGCTAAACAAAAGTTGTTTCTTATCAGGAGATATGGTGATGTACTCGGTCATGAAATTGCCGGGAGTCAGCAATAATGGTTTGCCTCCTTTGTCTGAAATGGAGTAGAGATGTGGCCAGTTATCGAGGGTAGCTAAAAAAATGATCCTGTTGTTAGCTGCCCAATGCAGATTGAACCTGCCTTGTGTAGTAGGTACTGCCCCTTCAAAAGTATCTGGTGATTTCCAAATCAAATGGCTTTTCTCCTGATCGATACCGGCTGTCCTGATTTCCCAGGGACGCGGATTCCGATTTAATAGAGCATCCGGCGCGCCTCCTCTGCCACGCATCCTGATAAAAACTACTAAACTTCCATCTGGCGACCATTCGGGGTTTGAGTCAAATGAAAATGACGGGTCTATCCACTTTATCGGTGTCGAGCTGTCGGTAAATATTCCAATGAAAGAATGATCTCCTCTGCCGGATACAAATGCTAATTGTTTACCATCTGGCGACCATTTGGGAGAGCGGCATTCACCTCTTGCATAAAATAATTTTTCAGCTTTGCCTGATCCATCGATTGAAACTGTCCAGACTGCACCATCTTTGATGAAAGTTACAGCCTTGCTGTCGGGTGCTATTATAGGGTCGATATCTTCGGGTGCGGTTGTAAGTTTATGCAATGTTTGATCATTGATGTGCAGGCTCCACAGCTGGAATTCAGGTTTGGTCACTGACGAAGTCGCATTCACAGGAAGATTTTCAGACCAGTTGCCTGATGGTTCTCCTCCTCTCAAAAAAACCAACCATGCACCATCCGGAGAAAATGAAAGTCCACTGATTTCCTGTCCTTCGTCTTTGTCAAAGGTGGTAAGTTTTGAGTAGGTGTTCCCTTTGTCTGCCGAAAAATAAATGTTACGCAATCCCTCTTTGTTGAACGTCCATGCCAGTTTTCCTGTGGTAGGATCCGAACACAAATTAGATGGGTGAGGATAGCTCAATAAATCCCTGAGTTTTAGTTGGGCAAATCCGGTATGTGAACTTAACCCAATAAGCAGGCATAATAGAATGATCGACTTTATTTGCTTCATCATCTGGTGAATTAATTGTATTGTTAAAAAGTTTGCTTTTGAAAACTCAATTGATCACTTCTGTTATTACCGGCCTCGTATCTTTTGGATCTCTTTTTTCATAATGGATACTGAAGTGGCTCAGGTCTGGTTTGTATTTTCTGTTACGGGATAACTCGTATTGATAAACAGCCTTGCCTACCTCTAACAGGAATGGATAACCGATAGTTTTGTAGTCATAGGTATTGTCATTCAGAATACCATCACTGTTTACATACACGGTACAGCTCAACATATATTCAACCTTATTCTTAAAGTCAGCCACGTAAGAAATATCAGTCAGAAAACCATAAGCCCATCCCACCTTATTGAATACACGAAGATGAGCAGGCATTTTCTCTCCCCTGAAAAAGAATTTCGCATAGCTGTCATAGAATTTTTCTGTGTTATACTTTGGATAATTGGTTTCTGAGGGGAATTGCGACATGTATTGGTAAAGGAATTCATAGTCGGTCGGTTTCAGATCGAATCGTTTGTATGCCGGCACCGATTCAGGGAATAACACGGATTGCTCTATCTGTTGTAAATCTTCCAAAGAAATATTATTCACTTTGGTAAAATCCATTGGAGAATTGATCAGGCTATCCTTATCATCAAGATGGCCTTTGCCGAGTTTTATGATGTGGCTAAAATCAAAAGGATCAGTATTGTATGCCGGAGGTTGCCGGTAAATCTTTTTGCCATTCTTATCTACAAAACGCATGGCATTGGTATGTGCATGTTCACTGAAACTCAATCCCCCTTTGAATTGCCGGGTGATACGCACATCACGATATCCTTTCTTATGAAGTTCACGATTGATTGTTCGCTGACCGACAAATTGATAAAGACGGTTGTATGCATCATTGTCGCTGATCAGAAAGGCCTTTCTTATGTATTGTGCAATAGAAGGAAGCCCTGTTTGGGAAGTGCTGTCTTTGTATGCAGTGGATTGTCCTGAGTAGCTGCTGTCAATGAGCAGTGATGTAAATTTATTTACGCCGGATTTGTTTATCCTGTTGAGTTTTTCGAGTGCGAGAAATATGACGGGCATCTTTACTGTGGAAGCCGGATTGAAATACAATTGAGGATCCACATTGAGATAATAGTTTTTGAAAGAAGGTTTATTGTTCTTATCCCTGTTGATCTGAGTGTAAATGATCTGGAAACGGTATATTTCAGGATGGCTGAGTACCATTTGTAAAATGGAGTCATTGTTTTTTAATAGTAATTCTTTAAGAGAAGCATCACTTTTGGGCTGGCAATAGGAATGGAAGTTGAAGGCAATTAGGAATGCAACAAGTAACTTGTATTTCATAAATAAATTGATATGCTAAGAATCGTCGAATAGGTTGATTATGAATCTGAAAGTTAAATGAAATTTCTTTTCAGGATGTGCTGGATTAAGAACACTGCTAAAGATAAGAAATACAATTTCAGTTAATAATCGTTGTCCAATTCAAGAAACTCATTTCTCCGATTGCACCTTTGAATAATGGAATCAAGTACACAATGCAGAAGAAAAACGATATTATGTTTGATTCTTGAACAACTCTTCCTGGTAATCCAGTATTCTTTTTTTCAGAATGAAATATTTCATTGATATTAATTCTGCATATTGGTTCAATGCCGAATAAAGAGTTTTCAGATTTTCATCAATGTAATGAGTGCCATTAAAATACACCTGCTCTTTTGAAATGTATTGCTCAAGAATATTCCTGGAATCAGGAGGGATACCAGGGGATAGCAAATTATCAGAGAGAATATCCTTTAATTCAACTTTCAACTTTTCCTCGAGAGGTTTTATTTGAGAAAGGCAGGCTCTTATTTGATCAAATGGAGTAGTTACACTTACGAATTGGAGGCCATTTGAGAGTTGTAAATAGATCTCATATTTAGAATCGAAGATACTATCGAATTCAAAGAACTCTTTATAGTGATTCTCTAACCTGCTTTCGTTGTTTTGTTGAAGTTCCAGTTTCCGGAAGTATTCAAAAATATTAATATCATTACATGCAATTAGTTTCCCTGACTCTTGAAGTTCATTTTCAAGTTTTAGTGATAGTTCGGCAATATCTTTTCTTGAGTACCTGGTTCCATCATAGTCAAAAGTTTTGATCTTATACGAATTGTCTGCGATTTGCCTGATTGTTTCCAGGTCGTTTCTTAATGCTACATGGGCATATACCAGGTCAACTTTTTCATCTGAAAATAATTCTGAAAAATCCAAGTGTAACTCTTCTGCCGGTACGTTTTTTATCTCGAAGTAATCAAAGTTTTTATCGTCATAATAATTGTTGTAGATTTTTGAGAATGTATTTTTCTGGTACTCATTATGAAATTCCGTTTGAAATTCTTCCAATGAAATATACCGGGTTTCACCTGAATAGGTTACAGCTTCAAACATTTTGCCCGTTAGGCTTTCTTGCAGGTCTTCAATTTTATTGAAAATGGTGTTGGCAAGTACATAACTGCTGTTCTTTGACGTAATATTCAATTTATCTAATCTTTCTATTCGTTCTTTGGTGCTCGGATGTGAAGCCCATTGATCTTTGATCTTCAGTTTTGATTTGTCAAACTTACTTTGCTCTACTAATGAAATATTTGGAAGTCCATGAACAATGGGAAAATTGTTTCTTTCTGCAAGAAATTTCATCACGGCAGACTGATCCCTGTAAATATTTTCACTTACCAGGTTCTCAGCGATTTTTCTATCGTAGAAACTCAATGTGGAATTCATGGAACTATCTGCCAAAGAAAGTCTAAGCAAAGAGGTCTTCAAGTGATCTGAACCTGTTATGTTGGCTGCAATTTCATCAGCCTGAAATTCCATTTCCCTCAAAAGCCCAAGGTAGCTCTTGTTTACAACCGCATATTGGTATCTGAGAACCCATTTTATCCCTTCATTTATTTTTGCTGCTATAGCGATGAACGAGGAAAAAACTCCATTCACACTCCCCCATTTCCTGACGAGGTTGTCATACGCATCATCTTCATAAAGCGTATTAAATATTATCCGATTCACATTGTAAACATAGCTTCCAACTTTCAAAGTCCTTTGAGAGAAATGTCCAAATTCATGAGACAATACCGCCTTTAATTCTTCCTTGCTCACTGCATTTACCAATCCTAACCCTATTTGTAAATTCTTTTTTACCGGTAAGAACATACTCCAGAAATTAGAATTGTAAAATACAGATGCATTGACATCTTGTGACAGGTACACTCTTTGGGGATATCCTGTTCCTACTTCATCTGCTATTTCTCGTATCATTTTGAAAAGTTCGGGTTCTTCTTCAGGATACATTTCGATAAGGAGTGAATTGTATTCCTTGTGAGATTTAAAAATGAACTTGATCAGGAATATCAGAATGAGAATACCCAAACTTGCTAATCCAAGGCCAAGTACCAGGGTCAAAAAGCTTGGTACTTTTGAAATAAGAAAATATGCTCCTATTATGCATAAGACGGTGATGGTAAATGCCAGTAGCAGAAGGAGAAGATAGATTGTGATGAAAGAAATTATTGACAGGATTGCTTTGGTGGCAAGCCTCTTGAATTCACCAGACAAGTGAGTTTTGGTATTTTTCATATAAATAGCATTTCCAGGAAAACAGTTAGGTTTAAAAGTAACCGGAAAACCGGTTAGCTAATTTAATTAAGTTTACAAGAATACATTGTTTACAATTTTATTCCAAGTCATGTGTGTAATGAAATATATTATGGCATCTTGATTGCTAAAACAGGATTCGCTAACATATCGGTATAACTTTTTCAGTGATCAATAAGGTATAAAAAAACTTTCAGTTTGAAATTGACTAACTAGTTAGGTTGCCAACTTCTCTAAAGCAATAATGTTTACAATAGATCCTTCAATTTAATGTTGCCTTTGTTAAAAAAACATTCGCTCCCGGCACGTCACTTCTAATTGAACCCTAATTTACCGGAAGGCAGGAAAATACCGATTCGGAAGAAATTACTTTTCACTCTATCTCCACTTCATAGTATTGATGATATGCTTCATGTCTTCCTGCAAAAAATTATTGACCGGACGTAAAGAATCTTCATTCGGAGTTACATTGAAATACAATGCGCCCCTGAGAAAATGCCTGGTTGTGTCTGATAAATAAAACTGGTGAGCTGTGGCTACATTTCCCGACAGGGAAAAATAAACTCCTGACAATCCATTGGGAGTATGCATGACACTGTCTTCGATGGAGTATGCTTTTACGTCATTCTTGTAAGAAAGGTTGTACGCATCAGTAACCATTTTATCAAAATCGTTTCTTGCAGTAGAGTCTTTGTATTTACCATCCGCACCTTTCACCTTGTAGGTAGATAAGCCTCCGATATTTTTATAACTGATAAAAATCTTTCCATTAAATGTTGGGAAGTTGATGTTGATCCAGTACGGACTCATTCCTTCATAAAAGTTACTGTCTTTTGAAATGGTAGCATAGGACGGGTATTCAAAGGAATAAGGATATCCTGCGTCATCGAATGTCTTGTATGATCTTTCAGGAAAATCAATTTTGAAATAACCTGTCTTTTTGGAGGTGTATGGCGAATTACATGCTGCCAAAATAATACAACACAAAATGAGGAAAATATCTTTATTTTTCATCTATCAATTCATTGGGTATGGTTACCTGTACTTTGAGAATTCGGTTCTTACTGATCTGAAGTGGTTTGAAGGTGAAGCCATTGGTGTGGAATTCGGTATGCTCCTCAGGAAATTCTCCTGCGATCTCCAGTACCAGCCCTGCCAGGGAATCACTGTCGCCGCGCGCATCGTCAAAGGTATTGACAGGTAAATGCATGATGCGGCAGGCATCATGTATCATTACCTTCCCTTCAAAAATATAATTGCTTTCGTCCACTTTGTAATTCTGATTTTCTTCTTCATCAAATTCGTCCTGTATATCTCCTACAATTTCTTCAATCACATCTTCGAGAGTGATGATGCCGGAAGTGCCGCCAAACTCATCCACTACTACCGCCATGTGGTTGCGCCTGTTCCTGAATTCCTGTAATATATCTTCAATTGGCTTTTGCTCATGCACGTAATATACCTGGCGCAATAAACCCTGCCACTCGAATCCGTCATCTTCATGCAAATGCGGTAACAGGTCTTTGGTATGAAGAATACCTGCTATTTCATCCAGGTTACCTTTATAAACCGGGATGCGGCTATAGATCATTTCGCCTACCTTCTGAAGTACCAGGTTGTATCCGGAACTAAATTCTATCCCTACGACATCCAACCGCGTTCTCATCGTTTGCTTCACTGTCGTATTACCAAATTTTCTGATGCCCTTCAACAGGTCTTTTTCTTCAGTGCTGGCATCCTCATCACTCAGCAATTCGAGATCAAAATCTGCTTCACGCTCATTAGCTTTTTGCTTCCCCAATATTGCCTTTGTGAGTGTATTATCTGTGCGTACCACCTGGTTGCTGATCTTCCCAAACAATAAAGTTGTGAGTTCCACTACCATTGAAGAAGTAGAGGCAAACCATATCTTATGATGACTGGCCCAAATCTTAGGGAGTATTTCAGCGACTGTCACCAAAACGATGGCAATGATCGCAATTTTAATAATGATGATCAATGCTTCCGGCAATTCCAATTGATATACCCATTCGTCCAACAGCATGTTGGCAATGAGTATGATCAGGATATTAATAACAGTATTGGCAATTAATATTGAACTAAATAATCGCCTGGGCGATTGCAGCAGGGTTACAATGCGTCTATAAGAAGGCTGTGGCCTGGTTTTTAATAAGTTGATATCTCTTGTGCCCAATGAAAAATAGGCTACCTGTGCCCCTGAAAGCAGGAAGGAGAAAAAGAGCAATAGTACAAGTGCAAAAATAAAAACCGTAGATATAGCCGGTGTGATAGCCAGCAGTTCTGGTGTAAATAAGTCTAATCCCGAATGGTAATCCAACTGATATTGTTTTTGGTTAAAAGATACTTAGGTATTGGGTTCTATTGGAGGAATGTTGGTTAGCGGTATGTCATCGTCCTGTGTGGATTCGCCTTTCTTATCGAGCATGATCAGGTTATCCGCTATAATCTCAGTTTGTGATTTTTTATTATGCTCCCTGTCTTCCCAATACCTTGTTTTAAGTTTACCTTCGATATATACCAGGCTGCCCTTGTGAAGGTATTTTTGAGCAAGGTCTGCCAGGCCGCGCCAAAGTACTACCGAATGCCACTCTGTATGTGTGAGCGCCTTTCCGGATTTGTCTTTGAATGCTTCAGTAGTGGCAAGTGGAAACTTGGCTACGGGGATATTGCCTTCCAGAAACTGCATTTCCGGATCTCTCCCCAGATTTCCAATCAATATGACTTTATTAACCCCTCGCATATTCGTAAGTTTCCAACTTCATAAATTCAAATTTAAAGGTATGCCTTTATCTTTAAAAAAGGTTCGCACAATTTTAGGAAAAGCATAATCTGCGAGTGCAGAAATACCAACAGGCTTATATCCTGCGAGTTGTTTTATCCTGCTGTGGAGTCGTATGCTTATAAACTGTGTTATTATTTTCTGATGAGTCAGCTTTTGGATAACCGGTTCGCTCATATCCATCACTTCCATTTCTCCGCTGTCAAAATATTTTTGGAATATCCGGTGCTGTTGTATTTCCTTAAGTTTGAGTATTCTATTATCCTCTATCAGAAGTGGTTCATACAGATTTTCCCAAATGTCTTTTTCTGTTCTTTTCTTCAACAGAATTTTATTACCGGAATTGACAACTATGTAATTGAAATACCTGTTTCTGATGTCAATGTTTTTACTTTTTTGTGGTAAGATTGTTGTCTTCCCATGTGAATAAGCGCCACATTTTTTTCTAAGTGGACAGGTAGGGCATTCGGGCTTTAAAGGCTTACACACCGTGGCTCCAAAGTCCATAATAGCCTGGTTGAAAATAGCCGGATACTTCGCAGGCAATAGTCTTGCAGCAAGTTGGTGAATGATCTTATTGCCAACAGTTGTGTCGATTGGAGTTTCTATTTCAAAAAATCTTGCAAGTACTCTCTTCACATTTCCATCTACTACGGCATACGGTTGATTAAAAGCAAATGATGCAATGGCAGCGGCAGTATAAGGCCCTACACCTTTCAAAGAAAGGATTTCTTTATAATCGGTTGGGAAAACGCCCTTAAAATCGCTATTGATTTTCTTTGCTGTTGCAATCAGATTTTTACATCGGGAATAATAACCCAAACCCTCCCACTTCTTATACACTGCTTTTTGAGAAGCTGTTGCCAGCGTTTTAATATCAGGAAACGATTTTATAAAATCTTCATAGTATCTGAGGCCTTGCTCCACGCGGGTTTGCTGCAGAATTATTTCACTCAGCCAGATTTTATAAGGATTTTTTTCTCCTTTCCAAGGCATTTTTCGTACATTATGCCTCTTGTGCCAGGTGAGAAGAGATTTTGAAAAATAGGAATACACCATGAGGCAAGATTACTTAAAAAGTATCATTAGCTTTTAGGTGTAATATTATTTTTAATTGTCACTTATATTCAATTACTTTTGTACTTCCTATCTGAAGTCACCTTGAAACCCTGGGAAAAACGAATTTAATTCTATCATCTTTATTAAATGATTTATTCATGAGAAAAGCAGATTTAATTAACCGTATTGCAGACAAAACAGGGATCCCTAAAGTAGATGTTTTAGTTACGCTCGAAACAATGCTAAAGGTTATAAAGAGCTCGCTAAAAGAGGGAGAAAATATTTACATAAGGGGCTTTGGAAGTTTTATTGTCAAAAAGCGGGCTGCAAAGATCGGTCGTAACATCAAGAAAAATGTTGCCGTTGAAATCCCTGAACATTACATCCCTGCATTCAAGCCGGCTAAGGAGTTTTTGCTTGAAATTAAGGAACAGAAAATTGTTCCCAAAGATGAATAGCTTAGTTTTGCACTCCTGTTATAAAAACCGGCAATCATAGTGAAACAGAGGGTTATTTATTCTATTGGTGCATTACTACTTTTGGGCGGCCTGTTCTTCTTTGGAAAAACAAGTACGGAAAAGACACCGGTGGCAGAGACTCCTGCACCTGCAGTAGCAGATTTTGATGTACTCAGAGCTATCGACTCTCTTAGTAATACCCTTACTCCTTCCCAACAGGTTACCCTTCAGAAACTGGAGAATGGCGTGAAACGCGGTGATGTTAAAAACCAGACAGCTCAACAACTCACTTCACTTGCTGATTTTTGGAAGGACTCTGCCGAAGCACTCATTCCATACGCTTATTATCTGAGTGAGGCTGCTAAGTTGGAAAATTCAGAAAAAAACCTCACTTTTGCAGGCCAATTTTTGCTAGAGAACATGCGGCGGGAAAGTCGTGCTGATCTCAAACTCTGGGAATCTCAGACTGCGGCCGGCCTTTTTGAGCAGGCTTTGAAGCTGAATCCTTCCAGTGATGAACTGAAAATTGGTTTGGGTAGTTGTTATGTGTATGGTCCGGGAATGACGGGTAATCCTCAGCAAACAATGGTGGGCATTCAAAAACTCCTGGAGGTAGTGCGAAAAGACAGTAACAACATGAAAGCCCAGATGGTATTAGGAATTGCTTCAGTGATTTCCAACCAGGTTGATAAAGGGATAGAACGCTTAAACAAGGTAGTCAACTTTGACCCTCACAACCTGGAAGCTGTATCGTGGCTGGCAGATGCTTATGCATCCGAAGGCGATATAGCCAATGCAAAGAAATGGTATGAGCAGTCAAAACATTTAGTAAACAATCCTGCTTTCAGCAAAGAGGTGGATGAACGCATCAAAATGCTGGAGCAAAAATAGGAGAGAGAAGATAGTAAACAGGCAATATGAATTGCCACATTTTATTAATTTATTAAATCAAAATTATGCCTTGCGGTAAAAAAAGAAAACGCCATAAAATCGCTACTCACAAGCGTAAGAAGCGTTTAAGGAAGAATCGTCATAAAAAGAGATAACAATACTCCACATTGTTAGGCATCTTAATAGTACCTTTTTTACTGGGTTCTCTCTCCTGCATGTATATTATTAAAACGAATTTTAGTTGAACAAGGAACTCATTATAAATGCTGCCCCGCAGGCAGTGGATATAGCCCTTCTTGAAGACAAGAAGCTGGTAGAGTTACATACAGAAAACGCTGATTCAAGATTCGGAGTGGGAGATTTGTACCTGGGAAAAGTAAAAAAGCTGATACCCGGACTCAACGCTGCTTTTATCGATGTAGGATTTGAAAAAGACGCATTCCTTCATTATTCTGATCTCAGTCCGTATGTCCGATCTATTCTGAAGTTTACAAAGATGGGAATGAATCTTCAGGATGGAGATTCATTGGATTTTGCAAACTTTAAGATAGAGCCGGAAATCGTCAAGACTGGTAAGATAGCAGAGGTATTGAGTGGTAAGCCCAACATCCTGGTACAGATACTTAAAGAACCTATTGCCGCAAAAGGGCCACGGCTCAGTTGTGAATTATCCCTCCCGGGACGTTTTGTAGTGGTAACTCCATTCAATAACATTGTAGCTGTATCCCGAAAGATTCATTCTTCAGAAGAACGTAAGCGTCTGCAAAAAATTATCGAGTCATTAAAACCTCAGAATTTTGGAGTCATCGTTCGTACAGCAGCAGAGGGTAAGCACGTTACAGAATTGCAGGACGACCTGAGGTCTTTGGTTGAGACATGGGAAAAAATACAGCAAAATCTTATCGGTGCAGTGGCACCTACCCGTATTCTCAGTGAAGAGGGTAAGACAAACAGCATTTTGAGAGATTTACTGTCAGAAGATTTCAACAGGATCGTTGTAAATGACAAGAATATTTTCAACGAAACGAAAGCGTATCTCCAAAAGATAGCACCCGAAAAATCTGATATACTCACATTTCATAGCAATGGATCTCCGGTATTTGATAGCTTCGGTGTAACCCGCCAGGTAAAAGCTTCATTTGGCAAAACCGTAAATCTGCCGAGTGGCGCTTATCTCATCCTTGAGCATACAGAAGCATTGCATGTGATCGATGTAAACAGCGGTTATAAAAGTGTAAGTAATAACCAGGAGCAAAATGCCCTGGAAACCAATCTCGAGGCTGCTGCGGAGATAGCACGGCAACTTCGGTTGCGAGATATTGGTGGAATTATTGTTGTCGATTTTATTGACATGAAGCTGCCAGAAAACAAACGCAGACTTGCCGATCAGATGGAAAAGTTTATGAAGATCGACAGGGCCAAGCACGCGGTATTGCCCATCAGCAAATTTGGATTGATGCAAATCACGCGGCAACGAATGAAGCCGGAGATGAACATCAATACAATGGAGATGTGCCCTACCTGCGAAGGTACCGGCAAGATCTCATCTACATTAGTGCTGGAGGATGAAATAGAAAAGAACCTGAACTACCTCATCATGCAGAAGCATAAAGGATTGACCATTGAGGTGCACCCGATACTCCATGCCTACCTTACCAAAGGATTTCCCTCTAAAAGGCTACGCTGGCGTTGGAAATTTAAGCAGAAAATAAAAATCAGGCCTAATACATCATTCCATCTTGTAGAATTCCGCTTCCTGGATAATACGGACGAGGAAATTAAGCTCTGATAATCTTTCAACGAAGCAATTCACTAAAGTCATCGATCACAGTATCTGCAACACTAAGTTCTCTTCGTGTATGCGTTGTTGTTATAGCTACTACATACATACCTGCGCTTTGACCGGAAGCAATCCCCGGGAATGAATCTTCAAAAACAATACACCGGGCCGGCTCTACCCCGATTCTTCTTGCAGTAGTGAGATAAATTTCCGGTTCTGGTTTACCATGCGTGATGTGTGCAGAATTAACCACGGCATCAAAATATTTTTTTATGGGCAAATGGTCAAACATGAAGTCAATGTTTGGTTGTATTCCTGATGTGGCAATAGCCATTTTTATTCTCCTTTCATGAAAAAAGTCTAATAGGTCGATCAAACCTTTCACCGGTTGTATGTAAGGAGCATATAGTTTTCTGTAAACCGCTTCTTTCTCTAAAGTATAGTGCATGGCCTCTTCATCAGACATTTTTCTTCCGAAGATATATTCTACCGCGTCTTTGTTTGTTCTGCCGCTGATATTTTTGCCGAATTCTTCTTCTGATATTTCAATGTGTTTTTCGGAAAGATATTCCAGCCAGCTTCTGAGGTGGTAGCTGTTATTGTCAAGTATGGTTCCGTCAAGATCGAAAATGGCTGCACGGATGTGGTTTTGGTTCAGAAAGGATAGAAATTGTGTATTCATTTTGTACGTTGATGGTTTACGAAGATACTACCCATGAATTCTTTCTCAGTCGCCCAATCTCTCAAGCAGATCTAAAATAATTCCTGAAATTAATTTGCATTTTTCTGATTAACTATTAACTTTGAGTTTCAAAGTACTTTTTAATGAATAAAAATGCGCAACAGGATATCGCTCACATCAGGGACATGATGGAGCGGTCATCAAGGTTTATCTCATTAAGCGGGCTGTCTGGTGTATTTGCAGGAATCTTTGCTTTGATCGCCTTTGGAATTGCACACTGGCTACTCAATGATAGTGGGATAGCCTATTTCCACGAGGATACAATCATTTATTCTGAAAAGATAGTATTTCAATTATTCGTTCTTTGTATGCTCACTTTGGTGGCTGCTCTGTTATCGGCATTTTTCTTCACGTATCGCAAGAGCAAAAGAGACCAGGTGAATATGTGGTCGCCAACTACCTACCGGTTGTTGAGCAGTTTATTTATTCCATTGATTGCAGGAGGGATATTTTGCCTGGCACTCTATCACCAATCACAGGTAGGGTTGATAGCGCCTGCTATGCTCGTTTTCTATGGCCTGGCGCTGATCAATGCTTCGAAATACACCATTACGGATATTAATTATCTTGGATATTGTGAACTGATCCTTGGCCTCCTATCCTTATTCTTCATAGGATACGGCCTGATATTCTGGGCCATCGGTTTCGGATTGCTACATATTATTTACGGTGTAGTGATGTACAGGAAATATGATAAGGCGGCATGAGCAAAATCAAAAAAAATACAGGAATCATTCATTCACTGAACAAGGATTTTGAAAGCAGGGTACGGCTGGGTATCATGTCTGTGCTGATGGTAAACGATTGGGTGGATTTTCTCACTATGAAAGACTTACTCAAGATCACGGACGGAAACCTGGCCAGCCATATTAATGCACTGGAAAGTAAGCAGTATATCGAAATCAAAAAACAATTTGAAGGAAAGAAAACAAAAACCTCCTATCGGATTACAAAAACGGGGAAATCAAGTTTTACCAGTCACCTGAACGCATTAGAATCATTATTGAACAAAAACTAAATTTTTTTTACCATAATACTTTGTATTGCAAAGCACTTTTAAATCTTACAACAATGAATAAACTCTCCAGGATTCTTATCGGAACATTGATATTTGTAGCACTATTCTATCACCAGGAACCGGGATTAAATGTTTCACTTTTTGCTCTTGCTATATGGCTCCTTTCATGTTCGGCTAAAACAGATAAAGCAAGTAAACAATTCTTTTGGGTGCTATCATTAGCATGTTTCGTGTCTATATTTTCATTTGCGTGGTATGGTGATCCCATTTCATTTTTCGCGCTTTTTTTCTCTACCGTTATTATGGTTATTTATTCCCAATATCCATCCATGAACCTGGTAACGTATCCCCTGATCCTGGCGTTCAATATTCCAGCTTTTCCCTTTAGATTCTTTTATTTCGAATATTGGTTGCCGAAAAGCTTCTTCAAAGCTGGCTGGAAAAGATGGATGTCCACAGCAATAGTACCAGCATTCTTTCTTGTCGTATTTGCAACGGTCTATTCCACTGGAAGCAGTTTATTTTCCAGTTTCTTTAAAGATTTGTTCTTCAATTTTGATTTCATACAGATTTTAGTTTTAGGGTTGTTGTCATTCTTTATTTTGTTCAATTTGTGGTGCTTGTGGTTGCCGCGCATTATGATCAAGGTCAACAACGAGTTAAGTTATAACCTTGACGAGGGAAAGCAAGGCGCTATCGCCTCTGCCAAGTCAGTCCAGGACAGGCATCTAAAGATCAGAGGTGGTGAAATCACTTTCATTCTTCTGAATATCCTGATATTGATTTTTATCATTTCTTATAATTATGAGCAGTTCTTTTCCCCCGACAGTAGCCATAGCCTGAGCAATGAAGTCCATCAACGGATCGCAACTGTAATCGTTTCCATTCTGATGGCAATTGGAATGATTCTCTTTTATTTCAAATCAAGGATCGATTTGAAAACTGAAGGGAAGCTTCTTAAGAATCTTTCCATGATTTGGTTATTATTAAATGCTTTGTTGGTATTGTCAACTTTTTTCAAAAATGGAGAATACATCCTCAATTACGGCCTGACTTTCAAGCGAATCAGTGTTGTCCTTTTCCTCATCATTTGCCTCATCGGTCTATGCATGACCTGGTACAAAGTATCCCGCCAAAAGGCTAATATATTTTTGATCAACAGAATGGCCTGGACTTTAATCTTCACATTGGTGATCAATGCTCCGGTGAATTATAGCTGGTTGGTTACAAAATACAATATCACCTTCAATAAAGAAATCGACAAGAGTTACCTGCAGAGCCTTGACTACAACAAAGGAATCCTGTACGACCATTTCAGTGAGAATACAGACTGGCAGGATTACTTTAAACTGGGACAAAGCCGGCTGGATCTTGAAAAAGACAGATCGCTTCTCTCGTCCGCTTTGTATTACAAATTTTTGAAATCAAAATGACCCGAGTGGATAAAATTCTATGTGGTACTAATATAAGAATGGTGGTAATGCCACCTTTATTCTTGGCTATTTAAGAAGTATCAGCTGATTATACGACCTGGTTAAGAGATTTTCTTACTCCTTATCTTTACAACAAAAAATTGAAAGCACTAATTCTTTCATTCACCACAACATTGTTTCTGATTGGATCATCAGTGACACCTAATAAGACTATTGAAGTGACTCCGAATATTTTTCAATTCAAAGTAGCCGCACTTGATGGTGGCACCATTGATTTTTCAAAATTCAAGGGAAAGAAAATCCTTATAGTGAATACCGCTTCCAAATGTGGCTACACTCCTCAATACGAGGGATTGGAAGAATTATATAAAACGCATGGTGATAAATTAGTAATAGTAGGTTTCCCGGCAAACAATTTTGGCGGACAGGAACCGGGCACCAACAGTGAAATCAAAGAATTCTGTACTAAGAATTATGGAGTTACTTTCCCGATGGCAGCAAAAGTGTCAGTCAAAGGTGATGATATCGCACCGATATTTCAATGGTTGACAAACAAGTCAAAAAATGGTGTGATGGACGCAAGCATCAAATGGAACTTCACAAAGTTCTTATTAAATGAAAATGGTGAACTACTGGAAGTATTCGAAAGCAACGTAACACCTATGAGTGAAGAAATTTTGAGCAAACTTTAGAGGAAACTAATCTATGCAGTTCAACGAGATCATTGGCAGAGAGAAAACTAAATCTCAATTACGCGACCTGGTAGAGCAAAACAGGTTGTCTCACGCTTTATTGTTCCTAGGCAGAGAAGGGAGTGGCGCATTGCCAATGGCCATTGCATTTGCGCAATATGTATTGTGTGAGCGAGGGAAGAGTGAGCCGGCTGCTCCATCATTATTTGGAGACAGCACAGTCGTAGAACAAAGAGTCATTCGGAATGACAGTTGTGCTCTTTGCGCATCCTGCATTAAAGTTGAAAACCTGGTGCATCCAGACCTGCATTTCAGTTATCCGGTATTGAAACGGGATTCGAAACATGATCGCACCCTGAGCACAGATTATATAAATGAATGGAGATTATTCGTGAAGGAGTATCCGTACGGAAATGTAAGCGACTGGTTAGATTTTTTAAAAAACAGCCCTACAGCCAAAATAGAAAGCGGTGTAAATAAACAAGGCAATATAACTGTTCACGAATGTGAGGATATAATCCACAAATTGAGTTTGCGCCCTTATGAAGGAGATTACAAAATACTGATAACGTGGATGCCAGAATACCTGGGTAAAGAAGGAAACCGGCTATTAAAACTGATCGAAGAGCCACCCCCCGGCACCCTGTTTATTTTTGTTACAGAAGATGAAAACGATATCCTCCCAACCATTCTCTCACGTACTCAATTAGTAAAAATTCCACAGGCCGAAAATGAAGAGGTTGAAAAATATCTTACAGCAAAATCCGGAGATCCGGAGAAGGCTTCAATGGTAGCAGGCATTACAGATGGCAACATTCGTGAAGCATTACGAATCATGCATAACAGTGAAGAAAACTGGGAGCGGATGGTTCGTGACTGGTTAAATCTCACGATCAAAAACAAAGTGGAGATTCAGAGCAAATGGATAGAAGAAGTGCATCTCCTGGGCCGGGAAAAGCAAAAGCAGTTGCTCCAATACTTTAACCATCTTATTGAAATTTCTATCAAATTGAAGTTTCTTCATCCTGATGAAGTGAGGGTATCTGTGGAGAGTGAGAAGGATTTTGCAGGCACTTTGGCCAGGATGTGTGAAGTAGAAGTACTGGAAGAAATGGTAAATGAGATCAGTAAAGCCATCTATCATATAGAACGGAATGCCAACTCGAAACTGCTTTTTCACGCCCTCACCATACGTCTATACCATTTAATTAAGGAGAAATATTTAATTTTGATTCAATGAGGCAATTAGTTGACAGCAGTAATAGATGTTTGAACGAATTACAAAGGCTGAATAATTCTTACTCCATATATGCCCGAAGTGGCAATATTTTGATGAACCACCCGGTGGATACCCCGGGCCTATTTATTCAGCGTACATTCCCATCCATTCTTATGTTGTTGCTATTGCCATTTAATATATTAAAATATAAAAATGGGATGCAATTCTTGTGGCACCGGTCAACCCAATGGGTGCAAAAATAATGGCACATGCGGTACGAGCGGATGCAATAGACTCAACGTATATGATTGGCTCTCCAACCTGCCTGTGGCTGATGATCGCGACAGGTGCCGTATTGTAGAAGTTTCATTTAATCACGGAAGCCGTAAAGATTTTTTCAGGAACAATACCCTCCAGCCGGTCTACAAAGGTGATATGATAGCCGTAGAGGGTATCAATGGTTTTGATGTGGGAGAGGTAAGCCTTTCGGGTGAACTGGTAAGGTTACAATTAAAGAAAAAAGGAGTCAGTGAAAATTCAACTGACCTGAAAAAAGTGCTGAGACCGGCTTCTGATGTGGATATTTCCAAATGGAAAGAAACCAAGGCGCGCGAGAAAGAAGTATTGATTCGCAGCCGTGCTATTGCCAGGAATTTAAAATTAGAAATGAAGGTTAGCGAGGTAGAGATACAGGCAGATGCCCGCAAGGCTACCTTCTTCTATATTGCTGATGAACGTGTCGATTTCAGAGAGTTGATCCGTGTTTATGCTTCGGAATTCAAGGTGAAGGTGGAAATGAAACAGATCGGAGCACGACAGGAAGCAGGAAAAGTTGGTGGTATTGGTACTTGTGGAAGAGAGCTGTGTTGCAGCACCTGGCTTACAGATTTCAAGAGCGTAAATACCAATGCGGCACGCTATCAAAATCTCAGTATTAACCAAACAAAACTGAGTGGCCAATGCGGCCGTTTGAAATGTTGTCTGAATTATGAACTGGACACATACCTGGATGCATTACAACATTTTCCAGAGAATGCTGATGTCATCGAAATGGCGAGAGGTAAGGCTTTCCTTCAGAAGAAAGATATATTCCGAAACCTGATGTGGTATTCTACTGCCGAAAGCACCAAGTTCTACCCGCTCTCCATCGAAACAGTGAAAAAATTATTGGAAGACAATAAGAAAGGTATCAGGCCTGAGGTACTCGAAGCTGAAGAGATCAGAAGTGAGAAGCCCAAAGAGATGGAACCGGAATTTGTAGATGTAGTAGGGCAGATCACGCTAAGGTCTTTGGAAAAGACAGTAAAAAGGCAAAAAGAACGCAGGAATCGTCCGCACCAAAAAGGTCAGAATCAGCAAAATACAGGTGGGCAAAGGCCAATACAAAATACCAACCAACAAAACAGGAATAAAAACCGGAGAAGAGGAGGAGGCCCCGATCAGCAGAAATAATTCCAGTTGGCAACGATGCACATGATCCGCAGATATCGACATTTAAAATTACTTTTGCCGCTCCATGTCAATCAGGATAGCAAATCTTACTAAGCGCTTTAATGGCCAGACTGTAGTCAAAGGTTTATCATTTGATGCGGAGGAGAATGGAGTGATAGGATTTCTGGGCCCAAATGGAGCAGGGAAATCCACCACTATGAGGATGATCACAGGCTATTTGCAACCAGATGAAGGCAACATTTCAGTCTGCGGTATGGAAGTGAATTCCAATTCTTCTGACTTTAAGAAAAAAATAGGCTATTTACCGGAAGGCAATCCTCTATATTACGAGATGTATGTGAGGGAATACCTGAATTTTATTGCATCTGCCCAGGAAATAGATAATCCTTCAAAACGAGTAGAAGAAGTAATAGAACTCACCGGCCTTACTCCCGAATCTGACAAGAAAACCGGGCAACTCAGCAAAGGTTATAAACAAAGAGTAGGCCTTGCTGCAGCCATTCTTCACGACCCCGAAGTACTGATACTGGATGAACCTACAAGCGGGCTGGATCCTAACCAGATCATTGAAATCCGCGCATTGATCAAAAACCTGGGCAAATCGAAAACGGTACTCTTCTCCTCACATATTTTGCAGGAAGTGGAAAGTATTTGCGATCGCATCATCATCATCAATAAAGGTGAAATAGTAGCTGATGACCAGTTGCAAAACCTGAAATCCGTGACTGAGAATAGTGCTGTTGTGGTAGTACGATTTTCAGTGCAGCCACAACAGGAATGGTACCATACCTGGCCTGAGGTAGAAAAAGCAGAAGTTGATAATGGCTATTACTATTTTCAAACACAGGAGCCTGATAAACTGAAAAAACAAATTCTCACCTTTGCGCTGAAAAATGATATGGACATTGCGTCCATTGAAAGCCAGTCAAGGTCATTAGAAGAAATATTTAAAGATTTAACAAACAAAAAAACGAATTAAACAATGAGCTACATTACAAATGTCACCGCACGCCAGATATTAGATAGCCGGGGTAATCCTACAGTAGAAGTTGATGTTCTTACAGAAAATGGTTTCTTGGGTAGGGCAGCCGTTCCGTCTGGCGCCAGCACTGGCGTACACGAGGCTGTAGAATTGCGCGATGGAGATAAAAAAATTTATGATGGCAAGGGAGTACTGAAGGCTGTGAAGAATGTAAATACTGCTATAGCAGATACCATTTTTGGATGGGATGTTGCTGACCAGACCGGGATAGACAATGCGATGCTTCAATTAGACGGCACAGCCAACAAGGGTAAATTAGGAGCTAACGCCATACTGGCCGTGAGCCTTGCTGTAGCCAAAGCCGGGGCGCTCGAAGCCAACCTTCCATTGTACAGATATGTGGGAGGAACCAATGCAAGGACATTGCCGATACCCATGATGAATATTTTGAATGGTGGTGCACATGCAGACAACAAAATAGATTTCCAGGAATTCATGGTAATGCCTGTTGGCGCTCCTTCATTCAGCGAAGCGCTTCGTTGGGGTGTAGCTGTATTCCACCAACTAAAATCAGTGTTGAAAAAGAAGGGGTACAGCACCAATGTAGGAGATGAAGGTGGCTTTGCACCCGACATCCAGAGCAATGAGGAAGCAATTGAGACTGTACTCAGCGCTATTGAAAAAGCAGGATTTAAAGCGGGTAAGCAAATCGCAATTGCAATGGATCCGGCGGTAAGTGAAATGTATGATGCGACTAAAAAAGTATATCACTTTCATAAATCTGATGGTCGTAAACTCAGCAGTGAAAAGATGGTGGACTACTGGAAGCAATGGGTAAAAAATTATCCAATTGTCTCCATTGAAGATGGGATGGCAGAAGATGATTGGAAAGGCTGGAAGTTACTGACAGACAGTATCGGAAATGAAGTGCAGTTGGTAGGAGACGATTTGTTTGTTACCAATGAAAAAAGATTACAGAAAGGCATAGACGAAAAAGTGGCGAATGGATTGTTGGTAAAAGTAAACCAGATCGGTTCCCTCACAGAAACGATCAATGCTGTCACCCTTGCACAACGCAACGGATACAATACCATCATGAGCCACCGTAGCGGAGAAACCGAAGACACTACGATAGCTGACCTGGCGGTAGCGCTTAATTGCGGACAGATCAAGACCGGAAGTGCCAGCCGTACCGACAGGATCGCTAAATACAATCAACTGATAAGGATTGAAGAAAATTTAGGAGATGCTGCTGTTTTTCCAACCGGAAAAATTAAATTTGGTAGGTGATTCGATTTTCATAACCCATAAATTCTACGTTTTTTGAAATACTTTAAAAAAATTGCAGGAAATAAATACCTGCTTACCGGAATTGCTTTTGGGGTGTGGATGATATTTTTTGACAGAAATGACATCCCTTTACAGATCAGCAGGATCCATGAATTGAACCAGCTTCAGAACAGTGAAGAAGTAATGATGAAGCGCATTTCAGCTACTCATACTGAACTGGACAACCTGAAGAATAGTCCGGAAACCCTGGAAAAGTATGCAAGGGAAAAGTATCTGATGAAGCGGCCAAATGAAGACCTTTTTATTGTAAAAACCGATACTGAAGATTAAACAAGAAGGATCTTACAATAAAATATAATTGTCTTACGTTATAAGAGCGGATAAACATTATTATTTTTTAAAGCCATTTTATTTATGACTGAATTTACTCAGACAGACCTGCTCAGGTATTTCTACGGCGAAACTTCAGAAGGCAAGACCGAAGAGATCAGGGCAGCGCTGCAAAAAGATTCCAAATTGAGGGATTCCTTCAACGAGTTAAAGCAAACAATGAATGCTTTGGACGAGGCTAAATCCACCCCTTCACAATCTGTGATGGACCGGATTTTCAAATATGCCGCCTCAAAGCAACCAAAGGTGCAAACTCACTAAAGGAAATCAATTCATTACCTTTAAATCCTGCTTCCCAACACGAGCAGGATTTTTTTATGACTTTAAAAGAACGCTACCAATTTGTAATTGAATATTTTCTCAAAAACGCACCCGAAGCTGCTACGGAACTGGTTTATGATAGTCCGTATCAACTATTGGTAGCAGTAATTCTTTCCGCACAATGTACAGACAAGCGTGTCAACCTTACCACTCCACAATTGTTTGATGCATACCCCGATTTCGAATCGCTCAGCGAAGCAAAGCAGGAGAATCTCTTTTCAATCATCAAAAGCATTTCCTATCCGAACAGTAAAGCGAAGCATCTGATCGGGATGGCTCAACGAGTAATGACTGCTTACTCCGGGCAATTGCCAATGTCTGTAAAGGAACTCGTAACGCTTCCGGGAGTAGGACGCAAGACAGCCAACGTGATTACATCCGTTCTGGACAATCAGCCTAATATGGCTGTAGATACGCATGTGTTCAGAGTTGCCAACAGAATCGGTTTAGTCAGGGCAAAGACAGTATTGGAAACAGAGAAGCAATTAGTAAAAAACCTGCCGGTAGATTTGGTTCATATTGCACATCACTGGCTCATCCTGCATGGCCGGTATATCTGCATAGCACGTACCCCCAAGTGTGAGATATGCGGGCTACGGCCAGCCTGTAAGTATTTCAGGAAAATTGAAACAAAAAGATAAAAAATCCGTTTCTTTACTAAGCGGCTACAATCATTTCGTGCTGGGTTTTTTTTATGAGAACAAAATTCCTGTTTATAACAATATTGCTGTTTAGTTTTTTCGAATCAAGAAGCCAGTATTATTTCTTTAACGGAGAATACTACGAGAAAGAATTGTTGGTAGAGGTAGGTGGCTCTTTTGGTGCGATGAATGCTTTTACAGACCTCGGAGGAAGAAGGGGTGTAGGTAAAAAGTTCGTGAAGGATTTCAATATTAAGAACACACATGTTACAGGTGGGTTGTTTGTTGGGTTAATGCTGAAAAACCTTGTAGGGCTTAGGGTTGAGGCAACTTTCGGAACTGTTTCTGCTTACGATAGCATTTTGAAAAAAGTAGCACCAACTACCAATGGCCGTTATGAACGACATCTCGAATTCAGAAGCCCAATCACGGAGATTGCTGCTCTGGTAGAAATTCACCCTTTTGAAATTTTTGGTAACTATGGCCCGGATAAATATCCTCCGGAAGTTTCTCCTTACGCAATTTTTGGGGTGGGATATTTCCATTTTAATCCACAGGCTACTTTAAATGGCTCATTGGTGGATCTCCAACCATTAAAAACCGAAGGACAGGGTTTTACAGAATACCCAAGGGCAAAGGAATATACACTCAATCAAATAAGTTTCCCCATAGGTGCAGGGGCGCGATATGATATTTCTTCAGCACTCAACATTAGAATAGAATTGCTTTATCGAATCTTGCGAACCGATTACTTAGATGATGTGAGCGGTAAATATATCGATCCGTCTGTGTTTCCAAACTATCTTTCGGGCATCCGTTTAAATGAGGCCATATTGCTGAATGACAGGCATATTCCTGGTGCGGTTTACAGTACAGCCCATCCTGACGGTGTAAGAGGCAATCCCAAGAATAGAGATGGATATGTAACCTTTAGCATTAAGGCAGGAATCACAATCGGCAGGGATCGTCGCTAAATTTTCCTTGTCAGCTTTCCACCTCCTGTTTCTCAAATTGCAATTTGTGTAGCCGAAAATAGTGACCTTGTTTCCTCATTAATTCAGAATGTGTTCCTAATTCAACAATCTCTCCTTTGTCCATAACCACAATTTTATCAGCCTTACGAATTGTGGAGAGCCTGTGAGCTATAACGATGGATGTCCGGCCTTTGATCATGGTATCGATTGCAGCCTGTATCAGTCGTTCACTTTCGCTGTCTATCGAAGAAGTCGCTTCATCCAGGATCAGAATGGAAGGGTCAAACATTAACGCCCGGATAAATGAAATCAATTGGCGTTGACCAAGAGAAAGAGTCGTACCTCTTTCCATCACTTCAAAATCATACCCTCCGGGCAACCTCAGAATAAATTCGTGCACACCGATCACCTTTGCAGCCTCCACTACTTTCTCTGTTGATATTTCTTTATTCCTGAGTGTAATGTTATCTAAAACAGAGCCGCTAAACAGAAATACATCCTGAAGTACAACAGCTATTTTGCTGCGCAATACTTCAACATCATAGTTATAGATGCTTTCGCCATCTATCAGGATGTCGCCACGATTGATGTGATAAAGCCGGTTGATCAGGCTGATAATGGAAGTCTTGCCGCTGCCCGTATGGCCAACTATCGCAATGGTTTCACCCTGCCTTGCTTCAAAGGAAATATTCTTCAGCACAAAGTTTTCATCATTATACGCAAACCACACATTCGAAAATTTCACATCTCCATTAATGTGCTTAGGTACATTCAGCGTAGCTGTATTCTTTGTAACATCAGGGTTTTCCAATACTGTAAAAATTCTTTCGCTGGCTACCATACCCATTTGCAATACATTGAACTTGTCTGCTATCACGCGAAGCGGTCGAAACAATAAATTCAGGTACATGATAAAGGAAATAATAACTCCGGCATCCGCCGCATAATTACCGCCCCACCATACCAGTAATCCGATAGATACTGCCAGCACGATTTCTACTAATGGGAAGAAAACCGAATAGGCAAAAATTGCCTGGATATTCGCATTACGATGTTGTTTATTGATTTTCCTGAATTTCGAAAACTCTTTTTTCTCAGCAGCAAATGCCTGTACTACGGGCATTCCTGTAAGATGTTCCTGTACAAATGCGTTTAGTGCAGCCACAGCGTTTCGTACTTTGATAAAAGATTTGTTGACACTCTCTTTGAAAAAGTAGGTGGCAATGATTAGTAACGGAAATGGAGCAAGGCTGATGAGAGAGAGTTTCCAGTCAACACCAAACATGAAAAGTAAAATGGAGAGAATAGAGAGCAGGTCGGCAATGATTGGAATAAGCCCGTCTGAAAAAATATTATTGACTGCTTCGATATCATTGATGGTTCGTGTGGTGAGCGTCCCGATGGGAGTTTTATCGAATTGCCTGAGATTATAACTCAATATTTTGTCATAAACTTTTATTCTCAGATCATTCACCACGTACTGTCCTATCCACGAAGTAATGAATCCAAAATAATAACGAAGCAGGGTTTCAACAAAGAGGATCCCCAATTGAATCACCGTGATCATTATGAGCCAGAAAGCATCTTTGTCTTTGATAAAAACATTGACAGTGTATTGAATCAGGTAAGGCCTGATGGGTGATATGACGGCAAGTGCAATAGATAGAAAGATGGAGATATAAACCTTCTTCCTGTACGGTACGGCAAATCTGAATACCTTTCTGAGAATATTGAAGTCAATGAATTTTTTTTTCGGAACTGTACCAGGCATTTTGCAAATTTAGTTGAATTCATAATCGGCTTTTCATGGTTCATGGTTGGCAACAGACTGATGGAGATGAAAGTTTGGATTTCATACCTTGTGAAAATAAAATCGTCATGATGAGAAAAATTATTCTTTCAGTATTTAGTATTCTTCTTTTACACAAGGCAGATGCACAACCCCTGAATGTGATGACATTTAACATCAGGCTCAATGTAGCTTCTGACAGCCTGAATGCCTGGCTGCACCGGAAAAATCTGGTAGTATCACAAATTCAATTTTTTGATGTAGATATCCTGGGTGTACAAGAGGCTAAGCCTGATCAGATGAAAGACCTTGCAAATTTATTACCTGAATACAATTACATAGGTGTGGCACGTGATACAGGATCTTGGGGTGAGTATTCAGCTATCTTTTATAAAAAATCAAATCTGGATGTGCTGGAGTCAAATACCTTTTGGCTTTCTCCTACTCCACACATTCCTGCGAGTAAAGGTTGGGATGCCGCATTGACAAGAATCGTAACCTGGGGAAAATTCAAAGACAAAAAATCAGGAAAAATATTTTTTGCATTCAATACTCATTTCGATCACATAGGTAAGGTAGCAAGAGCACTCAGTGCTGAAATGATTTTGAAAGCAGTGGACAGCCTGGCTGGAAAGTTACCTGCAATAGTTACAGGTGATTTCAATACAACTATTACGGATGAGCCTTATAAAATAATCACAGACGAATCGAATCCACTTCACCTTCAGAATTCATTTTTGATTTCAAAATTGCCACACTACGGCCCAACTGGAACTTTTAATAATTGGGGAAGCAAAGAAGTGAATGAGTTTCCTATCGATTTTATTTTTGTAAAGAATGGAGTTAAAGTTTTGAAGCATGCTACCATTTCTGAATCGTGGAATGGAAGATTTTCTTCTGATCATTTTCCGGTGTTTGCTTCATTGACAATTCCATAGCAGATTGTCACTTCCCTAAAAAGAAACAACCCGTAAGAATACGGGTCGTTTTTTCACTTTTCATGTATGTAACCAAAGTTTAGTGTTGTGCCCACCAAAGTGGTGTCAACACATTATCGGGCCCTCCAAGCTGACTTAATGCCTGATCATATCCTTTCGGATTGTTGGCAGGTACGCTGGATGGGTATTTAATTCGTTGAGGGAAAAACTTCACACTGCTTGTCATATAGTTTCCTGAATTGAGATCAGGCATGTTGGTGAGCGGCTTTTCCACTGCAGGATTTTCAAAGAATGGTAATCCGAGTCTTCTTTGATCGTTCCAGGCTTCGATAGGTACCCATGGGTTCTGGGCCAGGAATTTTTGAGTAATGATCTTAGTAAGATGATCATTTCTTACAGTACCATTCTTATAGAGCCCATTAACAGGATACTTAATGTCAACAGTTCCGGGAGTGCCCGTATATCCATCAATGTAATTCATTGTATGGGTAGCCGGTGGCTCGGTTGTATGATCCCAGGCTACTGAGGTTCCTGCCCGGTTGTAGGATGTGGAAGCTTTATAGGCCGCTGCATATTGAGAAACGCCAACATAAGCAAGGCTCGCATCTATCCCTGCTTCATAAGCAGCCTTTCCTGACATTGGAGTGCTCCATCCTCTTTCGGCACCTTCGGCCAACAGGAAGTAGGTTTCCCATGCACCAAAGAACATACGCTGATCTTTACTGTTTCTGTAATGTTGGGCAAGTCTTGGAGTGCAGCCGTTGTAAGTAGCTACATTATTTTTTGAACCTGCATCTCCCCAACTTCCGTTTACGACGCCATTATAGGTATTTTTTGCATCAAGTGTCTTGATAACGTTCCCAGTGGCATCAGTGAGTGTTCTGACGGTTGTAACTGCTGAATTATCCCAGGATGGGTATTTATTAAATTCAGGATTGTTCACATCACCTGGAATGATGAATGTAACGTAGGCTCTTGGGTCAATGGTATTAGGAAGACCATCCAGCCAATATCCAGCCATTGGGTCATTGGTCTTTGTTGGCCAGTGGTTCAGGAATCTCAAACCGGCATAGTCAGCAGGTTTAATTGCTGCAACCTTATCAGCGCTTAATCCCTGGGAAGCGGAAGAAATACCACCTAATCCAACATAAAGGTTAGCCAGCGTTTGAGAAAGCTGATAGTAATTCCATTCTCTGGTCATTACACCTGTGAGATCGTCCCAACCTGGTTGTTCCTGTACTTTGAAAGCATCTGCTGCTGATGTAAGCAAAGGTTTAGAAGCAGCGTCTTCGAATTCACTTTTTGCCTTTCCGTTATCTACTTCCGATAAACGCATGGCAAGTCTTAATCTCATAGAGTTGCCATACTTCTGCCATTTCGCATAATCATAACCGTAAGCAGGGTCAAGATCGGTATTTGGTTTGTCTGTAACCGATATATCGATTTTGGAAGTAGCGTCTTTGAGTTCATCAAGCATAAAATAATACACTGCCTTTACATCCGAGAAGTCAGGGTTTATGCCCTGGAATCCATTTAATGGAATAGGCCCGAAGTTGTCAGTCAACTCGCTCAGCAGATACACCCTGTATATCCTTGCGATTTGAAGGAGATTGTTAGTGTAAGACTTGATGTTTCCCGCCTTGATTTGTTTCTCAGCTACATCTACTCCAGAGTAGATGCGGTTTAACGCCTTGCCTTGGTAATTTGAGCCGTACCATTGGCTGGACCAGTCGTCATTGTATCCGCCTGTAGAGATACCACCACCCCATTGCTGGTGTGCAGCAGTCTTCCAGTACAATACAAAGGTTCTTTCCGAAATGTTTGGATCCATCTGGTCTGTAATGATGGCACCATTGATGAAGTATTCCACCTGCACCTGGCTTTCATTGGCGAGGTAGGGGTCCACATTGATCTCATCAAACTTTTTACATCCCGTACCGAGCATGACCAGGCCTGCAACCGGTAGGATGAGTTTCAATAAATTTTTCATACTAAATAAGTTTTAATCTTAAGGTTAAATCAGAATCCCAGGTTCAGTGAAAACTGGAATGTACGCATGGTTGGATAGGCACCACCTTCAAAACCTACTGCATTGCTACCAACAGCATAAGTAGATTCAGGATCAATTCCACGCATGTGGCTGGTAATCATCCATACGTTATTGCAGGACACTGTAACCCTTGCTTTCTGGAATACATTACCCAAAATATTTTTTGGCAAAGTATATCCGAGCATTACCATTCTCAATCTAACATTAGTGGCGTCATAAATATTTGCTTCACCAATTCCAACGTTGCCGGAGTTGGCGATCCTTGACCAATAATCCTGCTGAGATACTTCAACAGTATTTTTGGAATATCCACCACCACCGTCGCTGATCACACCGTCAACAACAAACTTAGGCCTGTCGCCGCCTGGTGCTGTGATTGCTGCTGTACCGTTGGATTGCATCGCATTTTGAGTCGCAGAAAACATTTTTCCTCCAAAGCGACCATCTATCTGGAAAGTCAGATCCAGGCTCTTGTAGCTGAATGAATTAATAACTCCTATTAATGCCGTTGCAGATTGGTTTCCTAAATAGTAGGACTCACCAGTAGCCTGTGGTAGTCCGTTAGCATCCAGCAATATTTGACCATTATAAGGGCTGTTGGCATCTTCTACTCTTTTGAATTTTGTGCCGTACATAGCTCCATACAATTCTCCATTAGTAGCCCTGATGTAGAAGTTGTCAAATGTTCCAAGGCCATAGGTGGTAACACCACTGTCTTTTGCAATATCAACCACCAGGTTTCTGTTGGCAGAATAGTTCACCCGCATGCCCCAGTTTAGTCCATTGGGATTCTGCAGGATTTTTGCATCTAATGCCAATTCAACACCTTTGTTCTGTATATCACCTGCATTGATGATCTTACTTGAGTATCCACTCATCGGATCCATTGGAAGTTCAATCAATTGGTTTGTAGCATTGGATTTGTACCATGTGAAATCTACCCCTAACCTGTTTTCGAGGAATCTCATTTCTGCTCCAAACTCAAGGCTCTTCAACAATTCATTTTTTACATTTGGATTCTTCAGGAGTGATTCTTTGCTGGCTATGGTGTGGTTCAATGGATCTTTTCCGATTAGATATCCATTATACAATCTATAAGCGCCCATGTCATTACCTACTGAGGCGTAAGAACCTCTCAGTTTGATGTGATCAATCCAGTTAGGCAATGTGGTTCCCATTGACTCCAACATTTCAGACAATACATAGGACACACTAACTGATGGGTAAGAATAAGAACGATTTTTTGCAATAAGTGCAGAAGACCAGTCATTCCTGTTTGTGAATGTCAAATACAACCATCTGTCATAGTTCAATTCAATTGAACCAAACAGGGAGTTAATCTTCTTGTGATCAAATCCTGCGTCGATAGAAGGGTTACCCTGCGCATTGGTTGGTGAAAACAGGTTAGGCACTTCGAGACTACCTGCAGTTACTCCAAGTGATGACCATTCATGATTCATCAGGTTGCCACCGAGCATCACAGCACCACCTACTTTTCCAAACAAGTTGTCTTTCTTGGCATTCAACATTAAGCTATAATTTGTCTCAATAAAACTTTGCTTACCTGTTGCATACATATTGGAAAGAGGACCGCCGGCATATACTTTGTGCTCCTGATTCATGCTGTAGATATCAGCACCAGCCCTGGCTTCCAGGTTTAACCAATCTGTGAAATTATACTTTAGTGATCCATTCAACAAGACCCTGTTACGTGCGTCCTGGTTAAGGTTATTGCGATACATCCAATACGGGTTTGGAGTCCAGGCCAGCGCTCCGGGATACCATAGCATTTGACCAAATTCATTGACACCAGCTTTGAAATCAGTAATGTCCAAACTGCGTGGCAACATCAGCGTTGCATAAATACTGCTCCTGTCTTTACCATTTACTGGACGGTTGAAACCCTGAGTATTGTTGTAGGATAATTTGACATCACTTACCCACCTGTCGTCTTTACCAAATTTGCTGGTAACCCTTGATGTCAGGTTAGTACGGGTCAACTTATTTCCCGGGAAGATACTCTTGTCTTCCAAATAGCTGATGGATGAGTAAACTGATGTTCCACCAAATTGTTGTTGAAGGGCAATACCATAGTTCTGGCTTGTTCCCTTTTTAAGGAATGCACTCAGGTTATCATAAGCCTTTAGAGTAGATTGTGTTCCATCCCATTTTGTAACTGACTGACCTTCGATCTTTGGACCCCAGCTATTGTTTGATTCTGCATTAAAAATTCCATTGTCTCCCTGTCCAAATGAATTTTGAATGTTCGGGCGCATAAACATATCCTCGACACTTAGTGTAGAGAATACTGATAGTCCCAGTCCTGATTGCCTTTTCCCGGATTTGGTAGTGATCATGATAACACCATTACCACCACGAGCTCCATAAAGTGCAGCAGCAGATTGGCCTTTCAGTACACTGATGCTGGCAATATCATCGGGATTGATATCTCCGATACCATTACCATAGTCAGGGCTACTGTTCCAGAAGTCGTTGTTGTCAGCACCGCTGAAGTTTTCCATCGGGATACCATCCACAACGATCAGTGGTTGGTTGTCACCACCGAGTGAATTGTATCCTCTTAATACCAGTTTGGAAGAACCGCCGGCACCATTACTACCTTTTACAACCTGGAGACCGGAGATTTTTCCGGTAAGGGCGTTGGCAGTATTTGTTTCATGGGCATCTACGATAGATCCGCCGCTTATTTCTTGCACTGCGTATCCAAGAGATGCTTTTTGCTTTTGGATACCCAGGGCCGTAACTACCACTTCCTTCAAGCTACCAGCTACGGCAGGGAGTACCACTGTGAGTTCAGTGGATGACCCTACCTGGATTTCCTGTGTTCTGTGATTGACTGCTGAGATGACGAGTACAGCAGTGTTTCCGGGCACTTTAATGCTGAAGTTTCCTTCAGCATCTGTCATGCTACCCGATTTTGTTCCCTTCAGCACAACTGATGCGTTAGGGATGGGTGAGCCACTTTCTTCGATCACTTTACCTTTTACATCCTTTTGTTGTGCGAATGCAAAAAGTGTAAAGAGAAGGAAACAAAATGTCAAACCCATTTTTGTTGATTTTTGCTTCATTGCTTTGAACTTTAATGATGATGAATTTTGTTTTAAGTGATTATTCAATAAGAATTGGATTTTTGTTGTAGAGAGGTTGATTTTTCAAATTTGGAAATTATATTTTGATCAAAGTTTTGGATCACATGCATGGCTGCACCATACACTTCCGAATACTTTGTAAGTTTTGAGAGCACTATCTCCGTATAGGAGGATAAACTGGGAATACAATATTTGTTGATAGCCTGGTAGATGGGGGCTAGTAATATTGAGCCTACTGCTGCACCTCTGCCACTGATAATAATCTGTTCAGGATTCAAAATGTGGATCAATATTGCAATCCCTTTTCCTATATCATAAGCAGCCTGTGAAAATAACTCAACTGCAAGCTGATCTCCTGCCTTGGCCGCTTCAATAACGACTTCTGAGGCGGCCTCCAAATCGTCCGGTAGATGCTCAATGGTCGTAGCACGTCCATTACTTAATGCTTCCTTTACTTTATTGACAATGACCAACATGGACGCTTCTGTTTCAATACAACCACTCTTACCGCAGCTACAAAGCTTGTTATTGTTGAACAACTGAATGTGGCTGAATTCACCTGCAAAGCCATTTTGTCCTCTGTAGAGTTCTCCATCTATTATAATACCCAATCCAATTCCCCAACCGAAGTTGATCACTAAATTATTATTGCTTCCTGCCTGTCCTATGACATGTTCGGTGATCGCAATGACACTCGAATCATTATCCAGAAAGACAGGCAATCCAATTCTTCCGCCTATTCGCTCCGGAATACTGTTTCCATTATTAAATTCTGAAAAATAACTATGATTGATTCCCTTTTTCACATCCACAAAGCCAGGCATTCCTATCCCGATACCCAGGATCTTCTCTCTGTCAACATAATTTTTACCAAGGTATTCTTCGATCTTTTCAATCAGTTGATCTATTTCTATCCTTCTTGGGACCAGCGGAAATGGAAACTTTTCCAGATGCTGTATTTCTTTGTCATGAAGATCAATCAGACTAAACCTGGTGATATATTGATCCATAGCGATGGATAATACATACAAGTTTGCAGGAGCAATGGAATATTGAGTTGCTCTACGTCCTCCGGTTGAAAGCGCCAAACCTTCATCCTGGAGAATACCTGATTTCACCAGATCTTCCAATATCCTGTTCGTAAGTGGAATACTCTTATCAATCAATAGTGAGATTTCATGTGCTGTAAGCTTTTTGCCAAAGCTTAATGCCTTAATGATCTCTTTCTTGTATGATAAGGATTTGATATCCAAGTGGCAGCCGTTTTAAAACTTTCGGCAACTTAGTAAATATTTTATAAAGTATTACACTTCGTTAAATCTTTTTTTTTAACTTTTGTTTTATGTCAAACATTTTGGCTATTTCTTCCTTGAAATTTAAATTTTTGATATATAAAGAAGCTGATTATTGAAATTTCATCAAATGTTCTTCATTCCTGAATTAAAACTGTTTGAAAAGTGCACTTGGCTAAAGGCTAATAATCCTGATACTAATTTGAGATTGGCAGGTCTTCCCCATCATTCCATGACTAATCCTCGTTTTGCAGGTCTGATACTAAAGTCCCATCATCTGGCAACCCGATAATAGTTGAAATCCCTTATAGTAAAGGGTTTTAGCCAATTGCTTGATTCACGGTCATGCTATTCAGATAATTTATCTGACTGGAATGAAGGGTTATGTATGTTTTATATATGGGTATAAACGCCTAAATCATTTCATCAACCAGCAATTCCCACTCTTCATCAATAGAACACAAAGACCTGGTTGCTTTTGCTCTCTGATACCAATAATCTGCATTGTGAAGATCACCTTCTTTTCTGTGCAAATAAGCATGTATCCGCGCAGCTTTAGTATCATATAGGTCTTGCACTATTTCGTGAGCTTTTTCCCAGTTTCCCTTGGCATCATACCAAAGAGCCATTGCATATTGAGAGGTATTCTGTGGTGCATCATCAGATCTCAGAGAAAGTATAAATGCGGATTTGTCCATTAGCCAAAGTTAACCCTTAGACTTATTTTTTAACTTGCCGCCGAATTCTAAATTATTTTGTTTTGAAAATACTCATCCTTGGTTCAGGTGGCCGCGAGCATGCTATTGCTTGGAAACTCTCCCAAAGTAAATACAATCCTTCTATTTACATAGCACCTGGCAATGCGGGTACGCTTGAAATCGGAGAGAACATATCGATTAACCCAAATGACTTTGAGGCAATCAGAGATTTCTGTTTACAACGTCAGATTGAAATTGTATTTGTTGGCCCCGAGGAACCACTTGTAAATGGGATATATGATTATTTCAGGCAAGAGCCATCCTTGCAACACATCATCATTACCGGACCGTCCGCTGCAGGAGCGCAGTTGGAAGGCAGCAAGGCTTTTGCAAAGGCCTTTATGGAAAGGAACGGAATCCCTACAGCAGCCTACAAAGAATTCAGTGCTGCTCAATTCGAAGATGGAATTCAATATATAAACGAACACCCATTACCGATAGTACTAAAAGCGGACGGACTTGCTGCAGGAAAGGGTGTTGTTATATGCAATGATAAAACTGAGGCTCTCTCTGAATTCAAAGCCATGATCCAGGATTCCAAATTTGGTAAGGCAAGTCAAAAAGTAGTCATTGAGCAATTTCTTGATGGGATTGAAGTAAGTGTATTTGTAGCCACAGATGGCAGGAACTATGTATTACTCCCCGAAGCTAAGGACTATAAGAAAATAGGAGAAGGAGATCAGGGGCCAAATACAGGAGGTATGGGGGCCATTAGCCCGGTACCATTTGCTACCAATCATTTTATCGAAAAAGTGATCAACAGAATTGTCAATCCTACCATTCAAGGATTACAAAAGGAAAAAATAGATTACAAAGGGTTTATTTTTTTCGGACTGATCAATTTAAATGATGATCCGTATGTAATAGAATACAACTGCAGGATGGGAGATCCTGAAACAGAAGTGGTAATGCTAAGATTTGAAAATGATCTTATCGACATCCTGCTGGCAATGCATGAAGGAAATCTTGACAAGATCAAAATGGAATTCAGAAAAAATGAAGTTGTAACTATAATGGCAGTCAGTGGCGGATATCCAAACGCTTACAAAAAAGGATATCCAATCTCGTTCAATTACCTGAAAAATCCTTTAGAGATAAAACATTTGGATGCTGATGGAGGAGCCATCGTTTTTCACGCAGGAACCAGCATGCAAAACGAAAGCGTGGTTACAAACGGAGGTAGGGTACTGACGGTATCCGCCTCTACCTCAAGTTTGCCGGAGTCTCTGGAGCTGGCAACAGAAATACTCAGCCAGATTCATTTTGAAGGAATGTATTACCGCAGTGACATCGGAAATGAATTTGTTAAATAAATTACTGGATACTGAACATAATTTCTCAAATTTTAATTTCGTTAATTATCTGTTCAACGTTGCAAGCCGTTGTAAATCCAATTTATTTCCACAACTTTGCAGCCATTAATAATTTCAATATACCTGTATAAAGCATGGGCCTTTTTAATTTTTTCACCCAGGAGATTGCCATTGACCTGGGAACAGCCAACACCCTGATAATTCATAATGATACCGTGGTAGTGAATGAACCCTCCATTGTGGCATTGGACAGGAATAACCCCAAGAATATTTTAGCTGTAGGTAAGAAGGCGCTCATGATGCATGAGAAGACCCACGAAAGTATCAGAACAGTAAGGCCATTGAAGGACGGTGTGATTGCAGACTTCAACGCTGCTGAATTAATGATCAGGGAAATGATCAAAAAAATATATCAGCGCAAGCCTTTGTTTCCTCCGAGTTGGCGTATGATGATTTGTATTCCAAGCAGCATCACCGAAGTAGAAAAGCGTGCGGTGCGTGATAGCGCTGAGCAGGCCGGCGCCAAAGAAGTTTACCTATTGCATGAGCCAATGGCTGCTGCATTGGGTATCGGTATCGATGTAGAAGAACCGGTTGGAAATATGATCATCGATATTGGTGGTGGTACCACCGGTATCACAGTCATAGCACTTGCAGGAATCGTTTGTGATCAGTCTATTCGCGTGGCCGGAGATGAATTCACAGCAGATATTATGGAGGCATTGCGCCGCTATCATAGTTTACTGATCGGTGAGCGTACTGCGGAGCAGATCAAAATCCAGATTGGCGCTGCTATGAAAGATATCGACAATCCTCCGGATGATATGCCGGTGAATGGACGCGACCTTGTAACAGGTATCCCTAAACAGATTATGGTAAGTTACCAGGAGATTGCGGAAGCATTGGATAAATCAATTTTTAAAATTGAAGAAGGGATATTGAAGGCGTTGGAAACTACTCCACCAGAACTTGCTTCAGATATTTATCGCAGAGGTTTATACATTACAGGCGGTGGTGCTTTGTTGCGCGGATTAGATAAACGTCTTGCTGCGAAGATTAAACTTCCGGTACATATTGCAGATGATCCGCTGAAGAGTGTGGTAAGAGGAACCGGGCTGGCATTAAAGCATTATGACCGCTATCCATTTATCATGAGATAATTGTCGATTCAAAGGAGGTTTTATTAAATTGCACAGCAGCTCTCAATAGCGTATTTTTCAGGCTTTGAATTAAAAATTTATCAATCCCAAGAGCCCTGCGGCTATGCGTAATGTTATCATCTTTATCCGGGTTTATTCCACCTTTTTCTTTTTCTTGCTCTTGCTGGGTTTGTCTTTGTATCTGCTGTTTTCGTATAATAGGTATCACAATGCAGTTTATTCGGAAGTGGCCAATGAAGTTACCGGCTCGATTAGCAATCAGTATAACAAGGTCTCTTATTATTTCTACCTGAAGAAAACCAATGATTCCCTGGTAAAGGCCAATGAGAAATTATATAATCAATTAAGAGAGGACTACAACATTCCTGACACGGTCGATAAAGTTTTCGTAGATACATTAAAGACTGATTCTCTTCAGCGATACCGCAGGTTTTTGTACAGGGAAGCAAAGGTGGTTCGCAATTCCGTCAATCAACCGAATAATTACATCATACTGCACAGAGGCAGAGAACTGGGTATCCGTAATGACATGGGTGTAATTGCTCCTAATGGAGGTGTTGTGGGTACTGTGTTGGAAGTTAGCAATAACTTTTCGGTAGTGATGAGTTTGTTGCACAGCCAGAGCAATACAAGTGGACGGCTAAAAAAGGGAGGCGAGACAGGTACCGTTGTTTGGGATGGTATTGATAAGAATATTTTATTATTAAAAGATATTACCAAGTCTGCAAAGATCAGCCAGGGCGATACTGTAATAACCAGTGGGTTTTCAGAAAAGTTTCCGGAGGGTTTGTTGCTGGGTTATGTGAAGGACATTATCAATGACAAAAGCAGCAGCACTTACACTGTGAGGGTTCGTTCTGCTGTCAATTTTGAAACACTTCAGTTTGCTTATGTCATAGAAAATTTGCAGGGGGATGAAGTCAATCAATTGTTGAAAAAAGTGAAGAGCAAATGAGTACCCTGGTAAAAAATATCGTGAGATTCTGCCTGTTTGTTTTAGTACAGGTATTTGTGCTTTACCAGATACCGCCACTGCATCACCTCGTAACGCCTTACATATATTTCCTATTTATTTTATGGCTTCCATACAGAATGGGACGCCGCACACAACTACTTCTTGCCTTTCTGCTTGGATTTGCCCTGGATGCATTTACCAAGACTTATGGTTTGCACTCCGCACCCTGTGTTCTCATTGCATATCTCAGACCATTCCTGGTCAATTTATTGCTGACCAGAGAGGGTGCAGATTTTAATTATAATGAACCTTCAGTACAGAGCATGGGATTTGCACCTTATTTCACTTACGTTACCATATTGACCTTTGTGCATCATATTTTCCTGTTCTTTCTTGAAGCATTGCAAACGGGAGGGTTGGTTTATTTTATCATTAAAGCGCTTTTTAGCACAGCAGTAAGTCTTTTACTTATACTTTTAACGGAATTATTGTTTAGTCGTAAACAAAGATTCCGCACTAATATTGTTTAGTAATTTAATTTTGCTTATTTTATCAAAGTTGTGTACCCCGGGAAAAAATATCCTGCGCTCTGCCCATGTTTAACCAGTCAAGAAAAAATATAATTATTGGAATGATTCTCGCCATTGGGCTGATCATCATTTTCCGGTTGCTATCGCTTCAGATCTTCAATAATAAATATTCGGTATTAGCAGATGAACAGGGCAAATTCAGAAAGGTGGTTTATCCTGATAGGGGAATTCTTTTTGACAGGAAGGGTAGGGCTATTCTTCGAAATACGATCATCTACGATTTGATGGTAACGCCACGCAAGTTGCGCGACATGCATCTGGACACGATGGCGCTTTGCAACGCTTTGAATATTGACACGGCTGAGTTTAAGAAGAGGATGAAGGACATTATATTCATGAGAAGTTTCAGGCCTTCTGTTTTTGAAGCTTCACTTTCTGATGAGATGGTAGCGAGGGTAAATGAGAGCATGTATAAGTGGGTGCCTGCATTCTTCCTTCAGGAGCGGCCTGTGAGAGATTACCCGTATGATGCAGCCGGAAATATTCTCGGATACTTATCAGAAGTAAGTCCTGCATTTCTCAAGAGCCATGAAGGCGAAGGGTACCAGTCAGGTGACTATGCTGGAAGAACCGGACTGGAACGCACATACGAAAAAGTATTGATGGGGCAGAGAGGAATAGAGTATTGGAAACGTGATAACAGGAACAGGCTTACAGACAGGCTTGAAAATGGCAGATTTGATACGCCCGCAGTCTCGGGTCAGAACCTGCATTTGGCGCTCGATATTAAACTGCAGATGTTAGGTGAGCACTTAATGGAAAATAAAGTTGGTGCAATAGTGGCACTTGACCCGAAGACCGGAGGTGTCCTTGCGATGGTGAGCAGCCCTACTTATAAACCTAACCTTTTGAGCGGTAGTGAAAGAAGAAAACATTTTGCCGAGTTATTGCTTGACCCCCGATTACCAATGATGAATCGGGCGGTTGGAGCCATATATGCTCCAGGCAGTACATTCAAAACATTGCAAGCTTTGATCGGTTTGCAGGAAGGTGTTATTACTCCGAGTACTACATTTCTCTGCACCGGCGCCTATTATGGTTGTGGCAGGCCCATGCGATGCCTTGATCCCGGAAATTTTAAATTGAAAGAAGCCATCACCTGGTCGTGCAACACCTACTTCGCTAATGTCATGGAGCGCACGATAAATAATCGCCAGTTTGGCTCAGTGGATAGTGCTTTGCGTGTTTGGGATCGTTATATGTATTCATTCGGACTGGGACATAAACTGGGAATAGACATGCCGTCTGAGAAGTCTGGTCTGATACCCACTCCTGCAACATACAACAAGATGTATGGTGAAGGCCATTGGAACTTCTGCACTTTTCGTTCTGTAAGTATTGGCCAGGGAGAGGTAAATGTTACACCCCTGCAGGTGGCTAATGAAATGGCTTATCTTGCTAACAAGGGTTGGTACATTACTCCTCACATGGTAGATTCTATCGATGGTGGTGATCAGTATGGGTTATTGGATTCATTCAAGATGAGGCATCACCTGCTTAATATCCCAGATACCGTGTTTGAAGCGGTACATGATGGTATGCAGGGTGTGATGGAACGGGGAACAGGTGCGGCTGCAAAAGTACCGGGGATCGTGGTGTGTGGTAAGACGGGTACTGTTGAAAATTATTACAAAGGAGTGAAACAAAAAGACCATGCCTTTTTTGCAGCATTCGCGCCTCGCAGAAATCCGCGTATAGCCATTGCCGTTATATGTGAAAATGCAGGATTTGGTTCCAGTTCTTCCGCGCCAATAGCAGGGTTGATGATAGAACAATACCTCAATGATTCAATAGCCGGGCCTGAACGGAAGGCAAAAGTAGAAGCAATTGCCAACATGAATCTGATGCCTGCAAGGATACTCGATCTGATCAAGAAAAGAGATAGCATCAGGCAGGCAAAAGCCGAGAAATTAGAAAGGGAATTATTAAAGAAGGCAAAAGACACAATGGATGTGCAGGATGTAGATGATTCGGAAACAATACAGAGATTAAGAGATGTTACTCCTAAAAAAGATTCAACCCCTCCAAGAAAGCAAAAAGATACTACAACTCCCATTGCCTTGCTTTCAGAAAAAAGCAGGCTCAAACTATTAACTCCCAAATTACCATAAACTTCAAAGCACGGAATGCGCGACCAGATTGAAATTTCTAAAGGCATAGACTGGCTGATGGTTTGGTTTTATATCATCCTGGTCACTATCGGTGTGCTATGCATTTATTCGGTTGAGTACAGAGAGGGGGATACATTTCTTAGAAACCTCACCGGCCTAAAGAAAAATTATTCAAAGCAACTATTGTTTGCAGGGATATCGGTGATCGTTGCAACATTTATTTTGCTTACTGATAGCAAATTTTTTACCGCGACTGCTAATATCAGTTATGTATTTGGGATAGTATTGATTCTTGCCACCTTTGTTTTCGGTAAAGAGATCAATGGAAGCAAGTCGTGGATACCATTAGGATTTTTTAATCTGCAGCCTATTGAGACGTGTAAGATATTTACCGCGCTGGCATTGTCAAAATTTCTTTCCAGGCCTGAAACCAATTTTGAGAATACTCGTTCTCAGTTGATAGCAGGCGCTATCGTTCTGACGCCTGCCATGTTTAGCATTCTTCAAAATGAAACGGGTCTTGCCCTGGTGTATTTTGCTTTTCTGATTCCCATGTATCGGGAAGGCTTACCTGGAATTTATTTGATAGTTGGATTTTCAATTGGGATACTGGTAGTTGCCACCATTCTCGTTGAGAAGAATTTGCTCGCTATTATTCTTTCTTCAATTGCACTGATTGTTATTTTTATTCTGAGAAGAAGCATCAAAAGAAACAAGTCTATACTGTTCCTGATTATTATTCTATGGGGAGTGAGTGTAGGAATACAACGATTTGCTGTACCGTATATTTTCTCCAAAGTGTTGCAGCCTTACCAGGTAGAACGGATCATGAACACCTTCGGTGTTGACTATCATCCGCAAGCTAACCTGAAGGATATGACTGATGCAGAACGAAAAGAGTTTGAACAAAAGAGCAAAAGAAAAAAGGCCAAGGAAAATTATAATGTGAAGCAATCAAAGATTGCTATTGGTTCAGGAGGCGTTTGGGGCAAAGGATTTTTGAAAGGCACACAGACACAGGGTGATTTCGTTCCCGAACAGCATACAGATTTTATTTTCACGAGTGTTGGAGAAAATTTCGGATTCTTCGGAAGTAGCCTTGTAGTATTAATTTACATCTTGTTTATGCTACGAATTGTATTCATCGCGGAACGCCAACGAAGTAAGTTTACACGTGTGTATGCCTATAGTATCGCGGCAATATTATTTTTCCACATGGCTATCAATATTTGCATGACCATTGGGCTGGCTCCTGTTATTGGAATCACGCTGCCGCTCATGAGTTATGGCGGCTCCTCGCTTCTTACCTTTACGATTTTGATTTTTATCCTGATACGTTTGGATGCAGATAGGCAAATGGTATTGCGTTAGGTTTAAATTTGATAAAGTTAATGATGAGAATAGTTCCATTAAGTGAAGGAGCATTTACAGTCGATCGCTCGAAAGACTTTGTTCCTTTCGATATTGAAAAAGATGATTTGCAGGAAAGAACAAAGGGCAGTCTTTTGGTAGAAATACAGCCTTTCCTTCTGATTACCGATGATGAAAAGATTTTGCTGGATACTGGCTTAGGATTTACCAACAGTGAAGGGGAAATGCAAATACACGAATTACTCAAAAAGAATGGGGTGCACCCTGAAGAAATTACCAAAGTACTCATGTCGCATCTTCACAAAGATCATAGCGGTGGGATGTTATTACCCGACAAGCAGACCCCCGCCTTCGCGAATGCCGCTTATTATATCAACAGACAGGAATGGGAATTAGCTCTGCAGGGGTCTTCTTCCTATAGGCCTGCCGATTTCAGCAAATTGAAGGATATTCATTTTACGGACGGGGATGGAATGATTTCTGAAGGTATTGAATACATATTTACCGGAGCGCACAGCCCTTACCACCAGGCATTCAAATTTAGCGGAAGTGGCAACACTGTTTTTTTTGGTGGTGATGTTGCGCCTCAATTACAACAAATGCGACATCGTTTCAAGGCCAAGTATGACTATCAGCCCGAAGAAGCAATGACGCTAAGACAGGAATGGAAGGAAAGGGGAATCAGGGAAGAATGGACATTCCTTTTTTATCATGATATAAAGTATCCAAGTTATCAATTCAGAATGGACTAAAACAAAAAGGCCTGCCCTAAAAAGAGCTGGCCGTTGCTAACCTATGAAAAACACCTAAAGCAAAAATAGGAGAAAATTTTAATTCCCTCCTAATTATCAATTATTTTTTTTCGTTATCTGAAATTAGAGATTTCCACCCTTACCCTGTTTGTTCCGCAGTCGCTTTATCAGAAGGTTTCTGAAATCCTTTTCCACCTGAAACAGTTGGTTCATTTTTGTAGGTCCTAAGATCTTTTCAAATGAAGGCTTGTATTTCTTGCGAATTGCCAGTAATTTCTCCTCATTTTCCAATACATCACCACCTCTTCCGGAAACCCTCAGCTCCTGGATCTCCTTTTCATAAGAGTTGTAAACAGGCCAAAATTGCTTAGCCTCATTTGTCGTCAATTGCAATTTTTCTGTAATAAATGCAATCTTTAGAGCCTCTATTTTTTCTCCCCTGTTGCCCTGGGAGAATGAATATGACACAACTCCTGCAAGAAATCCTATTATGAGTAATAAATGCTTCATCGATGTTAAGGTTGATTATTGTTTTTGAGATTCTTTGTTATTGATCTTATCCAGATAATTGGTCAGCGCCTCATCACTGATCAAATAATCTGTTACATCAGGTAGTTCATTAGCGTCTATATTATTTATAAGAAGATCATTATCCAAAATATTACCGTGGTTTTCAAGGTATCTAACGATCTCGTCATCAGAAAGCGAAGCGATCCCTTCGTTAAATGCCTTAGTGCTGTTGTACTTTAGCGCATCTGTATCTGGAACTGTGTTTTTATTGACCACGGCAAAACCATTCTTTTCCCGGTCTTGCCTGATGAATAGGAAATAAGAGGTTGTAAAAAGCCCTAAAGCAACTACTGCTGCAGCGGCGTATCTCCACACCCGATGCGCAAAAATCGTAACGACTTTAGGTGACTCTTCTTTTCTGACTCTATCTAAAATTTTTGCGGGTAAACCTTCAAAATATCCTTCGGGAACGCTAAAAACATTCTGTATGTCTATTGAATTGAGCGCAGGATATAATTTTAGCTCATTCTCATCTGCGGAGTTTTCGGCTTTGATTCTCTGCATGATGTTGCTACCCAGGTTTTCAAAGTATCCTTTAGGCACTTCCTGTGTATTATCCTTTGAAATATTAGGGATGTTGGAAAAATTAGCTAATTCCAATATTTTATCAGGGAGCGCAGAGAAATACCCTTCAGGTACTGCGAAGACATTCTTTCCCTGCAATCCTGCAAGTATCGGGCTGATCTCCTCTATTTCTTTCAATATGTTAGGGTCATTGATCATAATTAATTCCAAAATCGCCTTTCTGACTATAAACCGTTTATAAAGTTTAATGATTCAGTATAAATTCTTCCACTTTTTTGGCAGCATGGTGATAACTTGCCTTTAGTGCTCCCGTACTGGTTTCCAGCACTTTACTCATTTCTTCATAGGGCATCTCATCATAATACCTCAGGTTGAATACGAGCCTTTGTTTTTCCGGAAGAGATTGGATAGCCAATTGGAGCTTCCATTCCAATTTATTGGCATCAAAATGTTCATCACTTTTAAGCTTATAAGCCATTGAATGGTCTTCATCATCAATAGATAAAGCCTTGCGCTTTTTCTGGTTGCTGATAAAGGTAAGTGATTCGTTGGTGGCTATCCGGTAAAGCCATGTAAAAAGCTGACTCTCTTCTCTGAAATTATCCAGGCTTTTCCAAACCTTGATGAACATATTTTGCAATACATCATTAGCATCTTCATGGTCAACCACCATTCTGCGGATATGCCAGTATAGCCGCTCCTGGTATTTTTTGATAATAGCTTCAAAAGCCCGCTCTTTAGTAGCGGCATTTCTAAATTGCTCTATCAGTTCCTGATCGGATTGTGTCTGATTTGTCATATTATCGGATATGTACAAATGTATAGAATGAAAGTGAAAGCACTAAATTTCGGAAGATGGGGCAACCTTTGCTATCTCTGAAAGGTTAATCTTTGGCAATCCTGTGAACAATTTCTCAGCAAGATTGTGATGTGGGAAAAGAATAGCCCATCCCGTAAGAAAAATGATCTTGAGATCTGTCATGAAAGATTTGTTTTTCAAATACCAGATTTCTAATTCTGCCTTGTAAGGGAAAATAGCCTCGTAAACTTTTTTAGGGTCATCCGCCGAAGAAAGTATCTTCTCTTCGTCCCTGAATATGATAGAACCAATTCCTGTAATTCCAGGCTTGTTTTCGTAAATCTTTGACCTATATTTTTCCGGGTACAATCTGAAACTTACTTCCATTAATGGCCGTGGGCCAACTATAGACATTTCTCCTGTCAGGACATTTATGAGTTGTGGAAGTTCATTAATTTTTGAGATACGCAATATCCTCCCCACCTTAGTTACACGCGGATCATTCCGCAGCGTAATAGCACCACTCCCAATTTTAGGACTATTTCTTAGCATAGTGGCAAATTTCCAGATCAGGAAAGGTGAATTTTTATAACCGATCCTTTTTTGCCTATAAAAGATCTCGTGCTCTCCGGTTAGCAATAATATAACAATTGTGGCAATAATTATTGGGGACAAAATTATCAGGGCAATAACTGACACTAATAGATCAAGAAACCGTTTGATGAATTTGTACATAGCACGGATTATTATTCCTATGATCTAAAATATCTCTTTTATTTTATTTGCTACAGCTTCTAATTCCTGGTCCTTAATGTTTGTTGAGCAGGGAATGCTAAGACAATTTTTATATATGATTTGAGATCGGTCATCCTTATTAAAATAAATTTCATTAGCAAACATAGGAAGTTGGTTCATCGGAATCCAGAATGGACGGCTCTGCATTTTATTTTCGTTCAATGTTTTCAATAATGCTTTTTGTTTTGTGGATCGAATGGTGGGAAGCCACCAATTTGGAACGGCGTCTTCATTTACTTTTTGAAATTCAATATCACCTATCCCTTCAAGTGCTGATTTATAAAATGCTATGATTTCTTTTTTTCTTTTTAAGAAAGCCGGTAATTGTTCCATTTGGGCTACTCCCATTGCTGCTGCCACATTGACTAATCTGTAATTGTATCCTATTTCATCATGGTAATACTCAAAAGGATCAGCTTTGGCCTGGGTGGTAAGATGTTTGGCCTTTTTGGCTAGTAGTTCATCATCGGTAACTATCATACCACCACCTCCTGTGGTAATGATCTTGTTCCCGTTGTAACTAAAGGTGCCCAGTTTACCGAAGGTGCCGGCATGCTTTCCTTTATAATAGCTGCCAAGCGCTTCTGTACTGTCTTCAAGTATGGTTAGATGATATTGGGAAGCGATGGACACAAGCCTTTCCATTTCACATATATTTCCAAGAACATGCACAGGCATGATTACAGGTATCCTTTTCCTGGATTTTCTATGGAAGCAAACACTATCCCTGATTTCCGTTTCTGATTCCAGAAATTCCTCTAGAAGGTCCAAATCCATTTGCCAGGTATCTTCATCTACATCTATCAACACCGGGCTAGCACCCATGTACTTTATTGAGTTTATTGAAGCAATGAAAGTAATATTTGGGGCTATTACCATATCCTTATCATTTACTCCCAGCAAAACAAGGCATGTGTGTAAGGCAGTGGTGCCGCTACTAGTGGCTATTGCATATTTAGCCCCGGTAAATTCTGCGGTCATTTTTTCAAACTGATCTACGTAAGATCCAACACTACTTACCCATCCTGTTTCAATACAATCTGTGACATATTTCAATTCATTCCCTCCCATATTCGGGCCACTCAGTAACAGCATGGATTTAATTTTAAATTAATGAATCAGATATTTCTGAATTTTTGAGAGTAGGGATCTGTAATGATACCAGTACTTAACAACGTGTAGATTTCTTTGATCCCATCAGGGACTCTCTTAGTAATTGTATATCCCAGCTCTTTTTTTATCTTATCGAAATTCACACGGTAATCCCGAGGGTCTTCATTCATTTCTACATATTTCACTTTTGTATCGGGCACTATTTTACAAACCTCATCTATAATCATTCCTTTGTTGTAATTCTCCTCTGTTGAACCAACATTGAAAACATTGGCTCTTACCTTCTTTTCATCACTTTCCATCACCAAAACTATGGACCTTGCAAGATCGTCTACATGGCAATATGGTCGCCAGAACTGTGCTCCCCATATCTCCTGCTCTCCATTGATGGTAGCATTCCTGGTGAATTCATTGACTGTAAGGTCGAATCTGATTCGCGGCGAAAACCCATAGACAGTACTAAAACGTAGTGCGGTACTGCAAATGCGGCTGTCCTTTCTTTGTTCGATAAGATATTTTTCAAATTTGACTTTAAGGCGTGCATATAATGAAACGGGATTCAACTCTGAATCCTCTATTACAAACTGGTTGAGATCAGGCATTTTCCCATAATTACTGCAAGTACTTGCGAATACAAATCTCTTCACACCGGATTTTTCTGCTGCTTCAAAGAGTGCAACACTTCCTTCCCAATTGGTTTGTTCAGCTTCATCAGAAAATTTCTTACATGCCGGGTCACCCACAATTGCGGCAAGATGTGCTATACCATCTATCCCTGGTAAAGCCTTTTCCACATCCTCTGGATTTCTAATATCCCCTTTAATAAATTCAAAATTTGGATGCAGCATGACATCAAAGAGTGCGTCTCCTCCAAATTTTAAATTATCTATTGCCCTAACATGGTATCCTTTTTCTAATAATTGCCTAACCAATACTGACCCTATGTATCCGGCACCACCAGTAACGAGAATTTTCATTTTCTAATTTGATTTTTTTAAATGTTTTGCAGGATTCCCTACCACACATTCATTGTCTGAAATATTTTTTACAACAACTGATCCTGCGCCAATAATGACGTTGTTACCAATATTAATACCTTGACGGACTACTGATCCTGCTCCCACAAAACTATTCTCCCCAACAATGACATTACCACATAGAACTGCCCCAGGCCCTATATGGGCAAAATTATTGATTACACATTCGTGTTCAATAATGCTGCCAGTGTTCAAAATGACACCTTTACGTATATCCGAAAATGGATTGATTATTACTCCTGCACTAATCATTACTCCATTACTACTAATCTCTGCACTCTTGTCAATTACTGCTGAAGGATGAATAATTGTCATCGGGAACTTGCCGAGGTTTTCGAAGCGCTCTGCAACATTCCGGCGCAACATGTTTTCTCCGATAGAAATAAAAAAATCCGAACTTTCGATTTGATCAGCAACCTCAGTATTATTTTCGCTTCCCAGGTAAGCTATTTGTAATGGATTATGGCCCTTTTGGGAAGTATCGCAATATCCAGTTACCTCTTTCCCCATTAGCTTTACGATTCCAGCTGCAACCAAGGCGTGTCCTGAATATCCAATTAAGATCATATACCTGAAAAAATTGCGGCAAAGGTAGCCGTTAAGGGCTATTCACGAGTAAAAATATTTCCAATAATTCTGAAATATTCATCAATTACAATATGCTTTTCAAAATATTTCTGAACCCTGATCCGGGCATGGGAGCCCATTTTTTCGCGAGTCTGTGTAGAGGTTTTATACATCTCTAACATCTTATCTGCAAGATCGTGTGAGTCTTGTGGCTTGCATAATAATCCGGTTTCTTTATCAATTACGATTTCCTTGCACCCTATGACATTTGTGGCAATACAAGGCTTTGCCATACTGCCTGCTTCCAATAAGACGTTACTCATCCCTTCTCTGTATGAAGGTAAAACGACGCAGTCGGATGAGGCAATAAAGGGCCTAACGTCGGTGTGTCCGCCACCTTCATAAGAAACCACCTTGTCGGCGACCCAGGAGTTCAATTCGCTTTGAGTAACAGTATTGGATTTGATGCTTTGATTCCAAACTGGTCCCAGAATCCTGAAATTGATATCAGGATGATTTCTCTTAATATACTTGGCAGCATCTACATATTCTACTACACCCTTATCCTTTATAAGCCTTGCAATAAACAAGAAAGAGAATGGACTCTGAGAGTCTTTTTGCATAGGAAGAAAATACGAAGTATCTACGCCAGAACCGGGAATAATGCTTGTGAGGCTCTTCCGTACCATCCTCTTTTGAACAAACAATTCCTGGTCATCAATATTTTGAAAAAACACCCATTTAGTTTTACTAAGGGCAAATTTGTATAAACTGCGGGCTATTCTAAGGGTCATTCTTTTGTCAGAAAACAATAGTCCGGTGCCTGTAATATTTGAAATAACCGGAATATTATTGAATCTGGCAATGATGTTACCTAATATATTTGGCCTGATCGTAAATGTCAGAATGAGGTCAGGTTTGATTTGCCTTATTGCTTTTCTAAGCTTCCAGAAATAATTAATGACTTCAAGTATTTTTTCACCGCCTGTCTTTACATTTATAACCTTTATTCCCATCTGTCTTGCCTGATCCAATTCTGACTTAGTTCCAGTAGTAAGCACTGTTACTTGATAGCCCTCGTCCATCAAGGCCTGAGTTAGTTTCTTACGAATGGTTAAAGTAGCTAATATGTTGTTTTCAATTACGGCTAACTTCTTCATAATAACCCTCTTCTATATTCTCTTTTATAAATATTTTTATACCAATTTTCCATAGAAAAAACTGACCATAAGATTTTGGCTCTTTTTTCATCCGGGATATTAATGCGATTTTCCAGAAGATCCAGAATGAACTTCCTGGAAATGAATATCTGATAAAAATTATCATCAGATCTAAGTAAATCTGATACAGTTTCTTTCAGTTCCGTATTAATCCAACTTTTCAAAGGTACTTCAAATCCTCTTTTGGGTTGATAAATTAATTCAGAAGGCAGATATTTATTTGCAAGAGACCTAAGTAGTACCTTGGTGGTCTTGCCATTTACCTTGTATCGGGAAGGAATTGTCGGAATATATTCCAAAAACTCCTTGCAAAGAAATGGGCTTCGTCCTTCCTGCGAATTAGCCATTGTTGCAATGTCCATTTTTACCAATAAGTCATTGAATAAATTGATCTCAAAATCCAAATTCATTAATTTGTCCAGGCCACCTAATTTACTGTTACAAATCCGGCCAAAATCCACTTTATATTCATTGAGGTAGTCATCTCCGGTACTATTTAAAAAGTGCGTAAATCCTTCTAAGATATCTACTCCTGCGGATAGATAGATTTCTGGCCCCTTCAGTGAGGCAAATGAAAGCAACCTGCAAAAATAATTGTATAATGATTTTTTCTCATTACTCGCAGGGAATAGCTTGCTTAACCCTTTTGCTGATGTGCGGGCAAAAGATCCTGATTTGAAAAAATCATATTTAGCAAATGGCACATACCTTCTGTACCCACCGAAGAGTTCATCTGCACCATCACCATTTAGTATTACCGTTACATGCTCTTTTGCTGCCCTGCTTACATAATAGGAGGGAATTGCCGAACTATCAAAGAAAGGTTCTCCGTAATTGGACAAAATCTTCCCGATATCATCCTTAAGATTCTTAAAAGAAATCCTGATCTCCTGGTGTTGCGTCTTATACTTTTCTGCTACCATCCGGGCCAAAGGCGCCTCATCATATTCTCCATCGAATGAAACTGTGAAGGTTTTGATGTCAGGATTGTATTGATGTGCAACAGATGTTACCAATCCACTATCGATACCTCCACTCAGAAATGCACCTACCTCAAGGTCGCTCGATTCCAATCTTCTCCTCACTGCAGTGTGTAATAACTCATTAGTTCTTTCAAGAATGTCATTGAATGAATCATTGCTCTTTTGTAAGTAAAATGAATGGATATCCCACCATTTTGTTTTTCTTATCTCCAGGCTGCTGCAGTCCACTTCAATATATGTACCTGCACCCAATTCCGCAACATTCTTGTAAGGTGTATTGCTCTTGTAAAAAGTACCAAATCTCAGGTATTGGTAAAAATTTTCATTGCAGATTTCAAGTGGTAATATTTTTTTCAGTGCGTTCAATTCACTTGCAAATACAAATCTGATTCCATCAAAGAAATAATAAACCGGTTTCACACCGGCTCGATCGCGTGCAATGAATAATTTGTCTTTTTCTTTGTCATGAATGACGAAGGCAAACATTCCATCTAAATAATTCAATAATCCAGGACCTAATTTCTCATACATTAGAAGTAAGGTCTCCGTGTCTGAGGATGTTTTGCCCGAAAGATTAAATTGAGTCCTTAATTCTGAGTGATTGAAAATTTCTCCATTAAACACAATGGTAAACTTCTCATTCAAATGCATGGGCTGTTTGCCGCAGGCAATATCAAGAATGGATAAACGAAGATGGTAGAATTGTACGGCTCCTGATTGGTATCCGGCTTGTTCATCTGGGCCACGGTGGCCCATTACGCTCAAAACATCATTTTCCTGGAATGGGGAGTTAATAGAACCCGCGATGCCACACATACACGAAAGTTATTGGATGCAAATGTAACTATTCCGACCCTTAGATATAACCGGACAAAAGAATCTCAACCTGTTTGTGCAGGTAAACTGTTTTTGTTCCATAGTGTGGGTAGCAGTTTCTTAGTATCTGAATGCAAGATGATATGCGAAGATGTTCTTGCATTGAGTGCCGACATGATTGAGTTTATTTCCTCAATATATTGGGCTATGACAATTTTCTTGTCGAATTCACGAATGACTTTTTCTCTTGCCTTTTTCCCCATTTCCTCTCTTTGGAATGGATTCAGGTAATACATACGCTCCATTTTATTAGCGAGATCTTCTGCATCTTTTACATTGCAAAGCAGGCCTGTTATTTCATGGTCAATGATTTCCCTGCATCCTGTTACATCAGAGGCTATACATGGCCGTTCCATCGCAGAGGATTCGAGCAATACATTAGAAATCCCTTCGCGGTAGGAAGGCAGTACTACACAATCTGAATTTGCAATGTCATCTCTCACATCTTTCTTTTCACCCAGGTACTGGATAGTTCCCTCAGATATCCATTGGTTGATGATATCTTCTGTAAGCAAGTTCGATTTTAGATTTTGCTTCCAAAGAGGCCCTATTACTTTAAAAATAACCTGGGGATGTCTCGCTTTTACCCGCTTAGCTGCCTCAACAAATTCAAGTATTCCCTTGTCTCTGATAAGGCGACCTATGTAGAGAAATGAAAAGGAATCATCCACGTTGGCAGATGGTTCAATCGGGAAAAATTTTTGAGAATCTACTCCTGACCCTGCTATACGTCCGGTTTTATGAGAAGCTACAAACTTGTGTGAAATGAAAATGTTCCTGTCTTCTTCATTTTGAAAAAACACTCTTCGTGTTTTTCTGAGTGCAAATGGATATATGATTCTGATGAATCGGTAAGCAATATTCTTGCTGCTGAATAATGGACCTATACCTGAAATATTTGTAATAACAGGAATCCTTAAAGCGCGTGCAACGAGGTTGCCCCAAATAGCCGGACGCACACTAAAGGTGAGACAAATATCAGGTTTGATTTGCTTCATGCAGCGATACACTTTTCTGATGTAAGTGAATATCTTCAAAGGGCTTGTGTTACCAGAGCCAACATCAATGACCTTCAATCCCATATTCTCCACCTCTTCTTTGAATTGATTTGTATGGGTAAGTATGTAAACTTCAAAGTCCTGGTTAAGCAATTCCTGCATCAGCCCTTCCCTGACAGTATATGTAGAGATCAGACCGTTTTCCATAACGACGATTTTTCTCTTAGGTACAGATTGGAAACTCATAAGCCTTAGTTTTTCGGATATCACCTACATCAACGAAAAACGAAGGGTAATTATTTTAATTAGGGCTCCAAAACCTCAAAAAATCAATTAATTGGATCATGGCCTGAAAGTGATAAAAGATTGTGCTACCAGGTTGAAATAGAAGATTTTGAGATTATTCCATTGTTTGTGGAATGGGTATAGACTTCAATTCCTGATCCTTCTTTTCCAGCTTTTTTGCTTTCACCTTATCATACAGGATAAAGAGCGCAATGGCATAAAAAGGCATACAGGGGATTTTATAGCGGACTAAGGTTCCAAAGTTCAAAGTGCTGGCGCCAACAAATAATCCAAATGTAAGCGCGAAGAGTAGCGAAAAAATAACAATCTGATCGGATAATACATATTTTATTACCTTAAATGGCCCTATCTTAAAGAAAATCATCAAAGTGAAATATATCAGTAACAAACTCTCTACGGCTGCCATTAATTGGGATATTTTGGATGCCTCCCAAATAAAAGGCCTGTAAAATGTTGCCACTAAAGCAAAAGGTGCAATTTTCAACAGCCCCGGAAAGGTACCATCAAACTCCGCTCCCAATTTAAAATTGGATTCAGCTCCTGATCTTCCGGTTCGTACCTCTATCACCTGGTTCAGAGAAGAAATTGATGAGGTAAGATTTTCAACAGCATATTGATCCAATTCTTCCTGATAGGAATCATAGGTCTTTGAAAAAATGAATATGCTGGCTGTAATGATGCCGATGGTCATAATGTATTTAATGAAAACTGCTTTTACCACTTTTAGTTTGCTTATTAAAAGGAATAGCAGATAGAATGGTGCGTATGCAAGCAGGATATACACTTTAACCACTACCATCAGGTAAACAGACACAAAAACCATTATCCCATTCCTGGCGATATTCTTTCCGCCTAATAACCTGCTGAGCGAATAAGTGAACCATCCCAAAGCACCTATTGTTATGGAATCTTTGATAAGGCCTGAACTCCAGAATATAACAGATGGAAAGAACAAGATTGATAAGGCAAATGCTTTGTGCAAGTGCGGCCGGATATTATAGAAAAATAAGAAGAGCCGCCACAATCCTGAATAGGCAAACATTGCAAAGAACAATCCAATAAGCGTATAATATCCAAAAGTAACAAAGCTTAATAAAGCCGTTAGCCTGATGATCATGAAATTGGATTCGCTTCGGTAATATCCAATATTATAATTAAATGCTGCCAGGGTTTCATTAAAGTCTGAGCCTTTACTAAAAAAATATTTCCAATTACTACCATCACGGAGCAGTAGGTGGAAAAGATTTTTGCCTTCGGTAAAATACAAACTTCTGGAATCTCCACCTGTCAGGTAGGTGTAGTATAACATGAATAAAATACTGGCTAGCATTTTGATCCAAAAACCCTGCAGGTAGTATTTTTTCAAATAAGGTTCGGGTAATTTTCTTGCCTTTCTCCGTGCAAAAAGGGAAAATATAAAAATATAGACAGGAATCAGTATTAATTCAGGAAAACTCATTGCCGTTATGATTTGAGTTAGGTAGATGCGGCTATTCCAGAACTCATGATTGCTACATTTTCGTTGGTTCTGTATATGGGATGTTCTTTGAGAATACTATCATAAATCGATCGATAACTTTCAGCGGCCTTTTCCAGGTCGTAATATTCCAAAGCTGCCTGCCTGATAGACTTCCTGTCAAATAATTTATTTCTAAGATCTTGTATAGCCAGATCATAATTACTCTCGTTAAGTTCTTTTAATACAATACCAGCATTAGACTTTTCAACGATATCAGTTACGTCACCTACACCATCATTTGTAATGACAGGAATTCCCATAGCCATAATTTCGCCCAGTTTGGTTGGCGAAGATGCCTGTTTGGAATAGCAAGGTTTAATAAAAAATATGGAATACTGACTCAAGGATAATAGCGCTGGTACCTCCTTCCTGTTGGCGCTTGTTATGACTATATTATCGAGCTGTACTCCGGCTGCCGAAGCAATGTCCAGGATTGTTTGTTTATCGTCCGGAGAGATCACAAGTAGTTTGGCTGATTGATTTTCTTTATTTAGTTTCTTGAATAGTGAAAACATCTCTTTGGCCAGGTACCAGGTACCAACTGATCCCAAATAACTAAAGATGAGGTCTGAATCATTAATTCCAAACTGATTCCTGAGTTGCTTTGCTTGTGAGCTTTCCAGGCATTCTGGATTGAATAATTCCATATCAACGCTGCAAGGTATCACCTGCAACGGGGTACCTGTCTTATAATATTTTGAACTACTGATTATTTGTTTTGCTTTGTGTGTCAGGCAAACTATGCCATCGCTTAAGGACAATTCTAACTTTTCTTTTTTGTCAAAATATTGAAACACTTTCTTGTAAACTAATTTGTTCTGGGGCCATTGGCCACTGTCAATACGGCTTTGGGAATAGAAGTCACGAACATCATTCAGAAACCTGATCCCAAATTTCTTCTTCAACCACATACCAGCCAATGCAGGTGTGCCAGACCTGGTGTGTACCATGTCAATCGGATCCCGGCGGTGAATTCTAACAGCCCTTTGCTTGATCTTTTGCAGATCATAAATAGCAGAAAGTACCGGTGGTTGTTTGTGATACTTTAACGGTTCCCACCGTATTGGCTGGCCAGAAAGTAATGATTCAACTCTTGCTGATTGCATTTTGAATCTGATGGATTTTTCACAACTGATGATAGTAAACCGGTATCCGTATGCTGTTAGCCTGCACAGGTATGGTAGGATTTGGCTCTGCCCGAGAGGATCAGTAAGTCCATCATAAGAGATGAATAAAATGTGATACATGTGCAAAGAAATAGTTAGGGGTTACTATATAGCGCAAATATATAGGGATTTATTGCGTGAGGGCTCAGGCAGGGGCTCATTTCAAATTTTTCATGAAGGATTAAATATGGCATCATTCTTAATCCTACCGGATTGTTTTTATAAATCACCCAGGCAGGTGGGATACTGGAAATCGAAACATATGAAGAGAATGACCTTCAAACCCGTTTCTTTCTCTATGTCCCCCTGTGCTTTCTTTGAGACTCTCTGTATAATATTTTTTCAGGAACGTCCTCAGGATATTCTTACAGTTCCCGGTTTTGGAATTCTTCTTCATTCGGAAAAACCGGAAAATTTTTGTGTTCGCGAATCATAGAACCTACTGTCTTTGCAAACTCGATACTCTCACCTATTACGTGTTGCATGTCCAGGTATCGATAGGTACCCAGCCGGCCGAGGAAAGAAATGCCTTGTAAACCTTTTGCTTTTGTCCTGTACATGGCAAGCAACGCCTTGTCAGCCTCTAACCGCTTCGGATAAAATGGAATATCATTATTCCCGGATTCTTTACTGTATTCTTTGGAAATAATTGTCCTGTCAAAATGTTGCCATGGAGCCAGGTGCTTGTGCTCGGTAATCCGTGTCCAGGGTATGACTTCATCACAATAATTTACTTGTGGTACTTCCTGGAAATCGCCTTCATGCCTTTCTGTTTCGAATTGAAGTGTCCGGTAACCTAACCTGCCAAATTCGAAATGAAAGTAGGCATCCAAAGGGCCGGTGTAAAAGACATGATCGAAGTTTGTGGTTTCCATTTCTGGAAAAAACTTTCTATTCTTTGTTAAGTGGATGGATGGATGATCGATGAGTTTCTCGACAAAGCTGGTATATCCGTGTACCGGGATTCCGGTGTATGGATGTAAATGGTAATTATCATCATTGTTGAATCTTACCGGAATTCGCTTTAGTACAGAGGCCGGTAATAACCCTGGTTCACAACCCCATTGTTTTTTTGTATATCCATAGAAGAATGCATGGTATAAGTCTTTTCCCAGGAACCGTATAGCCTGTTCTTCAAAATTGGCAGGGTGTACTATGGTGTGATCTCCCAGAGCATCGATCAGTTCTTTGGCAGACTTTGAAGTAAGAGATTGATTAAAGAACCGGTTGATTGTTGACAGGTTGATTGGAAACGAATAGGTGACTCCGTTATGAATCGCCCTGACGTGATGTATGTACGGCATCAGGAGAGAGAACCGGTTGAAATAATCCCAAATCTCTTTCTTGTCTGTATTGAAAATGTGAGGGCCATAATGATGAACCATGATACCTGTTTCTTCATCTTCAGACGTGTAGCAATTGCCGGCAAGATGATCTTTTTCCTCCCAGATTTCAATTTGGCAATTCAATTGATCTGCCAGTTCGCGCGCAAGCACAGAACCTGCCAAGCCTGAACCGATGATGAGGAAGTGGTGGGACATGAATTGCTCTATGAGTTTCGGTTTGAGAGTTATAAAAGTAGGGAATGACGGTCTAATGATGAAAGGTATGGAGAATATGGGCCATGGTTGTTCAATATTTTTTGTGTCAAGGTTGATTTCCCGGCTATCTCGAATAACTATCCATGTCCGCTAACTGGGCCTATGACGCCTGACTTGTATCGATTAGTATTCCTGAAAAAGAAAATTTTGTTGGTGGGTTCTATTTGAATTCAAATATTGGAATTTTGAAGTTGGTATCTTATTGACAGGGAGCAAAAGATACAGGTGGGCAGAACACCCATCAGCAAAATTTGAGATGTACCCCCTGGAGTACACTTATACAGTATGATTAAATAGCAATAAATGGAATCTTCGAAGGCATGGCACTGCCTGAAATCCGGAAAAAATAATGCGACCAATTTTTATTGATTATTACAATTTACTTGTAAATACACTGAATAAGCTAACCTCTTTGTCCCACTCCCTCAAAACTTCACCATAAAAGATACATAAGGTATCAGATCAAAAACACTTTCTCCTGTCCTGATGCGAATACTCTTGCTGCTCATCGCTCCTCTCAGATTATAAGAGTACTGCTCATCTGAGCCATTGATGTTATAAACACCGGCCTTCAATGAAGAATAGAATTTCTTTCCTTTCAGGCTGTGCCAGGTGAGCGCAGCATCAAACCGCTGGTAAGCTTTAGCACGATATTGATCACTTTCTTTGTACTGATACGTAAACTGATAATCATTGATTGGATCATCGGGAGCCGTTGCCAGTGTGTCAGCAAATACCAGCCCGCCCAGCGAATACACATTACCGGTAGCAAAGCTCCACAGGCCGGAAATATCCCATCGAGGCGAAACAGACCAGGTAAAGCCTGCATTGGCTGCATGGCGATGATCATATTTGTATGGAAATTCTTTGCCGCCATTAATGCTCGCAAACTGGCGCCAGCTCCATGAAAGTGCATAGGCTGCCTGCCATGAAAACTTTACTGCTGAATTCCTGATCATCACCTCTGCTCCATAACTGCGCCCCTTGCCCAATTCAATATTTTGTTCCCAATCAGAGCTGTTGATAAATGAACTCTTCCCTTGCGCATAGTTGGTTACGTTCATCAGTTGTTTGTAATATCCGTCAACTGAAACCCTCCATTTTCTTTGTAACTGGTATGCATACCCGAAATTATAAATCTCACTTGCCTCCGGTTTTAATATTCTCGTACTCGGCACCCACAGGTCCCTGTTAGCACCGGCATAGGGATTGGTAACCAGATGCAGAAACTGATTCATCCTGCTGAAAGATGCATAAAGTTTATGATGTGGGTGAACGCTGTAAGACACAAAAAAGCGTGGTTGGAATACTACTGTATGATACCCTTCCAGTTGATAGCCGCTGACGCGTAACCCTGGTTTCAGAAAAAACTTCCTGCCCGCTTTTATCTCAGCCTCCGCATAACCCGCCAGTTCTTCAAACACAAGCGGAGTGAAGGTTACAAAATTATCTTCTGCGTCTTCCACGATGTCTGTGATCTTACTGTCAAAGGGTTTTATCGTTGTTTGTGCCAACTTAAACCCCGCATTGAATTTCAGTTTACCTGAAGCATAAATCTCAGCCTGCGACTGCACATTGTAATTTCTCAATGATGAAAAGGTGCCAATGAATTTTTCTTCGAGGTTTGGATCCTCCTCTGCCTCCGGCTCATCTTCATCATCCGCTTCCGCTTCACTGTCTAACTCAAAGAGTGTGTATTTAAAAACCTCCAGGTTTTGGTAATGACTGAAATTGACTGATGTATTGATAAATGATCTTCTGCCAAGAATCGAATTCCAACTCAGCGAGCCGATGGTATTGCCCCATTTGTTCAGGTTACCTACATATTTACCGGAATGCTTCAACTGATCTTCACCTCTGTAAAAATTGGCAGCCAGTTTATTGCGTGGGCTGAGTATTGCCGAAAGCCTGAAATGCGCATCATAAAAATCAGAACTCACTCCATCTTGCAATGACTGCAAGAAAGGCATAGGAATATGCTTACGTCCTGAAACCATGATTGCCACCTTGTCTTTTACCAAAGGGCCTTCCAATGTCAGTGAACCCGCAAGCATTCCGGCATTGATTTCTCCTTGCCAGTTGCTCATATTTCCCTGCTTGGTCTGCACATCCAAAACAGAGGAAAGAGACCCGCCCAGTCTCGCAGGGAAATCGCTTGAATAAAAACGCATGGATTTCAACACAGTTGGGTTCAGAATAGAAATAGCTCCCAGCAAATGAGTTGGGTTATAGACCGGATTGCCATCGAGCAAAAAAAGATTTTCGTCTGTACCACCTCCTCTCACCTGGAAACCACTGAATGAGTACGAAGCATTCTGCAGCCCCGGTGACAGATACAGGTACTGCAATGGATCATCTTCGTTCATCAATCCATTCGAAAAATTATGTTCACGGGATACTTTTATGGCTCCCTCCTTCATTGCAGCATCCGACTGTACAATCACTGTAGATAATGTATCCCCTTTCATGACAAGTGAAATATCTCTTTTCATATTGCCGTGAATATCGATCTGAAGTGTTACGGATTGCAATCCGCCGTAAGAAATCTCCACAGTATGTTTTCCTTCTGACAGAAAGATATTGAAATACCCCTCGTTGTTGGACAGTGTACCTCGCTGTGTTGCGGGTTCGTATATCGTAGCGCTTACCAATGGCTCTTTCGTTGCAAACTCTTTTACATAACCGTAGAAACTGTATCGTGCAGGAAGGTAAACCGTGAGGGAAAAAGCTTCTGGAGACGGAACCAAAATAATTTTTCCATTATGCTCGATCAACTTCACATGTTGCCCATCGAGTACAGCCTGAAGTACACTGCCAATGCTATTTTCATTGCCCTGAAGCGCAACAATCTTGTCAGCATCAAAACTTCCTGATGAATATTCGAGTACAATACCACTCCGGCTATTGATCTCCTGCAGAAATGCAGCAATGGTCGCCTTGTTTTTTTGCGGATGGAATGGCTTGCGCAATATTTTCTTTTGTGCATCAGCATTTCCGCATAAGGCAGTTATAAAGAAAAGGAGAAGAATATTTTTTGTCATAGTTTAGTTTGTAGCTGCGTACCATCTTCTTTGATGCCGTTGGTCAGAGACCAGACGGCGGTAAGTTCTTTGAAGGTTTCCAACCTTCGATAGTACTTTCCCAGATCAGGGAGATCCCATCGTCAAGGTTTCCAACCTTCGATAATGCATTCTCAGCAGATCAGGGAGATCACCTAAAGGTTGGAAACCTTTAGGACCTCCGCCTCACTTCGAAATCACAACGGCCTCTCCTCTCCTTTCGAACTTCAGTCCCGTAAACATCTGCAATTCCTTCAACACCTGTTCGAGTGCCTCTTGTCTGAATTCGGCAGTGATCTGAACAGAACCCAAATCTGCCGGCACCTCTACAGAAACCCCGTAATAATCTTCCAAATCTCCGGCCACTAATGAAAGCGGTGTATTATTAAAATTCAAAATACCCGAATTCCATGAAAGAACATTTGCCGTATCAGCTATTTCTTTTTGCGGTACATCATTTTTCAATCTTGCTGACTCACCCGCCTTCAGAATGAGTGCCTTTGCAGTTTGTTCCTTTGCAGCAAAACTCACTTCACCTTCCAACACTGTTACCTCTTCCAGAGTATCAGAACTATGAATTAAAAAAGCAGTGCCGATATCGCGGATAATGCTTTTGCCCGTCAGGGCGGCAAATGGGTTTTGAGCATCATGCTTCACTTCAAAATAGGCTTCGCCCTCTATCTTCACTTCACGTTTTCCCTCACCATAATTATCAGGTACAGAGAGCTTGCTTCCCTTGCGCAATGCGATAGTAGTGCCGTCCGGCAATGTGATCTGCTTGTTATTATTTTCGGCCAGTGTTTCATCCCATTTGGTTTCAGAAGCCTGGTTGAAAAAATAATATCCGCCGACGATCAGGATGATGGATGCTGCAACGGCAATTGCTCTCTTCCACGGAAACATTCGTACCACTTTCGCCTGCCGCTCTATCGTTTGTGCACGCACGTTGTGCCAGGCTTTTTCTGTATCCACGGGCAGCAACGCTGCATCAGCACTGTCCGTCCACAGGCGTTGCGTCTGTTCAAATTCATCCCTGTTGGATGTACTCTCTGCTATCCAGTCCTGCAATTTCCGTGCTTCTTCGTCAGAAGTTTCCCCGTTGAGGAAACGCAGCATGATGTCCTGTATGTGACTGTTGTCTGGCATGTTCATCATTAAAACCAAATTTTTAAGAAAACCCCTATTGCCGGCTCCATATTTTTTTCGAGCACCAAAAAGAACAGCACGACATAAATGCCGTTCTCTGCTGCAAATACCCTCAACACCTTTATAGCCTTGCCCATTTGGTTTTCCACCGTCTTGATGGAAATACCGAGACTATCTGCGATCTGCCGGTACGACATACCGCTCACCCTGCTCAGCATAAATACTTCCCTGCATTTTGGAGGAAGCTGCTCCATCGCTTTTGCAATCAATACCTTCGGGTCTTTCCCTTTATCTTCCGGATCCAGGCGAATCATCATTTCGTCAGAGCCGTCTTCGTCCTCTAATTCTTTGGTATGTGCATTTTTATTTTTTTGAAGCAGGGTCAGGCAGTTGTTGTGCACCGCCGTAAACAGGTAAAATTTTAATTTGTCCACACCAATCTCCATTTTCTCCTTTTCCCACACTTTGATAAAGACCTCCTGAACGATATCCTCACTGCCGCTTTCATCTTTCAGAAACGTGAACGCATAGCTGCACAGCCGCTGGTAATGCAGCCTGAATAGTTGTTCGAAATCCTGTTCAATCGTTGTCGTCATTCCAAATCAATTGCCTTCCCGGGTCATTAAATGTTGCACTTTTTTCTTTTGTGCGAATGAAAGTTGAGATATTTTTTTGAAGATAGTGAAATAAAGGATTGGGTGAGGTGTCACTATATTTTTAATGGTAAAAGATGTAACCAATATAAAAATCAAAAATATTAAGTTACTTAGATAAGTTCATACAACAAATATCTACGAATGAAAAAAAATAACTGGACAAGAGAAGAACTTATTCTTGCATTCTATTTCTACTGCACCAAAATTCCTTTCTCAAAGATTAAATATACTAAACAGGAAGTAATCGAACTTGCTAACTTAATAGGCCGCACTCCTTCTGCAGTTGCATTTAAACTTGTGAATTTTGCAAGGCTCGATCCAGAGTTACAACGACGTGGAATAAAAGGAATGAGTCATGGAAGTAATGCAGAAAAACTAATATGGGATGAATTTCATAATAATTGGAACAGTCTTGCTTATGAGAGTGAGGTGGTACTCTCTAAATATAAAAAACAACCAATAGAAGAAGTTGCGAGAATTGAAATTATTGACCTGCCTAGAGATGGAAAAGAACGGGAGGCTATAGTAAAAGCAAGGGTTAATCAAAGTTTTTTTCGAAGGGCTGTTCTTCTTTCATATAAAAATCAGTGTTGTATTACTGGGCTTGAAATTCCAGAATTACTTATTGCAAGCCACATTATACCATGGTCAAGAAATTTAAAAGATGCTTGTAACCCTGAGAACGGCTTATGCCTAAATGCGCTTCATGACAAAGCTTTCGACAAGGGTCTTATTACAATAACAGAAGATTTTAAAGTTCTTGTATCAAAACAATTATTAAACAGGAAAAAAGAAGAGGCACTTTCAAAGTATTTTATTCCTTATCACGAAAAAGAAATTATTAAACCCGACAGATTTCTACCACATCCAAAATTTTTAAAATACCACCGAGATAAAATTTTTATCGATTAGCTTGATCATCGTCCAATACCACAAATAAAAATCCGTATTCGTGATTATTGCATTCATGGATAGATATCTTCGAATTTGTGTGAGAAAAATCGCTCAGCCAATTGGATCTTAGCCCACAATAAGGACATTGAACTGGCTGTTCACTACTCAAAAATATTTCCAATTCATTCAATGAGTCTAATTGATTCAATTCTTTCATTTGATGTTGTTCTTAGTATCAAAACTACATAAAACCAAAGCACTTTAGAATGATGTTTTCTTATATCAGTAGGAAGGTAAACGTGTCACGACAAAACAAAAAAATCCTTAACTAATTTCAAACTCATTTCGCAGTATGGCTTTAAGATTTAAAATTAAAACTTACGCTTATCTAATTACACTTCTCAAAAATAACTTGACAGAAGAAAAGTTGGGGGGAATGAGGCTTAATGCCAGACAGATAAAAGCAGTTTTGTTCGTATAGGAGAAAGGAAGAATTTCAAACAAGGAATATCAGGATGTTTTGGGAGTAGCAAGAATGACTGCAACAAGAGATTTGACATTGCTGGTTGAAAAGTGGATTCTAAAATCGGCTGACACAAATGGTGCAGGCTCTTATTATGAATTATGAATTGCACCTTAATTGCACCAATTGCACCATGATTGCCTCATAATTGCACCATCATTTGGACAGTACCTAACAGCCAACCCGCCAATTCAGGTACATTTGCAGATCGCACACACACACATAACAGCATCAAAAAACCATCAATGCAACTCCCCCACGAAATCGAAGCCACTATCCTCCTTCAGAATAACGCACCGATAGAAGAATTCCTCGGGTTGTCGCCTGCACAAATGCACCACCTGCTTTATGATACTTTCGGCGACAATTCACCGGTGCAGTTGCGCAGCGACATCGATGATAAAACATTAGACCGCATTCCACTTTTCAGAATCGTGGAGGAGTATCTGAAAATCATTCAAAGAGACCAGCAGATAAAACTGACGCCGCTGGGGGCACTGCCCAAAAAGGTAATGGTGGAGCTATACGACAAGCAACTCCTGCCAGATCGATTTATTGAAAGTGGACTTACAAAACTCATGAGAGAGGCAAATTGTATTTCTATCTGGAGTGCAAGGCTGGCCGCAGAAATGGCGGGACTTGTCAGAAAGGCCAATGGCAAATTGGCCCTGACAAAGACTGCTACCAAACTGCTTGATACCAATAACCGATTGCAGACGTTCAAATTGTTTTTCAGGGCCTACAACGGAAAATTTAACTGGGGTTGCCACGATAATTATCCGGAGCTATACCTGTTGCAACTCGCCTGGGGGTTTTCAGTCATTTTGCTCGATAGGTATGGAGACCACCCTGAACCGATTCGTTTTTATGCCACCAAATTTCTAAAAGCATTCCCACATATTACCATGCCATTTGCCAGCGGGTATGCAACCCCGGAGCAACAGTTTTCACACTGCTATTGCTTTCGCACTTTCGAGCAGTTTTTTCTCTGGTTTGGGTTTGTGACAGTGGATAAAAGAAAAACATTCATAGATACAGACAAGGATAAATACACAGGAACAGGAATAGTGAAAAATATTTTTGCAATCGATTACTAATTCAGAAAAGATAAGTTGATACCATTATCCTATTCATTGAAATGATGCATGCAGGCAAGAGCATTCAAACATATATATTGCCGTATTTTGCTTTCAGAAAATCGATAGTTGATTTCATAATCTTCTTCAGTGCTTCCTGGTTGATATCAGAGAGTTTTTTCACATAGATACATCCTTTTCCCATCTTAAATTTCCCCAGGTCTTTCAGCAACGCTTCCTGCCCTGCACAGCCAGAATATACATAGAGCGAAATGGCTGCCTTTCGCGGAGAGAACCCTACGAGCGGCCAGTCGCCTTCCTGTCGGCTTCTATCTGATTTGTAATGATAACTGCCAAATCCAATAATGGAAGCACCCCACATTTTGGGTTCATACCCGGTAAAGCCCTGCATCAGTTTCAGCAATTCAAAACTGTCTTTGCGCTTTTGATCAGTATCTGCAAAGGCATTGATAAATGCCCTGACATCGGCATCGGTTTGTTTTGTTTTTATTTCTGCCATTGCATGAAATGTTTTAGGGTTTGTGTTTCCAAATTTTTCTGACTATGGAATGCAGACCGGGAGCGCTGCAAAACCATACCAAATGTAAAGATCAAGATCTAGCAACCCGTTTTTGACAATAAGAATTCGGATCACAGAATCCACCAGTCACAAAACTAATCTGAGTGGCCCGAAACCACACAGAAAAATTCTATGTCCTGTTCTAATGCGATCCGCTTTTCATCCATGCAAATTTTTTCTCATTGTTCAGGAATAGCTACCTAAAAAAAACTGGCCAGAATCCTCATTACAAAATGGCACATAAATGATCCGATGAAATCCAGGTTAATAATGGTTCAACAATATTTTGACGAACAGAGAAGTTTTAAAACCTTAGTAGAACCCCAGCACAAAATACATCAACCTTATTACCTTATTACGATCCGAATTTCCCAAAAGGCTTCAAGGCTTTTTGATAATATTTTATAAACGTTTCATATTCTTCTTGAAAACGGGCCTTACGATCATGCTCTCTTTGATTGAACTTAGATTATATTCTATTTTCATTTTTGATTAGTTTAGAATAAGGTAATAAGGTAAAGAGTATTTGGATGAATTCAATCTTTTACTAAGGTTTAAAGAGAATAAAAGAGAACATTGCAATGTCGGGATCTTCAACAGTGTAAATACTGTCAGTAATAATGATTTTAAATGGAACACTCATTCCATTGTTTTTGTTGATTCCAGACGCTATTTAATTGATCTCATTTCCTTTTTTTCCCAATATCGAGATACTCCCTAATGGCCATTTGCCCACTCTTGATCTGATAGGAAAATCTCTTTAGCAAATGGGCCCCAATGCTCATATATTTCTTCGTTCTCTACTTTTAAGGTCTCTTGCAGGAAATCCGGGATCCCGGACTGCGGACAAGCGAACACAGACAGCAAAGTTGCTACTGCCATGCAAGCGTATCTCATAATTTGAAGTTTTCTGATGATGAAATTACCTTGTGTTCTTATTGTAGATATTAGAGTTAGTCAATTCACCAAAGAAACGATTGCCTGGCATTTTTTTTTAGTATTACCTGCGAATCATCACAGCATACAGATTGCCCCGATTGAATGCCGAAGGCCGCTCACCCATTTTTATTATTGTCGAATAGCCGACCAGGTGAAAAAGTTTTCTTATTGACAAATAGCTCACAGGATAAGGCACCCAACGATTAGATATATCAGTATCGTACTCTACAATAATAAATGTTCTGTCACCTGCAGAGGCCTTTTCTAATTTTCTGATAAGAGCTTCTTTGTCTTTTACAAAATGAATAGAATTTGCCATGAATATCCCATCCAGATTATCGAAAGGCAATTCATCAGATTCGAAATTCATTTCGATCGGAATGACAGGCACGTCAATGGAGCCAGGGCTTTCAATAAATCCGTCCATGTTCTGGTCAACTGCATAAATGCTGCTTCCCGAAGGCAACAGCGTGGCAAGTGCACGCGTGAAGAGGCCGGAGCCGCATCCGAGATCAGCCCATGTTGATTTTGCAAATGGCCCGCCCGGGCGAATTAATTCTATTGCATCTTCTAAGTTCATCAGAGGTGTATTCCTGTTTATTAGCACAAAAGTAGAAGTAGATAGTAATACCTTTTGGAAATAGATATTTGATGCCGCCGTCTGGTCTGTGACCAACAGCAGAAAAATGCAGCTTTCAAACTTCTCGTTGTTGGTGGGACACTAAGCTGTGATTAGAAAAAGCAGCTCTTCTTTCTCGCCGTTGGTGGGACACCAGACGGCGGTTAAAAAAATTAGGACCGTCATTCTCATTACGATCTGGAGTACAAATAAATCATGATGTCGCCGTCTGGTCTCTGACCAACAGCAGAAAATGCAGCTTTCAAACTTCTCGCAGTTGGTGGGACACTAAGCTGTGATTAGAAAAAGCAGCTTTTCTTTTCTCGCCGTTGGTGGGACACCAGACGGCGGTTAAGAAAATTGGGTCGTCATTTTCATTACCGCGGGGAATACTAATAATGATGCCGCCGTCTGGTCTCTGACCAACGGCAGAAAAATGCAGCTCTCACTCTTCTCGTTGTTGGTTGGACACTAATCTATGATTAAAAAAAGCAGCTCTTCTTTCTCGCCGTTGGTGGGACACCAGACGGCGGTTATGAACCTGAAAGATCAATTTCTATTCCTACTTCTCTTTTTCCCAAACAGAAAAAAATCCGCCGGTAAAAGCATAAGGCAACATATCTGCTACTTTGCAATCTAATTTTTGCAACGCTTTGATTCGTTTCGTAAAAAAGGAAAAAGGGAAAACATCTTCGATGAAGTTGGCTTTCCCGAATTTGACAATTTTAAATTTATTTTCCTTTGACAGTTTATGAAGATCTTTCCGGCTGAAGAACTGTACATGATCTAAATTGTCTGCCGCGCTCTGCACAGTAGTACCACTGTATCCCATCATCTTCTTCACTTTGCTGACACCACGCCACAGGATACCATTGTTTTTTCTCATCTTCAAAACCGGCTTTGTTACAAATGCTTCGCGGGGTCCATGCCCGTTAGGAACGGTTACGATGAGAATACCATCTTCTTTGAGAGACTGATGAAGGGTTTTTAACAGTGTTCCGGGATTGTCGAGATGCTCCAGCACTTCACTGCATACGATCACGTCAAAGAGTTCGCCTGAAGCCACTAACTGTTCTGCGCTTTGCACCCTGAATTGTACATTGGGAAATGGATTGTTTTTCCGTGCAGTCTCAATCGTTTTATCACTCACATCTATACCGGTAACATTAAAACCCAATTTCCCCAGTTGAATACTGATGATGCCGTTGCCGCAACCTACATCCAATACCTTTCCATGTTGACCTGCCTTTGAAGCTACCGCCTGTGCGATAAAATTCAATCGCTTCTGATCTGCTATCCGCTCGTAAGTGATTAATTCGTTCATCGGGTGCTGGGCTTATGTTCCGGCTCAAGTGCGAAAACTATTTCGCTCCGCGAGCTTCAGAAATTTTTATGATAAACGAAAATAGAGGATTTATCTTGTGTTTCATGAAGGTTACCAACCTTTATAAATCGAAAATCCGTGCATCATCCATACAATTAAAGTGTTTTCAAAATATTAGTACATTTGGTAGTGATCTGATTATCCCTTGACTTCTTGTCCCGTGAATTTTCACCTCCAGTTTGATTTGTTCGTCATCAATCAATCCATTTGGTATGTCAGCAAGTTTGGGAGATTTACAACGATTAGCACTGCTTCAAGAATATCCTTTAGTCGGACATTGTAATGGGAAGTTTGCTTTAATAACTGCAGATGCAGATTTTTTACAAACCCTGTTGCCAGATGATCTTGTCCTGGCTCCGCAGGATTACACACCGGCAGGGCAACACCCATTGTTGTTGATGTTTAATGATACCTGGCTGCAGTCTAATCTGAACCTGGAAAAGGCTGCCGTCGCAACCAACTCCATATTGAACCTGCATTATAACGAGTTTATAGTGATGTTGCCTTTCGTAAAGTTTAAAGAGCCGCAATACAGTGACAAAGGCCCATACTGCTATCTTCCCGTGCTTTACCTGGATAGCCTTCTCGCCGTTATGGGAGGCAGAGTATTCTGGGAATTTAATAAACTGATGGCCGGCTTTTCTGTCCAGCCCACTGAGTTTGCTGTTACTGAAGAATCAGATGGCAGTACTATACTATCAGGGCTTATGCTCATGGCCGGTTTTTTTCAACCGGAAAAATCTATTCCTAATTTTCAAAAAATCATACCCATCCTGACCTTACCGGTAATTGAACACGGGCCTTATGGTTATGTGAGTTCGATTTACAAAATCGCTTATGAGAATAATACCATTTCCCCTACAGGTGTGAATTTCAATAACCTGGTCTCTCAGTTCATGCCTTCGGGATTATCCAACTCTCCTGCCATCACTGAAAATCCGTTGGGTTCATTTCTTATGAATTATGACTGGAAACTTTCCTATATCGAATTCATCAAATTCTAATAAAATGGCGATACAAAAAATAGCAGCGCTGGGAGGTGGAATGGGAACGCTGACCACGGTATTCCAACTGACTTCCGATCCTGAATGGCAATCTAAGTATGACATCACTGTTTACCAGATGGGATGGAGACTGGGCGGCAAAGGAGCAAGCGGGAGAAATAGTTCAGCGGGAGAAAGAATAGAAGAACACGGGCTTCACCTTTGGTTTGGATTTTATGATAACGCCTTCAATGTCATTCAGCAGGTTTACAAAGCCAACAATCGCCAACCGGGAGCACCGCTGGCTACCTGGCAGGAAGCGTTTACCGGGTATGACTTTGTATGCCTGGAAGAAGAAGTGAATGGTCAATGGCTGCATTGGCCATTTGACTTACCCTCCAACAATATGACTCCGGGTGATAGCACCCCGCCACCTACGATAGAAGGATATATCATGAGGATTGTGGACTGGCTTTGTCAAAAGGAGGCAACATTCAGAACTCAGGCCAGCGCGGAAGTAAACGCAAATATCCGGTCAGACTCAAAAGGAAATGTATTCAGTCTCCTGAAACAGAAATATGAATCAATAGTAACGGATGTAAAAACTGATTTCGAGGATGCCGGTAAATTGCTCACAGCTTCTGCTACTCATGCTGCGAAATCAGGGAATCATTCATTGTTGAAAGATATTCTGGACGACTTAATAGCATGGATCAAAAGAATTGCAGATGATTTCAAGAATGCGGATACTGATTTGCGCAGGTTTTTCATCATGGCAGATTTAGGAGTAGTTACCATCAAAGGAATGATTGAAGATGGCGTACTCGAGAAAGGGTTTGATGTGATCAACAATTACGATTACAGGGAATGGTTAGTAAAACATGGTGCGGATCCGATCACCGCTAACTCTGCTATTGTACAGGCTGTGTATGGATTGGTTTTCGGAGGCAAAGAGCAATATACTTTTGAAGCGGGCACAGCATTGCGCGGACTATTACGGCTTGGGTTAACCTACAAAGGACATGTGTATTACCGTATGATGGCCGGCATGGGTGATGCCATCTTTGGCCCGCTGTACCAGGTGTTGTTGCAAAGAGGTGTGAAGTTTCAGTTTTTTAATAAAGTTACCAATCTCGGATTGGGTCCGGATAATTCCATCAGTACCATTTCAATCGATATTCAGGCTACGCTTGCCGACAATGTTTCTTCATACAACCCTTTTGTTACTGTCAATGATTTGCCCTGCTGGCCGAACTTTCCGAATACGCAGTACCTCGCGCAAGGCAATGAAATTCTTTCCGGGAATGTGAATCTTGAATCCTATTATTCCGAATGGAAACCGGTTCATCAGCAAACCTTACAAAAAGGTACAGACTTTGACATGGTATTACTTGGTATTTCAATTGGTGCATTACCAACAGTTGCTAAAGAACTGATTGAAAAAAATACAGATTGGCAAAACATGATCAAAAATGTGATACCGGTTAGTACAATTGCATTTCAATTATGGCTGAACAATTCTATTCAGGAAATGCAATGGCCGTACATTCAAGATGGGTTGGCACTCTTAGGTTCGTACCAGGAACCGTATGATACCTGGGCAGATATGAGTGATCTGATCGTACGTGAAGACTGGCCGCAAGGTTACGTACCTCAAAACATCGCCTATTTCTGCGGGCCTACACCGCAGCCCAATGCCGATCAGATTTTGCAAAATGCTGAGCAATCCGATTTCGGAGACGCATCTTTCCCGCAAACGCAAAATGATTTGGCAAAGCAATATGCGCTGCAATACCTGCAACAACTATCTGCTCATATATGGCCGGGAATTTGGAATGGCCAACAAAGTTTTGATTTTAGTAAATTGATTGATATCAATAATGGAGAAGGTATTGCAAGATTTAACGATCAGTTTTTCAGGGCGAATATTGACCCCACAGAATTGTATGTAATGTCCTTTACAGGAAGTTCCGTATTCCGCCTGAAAACAGATCAAACAAAAACATTTGGCAATTTGTTCATCACCGGTGATTGGATTGATAATGGCTTCAATGCAGGTTGCATTGAAGCCACCGTAATGGCCGGGCTACAGGCGGCAAGGGCTATTTCGGGAGAAAAAATTCAAATAGCAGGCGAAAAAGATATATAAGAATTGAAGATGAAATCGATCAATGGATATGAACCTGTTGAGACCATCGTTGAAACGCCACGATATAGCCTGTTGCGGGTGGAAGACGATCTGCAACACGAAAAATATATTGCAAAAGTTTACCTAAGCCCAACAGAAAAGCAGGTTCGGTCATTAAAAAATATTGTCGAACTGGTAGAGGAAGAAGCCTGGGGTGATGTACTGCACCCGATTAATTTTTTATTACAAAAAGATACGGTCGCTATCATTTTCAGAAATGAGGCCGGTTGTACATTAAGGCAATTCATTGACAAGCATGGCAGGATACTTCCTTCGAGATTTGTGCCGGTGGCTATCAGTTTGTGCCGCATGGTATCTTCCTTTCATTCTAATGGATGGATGATTGGTAACATAAGGCCGGAGAATATTCTAATAGAT
>CAZGNJ010000016.1:0-76656 GCA_964526985.1 uncultured Ginsengibacter sp. | reverse complement strand
GTACACATTGGTTCTTACTGGAACAGGAACATTGTTTATGAAAAAGTAACGAATGGTTATGATGTGGCTGACATGTCTGCCCAGACGAGACTTCCGTACCCTATCGAAACGAATCAATGGTACGATATCAGGATAGAAGTAGGGCAAGACACTGTGAAGACTTATTTGAATGACACCCTGCTGTCTACTTTTACCACTCCTAAGTCATTGTTCACTATTGCCGGTAAGGATGAAAAGTCGGGCGATATTATTCTGAAGGTGGTGAACGCAGGAAGTGAAGCAGTAGATGCTAAAATAATTATTGCTAATGCAGGACAGGTAAGGAATACAGCGTGGACTTCAACTATCAGGTCGGTGGACGAGAATGCGGAGAATTCTTTTGATGAGCCGGTGAAAATAATTCCTGTAGAAGGAAGTATTAATAATGCTTCGACTTATTTTGAAAAAACATTTCCTCCATATTCTTTTTCTGTGATCCGGTTGAAAACGAAGTAGGAGTTCTATATTCGTGAAGTATTGTCAAACAGACAATTGCAGAAGAAGTAAATGTGGTTTGCGTAACAGATTTAAAAATTAGTAAAGAAGATTAAAATGAAATTGAAACTATTAATGACTGGTATTTTGGGTTCAGGATTTTTTCTGTTTTCCTGCAACAGTACATCAACTAACAATCAGGCAGCACCAAAAGCAGGGATTACTAAAGCCGCCTGGGGCGAAGCGGATGGTAAACCTGTGGAGCTATTTACTCTGACTAACAACAAAGGCACTGAAGTGAAGATTACAAATTATGGTGGAACCGTTACTTCATTTGTTACAGCAAATAAAGATGGCAAGCCAACAGAGATTGTTGTTGGTTTCGATAGTATTGACCAATATTTGAAACAACCACCCTATTTCGGTGCGACGATTGGCCGTTATGGCAATAGAATCGGAAAAGGTCAATTCGCACTCAACGGTACAACTTATCAACTTACTGTCAATGATGGTAAAAATCATTTGCACGGTGGTGCGAAGGGTTTTGATAAACAAGTGTGGGATGTGGTGAGCTATGATAGCACCGTACCTTCTTTGACATTGCATTATCTCAGCAAAGATGGTGAGGAAGGTTATCCCGGAAATCTGAATGTAACGGTAATCTATACACTGACAGATAACAACGAACTTAAATTTGATTACAGTGCAGGAACAGATAAAGCAACACCGGTCAACCTTACCAATCATTCCTATTTCAATTTATCAGGTGATGTAAGCAATACCATCTTGAATCATACGCTCACGATCAACGCGGATCGTTATACACCTGTTGACAGCACTTTGATCACCACCGGTGAGCTTGCGCCTGTCAAAGGAACTCCTTTTGATTTCACAACTCCGAAAAAGATCGGGCAGGACATTGCACAAGTGGATAACAGTTATGATCACAACTGGGTGCTGAACAGGAAAGACTCCGGCATGATGGAAGCTGCGGTGTTGTCTGATTCGCTGAGTGGAATCAAATTGGAGGTTTTGACAACAGAACCCGGCCTTCAGTTTTATTCAGGAAATTTTCTCGATGGCAAATTCATCAACCGCGATGGAAAACCTGTGAATTATCACACGGCATTGTGCCTGGAAACACAACACTATCCTGACTCACCGAACAAATCAAATTTTCCATCTACGATATTAGAACCGGGAAAGAAATATCATTCTGAAACAATCTATAAAGTATCTGCACAAAAGAAATAAACAGAAATACATGAACCGGTCAGCCGGATTATAAAACAGACATTGATGAACAACAAGGCATTTATATTTGATTTGAATGGCACCATGATTGACGACATGGAATATCATGTGCGTGCATGGTACGACATTTTGAACAACGACCTGAATGCCGGTCTCTCTGTAGAAGCTGTACGGGCACAGATGTATGGCAAGAACAAGGAACTGTTAGTCCGGGTATTTGGTGAAAACCATTTTTCGGAAGACCAGATCAGAGAATTGTCTGTGGAGAAAGAAAGAAGGTATCAAAAGGCTTTCCGACCCGAATTAAAATTGATTCCCGGGTTGGATGATTTTCTCGCTAATGCAGCGCATCTTGAAATACCGATGGCTATTGGCACCGCGGCGATTCCATTTAATGTTGACTTTGTGATAGACAACCTCCAAATCCGGAACTATTTTAAAGCTATTGTGAGTGCTGATGATGTAGTAAAAAGCAAACCTGATCCCGAGACTTTTACGAAGTGTGCTGAATTGTTGAATGTACCCGCATCAGATTGCATTGTATTTGAAGATGCACCAAAGGGAGTGGAAGCGGCCGCCAATGCAGGGATGAAGGCGATTGTGCTGACTACCATGCACAGCAGGGAAGAGTTTGCGGAGTATGGAAATATTTTGTGCTTCATTGAGGATTATGTGGCACTGGCACCTGCACAGATGGAAGATTGCGAATTGAAAAATTCAAAAGAGAATGTTTGAGAAGTTGCTTTATATAATTGAAAGCGTTGCCGTCGCTTGGTCTCTGACCAGCGGCAAGGAAAAAGAAAGTGGTGATGGGTTTTAAAATCGAGAGTTTTAACCGCCGCTTGGTCTCTAGCCAGCGGCAAGGAGAAAACATAGAGCGTATTGATGCCGTTGGTCGGAGACCAGACGGCGGTTGCGGTGGTGGAGAGGAAAAAGAGAATAAAAAACGGAATTGATTGTAGAATGATGAACTAGACTAAAAGCAAAAGGAATTAACTGCCGCTTGGTCTCTGACCAGCGGCAAGAAGGTAACTTAGAAAGTATTAGAGAAAGAAATCATAGAGAGTGCTGCTGCTGTTGGTCGGAGACCAGACGGCGGTTTCATCTCTTTCTATAGTGAACGGAAATAAAATTTACGAAAGGATAAATTCAATAGATAATGCCTGATAGTGTATATGTCATAGGAGTGGATTACGGAACGGACTCCGTTCGTTCGCTGTTAGTAAATGCGCGGAGTGGCGAAGAACTTGCGTCATCTGTATTTTATTACCCACGGTGGAAAAAAGGATTGTATTGCAATCCTGCCAATAACCAATTCAGGCAGCATCCGCTGGATTATGTTGAGGGTCTTGAATCAACTATCAAAGATTGTTTGCGGAAAGCAGGTGATGATATTGCAAAGAAGGTGAAAGCTATTTCAGTGGATACTACCGGTTCCACTCCCGTTGCAGTTGATAGCAGTGGCGTTCCACTGGCGATGCTGCCGGCATTCGCGGAAAATCCCAATGCCATGTTTGTATTGTGGAAAGATCATACTGCTACTAATGAAGCTGCGCAGATCAACGAACATGCTGCAAAATTTCCTGTCAACTATTTGCAGTTTGAAGGTGGCATCTATTCTTCAGAATGGTTTTGGGCCAAACTGCTTCATATACTTCGTATAGACACCAGTGTTAGAGACGCATGTTATTCCTGGGTGGAGCATTGCGACTGGATTCCTTTCTTGTTGACCGGGGGAAATGATATCAGGAAGATGAAACGCAGTGCTTGTGCTGCGGGGCACAAAGCTTTATGGGCTGAGGCTTTCGGAGGTTTTCCGCCCAATGATTTTTTCAAATCTCTCGATCCCTTGCTGGACGGCTTTACCGGCAGGTTGTTTCAAAAAGCTGAAACAGCGGATCAAAGCGCGGGGAATCTTTCTGAAGAGTGGGCACAGCGACTTGGTCTTCCCACAGATGTAGCAGTAGGTGTGGGTGCGTTTGATGCGCACGTAGGAGCAGTGGGCGGCCAGATAGAAGCGAATTATTTATGTAAGGTGATGGGCACATCTACCTGCGACATTTTAGTTGCTCCGCAAAAAAAAGTGGAAGGTATTTTGGTAAATGGAATTTGCGGGCAGGTTCCTGGGTCTGTGATCCCGGGCATGCTGGGTATGGAAGCCGGGCAGTCTGCATTTGGCGATACTTATGCCTGGTTCAAAAATTTACTTTCATGGCCATTGAAAAATATTTTACAACACAATTCTATTTTAGAATCATCAGTGACGGAAGCATTGATCAAAGATGCGGAAGACAAGATCATCCGTTCGCTTTCAGAGGCTGCTGAGCAATTGCCATTGGATGATAAGAGTGAATTGTCACTCGACTGGCTTAATGGCCGCAGAACGCCTGATGCGAATCAAATGCTGAAGGCTACCATTTCCGGCTTGAACCTTGGGACAGATGCTCCGCGGTTTTTCAGATCGCTTGTAGAGGCTACCTGTTTTGGTGCAAAGGCAATAGTGAACCGTTTCATCGAACAGGGCATCTCCATCAAAGGCGTCATCGGTCTGGGCGGTGTCGCATTGAAATCACCTTACATCATGCAGGTAATGGCAGACGTGCTGGACATGCCGATTAAAATTCATAAATCAGAACAAACGTGCGCTGCAGGCGCTGCCATGTTTGCAGCTACCGTAGCAGGTATTTATCCTGATGTAGAAGCTGCCATGAAGTCGATGGGGAAAGGCTTTGAGAAAGAATATTTTCCCGACAAAAGTAAAACGGAATTGTATGCACGCAGGTATCAACGCTATCTGCAGTTGGGTGCACTCACAGAAAAACATTTAACGATATAGGATATGCGTAATCCCAGGTACGACCATATAAGGACAGAAGCATACAGTGCCAACATGCAATTACCAAAGGCCGGGTTGGTGTTGTTTACATTCGGAAACGCGAGTGCGGCGGACAGAGGGGAAGGTGTGTTTGCCATCAAACCAAGCGGTGTGCCTTATGAAGAACTTTCTCCGGAAAAAATGGTGATTGTAGATTTTGAAGGTAAAGTGATTGAAGGCGATCTGCGCCCTTCATCTGATACGAACACACATGCTGTGCTGTACAAGCATTGGGAAAAGATCAACGGCATAGTGCATACACATTCTACGTATGCTACCGCATGGGCACAGGCACAACGCGACATCCCGATTTTCGGAACGACGCACGCGGATCATAACACCTGCGATATTCCATGTGCGCCTCCGATGGATGATCAGCGGATTCGTGGTAATTATGAAATCGAAACAGGTTTTCAAATCCTGGATTGTTTTAAAGAAAAGGGTTTGAATTATGAAGAGGTGGAAATGGTGTTGGTGGGTAATCATGCACCATTCACATGGGGTAAGTCTGCAGCCAAAGCCGTTTATAACAGTGCGGTGTTGGAAAACATAGCACAGATGGCGTATCTCACATTGGTGATTAATGCGGAAGCGCCTCGACTAAAGGATGCTTTGATTAAAAAACATTTTGAACGCAAGCATGGACCGGATTCTTATTATGGGCAGTAGTGAGGGGTGGAAAGTTGTAAGAGTTGAAAGTTGGAAAGTTGGAAGGTTGTGTCCGCCGCGGCCGAGTGAGGTTGGAAAGTTGTAAGGTTAGAATTTGCCGCCGCCTGGTCTCTGACCAGCGGCAAGAAGAAAACAAAAAGTATATGGATGCCTTTGGTCGGAGACCAGACGGCGGTTTCGGTACCGAAGAAGAAAAGGACAAGAAGTGATTGAGTGGATTTTATGACGATGAATGAAACATAGAATTGAATAAAATAGGAACTAACCGCCTCTTGGTCTCTGACCAGCGGCAGGAAGAAAACATAAAGCATATCGATGCCGTTGGTCGGAGACCAGACGGCGGTTAAATAAGAAAATTAAAAAGTAAAATGGAAAGTTTGAAAAATTTAGAAGTTTGGTTCGTTACAGGCAGCCAGCATTTGTATGGTGAAGAAACACTAAAACAAGTAGCCACCCATTCGCAAACCATTGCAAAGGCATTGAATGAATGTGCAGAGTTGCCGGTATCGGTGGTCTATAAACCGGTAGTAAAAACGCCCGATGAAATATTTGGTGTATGCAGCGAAGCCAACCAGGCTAAGAATTGCATTGGGATCGTAGCATGGATGCACACCTTCTCACCTGCCAAGATGTGGATCAACGGCCTGAGAATTTTACAAAAACCGTTATGTCATTTGCATACACAATTCAATCGCGATATTCCATGGAAGGATATTGATATGGACTTCATGAACCTGAATCAGAGCGCGCATGGCGACAGGGAATTTGGTTTTATGGTGAGCCGTATGCGGTTGAGAAGAAAGGTAGTGGTGGGTCATTGGGAAGATGTAGCCATCAGGCAGAAGATCGGTATTTGGTCACGCGCGGCAGCAGCATGGCACGATTGGCAGGGCGCTAAGTTTGTTCGGTTTGGTGACAACATGCGTGATGTAGCTGTTACCGAAGGAGACAAAGTAGAAGCACAATTCCAGTTTGGATTTTCTGTAAATACCTATGGCGTCGGCGACCTCGCGAAATTTATCAATGAAGTAAGTGATAAGGATGCAGAGCAGTTGTGTGATGTATATGAAAATGAATACAAGCTTGCTGACACACTAAAGAAAGGTGGAAGCCAGTATCCTTCATTACGCGAAGCGGCAAGAATAGAAATAGGAATAAAGAATTTCCTGGAACAGGGAAACTTCAAAGGTTTCACTGACACCTTCGAAGACCTGCATGGTATCAAACAATTGCCGGGAATAGCAGCACAACGGCTGATGGCGGCAGGATATGGATTTGCCGGAGAGGGCGATTGGAAAACGGCTGCATTGGTGCGTGCTATGAAAGTGATGGCAACAGGATTGCCGGGAGGTAATTCTTTTATGGAAGATTACACTTACCATTTCGAACCCGATAACCAGATGGTGTTGGGCGCTCACATGCTGGAGATTTGTCCTTCCATTGCGCATGGAAAAGCATCCTGCGAAGTACATCCGCTTGGCATTGGTGGTAAAGAAGATCCGGTGCGCCTGGTGTTTAATGTAAGCGCCGGCCATGCGCTGAATGCATCAATCATTGATATGGGCAACCGTTTTCGTTTGCTGGTAAATGAAGTCGAAGTGTCTCAACCGGTGCATGAACTTCCGAAGCTTCCGGTAGCAAGAGTATTGTGGAAACCATTGCCTGATATGCAGACAGGCTGTGCTGCATGGATATTAGCCGGAGGCGCACATCATACCTGCTTTAGTCAAAACCTGACATCAGAATACTTAGAAGACTTTGCAGATATTGCAGGGATAGAAACTGTTTTTATCGACGGTGATACGAAAATCCGCCAGTTTAAAAATGAATTGAAATGGAGCGAAGCATATTATCAATTCAATAAAATATAATTGCAGAAATGCCACAGGTGAGAAAATAAAATTCATAAAAAAACAGAATCAATAACCAAATCAATAAGACTTCATGAGCAGCAATCTTGTATTTACAGACTATGTCATCTTCATCATCTACTTCATCGTAGTAGCAGGTTATGGATATTGGGTATATCATAAGAAGAAAAAAGAAGAGCAGGACGCCAAAGGATTTTTTCTGGCGGCAGGCCATCTCACCTGGTGGGCCATCGGAGCATCATTGATTGCATCCAATATTTCTGCTGAGCAATTCATCGGAATGAGTGGCGACGGATATTTCCTCGGAATTGCGATCGCGGCTTATGAATGGATCGCCGCAGTAGCGCTCATCATTGTGGCTGTCTGGTTCATGCCGATTTACCTGAAGAATAAGATCTATACCATGCCACAGTTTCTCAAGACGCGGTACAATGAATCGGTCGCATTGATCATGGCAGTCTTCTGGTTGTTTCTTTATGTATTGGTGAATCTTACTTCGATATTGTATTTGGGCGCTGTTGCTATCAATGGTATTGCGGGTGGCGGATACCTTCACTACATCATGATCGGGTTATCCATTTTCGCTCTTGTGATTTCTTTGGGCGGCATGAAGGTGATCGCTTATACTGACGTGATACAAGTTGCGGTGCTGACCATAGGAGGTTTGGTTACTACTTATGTTGCATTGACTGTTGTTTCTGAAAAATTTGGATTGGGTACCGATGCCATCGCAGGTTTTAAAGCGCTTATGCACAATGCACCCGATCATTTCAGAATGATGATACCAAAACCGGATGCCAATTCTTCGCAGTTAGAGATCAATAAATACCTCACCTTCCCCGGTCTGCTTTCTTATGCGGCAGGTATCTGGATCATCAACCTGAATTATTGGGGGTGTAACCAGTACATCACACAACGTGCGCTGGGAGCGGATTTGCACACAGCGCGTACCGGAATTTTGTTTGCAGGGTTCTTGAAATTGCTGATGCCATTGATCGTGATGCTGCCCGGAATTGCAGCGTATGTATTGTATAAAGAAGGACATCTTGGTCACCTGATCGGTGGAAAAGACGGAGCCTATTCCGCGATACTTTCTTTCCTCCCTACCGGGCTGAAGGGTCTGTCAGTAGCGGCACTCACTGCTGCTATTGTGGCTTCCCTTGCGGGTAAAGTGAATAGTATTTCGACGATCTATACACTGGATATTCACAAAAAATATTTTCAGAAAGATATTGACGAAAAGAAACAGGTGTATGTAGGCAAGATCGCGGTCTTTGCCGCGATGATCCTTGCTATCATCTTTACGTGGGATGATATTTTGGGCATCGGTGGAGTAGGAGGCTTCACATACATTCAGAAATATACCGGCTTTATCAGTCCCGGTGTGTTTGCGATGTTTTTGTTAGGTATGTTCTGGAAGCGTACAACCGGCGCTGCTGCAATCGTTGGGATACTGGCAGGATTTCTTTTGTCGGTTTTGTTTAATGAATTTGCACCGCAACTTTTTGGTAATGATACTTTCTTTTATACAGCATATCCAAATGGCAAAGGTGGTTTTGAAATTCCGTTTCATATCTGCATGGGATTGTCATTTCTCTTTACGATGATTCTGATGATACTGGTGAGCTTAGCCGGACCTAAAGTAAATCCAAATGCGTTCATCCTGGAGAAAGGAATGTTTAAGGTGAAACCTCAGACTACAGTTCTGATTATAATCACGCTGTTGATCCTGTTTGCACTTTATGTAAAATTCTGGTAGCAGATCATTACTTTTAATCAAACGACTCTAAGTAAAGACTATGAAAGTGATATCAGAATACAAAGACCATGACAGGTTGTTAATAGCAGTGGATTGTATCATTTTTGGATTTGATGGTAATGATTTAAAAGCGTTGCTGGTAAAACGAAATTTTGAACCTGGTTTGGGTAAATGGTCTTTGATGGGTGGTTTTGTAAATGCTGATGAAAGTGTTGACCAGGGAGCTAACCGCATTCTGAAAGAATTGACAGGGCTTTCTGATATTTACATGGAGCAACTATTTTGCTTTGGAAATATTGATCGTGATCCGGGAAGCAGGGTAGTATCAATTGCCTACTTCGCGTTAATCAAAATAAATGGCAATGCTACGCTTCATGAAAAACCAAATGCCAAATGGTTCAGCATAAAAAAAGTTCCCGCACTTATTTTTGATCACAAAGAGATGTTGAAGATGGCCAAGGAAAGGCTTAGGGAAAAAGCAGCCAAGAGGCCAATCGGATTTGAACTATTGCCGGAAAAATTTACAATGCCTCAGCTTCAAAGCCTCTATGAGGCTATCTATGAATCCAAATTCGATAAAGGGAATTTTTCCAGGAAAATGTTGAGCCTGCACATCCTGAAGAAATTAAATACAAAAGAAAAGGCCGGCTCCAGGAAAGGTGCATTCCATTATGTATTTGATCATGACAAATATCAGACACGGGAAAAAGAAAGTTTGCGGTTTATCTGATTGCCTGTATTATTTATTTCAACATTTTTATTTACCAAACTACATCTGGAGATTTTACAATTTTAAGTTGATGGTATAAATGCCTTACCTGTGTCATCAAGTTGTAATTTTTCTATTCATTTAAGAAAAGGTAAAATCTGCAAAGTCTTTGTTAAAATATAGTTGCTGGTTAAAATTCATGATACTAATTTTAGGCCGCCAAAAAAACTGCAATATCAAACCCGAAATCAGCTTCTAATGAAAAAAAATCTTCTCTTAACGCTTGCCGTGTCACTGCTATTCTCAGTAACCGGCCTGGCGCAATCTAAGAAAGTAAGTGGAACGGTAACTGATGAAAATAGTAAACCCATCGAGCGAGCCTCTGTAAAACAGAAAGGCACCACAAATGGTGAGATCACCAATGCGAAGGGAGAATTTACTATTACCCTGCTGCCAGGAAAGTCCACAGTTCTTGAGATCAGTGCCGTTGGATATCGCACCCAGGAATTGGATGTGAAATCCCAGACACACTTGTCTGTAAAGATGCCTCCTGATATGCAGGGACTGGATGAGGTAGTTATTATCGGTTATCAAAAAGTAACCCGGAAAAAAGCTACGGCAGCTATCTCGAGTATTACAGGTAAGGAACTTGAAAATCTGCCTTCAGCAAGCTTTGACCAGTTGCTGCAAGGTCGTTTGTCTGGTGTCAACGTACAGAATTTCAGTGGTGATCCGGGATCCAGGGCTGCTGTAAGTGTGCGTGGTAGTACGCTGGTAAATGCCAACTATGATGAGAACATGGTGGTAAGTTCTCCATTGTATGTAGTGGATGGAGTGCCACAGTCCAATGAAGAATATGTAACACCCGGGGCCGGTACAGGTATGAACTATCTCGGCGGTGTGAATCCAAATGATATTGAGTCTATCGATGTTTTGAAAGATGCATCTGCTGCCGCTATTTATGGTTCACGTGCAGCCAATGGTGTGATCCTGATCACTACCAAGAAAGGTAAGCCAGGAAAGGTAAGGGTGATTTTTTCAGGATTTGGAGGTATCACCGAAAAACCTGAATTGAGAGAAGTTACCTTAGGTACATTGGAGAGAAGACAAAAAATGAGGATACTGCAGGAGCAATTAGAATATAATGACCAGCGCCAACTGCCTTATATGCTCACAGATAGTCTGAATCCTGCATTCAATGGAGCTACAGACTGGCAGGACCTTTTTTACAGAACCGGTGTTATTAAAGATGCAGACCTGAGTCTGAGCGGTGGAGATGTGAGTGGTACCTCGTACAGGTTCAGTACTGGTTTTTATGATGAACAGGGAATACTGAAAGCAACAGGATACAAGAGGTATTCTGTGATATTGAACTTGATGTCACATGCACTGAACAAGAAATTAGACATTAACCCGGTTATCAATTTCACAAGGTCAGACAGGTCAAGAGGTTTAGGTGTTGATCCTCGATATGGCGGAAGCAGCGCTTTTAGTTTATCTGCAGGGAGTATGCCTTCATCACTGTTTAATCTAAGCCCAACCAAGAAGGCTGGTATCTTAGAAACTTATGATGAAAGCCTCGACAAAAACATGGCCAATGTATTCAACCTGAATTTGAACCTGGGATATTCGTTTAATTCTCATCTGAAGTTTAATTCGTTAAACTCTTATCAATACAAAACTTCTCACAGGAACTTCAACCGTACCAACGCGATGGAAAGTAACGCAGGTAATTATTCATATACCTATTATGATCAGAATATCCAATTGCTGACATCAAATTATTTCAGTTATGTTGGCTCTTTGAATAAAAATAATTTCAGTGGTGTACTCGGTCAGGATATCACATTTAATACTTTTGAAAATGCGAGCGAATCCGGTTCACAAGGAGCTGCAGATAACATACAGGTGATCCAGGGTTTTACCCAAAAGAACATTACAGCCTATTCTGACTACCAGGCCTATGGATTGTTATCGTACTATGGCCGTTTTTCTTATGACTACGACAGCAGGTACCTTTTATCCTTTGCAGGACGATGGGATGGCTCTTCAAGATTTGGTGGTAATAGCAAGTGGGGATTCTTCCCTTCAGCATCTGCGGCATGGATCATTTCTGATGAAAAATTCTTCAGTCAGAATTCAAGAATTTCCCTGTTGAAAATGAGAGCTTCCATAGGTACATCAGGAAGCCTGCCTCCAGACAACTATCTTCAGTATAATCTCTATAGTGTGAATGCGGGTGGGTACGGTGTCAATGGAAGTGCTACTTCCTATAATGGTGTTGCAGCCGTTACTCCTAATTTCTATAATGGAGCTGCACAGCAGGGATTATCCTGGGAAAAGTCAATGCAATGGAACATAGGCGCTGACATGGAAATACAACAAGGAAAATATGCGGTTTCAATGGACATCTATAACAAAGAAAGTTCTTTGCAACTCTTCTCCGTCAACCTTCCGCTTACTACCGGATATAGTGTAGCATTGACCAACTCGATTGGGGTACGCAATGCAGGTGTTGAATTGACCATTGCCGCCAATCCATTACCAAATAACAGTCCTGTTAGGTGGTTCAGCAGGTTGAACATCAGCTATAACAAAAACACCATTATGAATCTGCCGAATGGCAACAGAGACCTGGTATTATCCGGTGACAGGTTTGATAAGTCCCACATTCTTTCTGTAGGTAGCGCCATCAACACTTTCTACCTGTACAAGACGTTAGGGGTTTACTCTACGGACGCCGACATACCTGTGAATCCTTACAATGGAGAGAAATATCATAATTCAAACGGAACTTATACAGCAGGTGATTTCTATTTCCAGGACCTGGACGGAGACAATCTTATTGATATATTCAATAGTGGCCTGAATCCTGACAAGATGCCGATTGGAGATCCGAATCCTAAGATCACAGGTGGATGGACAAATGATTTTACCTGGAAGAACTTCACACTCGGTTTATTTTTCAATTTTGTATTTGATCGTGATGTGCTCAACCTGTTCCATTCAGATCAGTTCAACAATTCCACTGACGGAAATCCCAATGAAAATTTTGCTCAGTATTCCACTCCTAACTTAGATAAGATAGATATCTGGCGCAAGAGTGGAGATAAAGCCACTTATGCAAAGTATGACCTGGGCACTTATTTATATTATTATACATCAGCGCAGACTTTCTTCCTCGAAAAGGGAGACTTTGTGAGACTGAAGAGTATCAATTTGCAATATAACCTTCCATACAATATTGTCTCGAAGTGGAAGATTGACGGGTTTAAAGTATTTGCAGTGGTAGATAATGCATTGAAATGGCAGAAATCAAAACTGCTTCCGGATGCCGAAGCGGTGAACTCTTATGGAGAATACAATGGTGCGGGTTACCCGATTCCACGGAAATATACCCTCGGTTTCGAATTACATTTCTAATGATTAAAACAGACCAAATGTTCAGCAATAAAAATAGTATTAAAGGAATAATAATTTTGCTCTTCTCAGGTATTCTTTTGCTGGGGACCTCATGCAAAAAGATACTCGAACAAAAACCAAAGAACTCCACTTACGACCAGGTGTTCTGGCAGTCAGTAAGAGACTGCGAATCTGCAATTGCAGGCAACTACTCGTTGCTCAGAAGCGCCTTCACCGGTATGAGCGCTTATGATAATAATGCTTTCAAATATTATATGTATGGTGATGCCGAGACATCCGCATCCACCTACTTCACCATCAACTACAGTGGTGATGGTCTCGAAGGAATACAGGGCGGAAATTTTACCTTCCAGTACAACCTGCAGACACTGGGCGACTGGACTTCATTCTATAAAGTAATTGCCATGAGCAATCTTATTTTAAAGAAAATTCCAACTATTGAAGATTCAAAATTGGAAAAGGATGTAACCGATGTACAGGAGTATAAAAATAAGATCATGGGACAGGCTCTTTTTCTGAGAGCGCTTACTTATTTCGAATTGACCAAAGTATATGGTGATGTACCTGTAGTAACAGAGTCATACGATGATGTATTGAAAGCTCCACAATTGCCACGATCAGATAAAACTGAGGTGATGAAGCAAATTGAAGATGATTGTCACGAGGCAATGGGTTTGCTCAATTGGGGATATGAAAATACTGGTGAGCGGGCAGTTACCGCTAATAAAGGTTCTGTTTATGCGTTGTTAGCTCACCTGTATTTGTGGCGTGCTACCATGAGTAATCCGGGATCTGATGCACCTATAGCTACGGATGTAAACAGTGCGGATACTACTATTAAGAAATTGCTTACATCAGGTGGATATACATTACAGGATACTACTAATTACGGGCAACAATTCATTGGACAGTCAACTGAAAGCCTGTTTGAAATTGGGATGAGTGAAAATAACCTGGAAGGTGCATGGGGACATATCGGTATGGGATTCCTTACCGGGAAGTATGTAAATGGATACGGTACTACACCACGGTTCTGGGTACCTGACAATTATATTTCCACTCACTACAGGGTAGCCCTCGAAGGTGCCGGAGAAGGTTGGGTATATTATCCTGATGGATGGAACTGGTACTCGGTGATTGTAAAAGGTGATCGCTACTTTATAGAAGAGAATGGCCAGTTGGTTGACGTTACTGACTATTCAGATTCACAGGGAGGTTACGCTTATGTGTATCATGCTGATATTGATGATTACACTTATGATATGGTAGGTTTCGGTTCTGATATTAAGGACGTTCGCTATCGCAATAATTTTGATGTAGGCGGTACGCAGGGGCACATGTGTATCAAGTACAGGAACATCAACTACAGGAATCCCGGAAGAAAAACCGATCCTTATATGAGTAACAATATGGTGATTTTTCGTCTGAGTGATATCATGTTGCTACAGGCTGAAGTGGCATTGTACAAAAATAACCTGGGCGCTGCTGCTGATGTTATCAATTACTTCAGAGACAGAAATAACTCTTCTTCTAAAAGAGTACTGGCTACTGATGGCAAAAGCGAGATCATGTACCAGTATATGATCGAAAGGGGAAGGGAAGTGTACCTGGAAGGGCAGTTGTATTTTGATCTGCTTAGAACCAGGATGTACCGGGAATTTATCCCATGGCTTTCTGATTCCCGTTTCCAAAACGAAGGATATTACTGGCCGATCATTCCAACACTTTTCAGAGATAATGGAAACCTGACCCAGACCCGCTACTGGAGAGGTAAAGTATAAAATGACAAACTGATATAATTAAAACTTTCAGATAAATAATTATGAAAAAATTTACCGGTAACCTGCTCATGGTGATTTGTACCATTGCTCTTTTCTCCTCTTGTGAAAAAAATTACAAGGATGGAGGAGATGTTTCCGATCCACATGTAAACATGACAACTTATGATTACCTGAAATCGAATCCGCAGTTTTCATCTTTTGTGAAATTGATAGAGAGGGCAGGGCTTAAAGATGTAATCAACGGCAACGTTACAGTGTTTGCTACTACTAACTATGGCGTAGATGAGTATCTTAAGGCAATGAAGAACAAACGTGCAATTGAGCTTAATGATGAAAATATAACTTATACATTGGATAGTATTCCGCTTTGGAGACTGGACTCTCTCAAGACTTACATTTTTGATGGAAACCTGAACAGGGATCAATTGACCACCAAAGGAAAATATTACCCGACAAAGTTCGGAACCATTCCGAATGTACAATTCAGAATACACCTGGATCGTATTTATCAATATACCAACTATGTTGACTATGTGGATTATGTAGTGTATTCCAAAGTTGTAGGCACGTTGGATGAAGATGAACCTGATCCTACGAATATTCCTGATGCCCTGGTTGACAAGGTGTCGTATGTACAGACCTCCGGTATCATTACCACTAATGGAATTGTTCATGTGTTGGATGGCTATCACAGGTTGTTTTTTAATGCCGATCCGATTCAATAGAAATCTTAAAGTCCAAAAAAATAATAGAAATGAAAAAATTATTATTCGCGATATCAGCAATTACCTTCATCTGCATGTTTTCCTGTAAGAAAATTCCGAATGGATTTCTTAGTACAACATTGCGATATACAACTCCTGATCTTTATTGTCAGAGAGGATTGGCCTTGGTACAGTCTGCTAAAATCTACCTGGATGGCTCCACTCCACCCGTAACCTTTGAAATCAAGAATCTACGTGATAGTGCAGGGAAGGGCCTTCCATCAGAATTCAATACCAAGTATGACATTACAGTATTCAAGCCGGGACAGTCATTCAATGTGGATACCGATACCACTCTTGCATTGCTCAATGCTAAAAGAGAAACGGTAAATGTGCTGCCGTGGGATTTTAATAAAACAAGTGGTCAACTTACATTCAACAAGGCTTCGTTGAATCTGCCACTTGGGATTTATAATTTTGACATCCAGGCTACCAACAGGACTACCACCAAATTCTATCCTTCCTTTGGAAGGATACACGTGGTGGATCCTACAGAAGAGGATATGTTCCTATTGGAAGATAACGTGAACAACGCGGCTGACTTGTCAGGTAATTTTGTTGCGGTTAAGAATCCAATTTTCAAATTCACAAAGGTTTCATCAGAAGGTGCAAGAATTATTTTGAAGATATCTGACAAAAACGGTGTCGCTTTTAATCCTAAAGCTGGTGAGATCATCAAACGCGGCGACAGGCCTACATTTGAGAGCTATGCTCGTTTCAACCCTGTACAATTTACCGATACAGCGCTGGTGTGCGATTTTGAAGTTGCTCCATTTCGATTGGCAAAGTATATAGCCGGTGGTACTGATTGGGGACACCTGATCTATTATCGTATTCCGGAGACGCACATTGCAATGGACAATCTCGTTACCGGTCAGTACAATGCGAATCTTCGCTTTGCATTTACGATCAAATTGGAAGGAACATACATTTTGGAATTCAAATTGCCTGACGCAGTTAGGATTCCTTAAGTGATCATCTTCCAATTCTTCGCATAGCAGCCTTTTCACTTTTGTAAATTGGTGATGAGATCGGCGTGAATAATGTTTTTCCATTTCTCTGCAGGCAAGAGAAGGAAAAGTATTGCAGTAAGATCGATGCAGCAATAAAAAATTATCTTGCAGGTATTCCCTTTTCAACAACCTTTAATAATACACTCAAGACAAATGCTAAAAATGAAAAGAATACTACCACTCTTTATCCTCTTGTTTACCGCTGCAGCACCATCGCAGGCAAAAGATTTTATTCTCAAATCGCCCGGAGGAAATAATGAATTGCGTATTTCGTGCGGAAGTACTATCAGTTTTTCTCTTTGGAATAATCAAAGCGAGGTAATGACTGTCAGTAATCTTCAGCTTGATCTGAAAGACATCGGCATTCTCGGTCAGAATGTGAAAGTGCAGAAGGCTAATTATTCCAAAGGTGATGAATCTATTTCCGTAACGGTGCCGACAAAATTCAGTACAATCAGGGATCAGTTCAATCAATTGGAGATCGTATTCAAAGGTAATTACCGCCTCGTTTTTCGTGCATACAATAATGGAGTGGCGTACAGGTTTGTTACTGATCTGAAACAGGACTCTGTATTTGTAAATAATGAGAATATGGCGTTTCGTCTCAATAATGGTATCAACTCAATATGGCCTTATGAGGGAGTAAAACATGAGAATCCTTTCCTGTCTCATTTTGAATATTTATTCAAAAAAGTTCCTTACAACAAAATCGACTCTGCCGTTGTTGGACTTCCAATTTATTTTACTGCAGGCAATCAATCGAAGATCGTTTTTTCAGAATCAGATCTTTTGGACTACCCAAATTTATTCCTTCAAAATGATGGTAAGGATTTGAATGCAAAATTTCCTCGTGTTATTTCAAAACAAAAGAAAGTAGGTGACCGGGGTATTAAAATTTTGGAAGAAGCCGGTTATATCGCGAAGACTTCCGGCAAGAGAGCCTATCCGTGGCGGCTCTGGATGGTGAATGATGATGATGCAGGACTCCTCACCAACACACTCGTGTATCAACTGGCAACACCTTCTGTATTGAAAAATACGGATTGGATAAAACCCGGAAAAGTAGCATGGGATTGGTGGAATGCCAACAATGTTTTTGGAGTTGACTTCAAATCCGGAATCAATAATACTACTTACAAATATTACATCGACTTCGCTGCTAAATTCGGGTTGGAATATATCATTTTGGATGAGGGCTGGACAAAAAATACACTTGATCTGATGCATCCGAATCCTGATATTGATATTCCTGAATTGGTAGCTTACGGCAAAAAGAAAAATGTCGGCATCATCCTTTGGGTGTTGTGGAATCCGCTCAATGAAAATATGGATGCCATTTTAGATCTGTATAAAAGCTGGGGCGCTAAGGGAATAAAAGTGGACTTTATGGCACGCGGAGAGCAATACATGGTGAACTTCTATACCAGGACGGCAGCAGCATGTGCAGCAAGAGAATTGCTGGTAGATTTTCATGGAGCATACAAACCTACCGGTCTTGAACGTACCTATCCGAACGTACTTTCGTTTGAAGGAGTGCACGGTCTCGAGAACGACAAGTGGGAAAATACCATTACACCAGGTCACGATGCTACGCTTCCGTTTACACGCATGATGGCTGGGCCAATGGACTACACACCAGGTGCTATGCGCAATGCTGTGAAAGGAAATTTTCATCCGGTATTTACGCAACCGATGAGCATGGGCACAAGAGCACACCAGGCTGCATTGTACGTTTTATTTGAAAGCCCGTTGCAAATGTTAGCAGACGATCCTTCTAATTATTTAAGAGATGAAACTTATACCAGGTACCTGTCGCAAATGCCGGTAACATGGGATGATACAAAAGTGCTGTATGCTGATGCAGGCAAGGCTGTGATTGTTGCACGCAAGCATGGAGATAAATGGTATATCGGAGGAATCACTGACTGGGAGCCGTTTTCGAAAGAAGTCAATCTCGACTTTTTGGGAGATGGCAGTTTTAGTGCATCTGTTCTTAAGGATGGTATCAATGCTGACAAAATGGGAGAGGATTATAAGATAGAGGATATGAAAGTAAATAAGTCATCTTCACTCAAAATCAATATGGCGCCCGGAGGCGGCTTTACGGCTATTATCTCTGCGAATTAAATTTAGGTTTATCCAGGGGCAGGTTGGTGGGATACTGATGTAGCGGGGCGGGCAGGGCCGGTGCCTGCACACATCTGCGAGAGGGAACAAAGTTTTCATTTATAATTCTAAGGCGTTGAGTTTGGGAAAGTTTGCCACAAAGATTCAAATGAACTAAGTATAGTTTCTTCTTTGTGCCTTGGTGTCTTCGTGGCCTTGAACAATATAACTTATTTAAAACGACTTTTATTCATAATTCAAAACAAGGAACGGAAGTGCATAGAAATAAATTTATCAGGCTCGCTACAATATTATTCGCAACATTTTTCTTTTCATGCGAAGTAAACAGCGCTGCTGAACAAAGAGTGGGCACACCACCTTCTACAGGTGGAAAGGAATTGTATCTCCCTTCCAAATTAGGACAGGTGCCGGAGAATAATGATTTTAATAGTAATGAAAGTGCCTATAGCTATAAGCGAATGGTGCAGGGAGATGATATCGCCATCTTCTGGAATAAGGAATATGGTGATGATCCGATGAAGAATCCTGACGTCAACAAACGATTTGATGTGAAGCGTATGTTGTCGGAGTGCGAGCGATTTTATGATTATTATGTGAATGTGCTGAAGATCGTGCGCAAGGGTAATTCGATAAGTGATCAATACAAAGTGATCATTATTGTTTTTGGAGGAAATGACAATACGGCTTATGGAGGTGGAGAAGAAAATAAAGTAGGAGTCTTATGGACACCTGCAACTCGTATCAATAAGGAACCCTTTGGTGTATTGGCTCACGAATTGGGACACACTTTTCAATACCTGGCCCATGCGGATAATGGTACAGGACCGAGGGGTACCATCATGGAAATGTCTGCTCAGTATATGCTCTGGCAGGTGTATCCTGAATGGATGACGTTTGAAAATTATCACTTCAAAGATTTTATGAAGCAGACTCACCTTGCTTTTCTGCATCCGGCTAACATGTATCATTCACCTTATGTTCTAGAGTACTGGTCGGAGAAACATGGAAAAGAGTTTTTTGGAAACTTGTGCAGGGATACTCAAAAGGGAGAAGATCCTGTGATGACATACAAGAGAATGAATGGTCTCACACAGGAACAATTCAATGATGAAATGTATGATGCATACGGCAGGTTTATAACATGGGACATGAAAAGGATAGAACAGGTAGCAAAACCTTACGCCAATCAACATTATAGTCAGCTTATTGATGAAAAAAATGGCTGGTACCGGATTGCACCTTCTAACTGCCCTCAGAATTATGGTTACAATGGTATTAAACTAAAAGTACCGTCTGCAGGAACAAAGATTGTATTGGAATTTGAAGGCATTGCTGGTGCAGATGGTTACAGTAAGGTAAACCCGGATAAAGCCGGATGGCGATATGGATTTGTGGCTTCATTGAAAAATGGAGATCGAGTTTATGGAAAAATGAACAAAGATTCCAAAGGCCAATCTGCATTCAAAGTGCCCGGTAATACAGCATATCTCTGGCTGGTAGTAACCGGTGCGCCTACAGAGCACTGGCCTGCAAAAATGGGAAGAAGAAACGCGTCTGAAGAAATTGAAGAAGAACAATGGCCTTACCGGATCAGGTTGACAGGAACTGCATTAGATCAATCAATGATCAGTGAAAAATAGTAGCATCCGGAATTCGATTTTTTCCAAAGATATAAGGAATGTAGCATCGCACGAGTTTGTGTGAAACAATATTGTTAGCCTGATTCAGACAGATTCTCCTACCTGCTCCAAAAATCTTTTTTGATAAACGCTTGGTGAGCTACCTATAACTGTTTTGAACACACGATTAAAGTTGGTGACACTTTTGAATCCGCATTCGTAGGCGATATTGGAAATTTGTGCTTCATCTTTTTCTGCCACTAACTTCTTGCATGCTTCATTTACCCGTAATTCGTTCAGAAATGATACAAAGGTCTTGCCGGTATGTTTTTTAAAGTAACGGCAAAATGCAGGTGGGGTAAAGAACGCCTGTTCTGCGACTTCTTCAAGCGTAATATCGTTTTCGAAATTCTTCAGAATATAGTCATAGATCAACTGTATCCTGCGGGATTTTTCTTCCGGATAAGGTTCAGATTCGCTTTTGGTTGATAATGGCGTCAACTGTTCCCTGATAGTATAGAGAAAATTGATTAATAAAAGAAATAGTGACATCCTTATGGCTCCTTTCGAATCCCTTAATTCTTGAATCTTTTCCGCGATTTCAACTTTTTGATCGTCTGGTACTTTGAATCCACTCATGCTACTCTTCAGGAATGAGTGAACAGCACTCATTTCGGGGAGATTGAATACAGGATTGAGAGAACCTTGTGGGTTAAAGAAGACAGAAAGCCCACTGATATTTTTCTTGCTTCCATCGGGTAGGTACGATGTATCATTTTTGAAAACGTGAGGTTGGTTAGCACCAAGTAAGAATATATCACCCTCATTAAATCTGAAAATATTATGATCAGCAATCAGTGTTCCATTACCGGCAATGATCCACATCAACTGAAACTCTTTATGCCTGTGCAGATGTGGATAGAATTGGGTACCTGAGTAATCTTCAAAGATAATTGTCTTCTCGTGAGAAACCGGTATCGTAAAAGGTATTGGTTCCATTGGGATAAAATTTGGGCAGGGAAGTTATTCATTTTGGCCACCAACGGAAAATCTACTTCATATTCCAAATAACAAGATTCCAAATAATAGAAGTACGCCTTTTGAATTTCAACCCTGCTTTGCAAATCTAAGCCAATTCAAATTCTTGACTTGAGTCTCTTTTATTATAGCAGATATCCCGATTATACAGCCTGAACCAAGTTTGGGTTCTTAAAACCCAATTTTGACAGATCAGGCCTGTTTGCCCTGCCTTCATCTATGATTTTTTCTATGCGTCTTTTCTCTTCACCTTCCAATTGTAATCTCGGAGCTCTCACAAACGGAGTACTGATACCTTCTGCAGTAGCAGCAAGTTTGATATATTGAACAAGGCGTGGATGAATGTCTAACTCGAGGAGTGGCATAAACCAACGATATATTTTCAGGGCTTCTTCCAATTTTCCGGCTTTTACTAATTCGAAAATAGCCACGGTTTCATACGGAAATGCGTTGACCAAACCAGCTACGAGGCCTTGCCCTCCTAGGAGTTGTGTTTCCATTGAAATGGTATCTACTCCACCCAATATTTTGAATCGATCACCAAAACGATTGATCATCCTGGTAACGTTTGTCAAATCTCTTGTCGATTCTTTGACCGCCTGGATTGTTGGCTGGTTTTCCAAAGCCGCAAACATATCTACTGTAACATGGGTACCATAATCTACCGGATTGTTATAGATCAATATAGGAAGCGAGGTAGCTGAAGCTACTGCTGAAAAGTAGGCTACTACTTCTCTTTCCGAAGCCTTGTACATAAGTGGAGGGAGCAACATCAGGCCATCTACTCCTGCGCTTTCCGCTTCCTTTGCAAACCGAATCGCATTGTGCGTAGAAGTTTCCGCCAGGTTTACCAGTACCGGGAAGTCTTCTGGAGCATTTTCTTTTGCGCAATTTGCCAAATCAAAGATTTCAGAATCACTAAGTGTGCTTGCTTCTCCAAGGGAACCTCCAATGATCACTCCCTGAACGCCTGCATCTATCTGAACTTTCAGGTTTTTGATAAACATTGCATAATCGATGGCTCCGTTTTCATGAAACGGAGTTAAAACTGCCGGATAAATTCCATCCCACTTTACTTTGATCTGTGTCATGATTTGATTTTATAGATGATTAAAAAATTCATTTTGATTCGATAGTCAGTATAATCTTCTGAATGCAAAATTAGAATGGATGTAGGTCTTGGAGTTTACAGGAATTGATTGACTGTACTAATATTTTATCTTGTGCATCCTTGTAAATACACAATCCTGGTTAAGATGCTGTTTGGTGATGGCAAGAGAATTCACACTTGCAAGCTGATTCTCTTAAAATGATTTGGTATGTCTCATTTCTTTTATCAAGATCAGTAATTTAATAGTTCTTAGAAGCATTTCCTGTTTTGAAATATTATTGTTGAATAAATGGATATATAGCTTTCAGCAACTTGTTTTGAAGCGAAGAGTTTTGAAACCTGAGAGCCATCCAGGAAGAAATTCAAGTTTATTTTGAGCCCATTGATTCAATTATCCTATTTTTATCCTGTATGACAAGAGAGAAAAAATATATGATGGAAGCGATCAGGCTTTCAGAGTATGCAGTGGCTAATAATGAAGGTGGGCCGTTCGGATGTGTCATTGTAAAAGACGATCAGATCATAGGCAGAGGGTACAACCAGGTGCTTGCCACAAATGACCCCACTTCTCACGCTGAAGTAGTTGCTATCAGGGATGCTTGTAGTAATCTTCATTCATTTCAGTTGGATGGATGCGAAGTTTATACCAGTTGTGAGCCTTGCCCCATGTGCCTTGGAGCGTTATATTGGGCAAGACCAAGAGTTGTATATTTTGCCAATACGAAAGAAGATGCAACTGCCGGTGGCTTTGATGATAGTTTTATTTATGACGAGATAGAAAAGGAACTTTCAGAAAGAAGCATTCCCTTTCGTGCATTGAGAATTGATAGCGCTGCCAATGCTTTCAGGCTGTGGCAACAGAAAGACGATAAAACACTATACTAATAATTACATACTGAAATATTATGTCCTGCAAATTTGAAATACCATTCACAGACCCTGTAACTACTGCTGTAGATAAAGCGCGCCACGCCGTTGAATCACAAAACGGCACATTCAATGGAGATGAAAATTCCGGGAATTTTGAACTTAATGTTTTTGGGAATAATATTAAAGGCAATTACACGATTGACGGACAGGTGCTTAACCTGGAAGTAACAGACAAGCCATTCTTTGTGCCATGCAGTATGATAGAAAGTTTTCTACTGAAACAAATCACATAGTCAAACGGACTGGCGGTTTTTTGAGAGTAGTTTGTGAATCTTTCTGATCAGTTCATTGATCTCAAAAGGTTTGGATACAAATTCATCGGCACCAAATTCATAAATAGCCGTTTCTGCAAGTTTTGGATAACCCGATAATACAAGGATGGGGATATGCCGTGTAAATGGAGATGATTTGAGCTTGTTACAGATTTGGAATCCATCTATGTCGCCGAGGAAAACATCAGCCATAATCAGTTGAGGATTGAAATTTTTCATCTCGGTAGAGGCCTCCTCCCAGGTGGAACATGTTGCTACGTCGAATCCTTTCCTCTGCAGGAAACCTTTGGTTACCACCAATAGGTCTTTGTCATCGTCTATCATCAGAATCCTGGGCATACGGTTCAAATATCAAAAAGCGTGCACTTTTTTTATGGATTCAGATTCCTTACAATTTATTTACAAAGAGTCAGTATAGGTTGGTCAGTAAACAAAAAGTATTCATCAAATATTGCTTTTGGTAAAGAAGACACAGAAAAGATTTAGAAAATGAATTGCATGGCGATTGTGTATTTTTGATTTATGCTGCTTGTCCTTTGCTCTCAATACTCACCGAGATTATCATACACTCTTAGCTGGATATGCGGCCAGTGGAGAATACCCTTTGAGGTAACCCAAAGTGCAGAAGTATTTTCAAAATTTTCAGGCCCTAAAATCTGCTACCACACTGAGTTGGAGGGAGAACCATCCATTGCCATAAACCCTTCAGGCCTTCTGAGCGATTCCGACATCCGACATATTGATGTGAAAGCCGGAAAAGTTGGAGATATGCCTGTATTGTTCACCAATGAAACAGCTTTTGGCTTTGATGTGTTCAGTGCAGTTTTTTACATGTTGAGCCGGTACGAGGAATATCTGCCATTTCAAGCAGATGTGCATGGCAGGTTTCCGGCAAAATGTTCAATAGCGTTTATTCATGATTTTCTTCGGATACCGGTAGTGGACTTATGGGTAGAGCATCTTAGATTGGTTTTAGTGGAGCAATATCGGGAACTGGAATTCCACCGGGGGCAGTTTGAATCTATCCTAAGTTATGATATTGACCAGGCGTACAAATACAAAGGCAAATCGTTGATTCGCGGTTTTGGAGGAATGGTGAAGGATTTGAGTGACTTCTCATTCAGAAGCATTGTAGATCGGTTTAGAGTGATGTTGGGAAATAGGAAAGATCCCTGGGATTTTTATAATGAGATAATGGACAAGAACAAAGAGATTGGGACAAGAACAATATTCTTTTTTCCGGCGGGCAGCCGATCCAACTATGACAAGAATTTTCAACCTGATCAACCTGTAGTTTCAAAATTGATCCAACAACTAAAGGTTTCAGCAGAGATTGGCCTGCATCCTTCCTATTATTCCACCGAAAATCCGGCACTGTTCGCCATTGAGAAAAAGAGACTTGAAAAAGTAACCGGCTCGGGCCTTACACTGTCAAGGCAGCACTTCCTGAAGTTCAAATTACCGGATACCTATCATTCCCTGAATGAATGTGGTATCACACAAGATTTTTCGATGGCGTACCCTGAAGTGCCGGGTTTCAGGGCAGGCACAGCGCGACCGTTTTGTTTTTATGATTTGAAAAATGAATGTACCACCGCGTTGCAAATATTTCCGCCCTGTTGCATGGATTCTACATTTATCAATTACCTAAATGTTGCCCCGGATGAGGTGTTGGAGGAAATGAAATATTTCCTGAAAACAGTTGCTGAATGCAAAGGTGTTTTTATTCCTATTTTTCACAATGATACTTTTGAGGACAGGAGATGGTTGGAACTGCATGAATCTATATTGAAAGAAATTCAGGTAGAGAAGTATCAAATATCAGAAAACAATTGAGGGCGACTTGAGACATTTGAGCGTCATCCCAATACTTGGTTGCCTAATCTTTCTTTGAATAGGATATTTTCGGGATAACTTGTTAAAGAAAATGAGAATTTATAATTGTAATTTTGCTAAATAACTTAGGTTCGCATCAAATGGAAATAAGAACAGACTTGTATTTAGGCGATAGCAAAGAGAAACTTAAATTACTTGCTGATAATTCGGTTGACTTGATAGTTACGTCGCCACCTTATGCAGATCAGCGAAAGAATACTTATGGAGGCATTCATCCTGACAAGTACGTAGATTGGTTCCTTCCCATTTCAGAACAACTATTGAGAGTATTGAAGCCAACCGGTACATTTATATTGAACATAAAAGAAAAAGTAGTTGATGGTGAGCGGAGCACTTATGTGATGGAACTCATATTGGCAATGAGAAAACAGGGCTGGCTTTGGACTGAAGAATTTATCTGGCACAAGAAGAATTCCTATCCGGGAAAATGGCCCAATCGTTTTCGGGATTCATGGGAGCGGCTTTTACAATTCAATAAAGACCGGAAGTTTAACATGTACCAGGAGGAGGTGATGGTCCCAATGGGTGATTGGGCAAAATCCAGATTGAAGAATCTCTCAGACACAGACAAGATTCGTGATAACTCCAAAGTGGGAAGTGGGTTTGGAAAAAATATTTCCAATTGGTTAGAAAGAGATAAAGCCTATCCAACAAATGTTTTGCACCTGGCAACTGAATGCAACAATAAGAATCACAGCGCTGCATTTCCTGAAGAGCTGCCAGAATGGTTTATCAGGTTATTTACAAAGGAAAAGGACACTGTGTTGGATCCTTTTATGGGATCAGGTACCACACTAACTGTTGCAAACAGAATGAGGAGAAATTCAATCGGTATTGATATCGTTTCTGAATATTATGAAATGGTGGAAAAACAATTAAAGCCTGTCGAACTTTATTTATTAGAACCGAACGCAAAGTATGGAAAAAGTAAACCCAAAAGACGTATTGCAATACGTTGAGAAGAACATTGCAATCTTCCACCAAAAACGAATCCAGAGTCTTGACGGTTTGAAGCTTACAAAGATTCTAAAACGTAAGAATCCTTACCTATTCAAAGCAAAGTATGTAATGACTGCGGAGCAGATAGTACGCGGCATTGTTGATGCTCATATATCCTCTAATGAAGAAACAATATTTGGAGACTGGCTTGAGGGACTTGCAATTTTCATTAATAGTAAAGTTTATGGTGGATATAAGTCAGGAATCACAGGAATTGATTTGGAATTCGATAATAACGGCACGAGAAATATTATAACAATTAAATCGGGTCCAAATTGGGGCAATAGTTCGCAGATTGCTAAAATGATTGCAGATTTCAAAACGGCTAAAAAGGCTTTAAGAACAAGTAATTCGCAACTCAATGTGATTGCAGTAAATGGATGTTGCTATGGAAGAGATAACAAATCTGACAAAGGGGATTATTTCAAGTATTGTGGCCAAAAATTTTGGGAGTTCATTTCAGGAGATACTGAACTTTTTACGGATATCATCGAACCGTTAGGGTATAAGGCAAAGGAGAAAAATGATGACTTTGTAAAATCCTATTCCCAAATGATCAACAAGTTTACACGGGAGTTTTCAAATAGTTTTTGTAAGGAAAATGGTGAAATAGATTGGGAGAAATTGGTTCGATATAATTCTGCAACAAACGGAGATTTATATTCCATGTAATTTTGGCTATCGCAAAAAAAATACATATCGTTTCACTTGACGTCCCTTATCCACTAGATTATGGTGGCGTGATTGATATTTTTTATAAAATAAAATACCTGCATCAGGCTGGTGTGCGCATCACGCTTCATTGTTTTGAATATGGCAGAGGGCAACAACCGGAACTTGAAAAATATTGTGAAGCTGTTTATTATTATCCCCGTAAAAAAGGTATTGCCCTTTCAATTCCTTACATCGTATCATCAAGGCAAAACAGTTTACTGAGAAAGAGGTTAATCGATGCTGAAGGTGCTGTATTATTAGAAGGCATTCATTGTACTTATTATTTGCATAATGGTGATCTGAAAAACAAAAAAGTGTGGGTGCGGATTCATAATGTAGAATATGAATACTATCACAAACTTTGCATGTCAGCCAAACAACCTTTCAGGAAAATATATTATTTCCTGGAAGCCCGATTGCTGAAAAACTATGAAAGTAAACTCGCTTCGGGAAACGCTTTTCTTGCCGTGAGTCACGCGGATGCTGATGTGTACAGGTCGTTAGGTGCTGAAAATATTCAGGTAATGCCGCTTTTTTTGGGAAGTACTGATGTGGGTTCTGTTCCAGGGAAAGGGAATTACTGTCTTTATCACGGTAATCTTTCTGTTGATGAAAATGAAGCTGCCGTTATCTACCTGGTCAAAGATGTCTTTTCAGGAATGGAAATTCCATTAAAAGTTGCCGGAAAAAATCCTTCAGCCGCATTGGTTAAGTTGTGTAGAGATCATAATATCCAATTAATAGCAAACCCGGATGATGAGCAATTGGGAGAACTCATCAGGAATGCACACATTCATGTATTGCCTTCATTTAATAATACGGGAGTGAAATTGAAACTAATAAATGCCTTGTTGAATGGCAGGTTTATTGTTACAAATGAAAGTGCTGTACAAAAGGAAAACTGGGCTTCAGAATGTTCGATTGTGAATACATTGGAGGAATTCAAACAGGCCATTCGTAATTTAATAACACAATCTTTTACAGATCAAATGATCATTCAACGAGAGAGAATTATGAAAGCAAATTTTGATTCTGAAAGGAATACACAATGGTTGATCAGCAGATTATTTAACTGACCGGCACCGATGCGTTGTCGATCACTTTTCCATTTTCTGTTTTGATGGTTCTACCCGGAAACTTTTGAATGACCCGGTAGTCGTGCGTGGCCATGATGATGGCAGTGCCATAATCTTTGGAAATACTCAGGATCACTTTCATTACTTCATCGGAGGTTTCCGGATCAAGGTTTCCTGTTGGCTCATCAGCAAGCAACAGGCGAGGCGAATTGAGGAGTGCCCTGGCAACTCCTACTCTTTGCTGTTCACCGCCACTCAGCTCGAATGGCATCTTAAATCCTTTTGTGTTGAGCCCTACCTTTGTGAGAACGTCTTCTATTTTTTCTTCCATCAACTTTTTATCCTTCCATCCTGTAGCTCTTAAAACAAATCGCAGGTTTTCATTGACATTTCTGTCGGTCAGCAATTGAAAATCCTGGAATACTACTCCAAGATTGCGCCTGAGAAATGGTAATCTTTTCCAGTTCATAGCTTTAAGATCATGATCAGCTACAGAGCCTTCGCCTTCTCTTAAATCCAGGTCACCATAGAGTGTTTTCAAAAGTGAACTTTTGCCGGTACCGGTTTTACCAACGAGGTAAACAAATTCGCCCTTGTCTACTTCAATATTTACATTACTTAAAATAAGAGAATTGCCCTGGTAAATCTGAACATTTTTTAAACTCACAATTGGTTCCGCCATGTCTTTTGCTTGATGTTTGAATGTGGTAAAGTTATTCTTATAATAATATTGTTGACGCTCCCTCTCGTTCCCGGGCGGCAAATTAACAAATAATAAGTAATGATCCTGCTCGATAAAGTGCTTGTCAAAATGAATATCTTTGACACCGCGTGAATAATAAATATGGATAATAATTACCTGCAGTTGGATACCGAACTGCTTAGCTTTTCCCAGATCAAAGACTACATTGAAAACAATCGCAAAGTGGCTGTAACAGAGGCTGCACGAAAAGCAATTGAAGAATGCCGGAATTACCTTGACAAAAAGATCAAAGACAGTGAGGCACTTTTCTATGGCATTAATACAGGCTTTGGATTCCTGCAAAATGTAAAGATCGACAAGGAACAATTGAATAAACTTCAGGATAACCTGATCAAATCCCATTCATGCGGAATGGGAGAGGAGGTGCCTTCCGAAATTGTCAGGTTAATGCTGATGCTCAAAATCAAGTCGCTGAGTTATGGCTATTCCGGCGTATCACTTGAGATTGTAGGCAGGCTGGCCGAAATGCATAATGAAAATGTACTACCGGTGGTCTATACCAAAGGTTCATTGGGAGCTTCGGGCGATCTTGCCCCCTTAAGCCATTTATCATTACCATTGATTGGATTGGGGGAAGTGGTGTTCAATGGACAAAAAGGTCCATCGTCAGGGATATTAAAGGCTTTTGATTGGGAACCATTGATTTTACAAAGCAAAGAAGGGCTCGCTTTGATCAATGGCACACAATTCATGAGTGCTTACGGAATGTACTGTCTCGTTTTTGCAGATAGACTCCTTCAATGGGCTGATGTTATTGCTACCGTTTCTATGGAGGCATATCAATGTAATATCGATTTTCTGAATGAGCATATCCACAAGATTCGCCCCCATCAAGGACAATCGGACACAGCGGCGACTATTCGTAAATATCTTAAAGGCAGTAGCATCTCTTCAAGGGAAAAACAACAGGTACAAGATCCGTATTCCTTCAGGTGCATCCCGCAGGTGCATGGAGCATCAAAAGATACTTTTGATTTTGTTCTGAAAACTTTCCTTACAGAGATCAATTCAGTTACCGACAATCCTAATATCTTTCCGGATGATGACTTGATACTTAGTGGTGGTAATTTTCACGGACAACCATTGGCGTTAGTATTGGATTATCTGGCTATCGCAATGAGTGAATTGGGAAGTATTTCAGAAAGGAGAAGTTATCAATTGCTGAGTGGTTCGCGTGGACTCCCGCTCTTCCTGGTTCACAATCACGGATTAAATTCAGGATTGATGATACCTCAGTACACTGCTGCTTCTTTAGTGAGTGAGAATAAACAATTATGTACGCCGGCAAGCGTGGATTCCATTACTTCATCCAACAACCAGGAGGATCATGTGAGCATGGGGGCCAATGCAGCAACTAAGTGCCTGAAGGTATTGATGAACCTTGAACAGGTATTGGCTATTGAGTTGCTGACAGCATGCCAGGCATTGGATTTTGTAAGGCCACTGAAGTCGTCAGATTATATAGAAAATTTGTTCAGCGCCTACCGGAAAATTGTTTCTTTTAACGAAACGGATCGGGTGCTGCATGAAGATATGGTACGGTCGGTACAGTTTATGAAAACTTTTGAACTATAAAATATTTTGCAAAATGAATCAACATTACGATCCTGTAAAATACAAGACGCCAACAGGTACTTCTCTCAATTGTAAAGGGTGGACTCAGGAAGCTGCATTGCGCATGTTGCTGAATAACCTCAATCCTGAAGTGGCTGAAAAGCCAGATGAATTGATTGTATATGGCGGACGAGGTAAGGCTGCAAGAAATTTTGAATGCCTGGATAGTATCATCGAATCGTTGAAAGTGCTTGAAAATAATGAGTCGTTACTCATCCAAAGTGGGAAGCCGGTGGCGATTATGGCTACACATGAGAATTCTCCGCGTGTGCTGATTTCTAATTCTCAATTAGTACCAAAATGGGCTACGTGGGAACATTTTGATGAATTGGAAAAAAAGGGTTTGATGATGTTTGGTCAGATGACTGCCGGTTCGTGGATTTACATCGGAAGCCAGGGAATTGTGCAAGGCACTTATGAAACTTTTGCTGAGATAGCACGGAGAAAATTTAATGATTCACTTAAAGGCACGTTGAGTGTCACTGCAGGGTTGGGAGGAATGGGAGGCGCTCAACCGCTTGCGATCACTATGAGTGGTGGCGTATGCCTTGCGGCTGAAGTGGAAAAGTGGCGTATAGAAAAAAGGATTGAAACAAAATATTTAGATGAATACTTTACTGATGTTGATCTTGCGATTGACAAGGCTGTAGCTGCCAAGAAAGAAGGTAAAGCGTGGAGCATTGCTGTGTTGTGCAATGCTGTTGAATTACTCGAAAGGCTGAAGGAGAGAAAAATTCAAGTGGATATTTTGACTGACCAGACCTCTGCTCATGATCCGCTTGTCGGTTATATTCCCGAAGGCCTTACAATAGAGCAGGCTGATGCTTTGCGCAGCAACAATACTGAGGAATACCTGAAGAGGTCTTATGCTACTATGAAGAAGCATGTACAGTTGATGATTGATCTGATGGAAGCAGGGGCTGAAACATTTGATTATGGAAATAATCTGAGAGCACGTGCCCAGGAGGCCGGGTTGGAAAATGCTTTTGCATTTCCTGGTTTTGTTCCGGCCTATATACGTCCATTGTTTTGTGAGGGGAAAGGGCCTTTCAGATGGGCGGCGTTGAGCGGTGATCCGAATGACATACATGAGACGGATAAAGTAATCGCTGAATTGTTTCCTGAAAATAAGAGTTTGCTCCGCTGGTTAAAATTGGCAGGTGAAAAAATTGCTTTCCAGGGATTGCCTGCGAGAATTTGCTGGTTGGGGCAAGGGGAGCGTGAAAAAGCTGGGCTTGCTTTCAATGAGTTGGTTCGGACCGGTAAAGTGAAAGCTCCTATTGTGATTGGCCGTGACCATTTGGATACTGGGTCGGTCGCAAGCCCCAATAGGGAAACAGAGTCGATGATGGATGGAAGTGATGCTGTGGCTGATTGGCCGGTTTTGAATCTTTTGGTGAATGCCTCTGCGGGTGCTGGATGGGTAAGCCTTCATCATGGCGGTGGAGTGGGGATGGGGTACAGCATTCATGCAGGAATGGTGATCGTAGCAGATGGTACTGATGTGGCTGCCGGTAAGTTGAGTAGGGTATTGAGGAATGATCCGGGAATGGGTGTTATCCGGCATGCTGATGCAGGGTATGAAAAAGCCAGGGAAGTGGCAAGTAAATTCGATCTGGACCTGCAGGAAACGTTGAAAAAAAGAAGAAGATAAATTTTTTAGTCCGAAAAGAAAAGTATAAATTTGTACTAAGATTTCAAAATTTTATACTATGGCTAAGGATTATGAAATTTCAGATTCTTCGGAGATCCTGCAAACCTCTGAGCCAATAACTTTGCTACTTAAGTCGGCACCAGGTTTAAATACTGTATCTTCTGCAATTACAAAGAGTCAACTTTCCTCTTTCGACAAGATGAAATTGATTCATGCAGGCATTACAAAAAAAGATCTGGAAGTACTCAAGTCGAAATCAGCCATGGATTATACTAGGCTTGCCAATGTTTTGTCAGTTACACGGGCTACTCTTATTAATAAAAAGAAAAATGAGAAGTTTGGCCTTTCACTCAGTGAGAAGATTTTAGATATTGCAGATCTGTATGCATTTGGTTTCGAAGTTTTTGAAGATGAATCTGCATTTAGAAAATGGATGAATGCTCCGATTCGTGCACTGGATTATCAAAAGCCTCTTGACCTGATAGATAACCAATTTGGCCGTGAAGAAGTCCGCAATATCATAGGCAGGATTTCTTATGGAGTCTATTCCTGATATTTTTATTGTTCTCCATAACAATATTGCATTTGAAGAATTCACCATTGATCCAACAATAAACGAGGCTAAGCATGTTTGTTTACAGAATTGCAAGGCGAAAGTATGCGGCTGATACTTCTGGTGAGGGGGCAAGATTATTTGGAGGGCGTTGGAATAATAAGTTAGTCAATTGCCTTTATACTTCTGAGAGTAGGGCGCTGGCAGTTCTGGAATATACGGTCAATATCAACATTGATGATATCCCCAGGGCATTATGTATCGTTACATTCGAAATTGATGAAAAGGTAATTCATACTTTGAAAGAGTCATCGCTGCCAGGCAATTGGAAGAGTTTGCATGTGCCGAAAGAAACTCAGAATTTTGGAAGTGCTTTATTATTGAATCCTCAGATTCAGGTCATAAAGATTCCTTCCATCATTGTTCCTGGTGAGTTCAATTATTTGATCAGTCCTCTGCATTATAAGGGTAAAATAAAAGTTCATGGTATTCAGGATTTCGTGTATGATGTAAGGTTGAAAGCAGTCTGAATTTTTCCCTTGTTTAAAACTCAAAGTATTCCATTACTCTCCATTCCGGTTTCATAATTATGGTCTATCAGTAATTTATTACTCTGTGCAGCGCTTGTAGCTAATTCATCGCATCGGTTGTTGTAAATATTTTCTGCATGGCCTTTCACCCAATGGAATATAATGACAAACTTTTTTGACAGGTGGAAGTATTGCATCCAGAGGTCTTTATTTTTCTTGCCTCCGCTAAAGCTGGTACTCACCCATTTATTCAGCCAGCCATTGGTGATGGCATCAGCTACATACTTGCTGTCGGTATAGACGTGCACTTCATGCGCATTTGTCTTCAACATTTCCAGGGCTTTGATTACGGCAAGTAGTTCCATACGATTGTTGGTAGTCATGCGATAGCCTGCTGAAAATTCTTTTTTATGATTGCCAAACATCATGACAATGCCATAGCCTCCCGGCCCGGGATTTCCCCTTGCGGAACCATCTGTGTAGATCACGATTCTATTTTTCTCCATAAAAAATTTAAACTTGAATCACTCCTGTTTTGAATTCTGCAATATCAGGATTATGATCTGCAGCATTGAGGCATTCTGAAATGATGTTTCTTGTTTCTTTAGGATCTATAATTCCATCTACCCACAATCGTGCAGCAGCATAGGTAGCAGTAGTTTGCGAATTGTATCTGTCGATCATTTTATTCAGTAACTCTTGTTCTCTTTCCGTTGTTATCTCTTCTCCTTTTTTCTTCAAAGAGGCTACTTCTATCTGCAATAAGGTCTTTGCTGCTTGCTCTCCCCCCATCACAGCAATTTTTGCTGAAGGCCACGCGAAAATAAATCTCGGATCATAAGCTTTGCCACACATGGCATAGTTTCCTGCTCCATAGGAATTACCAATGATAAAAGTGATCTTAGGAACAACCGAATTAGCTACAGCATTCACCATTTTAGCGCCATCTTTGATAATGCCACTATGTTCGCTGCGCACGCCAACCATGAAGCCGGTTATGTCCTGGAGAAAAACAAGTGGAATTTTTTTCTGGTTACAATTCATAATAAACCTTGCAGCTTTATCGGCACTGTCATTGTAAATCACTCCACCAATCTGGATTTCTCCTTTTGGACTTTTTATGTTTAATCGTTGGTTTGCAACGATGCCTACAGCCCATCCATCCACTCGCGCATATCCACAAACGATGGTACGCCCATATTCCTTTTTGAATTCTGTGAAAGAATCGGCATCAATTATCGTATCAATAATTTCATGTACATCATAAGGAGAGCGATTGTCAGGTGAATAGATACTATAAACCAGGTCAGAGGCTTTGGCAGGAGCGATTGATTCTGTTCTGTTAAAACCTGCCTCGGGAGTATCACCTAACTTACTTACAATCTTTTTGATCTCATCGAGACATTCTTTTTCTGTTTCGAACTGATAATCTGCAATGCCGCTAATGGCGTTGTGTGTGTGTGCTCCACCCAATGTTTCTGAGTCGGTATTTTCTCCGATTGCCGCTTTTACGAGGTATGGACCTGCAAGAAAAATAGAGCCATGTCCTTCACCGGAAACCATCAGTGTTTCATCACTCATGATCGGCAGGTAAGCGCCACCTGCCACGCAAGGCCCCAGCACTGCCGCAATCTGTGTAATGCCCATTGCACTCATGCGTGCATTGTTACGAAAAATTCTCCCGAAATGTTCTTTGTCCGGAAATATTTCATCCTGCATGGGAAGAAATACTCCTGCACTGTCAACAAGATATACAACCGGTAAATTATTCTCCATTGCTATCTCCTGCATTCTCAGATTTTTTTTTCCTGTTATTGGAAACCATGCTCCGGCTTTTACAGTTTGGTCATTGGCTACTACTACGCATTGCTTCCCTGATATGTGACCAATTCCCGCAACCACACCACCTGCCGGGCAGCCACCATGTTCGGCATACATTCCGTATCCTGCAAAAGCACCGATTTCCAGGAAGGGTTTCCCTTCATCGAGGAGGTAACGGATGCGTTCCCTTGCTGTTAGTTTATTGCGCTCCTTTTGTTTTTCAATTGCCTTCTTGCCACCACCTGCTTTTATATCATCCAAGAGGTTGTCTATCTCTCTCCATGCCATCTTGTTGCCATCTTCGAGCTTATTTTTTTCTATATCCATTTTGTTCTTTAATTAGTAGTTTTATTTTACTCTGAAAAAATTTAAATCCTGGAAGTCAAAACTAAAATCTGTTAGTGGAGAGATAGCTTCCATTCTTATGCCGGAAGGCTCTCCTGTGAAATCAAGGGAATAATTGACGAATGCATCTGCATCAAGGCTACGGTCAATCCATTTTACCACAAAAGTATTTCCTTTATAAAATGACATATATCCTTTCAGGCTGGGAGACCTGAGTGCTTCAAAATATAATTTTCCATTGTTCAATGAAATAACAATATCTCCAAACCATTGATCGTGGAAGGTGCCTGTAAATTTCTTCAAGTCTATATTTCCTTGTGAAGCAGATGCAGCATTGATATCCTGCCAAATTTTATCTGTAATCTCTTTTGCATTTTGCAAGCCTGCTTGCACATCTTCATAATAATCTTTAATCCTGTCTTTTCCATTTATGCCAAAATAGGAATCCTTTATTGAGTTGGTAATGGATCTGAAAGCTGCTCCTGATTGTTGATTGGTGAATACTATAATCCCCAATTTCATATCAGGTATCAGTGTTACCTGTGTTACCATTCCCAGTAACCCGCCTGTGTGCGTAGCTACTTTGTGCCCCATCTCATCACTGAGAAACCAACCTAATCCGTATCCTGAAAAGTTAGTGTTATAAGGAGTCTTCCTGCCAGTGGGGATGATGGTGTGCATCGTCCACATATCCTGATGCACTCCACTGCTGAATAATTCTTTCTTCAAACCTTCACCATATTTCCCATTATTCATTTGCATTATCGCCCACTTGCTCATATCAAAGACACTGCTGTATATACCGCCTGCTGCATTGAGCGTTTCGTTCATTTCCCGGTCAACTACCTGCACTTTACCTTCTACAGGTGCGTGCGGGTCTATCACATTGTTTTTATTTTGAAGCCTGGAATAGGAAGTAGCACTTTCGTTCATACCAAGGGGCTTCATGATGTGCGATTCCACAAAATTTTCCCAACTCATTCCTGATACTCTTGCCACCACTTCTCCTGCCACCATGTATAATAGATTGTCGTAATCATATTTTGTCCTGAATTGTGAAACAGGTTTCAAATAACGGAGATTATGAATGATGTCTTCTTTAGAAAATTTCGGCATGCCGGGCCAGAACATCAGGTCTCCGGCGCCGAGTCCTAATCCACTCCGGTGTGTGAGCAAGTCAGCAATCATGAAATTCTCCGTAACATAAGGAGCATATAATTTGAATTCGGGAACGATGTCCGTTACTAAAGTTGTCCATTTTATTTTTCCGGAATCTATGAGAATGCCAAGCGCAGCAGCCGTAAAAGCCTTGCTGTTGCTGGCAATGGCAAATCGTGTGTGTTCATCTACTTTTTTCTGTGTATTCAGGCTTGCTACTCCGTAACCCTTGCTGTGAATTATTTTTCCATCTTTCACAATTGCTACTGCTATACCAGGCACGTCAAATGTTTTCAATACTTTTTCTGAAATAGAATCAATTTGTTTATTTGTGAGTTGTGCATGGGTAAGGGTGAAACAAGAAATCAGGAAGAAGAGTGCCAGGATTTTTTTCATGAATTGAGTTTTGGTAAAATTAATCAAAATGCATTGCCATCATTCAAGAGCGTATATCCATTTCTTTAATCCGGGCTTTATACCGGGAGGGTAGGAGTAAGTTCTTAATCAGTCCATCAAGATGTATAAGCCTGCTGTATTTATAAATCGGCACTGCCCAACGGATCAGAGATTTTTTATGCCAGTGAAGCAATGAACTGATTGGATGTGGTACCATCATTTTTTGTGCTTCCAATAAGATACGGTAGCGAATGAATCCCAACTGTTTTCTGTATTGCAAAAACAGATCGGAGGTAAATTTAGAGTATTCGTAATCTGAATTGAGTTGCCTCTCGCGCATGGATTGCCAATCTGCAAGGTCTTCGGGGATCCCTGCCAACTGCATTCTTTCTCCAAACCGGTAGAAGACGTCAAACACTTCTTCCTTTTCTTCTTGTGATAGCTTTCGCCGAATCAATTCGTAAGCACGGATGGAATAATCGATGAGCATACTCAATACATCCATATAGGATGAGGCAGGAATCCTGAATCCACGATTCTCTTCTACTTTCTGATGAATCATTGTGATGCCATCGATTGTTTTCAGTGCTGTGGTTTCTTTTGAAAAAATAATTCTCCTTGCATATGACACGGTGGAAAACATTCGTCCAACAGGATCTGAAGGTAACCGGCCAGTGAAGTACAGCCAATCTACGGATTTATGAACAGCAAACTCTGCTGCCGACCCAGCAAATATAAAAAGGATGATATCGCTCTCTCCCCATATTTCCCGCACGATAGAATTTTCTTTTACAAAGTATTGCATGATCGTTCCGTTAAAACCATTTTCTAAACAGATTTACCAACATTGTTAAAATGATGCTCACCAGTAACATAGTGACCCAGGGAAAATAAAAACGTGAGTTTTTTCCTTCTATCCTGATATCACCGGGTAGCCTTCCAAACCAACGGAATGCATTGTGGAAAAAGAAAATGACAACACCAACTACCACGATGATCAAACCAATGATGATGATGTATTTACCCGTTTGCTGGTTCATTTTTCAAAGTTACCCTACTTTCTCAAGATGTCCCTGGAATGAGATTGGGTCAAGGCTTACACTATTTACCTGTAACGAAACGCTTCCATTTTCAAAAATAGTAAAGTACAACTTTGTGATCTGCGTTACGTCTTTTGGAACGATGGTAACATTCCAGGCTTTTTTATCTTTAGCGTATGCATAACTGAAATCATAAGACGAAAACCGCAAGCCGCCCTGAGTTGGATCAACCGGTGGAAGAAATACCCGGCCGAAGTAAGGCAGGAAAGATTTCAAAGTGTCTTTTGATACGAGCAGGTCGTAATAAGAATTAAGTAACCGTTGCGGTCCACGAAGAGGATTCATCTTTTCCGCGATGAAATGAAACTGATGCGACTGAACCATTTCAGCTATGTCTGATGGTTCCAGCTTTGTAATATTTTTTGTGGAAGTACATCCCCAAAGGAAAAATCCCGCAAAAGTGATGACGAGCAACTTTGTAATTGAGCTTTTCATTTCAATAGAATTTGTATTAAAAATCTTTATCTTACCACAGTCCAACAAATTCCAAACCGCGATATCTACACATGAAGTAATTTAGAATAACGTTTATCTAAAATGAATACTGATTACCAGGAAGAGCAAGGCCAGCACTTCGTATATGATCATGAGACGGAAAATGAGTCTAACTCATGCACCAATTATGAATAGAAATAGAATTATGCCAATAGCACTGTTATCTTGATTTTACTTCTCAGGTACCATCAGTCCATGAGAGTAAATACAGAAACTTTGGAATGCCGGTTGATAAAAGTTCTCACTAAGAGTGATCCCGCTTTGTCATACTCCTTTCATTAAGTGCATGAGCATTCCCTAAAGTGTCTGATTCAGGTTTAGGCTCAGGTATGAATACTGGTGCGCCGCTTCCCCATTTGTTGGGATTCGTAGTTACAGCGCCCGCTCCATATTTGTTCTTGATGTACGTATTGTAGAGTGGTGAGCTACTTCCAAGCCTGGTATCCCGGTACATGTGTGGTGTTAGTACCTGGTTATCATACTTAGGAGGCCTTTTTACCAAAGAACGCTTCTGTACATTGAGTGATGAATCATTGCGGAATCTCACGTAATTACTGTCCTGGCAACGCGCGCTATAACCCAGTGCCAGCGCTGCACATATAAATATTAGTTTTTTCATAGCAGTATTATTCAATAAAAAAGTATGCCAGTAAATCAAGAAATAATACCCTATATTTTGAATTGTAAACAATTTAGTCTTATTTTTGTCGTCCTCTGAATCCAACCTTCCTTCTGAATTTCATTTCTCTTCCTGCATTCTTTTGAAAGATCTCAATGTTTATTATTGAACCTTAACATTTATTCTTTCATTTCAAAACCTCACAACATGAATCTGAAATCTACACTTACAAGAGTTGGGAGTTTGATGTTTGGTGCCTTACTGGTACTATCTTACTCCAACACTAATGCACAAATCGGATGTGCAAATGAAAACGTTCTTTGGTCTGAAGACTTCGGCACCGGTACAACAGTAACGAATGATCCGAATGTCATCACATTGGTTTATCAGGCGACAGGGCCTATGCAAAATGAAGGCGTTTATCGCGTTGCCAATAATTCTCAACAAAAATCTGACTGGCATGCTTCTGCTGATCATACAGGTAACACTGACGGCAGGATGCTCGTTGTAAACGGTCAGGCAGAAAGCTTTTATCAAAAAGTTGTTACCATGCCAAATGGCTTTGCTGATGGTACGTATTCTGTTAGCTTTTGGGCTATGGAAGTCAATACTGCCGGTATTTGTGGATTGTTTACATTAGAACCGGTTATGTCTATTAAGGTAGAATACCTGGATCAGAACAATCAATGGTCAGCCTTTCCGGGTTCGCCTTATGTAGCAAATCCATTACCATTAACTACTACACCTACCTGGGTAAATATCGGTTCTTATTTCAACTTGCCTTCAATGGGATCATTTGCACCTACAAGAATCAGGATTACTATATCAGATGGTACAGAAGGTGGATGCGGTAACGACTTTGCGGTTGATGATTTTAAGTTTGCACAATGCCCTGAAGGTGGTCCAACACCGGTTACTTTTGTTGATGTAACAGCAAAACAGAAAGGCGCTGGAGTAAGTGTTGACTGGAGCACTTCACAGGAAATCAACAACAATTATTTTGAAGTAGAAAGGAGTGCAGATGGTAATTCAGGTTGGCAGACTGTAGGTCATGTACCAGGAGCCGGCAATAGCCAGGTAACGCATCAGTACAATGCATTTGATGCTAACCCACTTTCAGGAGTAAGTTACTATAGGATCAAACAGGTGGACAGGGATGGAAAAGCATCCTATTCTAAAACTGTTTCTCTGAGAGTAGAAAATGCGGGATCGAGAGTGAGTGTTGTGGCAAATCCTTTCCGTGGGGCACTGAAAGTTCAATTCTCAGGAGTAGCACAGCAAGTACAGGCACGGCTGATTGATATTACCGGCAAGCAGGTAGCGAGAGAAAGCTGGAATGTTTCAAATGGTGAATCTACACAGCAATTCTCAAATGTGTCCAATCTGCAGAATGGTATTTATATTCTCTCTGTACAAAATAAGAATGGAGAAGTACTTTTCAATGGAAAAGTGATCAAGCAGTAATTTTTTCATGATTCTACCATAAAAGGAAGAGGCTGTCTTAAAAGGGCAGTCTCTTTTTTTTATTTTCAGAAATTTATTCGCAAACTGAAAATAGGTGGTAAATGTTAGTGCTGGTCAATGCAATGGACGGCTGCAATTTTTTGTATTTGATATATGTCAGAACGAAAACTGGCAATAGCCTTCAAGAATTGCTCCCGCAATCAGTCATTTTGCTTCCTCCATCTTTGGAAGAGTTGATATATTTATCCGGCAAGTGAGAGCTGTCAACTGCAAAGGTTATCTCTTGAGAAGCGTATTTCATAAATGAAAATAAAATCAGCCTTTCATTTTGCTGTAATTTTATCTCCATAATTGAAACTTTAGAGTAATCAAAAATTTATAAGATGAAATGTCAAATGATCAAGGTGCTATCACTTTTATTGGCCTGCTTTCTAATATTTATTACAGCCCAATCAGGTACATCAGGAATCAATATTATGAAGGACCAGGCTTGCTTACATGAGTTTTCACTTTCGGATACGACACCTGCTGAAGTTGAACAAACCATTATTGATGGTGAGATCTTTTTGAAACCAACTAAGGAAGCTGTCTTCAAGGGAAATAATAAGAAGTGGACAAGATATTTCATGAATAAAATGAATTCAAGAATGGCCAGCACTCCCGGAGGAAGTTGTGAAATAGGATTTGTTATTGATGAAAATGGAGATGTAAAAGAAGTCAAAGCAATCAAGATGTCTAATCCTTTGGTAGCAAAAGAAGCTATTGAAATAATTCAAAATAGCCCCAAATGGACTCCTGCCGAACTGAACGGAACAAAAATCAAGTCTTACAGGGTTCAGCCATTCTCTGTATCAATTAGTGAGATAAAAGAGATAAAAAAGGAAGTGAGTTCTCAACCCCGGGTTACTCCAAAGCGTAAGGGAACCCATTTCTAATTTTTGGGCAGGCTTATTATCCTTTCCTTTATAACAGGAACTACATCTTTTGCAAACAGCTCTACAGAATTCGATATCTTTTCAAAAGGTATATTCCCGAATATGATTTGTGCGAGGAATCGTGTGTGTTTAAAAAGACCATACTGATATATGAGTTTTTCAACAATTTCTTCCGGGCTTCCTACCATGAGCGGGCCATCGGGCTCACATAGCATGTCAAAGTGTTGCCTGTTCATAGGTTGCCAACCTCTTTCGCGTCCAATCTTATTCATCATAGGTCCATACACCGGCCAGAATTCATCTCTTGCTTTTTCTGCCGTATCGGCAATGTACAGATGTTCGTTTATGCATAACTGGTAGTCTGTACCTGGATGTTCTTTTTCAAGAGTCTTCTTATAAAGTTCAGTCAATCTTGTAAAGGCTATTGGGCTGCCTCCAAGTATGGCAATTGTCAATGGAAGGTTCAGCGTTGCCGCTCTTACCACAGATGAAGGAGTGCCACCTACTGCTACCCATACCGGTATCTGCTTATTGAAAGGTCGTGGGTAGATACCTGTGTTTTCAATAGAGGCTCTGTGCCTGCCATTCCAGGTAATGTGTTCTTGTTCGTTGATCTCCAACAACAGTTTTAGTTTTTCTGAAAACAATTCATCATAGTCTTTAAGGTCGTATCCAAAGAGTGGAAATGATTCGATGAACGAGCCTCTTCCTGCCATGATCTCTGCCCTTCCTGAAGAAATCAAATCGAGAGTGGCAAAGTGTTGAAAAATCCTGACAGGGTCTGCAGAACTAAGTACCGTGACTGCACTACTCAACTTTATCGATTGGGTGGAACTTGCTATAGCCGATAGCACCATTTCTGGAGAGGAGATGACAAAGTCGCTACGATGGTGTTCGCCGAGCGCCACTACATCAAGTTTCCATTTGTCAGAATTAATGGCAAGATTCAGAATGTTATGAATCCTGGTGTGTGCGTTAGTAGCATTGCCCGAAGAGCGGTCTGGGACAATTTCTCCAAACGTGCTGATGCCAAATTCCATAGACTTTTTTGTACAAAGCTAAAGGAACCTTACAACTTAATTTTTTTGACCACGGGTTACCTTTTATTAAATCCTTTTTAAAATTAAAATTTATATCGATGAAGAAATTATTTTTGGTAGCAGTTGCTACATTTGTTCTCGCTTCTTGTGGTGATGGTTCATCCAATGTAGAATCAACCAAAGATTCATTGGTAAACGCGGTAGATCAAAAAAGTGGATACGCTGCAACAGCAGGTAAGCAAAGCCGTGGATAGCACTGCCAGTGCTGTAGGTGCTAAGGTTGACTCCCTGAAAAAAGACGTAAAGTATGCAGTGGATAGCCTGAAGAAATAAAAGCTTTCAACTAGGATTATTCAACCGGCTCATTCAGCCGGTTTTTTTTATCCTGGTCCCCCGGAAATTTTGTCTTGATCATTGGAAAGTAGGCAATTCAAAAACTTGCTGCCCATCAGTATTTCTCAGAAATGTTCCTCCGATTGGTTTCTTGCCGGGGTAGTTCACTAATGATTGTCCCGTGGTAATTTACCACGTTTATTAAAACCCTTATACCGGTAACCATAAAAAAAATTTTTCTCGCTTATATTTTTTGCATTAGCTTAGTCCTGTTATTCATTCACCACAATTACGACTTATTTTATGAAAATCAAAACGCTATTTGCTGCATTGATTGTAGTTTTTTTAACTGCATCAGGTTTACCAACTCTTGCCGGAAATCCGGGAGATGAAGTTCCAAAAGAGGTTCGTGCCAAACAAATAGAAGCACGGATTTTTGAGATCAAACGCATGGACAAAAGCAACCTTACTCAGGATCAGAAACAGGAATTGAGGAAGGAAGTAAAGAGCCTGAAAAAGGAGGCTAAGAAACGTGGTATCTATTTATCTGTTGGAGCCATTATCATAATTCTCCTGTTGCTCATCCTGATACTGAAATAGTTTTTTCATTTTTTGATTATAAAAGCCCGGAGTTTGACCTTTATCTCCGGGTTTTGTTATTTAATCACTTTAATTTGAGTGGGTAAGAGATGCAGTTTAGAAAATAGTTTTCTGATGCCAATTCAAAACAAGCCGAAAAGCTGTGCATCTACTTTGCCAATCACTTTTCCAAAATCTTCTTCATTTTCTGCAAACTTGTTAGTGTCTGCATCTATGATCAATAGCGGACCTTCTTTATAATTATTAATCCATTTGTCATAATATTCATTCAGTTTCCTCAGATAATCCAACCTTATATTTTCCTCATATTCCCTGCCTCGCTTTTGAATTTGAGCTACAAGTGTAGGCACAGATGCTTTCAGGTATATGAGCAGGTCAGGCGGCTTTACCATGCGTTTCAGCGTTTCAAAAAAGGTGAAATAGTTTTCATAATCCCTTTTATTCATCAATCCCATGTCATGAAGATTGGGGGCAAATATGTGTGCATCTTCATAGATCGTCCTGTCCTGGATAACGGTTTCCGTACCAGTTTGAATTTCGAGTAGTTGTGCCAACCTGCTGTTTAGAAAGTAAATCTGGAGGTTGAAACTCCAGCGTGGCATATCTTCATAAAAATCGAACAAGTATGGATTGTGATCTACATCTTCAAATTGAGGAATCCATTTGTAGTGTTTGCTCAACAATTGTGTCAATGTCGTTTTGCCGGCTCCGATATTCCCGGCCACAGCCACATGTTTTGGTTTTGAAGTCTTCGCCATTGTTCGTTTTTTTACATCCTATTTTCAAGAGTAGCAACTAATTTAATAAGTCTTTTCAACTTCTATGAAAAATAATCTAACCGCATCGCCTTTCTAACTTCCTTTAGCGTAAGATTGGCGTGGTCATTTGCTTTTTCAGCCCCTTTTTCCATAACTTTTTGCAGATAGACGTCATCAGAGAATATTTCGTGGATGCGTTTACGGATAGGTGATACAAACCGCACCATATCCTCAGCCAGTTGTTTCTTCATATCGCCATACCTAATGGTGCAATTGTCATACAAAGATTCAAAATGTGCTACAGTGGCTTCAGCACCCACCAGTCGCATCAGATCAAAGAGGTTTTCTATATAATCTGGTTTTGGGCTCTTGTTTTCTATTGGACCCGCATCAGTCTTTGCTTTCATGATCTTCTTCCTGATTATCTCATCTTCATCAGACAGGTAAATCGTTGCATTTTCATTAGCACTCTTACTCATTTTACCTGCACCATCAAGTGAAGGAATACGCACCAGTTCTTCATTAAAGTTGAACGCTTGTGGTTCAGGAAACACGTCCCCGTAGCGGTGATTGAAACGATTGGCAAAGTTTCGTGTCATTTCAAGGTGTTGCTCCTGATCTTTTCCAACCGGTACATAGTGTGCTTTATGGATGAGTATATCTGCTGCCATCAGTACAGGGTATGTAAGCAAGCCTGCATTTATATTGTCAGGATGCTGCCTGATCTTTTCTTTGAACGTGGCAGTTTTCTCCAATTCGCCCTTGTAAGCAAGCATGTTGAGGTAGAGGTAAAGTTCTCCGGTTGTATATAAATGACTCTGACAGTATAGGGATACCTTATCCGGATCTAACCCTGCTGCGAGGTTAGTAGCCAACACCAACTTGATATTTTTTTCTAATAAAGAAGTATCAGGATGTGTGGTCAATGAATGAAGATCGGCGACCATAAAGTAGCAGTCGTACAATTCCTGCATTCTCACGTAGTTTCGGATTGCCCCGAAGTAATTCCCAAGATGGAGATCACCAGTAGGCCTGATCCCACTCAGCACGATTTCTTTTTTCTTTTCCATGAAGCGGCGAAGATAAAGATTAATTGGCCTGCCTCTGAATGGAGGCCCAAATTTCATAACCAGGATTTACTTGCAGTCAAAAAATGATAAACGGAAGTATTGTTTTACCGGGTGTTGACCTCCTCTGGAGTAAAGAAATTATATTTGCCCTATGGAAATTTCGGTTGAATTGATTGACAGACTATCTCATCTATCCATGCTTACATTCTCTGAAGACGAGAAACAGAAGCTAAAAAATGAACTGGAAAAGATGATGGATTTCATCAACAAATTAGAGGAAGTAAATACAGAAGGTGTAGAACCATTACTGCATATTACCGCAGGAAGTAAACTGGAAAGGAGTGATGAAATTGGAGGAGAACTTCCCAGGGTTGCTGCTTTCTCAAATGCACCACTTCATAATGACCAATTTTTCCTTGTTCCAAAGGTTATAAAAAAATAATACCCTATGTCTGGTTCTATCATTTCATTGAACGAAATCCGCAAGAGTTATTATCTCGGCAAGCAGGAATTAAAAGTGCTTAAAGGCATTACCCTGGATATTTTTAAGAATGAATATGTGGCATTAATGGGCCCCAGCGGGAGTGGCAAATCCACCTTGATGAATATTATTGGCTGCCTGGATTCTCCTACTTCGGGAAAGTATATTCTCAATGGACAAGATGTAAGTAAGATGGAGGATGATGACCTTGCTGATGTTAGAAATATGGAGATAGGATTTGTATTCCAGCAATTCAACCTGCTACCCAGGCTCACAGCAGCAGAGAATGTGGCTCTGCCGCTGATCTACAACGGCGCGTCGAAAAAGGAAAGAACTGAACGAGCACTTGAGATGCTAAGGCGGGTAGGCCTTGATGATAGAAGCCATCACAAACCCAACGAACTGTCAGGGGGGCAAAATCAACGTGTTGCTATTGCCCGTGCATTGGTAAACAACCCCAGTATTATCCTTGCTGATGAACCAACAGGTAATCTTGACTCCAAGACTTCAGTGGAGATTATGAATATTTTTGGAAAGATTCAATCAGAGGGTAATACGGTAGTGTTGGTTACTCATGAAGAAGATATTGCTCATTATGCCCACCGCATCATCCGGTTGCGCGATGGCATCATTGAGACAGATCACAAACCTGTAAAAGAGCTGCAATAGAAAAGATTGATAAATGAAGATATACACTAAAACCGGCGATGCCGGTAGGACGAGCCTGCTTGGTGGAAGAAAAGTTTCCAAGGGTGACTTGCGATTGGAATCTTATGGTTCAGTGGATGAATTGAATTCATTTGTGGGACTACTTTCAGATTTTCAGGATGATATTGGTACTAAAGAAATATTAAAAGAAATTCAGGACAGGCTTTTTACGATAGGTTCTGAACTGGCGTGCGATCCGGACAAGAATATCAAGATGCCAGTACCCGATTTACATGAATCTGATGTTGAATTACTGGAAAGAGAAATGGACAGAATGAATGATGAATTGCCGCCATTACGGCAATTCATTTTGCCAGGTGGCGCTCCTGCTATTTCGTTTGCGCACGTTGCACGTACGGTTTGTCGCAGGGCAGAGCGAAATTGCATTCGACTTAATGATGCAGAAGGCAACATAGCTCCATTGATCATTAAATACCTCAACAGATTAAGTGATTATTTCTTTATGCTTGCAAGATATACCGGACATCAAAATAATATTCCGGATATAGAATGGAAACCAAGGTTAAGAAAGTGAATAGTAATTATTCCTGTAAGAGATTAAGGAAATTTACAGTTGCTATCATGAAGGCTGAAGGGGTTGCCTGGTATCCTGGAAACGATTCAAATTGTCACCCACAAACGTTGCTGAGCTTCTTTAAATAATTTAAATCAATTAAACTTTCTAAATATGGTTTTTCTAAAAGAACTATTTTCAAATCAACAATATAACCCCCAACTGTTTTTTTTGATAGCCGGGCCTTGTGTTGTCGAAAATGAAGACTTATTATTTACAGTGGCAGACAAGGTTTCCGGTATTTGCAAAGAACTGGGAATCCCATATATATTCAAATCATCTTATCGTAAGGCAAACCGAACCAGTACAAAAAGCTTTACAGGTATTGGGGATGAGGATGCACTGCAACTCCTTGCAAAGACCGGGAAGCATTTTTCTTTGCCAGTAGTATCAGATATTCACGCTCACGAAGAAGCTGCAATGGCTGCAAAGTATGTGGATGTGCTGCAGATACCTGCTTTCCTTTGCAGGCAGACTGACCTGCTGCAGGCAGCAGCAGCCACACAGAAGTTTGTGAATGTGAAAAAGGGACAATTCCTTAGTGGTAATTCAATGAAATTTGCTGTGGAAAAGATTCGGGCTGCAGGTAATGAAAAAGTGATGCTGACTGAGCGTGGTAATTCTTTTGGATACACAGACCTTGTGGTCGATTATCGCAATATTCCCATCATGCAGGAGAACCGGGTGCCTGTCATCATGGATTGCACACACAGTTTACAACAACCCAATCAGGCTGGAGGGGTTACAGGAGGCAATCCGGCCATGATTGGAACAATTGCCAAAGCTGCCATTGCTGCCGGAGCAGATGGGATATTCATCGAAACCCATCCGGACCCTGCTCACGCTTTGAGTGATGGAGCTAATATGTTATCCTTGGGTAAGTTGGAAGGATTGCTGAAGCAACTTGTGAAAATAAGACAAGCGGTTGTTTAGTGATCTTATTTTGGTTGGGGATTGGAGATTGGAGTTTGGAGATTGATCAGCCAAGGCTGATGAAATTCAAGACAGCCTTTCCCAATTGATAATTAACTATTACTCATTAACAATTAATTACTTCCTCAGCGCATCCATTCGTTTCCTGGACTTATTATTAAAAATCTTTCTTCCGTTACTTATGCCTTTACGTAACACTTTCTGTTCTTCTTCAGGCAATTCGAATATTTCACGGCATTCAACAGAACAACATCCTTTAAATTTTTCCGCACATTCAGGACATTGAATAAAGAGCAGGTGGCATCCTTCATTGGCACAGTTCACGTGTGTATCACATGGTTTTCCGCATTGATGACAATGGCTTATGATCTCATCACCAACCTTCTCTCCCAGTCTCTGATCAAAAACAAAATTTTTCCCAAGAAATTTATTTTCCAATCCATTCTCCATTGCGGTATTCGCATAATGGATCACTCCTCCCTCGAGATGGTACACATGTTCGAATCCGCGATACCTTAGATAAGCACTGGCTTTTTCACAACGGATACCGCCTGTGCAATACATGATAATGTTTTTATCTTTCTTATCCTTCAGCATCTCCGCAGTCATGGGCAATTGCTCCCTGAAGGTCTCAGAAGGCACTTCAATAGCATTCTTGAAATGGCCAACTTCATATTCATAATGGTTGCGCATGTCCACCACAATCGTATCTGCATCTTCCGTCATCTTATTAAATGCAGACGCATTCACATATTGTCCTTTCCTGCTCATGTCGAAATCAGGATCAGAAATTCCATCTGCAACAATCTTAACCCGGACTTTTACTTTGAGTACCCAAAAACTCTTACCATCATCATCTACGGCTATATTCAGCCTTAAATCTTTCAATGGCGGAATTGAATAGAGATAGCTTTTCAGATTCTCAAACTCCGACTCAGGCACGCTGATCTGTGCATTGATACCTTCTGATGCAATGTAAATCCTCCCAAACACTTTCATAGATTCAAGAGATTGATACATTTCATCCCTGAATTTTTTGGGATCAGTGATCGGAAAATAACGATAAAAACTAATGGTAATACGCTTGAAAGTTTCTTCCAACAGTTTTCTCTTCAGTTCCTTTTGAGATATCTTATTTTGAAGTGCCATAATGCTGCAAATTTCTGTATTTCTATGAAACCTGTATGTATCCTCATTCTTAAACTATTGGGAAAAAGATACCTTCCAGGATAAATCGTCCCATTCTCCGGGAATAGGACGATCCATCATTATCTACTTCAGAAGCAAAATTACCTGGCCTGTAAACTGAGGCTCTTTTCTGGATTAAGGAATTACTCCATATTTGTAATAAATAAACCTTATGGATGTTAAAGGAAGATTTTGGTTTCAGAAAATTAATTCCCTTGAAAAGTTACTGATATGCCTTGCCTTCGGGATCGTTACTTACGCCGTTGTTCATACGAACGGTAACTATGGCCTTGGCAGGTTGATGTTTGCCTGGAATATTTTTAGCCTAACCATGATCGTTATGAACTGGATCACTTTCAGCATCACAGATTCCAAAGAGATCAGATCCCAGGCCCAGGTACAGGATCCAAGGCGGATAGTCGTCTTTGGATTGGTGCTGATCGCTACCATAGCCAGTATCCTTGCTGTGACTATGATGATCATCATAAAGGAAGAAGGTAATAGCGGAGGCGGATGGCGAATTCCTCTGGCAATTGCAGGAATGATCTTGTCATGGATATTGATCCATACGCTTTTTACACTCAGGTATGCTCATATCTATTATGGAAATGATGTGGACAATCCAACCAATCATGCAGGCGGTCTGAATTTTCCGGGCTGCAAGCGTCCTGAATATCTTGATTTTGCTTACTTCTCCTTTGTATTAGGAATGACCTTCCAGGTCTCAGATGTTGAAATCACCTCGAGGCCACTTAGAACAATGGCACTTTTTCACAGCATGCTCTCCTTTGCATATAACACGGTAATGATTGCACTTGTGATTAATTTGACGGTGTGAGGTGTGTTGGTCGTTGTTCGATTTGGGATTGGGGATTCGTATAATTTGTTGTTTCAAGTTTATGGTTTTAAGTTTCAGGTTTCAAGTTTCAAGTTTCAAGTTTCAAGTTTCAGGTTTTCAACTATCAACTTTCAACATTTAATCTTCAACCTTCAACCTTCAACTTTCAACTTTTAACTTTCAAAACTCTCTTATCAACTTTCCTCACAGCCCCATCGGCATTTCCTTCTTTGTACGATTCTTTGCTAAGGATGGATCCATTTCTATTGCCTTATCTCAAATTGCCTGGCCCTTTTGCTTTTGTCCTAATTTTTGAAATGCCATACCCACCATATAAAGGGAGGAAGCATCTTTGGGATTTAAAGTGAGTACCTTTTCATAATAATCCACAGCACCCTGATATCTCTTGGTGGCATACATGGCATAGGCTATGTTTGTGAGCATGGTAGTATTATTGGGCTTATGGCTGAGCACGGTATTCAAAGTCTTTAATGCATTGTCTACATCACCACTGTAGAGTTGACAAAATCCCAGGTTTTCCAGAAAATCATTTGTTTGACGGTAACCTGCGTCAGCAGCCTTTTGAAAACTTGCAACCGCCCCCTTGTAATTTTCAGCGTTGTAATAAAGCAACCCTAATTCGTACTGCCAATTGCTTTTAGTTGGGTCTGCATTTACGGCCTTTTGGAAATAAGAGATCGCATCTTTATCTCGTTCTAACTCGATATAGGTAAGACCTAATGAGTAAGCAGCTTCGCCATCTTTTTCATTTTTCTCTAATGCGTTCAGCAGGTATTTTTCAGCCTGGCCATAATCTTCCATCCGGTAGTAGCTCATCCCGATTACCCTACCCGATTCTTCACAATCACACTTTCCTGCAAATTCAATTGCCTTCTTGTTTTGCCTGGCATTATAATTCAGCATCATGAGTGCCTTGATCACTTCTTTATTTCCGGGCTGTAGTTCATACGCTTTTTGAAAACTCTCTCCTGCCTGGTAAAGGCGATTCATTTCAAGATTCACTTTTCCATTTGCAATATAGGCTTCTGCAAAAGCCGGATTGATCTTGATAGCTTTTTCAAAATCAATGGAAGCTGCATTATAGAGCCGGGAAGAAAACTTTTCCTGTCCTGATTTTAAGAATACCGTTGCGCTGTCCTGGGCGTAACTGTATCCGATGCAAACCAGGGAGAAGGTTACACAAAGAAATCCTTTTGGAAATTGCTTTTTTGAGAATCTTGAAATCAAAAATGTGGGTCCCACATTTTTCAAGGTTTGGAGTTTCATAGGTGGCAGGCTTGTAGTATCAAAAATATGCTATTTTAGTACTACAACAGATAACGCAGGGAGATTGAGTTTTATTTCGCAGTCTTTTGTTTTTTTGTCCACAACATTCACCGTAACTTCCTGATCTGCAAAGCGCCCGCCTCCCCAGTATTCTTTAGCATCACTGTTAAAAATTACCTGCCAGGATAATTTACCCCTGGTACGAATATACCATTCTGTCCGTTCTACCGGAGTAAGGTTCAAAATAATGATCAGATCATCTTTTCCTTTCTTTCCCTTTCGCTTGTAACTGACTACACACTCATTGTAATGAGAAAGGTCGAGCCATTCGAATCCGGCCTGGTCAAATTGTAATTCATATAGTGCCGGTTCACTTCGCAATAATTGATTTAATGCTGCCACATAATGTTGCATTTTCTGATGAGCGTCATATTGCAATAATGGCCAATCCAACTCCCGTTCAAAATTCCATTCACTTGTTTGACCAAATTCATTACCCATAAATAACAACTTACCTCCGGGATGTGTAAACATGTAACCATACAATGTGCGCAGATTAGCAAATTTCTGCCACTCATCTCCGGGCATTTTGTAAAGCATTGGCGACTTACCATGTACTACTTCGTCATGGCTGAGAGGCAACATGAAATTTTCATTGTAATAGTACATCATGCTGAATGAAAATTTGTCCTGGCTTCCGCTTCGTAATACCGGATCTAAAGAAAAAAAGTCAAGTGTATCGTGCATCCAGCCCATCATCCATTTCATACCAAAACCAATACCTCCCGAGGTGGTCATACCGGTAATGTTGGGCCAGTCGCTGGATTCTTCTGCTATCATCTGCACATCTGGAAAATCACGATAAACCATAGCATTGAGATCCTGCATGAAGGCGATTGCCTCGAGGTTGCCATTTCCTCCAAATTCATTGGGCTCCCACTCACCTTCTTCCCGGGAATAATCCAATTTCAAAATGGAACTCACAGCATCCACCCTTATGCCATCGATATGATACTGTTCAAACCAATAACGTGCATTACTGATAAGAAAAGAACGCACCTCCGCTCTCTTGTAGTTGAAGATATAAGAATTCCAATCCGGATGAAAGCCCTTGCGCATGTCGGCATACTCATAAGTATGCGTTCCGTCAAACTTAAACAAACCATGCGCATCAGCCGGAAAATGCGAAGGAACCCAATCGAGAATCACGCCAAAACCTGCCTGGTGCAAGGCATCCACAAGCTCCATAAAATCTTCGGGTATGCCATAACGTGAGGTTGGCGCAAAATACCCGGTACCCTGGTATCCCCAGCTTCTGTCATAAGGGTATTCCATTACCGGCATAAATTCTACGTGTGTGAATTGCATTTTTTCCAGGTAAGGAACCAATTGCTTTGCAATTTCTTTGTAAGAATTAAAGCTGTCTTTGTTATCGGGATCCGGTTTCATCCAGCTACCCAGGTGCAATTCGTAAATGCTCCACGGAGATTTGAGAGAATTATTTTTCTTCCGCCGGCGCATCCATTCACCATCGTTCCATTTGTATCGAATATCCTTTGTCTTTGAAGAGGTGGCAGGGCGCAATTCCCAATGCCTGGCAAATGGATCTCCTTTCAACAATTCTGCACCTTCAAAACCTTTGATGAAATACTTATAATTCTCGTATTCACCCAGGTTGGGAATAAACCCTTCCCATATACCGGAATGATCTAACCTTACAAATAGCGGATGACTGTACCTGTCCCAATTATTGAAATCTCCCACAACACTGACCTGTGTTGCATTAGGAGCCCAAACAGAAAAATAATAACCAGCCGTTTTCAGAACCGTTACCGGATGAGGGCCAAAATGTTCATACAAGGAATAGTGTGTACCATTCTGAAAATTACGAATATCCTCTTCTGAAAACAGAGAATAATTCCACACCGACCGTGTGCTGTCAACGAATTCAATGTCTTCGTAAGCTAATTTTTTATTCGGCATGGGAAAGAATTTTTTCTCTGTTACTAAATGTAGGATTGTTTTGTGAATTTCGAAAAGGAAAAACTGGAGAAAGCGAAAAGCGATCCGCCACGGCGGAGAAAAGTGAAAAGTAAAAAATGAGAAATGAAAAGTAAAAAGAAAGAAGAGTAATGAGCATGAGCAAGTGATCCATCGGGACGGCCAAATCTCATCCACTGCTTCAGATAAACCCTAAATCCATAATCTATAATCCATTCCGCCACGGCGGACATAATTGTCCATCCCAAACTCCCACCTCCCAACTATCTTTGCTCCACTGTGTCGCCAATTGAAACACATACTGCATTTATAAAATCCAAAGCATTAGAGTTGGGCTTTGATTATTGTGGCATTGCCGAAGCAAAGAAATTGGATGAAGATGAACGACGGCTGGAACAATGGTTGAATAAAGGGTTTCATGGCACTATGTCGTATATGGAAAACTATTTTGACAAAAGAGTGGACCCAACACTTCTTGTTCCGGGCGCACAATCAGTGATCACGCTTTTGATGAATTACTATCCTGCAGAAAAACAAAGACCGGATGCCCCGCAGGTTTCCAAATATGCTTATGGCAAAGATTACCATGATATCATTCGCGACAAGTTGAAAATATTTCTGCAATGGATACAGGAAAATATCGGCGAAGTAAATGGCCGGGGATTTACTGACAGCGCGCCGGTATTAGAGAGAAGTTGGGCCGCACGAAGTGGATTAGGTTGGGTGGGCAAGAATGGAAATCTGATCACTAAGCAATCAGGATCTTTCTTCTTTATTGCGACCTTGATCACAGACCTGAAATTGATAGCCGACAATCCCTTTGTAAAGGACTATTGTGGTACCTGCACCAAATGTATTGATGCTTGCCCTACGGATGCCATTCTTTCAAACAAAGTGATTGAAGCTAACAAATGCATATCCTATTTCACCATCGAACTCAAAGACGCATTGATCCCTGAAGAGATGAAAGGCCGGTTTGAAAACAAATTATTCGGCTGTGATATTTGCCAGGATGTATGCCCCTGGAACCGCTTCAGCACTCCTACAAAAGAAGAAGGGTTCACACCCATTGCGGAAATTTTGAGTTACTCTGAAAAAGAATGGGAAGAACTTACAGAAGAAAATTTTAAGATCATATTTCGAAAGTCTCCTATCAAACGCAGTAAGTACCAGGGCATCAGGAGGAACTTAAAATTCCTGAAAGAATAGTTAAGATCGTTGAGTGTTGTTTCCACAACGGCGGGCAGGCGATATTGGTTGAGCGTTGTTCATGACAAATCGTTGTTCAGTAAGTGTGTATTTGAGATTCGTCCGTCGCGATTGGTACCTGATCAAATCACTTCCAATTAACAATCGCCTCAACTACTGAATCAATGCAGCAATCTTTTCTATAGGAAGGTTGTTGGCAAAGGATAAAATTTTATTTTCATCCAGGTTCTTACCGACAATAGTAATCAAAGCACTTTTCAATGGAATCTGTAACGTGTAATTTGAAGAACCATTATCGTTTTCACCATCCTTCTCCAGCCGTGCTTTGTAGCCGCTTACCTTCACCACCTTAGTCGTGGAATTGCGCATCATTCCGCCGAGCATCGGCATGTTTAAAAAAGAATTGATCGTGGCAATCATGGGTGAATTGCTGATGATATCAATTTGAGTACCGGAGTCGCCATACGCCCGGTGAACGGTAGCGCCCACGAAACCAACGTTGGCGGCCACCGCGTCTTCCTTTGCATTGGCGGCCTGCCCGGCAAAATCTTTGGGAAGCATTCCCAAAATTTCTTTTCCTACGATCATATCGAGCTCCTGAATAGCTTGTTCCAGGGAAAAGTGAGCATCTGCCAATTTTCCCGAACTATAAGACGACCTGGCATCAGCAAGATTCTTCGCAAAGTCCTGTGCCTGCATAGTAATTGCTGAGAAAAGTACCACAGCAAGCAAAAAATATTTTTTCATGTTGGTTGATTTTATTTTTCTCCCAAAGATTTTTTGATATTGTCAATACTGAACTTGTTTGCGGCAGACATCACCTCGTCTTCATTGGCAAAGTTGATATCTTCCCAAACGATTGTCGAACTCTGACCGATAGGTACGATTAGCGAATAGCCTTTATCATTATCATAAGTTATCAAAGCCTTATTCCCCTGAACTTTTACTTGCTTCGCGTTTTGTTCATCATTATTTCCCTGCACTGTGTAGCCATTATTAAAATAGGCATTGACTATGCCGGTATATAACAGGTTATTCCCAATTGTAATAGTCATCTGTTTGTCTTTTCCATCGCTGTACACCCTTTGAATGGTCAGGTTGTTCCATCCCCACTGTGTACTTGCCACTTTGTCCTGGGTAGTATCTGCGTGCATGCTGTCCACCGATTGGGGCAGCGATTTCAGTAGTTCGCGGCCAAGTTGCAACTCAATGCCGACCAGTGCCTGCTGAACTGAAAAACGGGCATCACTATAGCTCTTGGCGTCAAATGATTTACCGGCGTCGCCAATGGCTGCTATTACATCAGGAGGCGTCGTATTTTTCAGCCCCGCACCCTTTGTGTTGGTAGGTTTAGAGCGGTTATTTTCCTGAGAATTGTTGCTGCTATTATTGTTGGATTCATTTGCACCGGTTTTTTCTTCAACTTTCTTGTCAACACTTTTCTCAATTTCTTTGTTGACCTTCTCCTTCAGCTTTTTTAATAACTGACCTTCTGCGGGCTGGCTATAGAAAAATATACCGCCAACGAATAGCATAAAAAAAATGCGTTTCATTTGTGTGAGTTTAAAAAAATTAAGGACCGGGAAACGATTCTAAAAGGATTGGACAGGAAGTATTATAAAATTAGAAAATAATTCTTCAAAGAAAATGGTGGTTTTCCATGATTTTTCAAATAAAAAAAACCATTTTGGCCTGGTACCCCCGGCTAAAAGCCCAATAGGAAAGGGTCTTCATTTACCTGGACTGACCTTAAAGTAGAGGCAATATAAACGATACTCTGCAAGTGCTCTATTCCAATTTTGTAAATTTCAATCGGCCAATAGTGAAAAGTAATATTTGCTTTTTTTCAGACGATTTAACCTTCATTGCGCTATGCCTTCACAACGCGATTGAAGATTTTTAAGTGCCTCTTCATACTGTGGCCCGGTAAGTTTGTCCAGGAAAAGTGTTTGTGCTCTCTGCCATGGATACCACTTGAAGGTAGTAGAAACAATAAGATCAGTTCTTACAGCGCCACTGCTCAAAGAATCAAACCTGAACATGTACAACTGCGCGGCACCGGTCGCAATAGAAGTTCTGAGAGTAATTGAATCCGAACTTTTATTGAGAAATTGTACTGTAATGTTTTTTCCGGAAGTTCTTTCGATAGTAGCCGAATCCGGCGAATGAATTTCCAGGGTTGCAAGGCCTTCTTTCAAAACAGGAAACCAGTTTTTCCAATTGCTAAATTCACCCACCTCGCTCATGATCTCTGCCCTGGATGCATTGATGGTAACTGACTTGGCTACCGATACACTTCTGGGCAGCAGAAATGACAACAACATCAAAAAAATCAAAAGAGAACCAACAAGTACAATCAGGCGTTTCATTCTTTTATTCCCATTTAAAGACTCTTACAGTTACAAGATAAATGACCACCCCCCAAAGCAACAAAATTCCTATTTCATTTTTCACATCCCACAAGGAAGCGCCTTCAAATGCAACATCACGCAATGCTTCATTCAAATGTGTCAGCGGCATAATACGGGCGATCCATTGCAACCAAACAGGAAAAACACTGATGCTAAAAAATGTGCCACCAATCAGGAATTGCGGTAACGTAATGATGTTGGCTATTGGAGGTATCGTGCTTTCATTTTTTGCAATGCTGCTCACGAGAAATCCGAATCCCATAAATACAAACAGTCCAATAAAACTCAATACCATCATGTTGATGAATGTAACAGTACCGTGAATCAGCGTAAAACCGAACATATACTTACCCAGCAGGATGATCACAAAGGCAGTAAGCAACTGAAATAAAATCCGGCTCAGCATTTCACCCATGATAATATGTCCTTTACTGATAGGTGTTGCAAAAAAACGCTTCAGCACAAGCGTATTTCTCAAAATAAAAAATGTAAATGCTACACCAAAGACTCCCGAGGCAAGTAATGAAAATCCTAATTGTCCCGGCAAAATGAAATCAATAGTCTTGTATTGCCTTATCTGCGCAATATCTTTCCTGTAGTCAAAATCAAAAGTGGCATAGGTTTTCCTCCCGGGAAAATGTTTATTGCTCACTGCATTGATTACACTTTCCACAAGGCTCTTGAATTGCGGCCATTGATCGTTGCTAGATGTACTGCTCTTGAATGAAAAGGAGTATGGTGCGACACTGTCTGAAGGATTTTTCCGAATATCAATGGTTGCAGCAATTTTTCCCTTTTGAATGGCTTCCTTGTACTTTATACTGTCAGGAAAAGATTTCACTGTCACCTGGTCTGAAGCCAATAATGCGTGATACAAATCATTCGCAGTATCTGAACCTTCTGCCACCACTATATTATAATGCGCCAGGCCACCGGAATTGCCGATGAAGCCAAATACCAATATGAAAACAAATGGGAATGCAAATCCAAAAACTACAGACGAAGGACTTCTGAAAATGGAAGTAAGACTTGCCCTGGTAATGGAAAACATTGCCTTGAACTGGCTGTATTTCTTCATTGCATTATGGTTACAAAGAAGGCAAATGTATTGGAGAAAATTTATTTTATGGTCAATGAATATTTTGATTTTTTGCACCTGAGAAAAATATTCCAAATTTGCATCAAGTTTGAAAGCACTTCATCCATCTAAAAACAATACGATTTTTCTGGCCACCGGTAGCAATCTTGGAGACCGTGAAGCTATGCTGCGCGAAGCAGCACAATTGATACAATCTCATATAGGAAAAACCATTGCAACTTCCTCCATTTTTGAAACGGCTCCGTGGGGCAATACTGACCAACCTGATTTTTTTAACCAGGTACTAAAAGTCGAGTCACCTTTGAAACCAGATGCCGTCCTCGAAAAAATATTCTTCATCGAGGAGACAATGGGAAGAAGACGCACCTTCAAATATGCACCAAGAGTGATTGATATTGATATCCTGTTTTTCAGCAATAAGATAATAAATGAAGAGAATATCAAGATTCCTCATCCACTGCTTCACAAAAGAAGCTTCGTTCTGGCTCCACTCTTAGAAATAGCGCCTGATCACATACATCCCGTCTTTGACCAAAGCATCCGACAACTTGCAAAACACTGCGATGACCTGCTACGTGTGAAGAAATTGGGGATAGATTGAAATGGAAAAAATTTTTGAGCCGTATCTCTGACTATTTTTGCCAGCGTTACCAGGACAATCAATGAAATACAACTTTATAACCATAGAAGGAAATATTGGTGCAGGAAAAACTACCCTGGCTCATTTACTGAGTAAGAAACTGAATGCAAGACTGATACTGGAAGAATTTGCCGACAATCCCTTTCTGCCTAAGTTTTATGAAAACAGGGAGCAATACGCTTTCCCATTAGAACTATTCTTCATGGCAGAGCGCTACAAACAACTCAAAGATTTTCTCCAGGCCAAGGATCTTTTTCAACAGGTAACAATCTCTGATTATTTATTTACCAAGAGCCTGCTGTTCGCCAAGGTAAATCTTCCGCCAGAAGAGTTTTCCTTGTATCAGAAATTGTTTAATATTATTAATCCGCATCTTGCAAAACCAGAGTTGCTGATCTATCTGCATGCACCGATCAGCCGCCTGAAAGCAAATATTACAAGGAGGAACAGAGACTATGAACAAGGCATTGATCCTGACTATCTCTATTCTATACAGGAAACTTACATCCAATACATCAAGGAGCATCATTTGAAAACGCTTTTTATTGATGCTTCCAATGCCGACTTCCTTGGCAATGAAGCACACATGAAAGCTGTTTTGGATGCATTGGAAAAAGACTATGAAGAAGGACAGAATTTCTTAATGCTCCCATAGTATGGCAGAAAAAATCCACCCATTCTCCGCCCTTCAGATTACAGAATATCGCTTTTTGCTCCTTGGCAGGTTTGCCTTTATCATGGGCCTTCGTATGCTGACAACGCTGCTGGGTTGGTGGATATACTTATTGACAAATGATCCTTTTGCAATAGGATTGATCGGACTATCAGAAGTAGTACCTGCGCTGTCATTGGCCTTGTATGCAGGCCACAAAATTGACCAAAGCGAAAAAAGGATATTGCTCCTCCGGTGTGTAGCTCTTTATTTTGCATCTACGCTGATCCTGATTTTTATTTCCGGCGACTACAATACACACGGACTAAGCAATAGCACTATTTCCATCCTGATCTATTCGGTAATTTTCTGCACCGGAATTGTACGAGCCTTTGCCGGCCCTGTATTTAGTGCCATGATCGCATATATCGTTCCGAGAGACAAGTTGCAGAATGCTACTACCTGGAGCCAGGGTACTTTTTTATCAGCCTCTGTAACCGGCCATGCTACCGGAGGTTTTTTGATTGCACTTGTTGGAATCACAGGTACGCTCGAAACAATATCTGTTCTCATCTTGCTTGCATTTGTCATATTGCATCGCATCCATCCAAAACCACCTTCGCTAAAGAATAAAAATGTGAAGACATGGGCAAGTGTGAAGGAAGGATTGCGTTTCGTGTACCATACCAAAATATTACTTGGCGCATATTCACTCGATCTCTTTGCCGTATTGTTTGGCGGTGCCGTGGCCCTCATTCCTGTTTTTGCACGGGATATCCTTAAAGTGGGTGCGCAGGGATTCGGTCTGCTCAATGGCGCTTCAGACCTGGGTTCTATTCTGATGGTTATCCTGCTAACTATTTTTCCTCCTCGTAAGAACCAGGGAAAAAAATTGCTTTTAGCAGTTGGTGGCTTTGGCGTATGTATTCTCATTTTCGGATTGAGCAAAGTGTTTTTGCTTTCATTTTTTGCTTTGATGCTCGCAGGCATGTTGGATGGTGTGAGTGTTGTCATTCGGGGAACTATCGCACAACTCATAACACCCGATCACATGCGGGGCAGGGTGATGAGTGTCAATTCCATGTTTATCAATAGCAGCAATGAGTTGGGGCAATTTGAAAGTGGTGTTACCGCCAAACTAATGGGAACAGTGCCGGCAGTACTTTTTGGTGGAGGGATGACGTTGGCAATCGTAATTGGAAGCTGGTTTAAAGCGCCGTCATTGCGCAAAATGCAGTATTGATTTTTGGGCTGATTTTTGATAATTTTTCAATAAGAAAAATAATTCCTGATGACAAGGCCATTTGAGAAGGTCACGGTTGCATTCCTGCCATTCATAATGTTTGGATATAAAGCAATAGCGCAAGACAGTGACATGCCCATCGCAGAAACCTCTGGTGAATATTTTATCCAACCCTGGCTTTGGTCCGCAATTGGGATAGTTGTTTTGATCATTCTCTTTTTTTCACTGAAAAGAAAATCACGATTAGAAAAGTGAGTAAAAAACCGAATTTACAGTGGCACATTTGAGAAAAGACGGGTTTACAAACTCATCAAACTTGTTCACAGCGAATGCAAGTGTTTCTATAAATAATTATATCTACGGGTAATCCAGTGGATGCAAACGCTGTCAGCGTTTTTTCAAGGCAACCCGGTTAATTGACGTATTCGTTGCTATTTCATTCTTACTTAGTTACCAATTCCATGTTGGTTAGCATCATAATGACTCTTGATAAAATCACTCACCAGGTAGCTCACCAATTTTCCTGCATTAGGATCTATCAAGCCATTAGCCAGTGAGGAAGCACCTTCACAAATATGCAGGTAAGCAATCTTACAGTCTGTAGCCACAAAATGCAAGAATCTTCTTGCCATTACAGACGAAACACCGGAAGGAGTCATGGCACTGCTGAGTACATTTGTAATGGAATCCATGTCCAATTCAATTCCTGTATAATTGTCTTCCACAAAACCTGTAGCATGAACAACTGCCTGCATAAAATTTTTTCGTTCCCTGATAAAAATATCTTCAAATGAAACATAGTCTAGAAAAGGACTCGATTCCATATCCTTAATTATATATTCCTGGAGGTAGTTTTCATGAGGCCCGATCACAAAATACCGGTTCAGGTATCCGTCGCCATCTGCATACCTGAATGCATTGCCGGAATGTCTTCCTTCCCTCATTCGATAATCGGTATGGGCATCCAAATTAATAACGCTGATTTGCGCTAGCGGAATCGCATCAATAGCATGCAATCCCTTGGCCGCCCCTTTGATAGCACCATACGCATTATTATGGCCACCACCGATGAGGATTGGAACCTTACCGGCACGAGTGATGATCTTTACTTTCTCCTCTACAGCAATGTCAATGTATTCTACAAGGCTACTCAGTACCCGTATTTTTTCTTCCGGATCAGGTGCAGTTGCCTTTATGAGATTTAGTTCATCCGAAAAGTCGAATACCCCCGCTAAGAAAATAAGCCTTCCATCTAAGTATCGGTTATTTTGAATGTTTAGAAATGATTGAAGGAAAGCAGGCCAGAGTGTCGGAGTACCGGGTATTCCGAAATTGGCCTGTACTCCGGCATCTTCGGGGATACCTATAATCACATAGCGTGCATCAGAATTGGCAAGTGACTCTTCGAGTGATAACCTGTCATTTTCAAAACATTGAATCGTTTCCCCTGACTTGGTTTCAAATTTTCTGAGATGTGTAAAAGACAGTAGTACATCACGTGTAAATTTTTTAAAGTTGTCTCGCATTGTTAAATTGATTTTATCAGATGATTTCACCATTGATCATGACTTGAGAAATATTGTCTTCGCCAAAACTATAGGGAAGATAATTCAGTGATGAAACAGGTTTGGTAAATATTAAATTAGCCTTCTTGCCAACACTAATGCTGCCAGCTTCTTGAGAAACTCCCATTGCATAGGCGCCATTGATCGTAGCCGCATTGATCGCTTCTTCAGGAAGCATACGCATCATGATACAGGCTAAAGCTACCACAAGATTCATATTACCGGAAGGAGATGAACCGGGGTTATAATCTGTAGCCAAAGCCACGGCAGCATTGGCTTCAATAAGCTGTCTTGCAGGAGGCATATCCATTCTCAGAAAAAGTGCTGCGGTCGGAAGCATTGTGGAAATTCCATTGAATGAACCTAAAAGTTCAATATCACTTTTGGTAAGTGTTTCAAGATGATCTAATGATAATGCTTCAGAAGCGATACCAGCCTCAATTCCACCAATACTGTTCAATTGATTCACGTGCAGTTTTGGAACCAATCCATAAGCGTGCCCGGCCTTGCAAATCCTTATCATTTCTTCCGGAGAAAAAAATCCGTTTTCGCAAAACACATCTATGTAATCTGCCAGTTTTTCTCTTGCAATTACCGGTAGCAATTCATCAGTAATCATGCTGATATACGCGTCATGATTCTCCTTGTATTGTTCCGGAAAAGCATGTGCTCCGAGAAAGGTCGATTTAATGATCAAAGAGCTTTTCTCTTTCAGCCTGCGGATTACACGCAACATCTTTAGTTCCCCATCGTAAGATAGCCCATACCCACTCTTAATCTCAATAGCTCCTGTACCCAATCTGGCTAACTCCTGCAGTCGCTTCCATGCTAAATCAAACAATTGATCTTCTGAATACACTGCTATTTTCCGCGCTGAATTCAAAATACCACCACCGGCAGCAGCAATCTCAGAATAGGTAGCTCCCTTTATCTTCTGTACAAATTCATTCTCCCTGCTTTCCGCAAAGACCAGGTGTGTATGGCTATCGCACCATGCAGGGAGTACAATGGTACCGGCGGGCAAACTGAGTCCATTATATCTGCATTCAGACATGGCACCTGCCTCTGCAATAGTACTCCCTTCCACCACTATGTAACCATCATGGATACACGAAAACTTAGCCAGGTTCTTACCTCTCAATGCCGAACCGGGAGCATCTGTGCCACCAATCAAAGTGATATTTGTAAATATCTGTGTACCCATGCGACTAAAGTAAGATTAAAACTTTTACAATAACACAGAAAAGGAATTATTTAATTATGAATGCCGAAATCCAATCCGGCTTGTTCATTTGTTACCTTTACAAGACTGAATTTAATCATGGAAGATAATAACGAACTCATCAATGAGACCAGCCCTTACCTGCTGCAGCATGCTCATAATCCTGTACATTGGAAAGCATGGAACGAACGGACACTGGCACTCGCTAAGAAAGAAAACAAACCATTACTGATCAGTATCGGCTATGCTGCTTGTCACTGGTGTCACGTCATGGAAAAGGAATCGTTTGAAGACGGAACGGTGGCCGCATTAATGAACAAAAATTTCATCTGTATCAAAGTGGACCGGGAAGAAAGGCCCGATGTCGACCAGGTATATATGTCAGTGGCGCAAATGATCAATGGTAATGGCGGGTGGCCGCTGAATGCCTTTGCTTTGCCAGATGGCAGACCGTTTTTTGCAGGTACTTATTTCCCTAAAAAAAGATGGATGGAACTGCTGGCATATTTTGCCAGGCAGTACAATGAAAATTTTGATGCCTTAAAACAACAGGCAGAACATTTATCAAACGGGGTCAGGGAATCCAATTTTGTTTTTTCATCAAAAGAGGAATCTGAATTTCAAAAAAGAGATTTGGAGCAGGCGAAGGAAAATTTGGAAAGCCAATTTGATCCAAGGGATGGTGGCCTTGCTTCTTCAATAAAATTCCCAATGCCTTCTGTATGGGAGTTGGTATTGGAGTTGTACCACAAGGACAGAAGTCAAACGCTCATTCAGCAATTAGAACTTACACTCAACCAAATGGCCAATGGTGGTATCTATGATCAACTTGGCGGAGGCTTCGCCAGATATGCTACAGACAGATTATGGAAAGTGCCTCACTTTGAAAAAATGCTTTATGACAATGCACAACTCATCAGCCTCTACTGTAATGCCTACCAGCTAACCGGTAACTATATTTACAGGAAAGTGGCTGAAGAGACCATTGATTTCATCCTGGGGGAACTTTCATCCGGGAAAGGTTTCTACACTTCTTTAGATGCGGATTCCGGAGGAATGGAAGGAGCATTTTATTTGTGGACCTATGATGAAATAGAAAAAATCCTGGAGGAGGATACATTGTATTTTACTGAGGCTTTTGGTGTGACTCCAGGTGGAAATTTTGAAGAAGGAAAAAATATTCTACACAGAATTCATACTGCATCCTGGCATGACAAAAAGCTTGATGAATGCCGGAGAAAATTATTGCAGGCAAGGGAAAAACGTGTAGGCCCTTCCAAAGATGACAAGGTAATTACGGCATGGAATGCTTTATTGAGTATTGCATTTACTGATGCTGCAAGAGCATTTCAAAACCGTGACTATCTCAATAGATCCAAAGAAATACTTGATTTCATTATTTCTGACCTGTTGATAAATGAAAAGGAATTGTATCGCAATTTCCAAAAGGGGAGTCCTGCTACTCACGCTTTTCTGGATGATTACGCATTTCTCATCAAATCATTGGTAGCGTACTACCAGGCAACCTTTGATATAAAATACCTCGACAAGGCCAAGGAACTGACGAGTTATGTGCTCCAGCATTTTTTTGATTCAAAATCCCATACATTATTTTACTCCAATGAGTTACACCCGGGCGTCTTTTCAAGACCTGTTGAAATTACTGACAATGTCATCCCGTCTTCAAGTGCTGTGATGGCAGAGAACTTATTTGTACTTGGAAGCCTCTATAGCATTGACAATTGGGTGAAGTGTTCGGTACAAATGGTTAAAAATCTTAAAAAGTCAATGATTTCAGAACCTTCTTATTTCAGTTATTGGTTAAGGTTGTTCATTAAACTTGTAAGGACATCTTTTGAAATTGCCATTGTTGGAAAAAATGCTCAGGAGATGCTTCATCAGATGCAAAATCATTATTTGCCTGACTGTATTTTTTGTGGCGATATTTCTGAACAAAACCTTCCGCTACTGGATCAAAAATATAAATTCGGACAAACGCTTATTTACGTATGCACTGATAAATCCTGTCAAAGTCCTGTAGATACCGTAGCACAAGCATTATTACAAATGGAGAAGATAAGGCAGTAAAACTTGACTGAGCCTTGTACTTATTCTGCCGTCCATGACTGACCGGAATCTTCTATAAAAATAGATATACAGAAATTTATTTTCTGAAACTTCTTAATGATTCTATCACCATAGAATCTCCTGTGTTCTTCACCTCAAAGAACCCTTCAGAACCCCAGATTAATCTTGCTGTCAACATTTTGATCTGCTTTGCAGCCTGCGATTTTTGATTTGCATTCAGAAGGTTGAATGTGATAGAATCCTTTTGTGCAAAGGTTTTGAAGTTGTTAAGTTCTGCGTCACTCACTTGATAATCCGATTTGTATTGGGCGATGGAGTTGTATTTTGAAAATTCATTTTGGTGAGAGAGATAGTTTTGATACACAAATTCATTCAATGTTCCTTTCAGTAACGCCTTCATTACCGGCTTTTCAAACAATAGTGTGTCAACACCTACAAAGATATCCGGTGTGATACCGCCACCACCATACAATACCTTCCCGTCTTTTGAAATAAATTTCTTTTCGCCGAGATGGTTGATTGAATCTGCTGATTCCATTTCGCCATGCTTATACCGGTCAATGATGTCATGGTAATACGCTTCATTACCTTCCTTGTACGAACGCTGTATGCTGCGCCCAAGAGGCGTGAAGTACCTGGCCACAGTCAAACGCAAACCGGCGCCATCACTCAGTTCATACTGCTCCTGCACCAGTCCTTTGCCGAATGTGCGTCGGCCAATAATGGTGGCTCTACCCCAATCCTGCAATGCACCTGCCAGCACTTCACTTGCAGATGCTGTTCCTTCATTTACAAGAACTGCAAGTGAGCCTTTTTCAAAAACTCCTTCTTTATCGCAGCGGTATTCCTTCTTGGGCGAATGTGCACCAATCGTGTAAGTGATCAGTTTATTGTCGTTCAGAAATTCATCAGCGATGTAGATAGCCTCTGTAAGAATTCCTCCACCATTGTCACGCAGATCGAGGATGAGTGCTTTCATTCCTGATTTGTGCAATGAGTCCATCGCCGTCATGAATTCCTTGTAAGTAGTTTCAGAAAACCGGCTGATGCGTATGAACCCTGTGGTATCGTTGAGCATATAGGATGCATCCACACTGTATAATCTCACGGGACCGCGAGTGATTTCTTTTGAAATGAGGTTGCCATTTCTAAGCAGGGATAATTTTACTTTACTGCCACCCTTGCCACGCATCAGGTTCTTGAGCGTCTCGTTGCTGGTGTTATTTCCTGCTACCAGGCTGTCGTTGACACGTATGATCTTGTCTCCGGGTTTGAGACCGGCTTTTTGACTAGGGCCACCTTCGATAATGCGAATGGCATTAGTGGTGTCATTGATAATCCGGAATTCAATGCCTATTCCAAAAAAAACACCTTCGAGGTCTTCATTGATTTCTGTTAGTTTGGTGGCAGGAATAAAAACAGAATGTGGGTCGAGGCCTTCTAATACAGATTGAATGGCAATAGCACCTAATGAGTCTGTGTTGACATTATCCACATATTTTTTATTGATCAGGTCTAACACTTCCTGCACAGGCTTTGCCTTTTCTACATAAAAAATCCCCTGGTTGGGCATATTGCCCTTAATCCTGTAACCAATGAACATGCCGGCGATCACACACAAACTGAGAATCAGAGGGAGCCAAACCTGTAACTTTTTTTTGTTGGCCATATAAGGTTGTCTATTTTTATTTTTTCTTGCGGGGCAAATTTCTGTAATAAAGCTGATAATAACATGCCAATTATAAAATTGATCGCTGATAGCGGATCCACAAAAACTGAATGGCTTCTTCTTAAAGATGGAAAGTCCAAAAAAATATTGACGCAGGGCCTTAGCCCTTATTTTCTCAATGGAAAACAAATAGCGGAGGTGTTACAAAAAGATGTGGCTTCCAAACTGAAGTTGGTACCCGATGAAATTCATTTTTACGGTACAGGTTGCAAGAGCGCAGACAATAAAAAATTAGTAAAGAAATCCATCAAATCTGTTTTTAAGAATGCAGCAATCGAAGTGCTTGATGATCTTACTGCCGCTGCCCGAGCCCTCTGTGGTAATGACAAAGGAATAGCATGTATCCTGGGCACTGGTTCTAATTCGTGCTACTACAATGGAAAAAAGATTGTAAAAAACAGCCCTGGTATTGGATACGTTCTGGGGGATGAAGGAAGTGGCGCATATCTGGGAAAAATACTGATACAACACTACCTGTATGATCTGATGGATGCAGATCTGCGTTCACGATTTGATGCACGGTTCCTGACCAATACCCAGGAGATACTGGAATCTGTTTACCGCAAACCCTTGCCCAACCGATACCTTGCTTCATTTGCTATTTTCCTTGCAGAGAACCGAGGTCATTATATGGTTGAAAATATTATAGCTGATGGGCTGAATGCTTTCTTCTATACCCATCTGTTGCGTTACAGCGAATCTGAAAAATTTCCGCTTCATTTTACGGGAAGTATTGCTTTTGGATTTCAGGATGTATTATTCTCCCTTTGCAATGATTATAATTTCACTTTAGGAAATGTTCTCAAGTCGCCAATGGAAGGGCTTGTGAGGTTTCATGAGTAGGGGCGAGAGTTGAGAGTTTAGGGTTTGGGGTTGAGAGTTTAGGGAAGTTTAGAATGGTTTAGAAGGTTGAGCTTGTGATGTATTCAACGGACATAGACAATTCAGTACACCGCGTACGTAAATCGCAAATCATAAATCATAAATCATAAATCATAAATTCATCCTCCTTATTCCATCACTTTCACCAGCCTTGTCATTTTCCCATCCGGTGTCATACCTTCTATCACTACACGGAAATTTTCGCTGATGTCGTTATTGGAAAATTTCAGAACCGCCTTATTTTTTCCAGGGGCTAACATTACTTCCGGATTCCAGTATAATGTTGTTCTCAGATCTTTTTTGTCTGATTCCATTTTTTCATAATCAGGTGAATAAAATTGTCTGATGACGGAATAACCTGTTACTGAATTTCTGGACAATCCTTTTCCTGGCTCATATTCCACATCATTTCCTTTACGGGTATAAACGGCAATGGCACCATTACCACCGCCACCCTGTGCACCCATAAATGGTGGAGAAAAAAACTTTACGAAAGCAATATCAGATACCGGAATGTTAGTTAACATATCCGTGGATATCGGCATTTCATCCAGGAAGAGTGCGGGAGATCCCCCCTGCCTGTAGTTGAGGGTAGGTGGGTTGTCAGAATTGATAGATAGCCCGGGTACTCTTCCCTGCAAGTAACTTAATATATTCTGTGAGGCTATTGCTGCCGGATCTGCAATAATATTATATGACCTGCTATCTCCTCCTGAGAACATTCCCGATGTGTATTTCTCATCCAGAATTTCTTCAGGGCTTTTGGTTTTTGCTTCGATTTTGATCTCTTCCAATACTTTTCCTTTGTACATATTAAGTGCAGCTTGCAACTCCCTGGTGAGTTGCAATTGCCTGTAATACCCTGTTGTGTCTAAATCCGCAGGTTCCCCAAATCCTGCCGGTTCCCTGCCTGTAACTATAGGTAATGGATTACTTTTGAACTGAACGGATACGTTCGATAATCCTTTTCCTTTTGGTGGCTGGTAGTACACAAGGGCAGTATCGAACAGAAGAAAATCCTTGACAGAAAAACTTCCATCAGGGCTTATGGGAGCCATTAGCCATTGGCTGTTTTTCTTCTGATTCACAATCAGGATCAGGTCGCCTGCTTGTTGCAATTGTAAGGGTGTGGCACCCAGAACTTTTCCCGAAAGAGAGAGGTACGAAGTATCCCGTGGAAATTTGATTTCAGGCAATTTACCGGAGGCTAAATCTGCCCATGAAATTTTTCTCCAACCATTTGTAAGCATCACGAGGTCCAGCAGTTTTTCTGAAGAGTCTGATACATCTTTGAAATAAAATGCAGGATCATAAACTTTGCCCTTCAGATCGCTGGTGAGTAACAGATCGGAGATAATGCCGGATGTGGAGTCGAAATCTATTTGTCCGTCAGTTACAGATACGGATAGATTTGCAGTAATGCTATCTGGTATCGATATCTCTATTTCATTGCGTGCCCGCTTGTTAAGCCCCCAATGTATCACTTCCATACCTGCGTCAAACTGATATTCATGGTTATTAATAAAAGTGATTCTTTCTGCCAACGGATGATATTGTACATCTAAAACAGTAATCGTAAGAATACCGGAAGGAAGCGTGTTCACAGGGATGATTCCCTGAGTAGCGCCATTTTCCAATGGACGGACAATATTAAAAATACTCTGCCCGAACATGGTTCCGATAATACGTACACTTTGAGAGGCATATTTACCGGCAGCCTGTATCATGAATGATCTTTTGCCCTGCATCCAACCGATTTGCAGAGCGATTCCTTCGTTCATTGCAGCAGGTAAATTATCGGTATGCTTTACACTTTTTTCATCCTGCCATGTAATGGTGTACTTTTTCCCGTTTTCAGGTCGTACAAAGAAAAATCCCATGCCATCGTGAAGCGATTTGAATTTTTCAGTTGGTTGCCCGTCTGTCAATAATGTGCCTGAGCCTTTTAAAGGCCGTCCGTACTGATCTGTGATCTTGAATGCAATCTTGTTTACTACATTGTACAGCAAATTTCCCCCTTCGGGAAAAAAGGCTATGGATGCTTTGATGGGTACTGGTTTTTTGGTGGCACCATTTTCAGATAGCACCCTGATATCTTTATTGTACAAGAAGGCTGAATCAAAATTGAGCATCCATTTGGTGTAACCTTTGACATGGATGTAAGCATCTTTATATTCCGGAGGAATTGCTATCTGACCCATGGTAACACCTGAAACGATTGGGCTTACGGTACGTTCAATTAACTTACCCTGTGCATCTGTCCAGTCGATATAAAAATTTTTGCTTCGATTTACAGGCGATAAGGCATTGAGCAGATAAGCCTTAAACCAAACCGTATCCCCTGCGCCATAAGTGCTCTTGTCGAAGTGGATGTGAACGCGGTCAGAAACGTATTGGTCAGAGAATTGACGCAGCGTAGATGAAAAATCCTGGCTGTAAAGGTGAAGGGTAAGCAGTAATAAAAGAGTTGAGAAAAATCCGTATTTCATAGTTGTTCCTAAAGGTATTTCGATGTGAATTCGGGAGGCTAAAATTAAGGGACTAATCCTTTGCAAACAATTTAGGTGATAAAAAATAAGATTAATTAAATTTGCACCTTCATAAAAATTGGTATTGCATAAAAGGCTATGGCAGTTCTACAATAGCCAGCAAACAAGTAAATATGGCATTTAGGAAAGTTACAGAGGAGTCATCTCATTACCGCAATTTGGAAAAGATGTCTGTTGCGGAAATTATTTCCAACATCAATAAAGAAGATACAGGCGTTGCTGCATCAGTGCAGCGATCGTTACCACAAATATCAGCGCTGATTGAGGCTCTTACAAAAAGGATGCTCAAAGGAGGGCGACTGTTTTATATTGGTGCCGGCACCAGCGGTAGGTTGGGTATTTTGGATGCGAGTGAATGTCCTCCAACCTATGGAGTGCCCCAGGGACTGGTGGTTGGTTTGATAGCAGGTGGAGAAAAGGCATTGGTAAATGCTGTTGAAAATGCCGAAGATAATGAACTGCAGGGGTGGAAAGATTTGTGTGATTACAAGGTCAATAGTGGTGATTTTGTAGTGGGTATTGCTTCGAGCGGCACTACGCCTTATGTAATCGGCGCATTAAAGAAATGTCGCGAACATGGTATTTCAACCGGAAGCATTACCTGCAATCCGGGTGCTCCGGTAAGTGAGGTAGCCGACTATCCAGTTGAAGTAATCGTAGGGCCGGAATTTGTAACCGGAAGTACCCGCATGAAAAGTGGAACCGCTCAAAAAATGGTATTGAATATGATCAGTACTACCGTGATGATTCAACTGGGCAGGGTAGAGGATAATAAGATGGTCAATATGCAACTCACAAATAAGAAAATAATCAATCGGGGCGTGCGTATGCTTATGGAAAAAGGGAATATCAAAGAAGAGGAAGCCAATGCCTTATTACTGAAATTTCAGAATGTGAAAAAGGCACTTGACAACCTGAAATAATTCTTTTTTCTGGTAGGAAAATCAGGTAAATTTATGGTGCCATTTATACCGGTGGCATTCACTTCTAAAAATTTCCTGCCATGAAACAATCTCTACTTCTTGCTGTAAGTTTGTTTTGCATTTCTCAAGGCTACAGCCAACAATCTGCAATCTATACTATCAGTGGCCAATCTGCTTCACCATTTAATTGGTCGGATATCAGAATGGTCAGTTCGGGAGATAATCAATTACTCTTCGAAAATGGCAAATCAGCGTTCAGTCTTTTGGATGCTTACAATAACAAAGAAGTCAAGAAGTTTACTGTCTCCTTTGCTCAGCAAAATGGAGGCGGACGGTCAACAATCAATCTAAGTTCTCCAACACTCCTGATGAGTGCAGCCACTGCCTATGATAAAAAGTACAACCGTTTATTTTTTGCTACTATGCATTCGGGGCATCTGCTTTGGCTCGATCTGAATGATAAGGGGAAGACGCCTGTATTTCATCTGATAGCTAACCCGATTCTGCCCAATTCGAATTACAGTAATGAAGCATTGAACATAACAAGAATGACGATAGGCGCTGATGGCAGGGGATATGCTTTGTCAAATGATGGCAATCATTTGATTCAATTCACTACCGGACGAAAAGTTGTGGCAACTGATATTGGAATGCTGCAGGATGATCCTTCAAATAAAACTATGAGTATTCACAATCAGTGCACAGGCTGGGGTGGAGATGTGGTTGGTGATGTGTCAGGAAAATTGATCTTGTTTTCTGCAGGAAGAAATGTGTTTGAAATTGATGTTCATTCCAAAGTGGCAAAGTTCCTGGGCAGTGTCAAGAATTTGCCTGCACAGTTTACTGTAAATGGTGCTGCTGTAGATGACGATGATATGATTATTTTAAGCAGTGCTAATGTGCAGGACGGGTTTTATAAGGTGAGCCTCGCCGACCTTACTGCTTCGAAGATAAAAGAAGTACCAACATTGAATGCATCTGATCTTGCAAGTGGTAATTTGCTGGGACATACCATAGAAAGAACCGGGCCAGCCGTACTGGCTCCATTGGATACCATCGGTAATGATTTGGTTACTATCTATCCGAATCCTGTCAGGAACAAAGAACTCAGAATAAGTTTTGATAAGAATCTGCCTGGCACATATTCTGTCGCTGTTACTGATCTGCAAGGCAGGCTGATTCAAAATAAAAAAGTTTATGTAAGATACCGGGGCCAGATGGAGAAGATGCACTTTGATCAGCAACAGGTGAGCGGGCTGTACCTTGTAAAGGTTACAGATGTCGTCAATAAAGAAATATTCACAGGAAAAATTTTTGTAGAATAATTTCGGGGACAAAGTGAGGATTTCCGGTTTTGATAACTAAATGTTGCACATCAAAACATTAAATTTGTTTCCACATCTATTCCTATGCAGGACATTGAACCTTATGACAGTTGGCATCATCTTTATTTATCTGAGGAAGATGAGCACTCACTATTTTTCGGAAGGGAGTATAGTGAATTTGAATATTCTAATACTATCTATAACTATTACATTCATCCATTGTGGGATGAGTTCGGCAGCCGAACCTTGTACCTGAAAGTTCTGATGGCAGATTACGAATCAGAGTACATGATCATCGAGTTGATTGGTGAGTGGAATGATGCAATAGAAAATGATATCATGACTTTAAAACGAGAGGTGATAGATCATTTTCAATTGCTCGGAATTTCAAAATTTTTGTTGATCACCGAAAACGTTCTCAATTTTCACAGTAGTGATGACAGCTATTATGAGGAATGGTTTGAAGAGGTGAATGAGAAGGATGGGTGGATTGCAATTTTAAATATGCCGGAAGCTACGCAGCATGATTTCAGAAAGGCACGGTTGGACAATTTTGTGCCACTTGTGAATATTCAGAATTGGCGTACAATGAAGCCAGAAGGGCTTTTTCAGAAGGTTGATAATTTTTTTATGAGAAGGTTGGATAATGGAAATTTACAGAGTTAGGGATGTATCGCTCTTTTATTTTTTTTAACTTATGGCTTTCTGACCTACATTTGTGCTCTCTTATTTCAATTAACACTCTGCGCTTATGACCTGGAAGCAAATGCTCACCTCGCCGGTTGGTAGAAAAATCGTAATGGGACTCACCGGATTTTTCCTCATTATCTTTTTGATAGTTCATGCCGGTATCAATTCTCTGATATTCAACAATGACAATGGAGTATTATTCAATGAGGTCGCGCACTTCATGAGTCACAATATTATTATGCGCATCCTTGAGTTGTTGCTATTTGTCGGATTCATTATTCATATAGTGCAGGGCCTGTTATTGTGGAAGCAAAACAGGGCTGCCAGGCCTGTCAAATACCAGGTACAGCACTATACTCCTAAGATAAAGTGGTACAGCCGTAAGATGGGAATACTTGGAAGCCTGCTTCTGTTATACCTGATCATGCATCTTGCTCACTTTTGGGCAGGTACCAAAGCAGAGTTGTATTTAGGAGGAGCGGAGAATAATCTGTATGAAGAAATGAAACACATCTTTACAAATCCTGTTTGGTTTGTGTTGTACATGATCGGCCTGCTTTCATTGTTATATCATTTGCTTCATGGATTCCAAAGTGCTTTCCAGTCATTAGGGATGAATGATAAAAAATGGACTCCTTTTATTCAGGGCTTGGGCAAAGTATATTCTTTTGCTATTGTCATCCTTTTTGCTTTGATGCCGATAGCATTCATGGTAGGCTGGCTACAGTAAAGAAATTATTTATTTAATAAATTATTCAAATCAGGATATGGCATTAGATGCAAAAATTCCTTCCGGCGAATTAAAAGATAAATGGCAGAATTATAAAGACCATTGCAGTCTTGTAAGTCCTGCCAATAAGAGAAATCTTGAAGTCATAGTGATTGGTACGGGGCTTGCCGGAGCCTCCGCTGCGGCGACACTTGGCGAGTTGGGATACAAAGTGAAATCATTTTGCTTCCAGGATAGTCCACGTCGTGCACACAGTATCGCAGCACAGGGTGGTATCAATGCGGCAAAGAATTATCAGAATGATGGTGATTCTGTCTTTCGACTTTTCTATGAAACAGTAAAAGGAGGTGACTACCGGAGTCGCGAAGCCAACGTACATCGACTGGCAGAGGTGAGCGGTAATATCATTGATCAATGTGTGGCGCAAGGTGTTCCATTTGCAAGGGAATATGGCGGACTACTTACCAATCGCTCATTTGGAGGTACACAGGTTTCCCGTACTTTCTATGCTGCGGGACAAACCGGACAACAATTATTGCTCGGAGCGTATGGCGCACTCGAACGCCAGGTTGGGCTGGGAAAAGTTACGATGTATTCAAGGCATGAAATGCTCGACCTCGTAGTAATTGATGGCAAAGCAAGAGGGATCATTGCACGAAATTTAGTGACAGGAAAAATAGAAAGGCATTTTGCTCATGCGGTGTTGATATGTTCAGGTGGATATGGCAATGTGTTTTTTCTGAGCACCAATGCAATGGGAAGTAATGCAACCGCTGCATGGAAAAGCCATAAAAAGGGTGCCTATTTTGCTAATCCTTGTTTTACTCAAATACATCCTACCTGTATCCCGGTATCTGGCGATCATCAGAGTAAACTCACATTGATGAGCGAAAGCCTGAGAAATGACGGAAGAATTTGGGTGCCAAAAAATAAAGATGATAAGCGCAAAGGTGTTGATATTCCGCACGATGAAAGAGATTACTATTTGGAACGCCGTTATCCGGCATTCGGAAACTTAGTTCCAAGAGATGTGGCTTCACGCGCTGCGAAAGAGAGATGTGATGCGGGATATGGGGTTGGCACTACAAAGATGGCGGTATATCTCGACTTTGCAGATGCCATTATGCGTTACGGAAAAATGGAGGCACATAAGCGAGGCCTGGAAAATCCGGACAAAGAAGTAGTAAGAGAATTAGGTAAAGAAGTGGTGAAAGAAAAATACGGGAACCTCTTCGAGATGTACGAAAAGATCACCGGTGAAAATCCTTATGAAGTTCCTATGCGCATATTCCCGGCAGTACACTACACGATGGGTGGTCTTTGGGTGGATTATGAATTAATGACTACCGTTCCCGGGTTGTATTCATTGGGTGAATCCAATTTTAGTGATCATGGAGCCAACCGTCTTGGGGCGAGTGCGCTTATGCAGGGCCTTGCAGATGGTTACTTTGTGATTCCTTACACATTGGGAAACTACCTTTCAAAAGAAATCAGGACACCCGCTATACCAACAGATCATCCTGCCTTTGTTGAAGCTGAAAAGGCAGTATCAGACAGAATCGATAAACTGATGAGTATAAAGGGAACGAAGTCTGTAGATCATTTTCACAAGAAGCTTGGGCATATCATGTGGAATAAATGCGGGATGGCTCGTAATGAAAAAGGACTGCGGGAAGCTATTGTCGAAATACAACAGTTGAGAGAAGAATTTTGGAAGGATGTGAGAATACCCGGAGTGGTGGAAGGCATGAATCCTGAATTGGACAAGGCTGGAAGAGTAGCAGATTTCCTGGAATTAGCTGAACTGATGTGCCGTGATGCACTCAACAGAAGTGAAAGTTGTGGCGGACACTTCAGGGAAGAAAGTCAGACTGATGAAGGAGAAGCGCTTAGGAAAGATGATGAATTCAGTTATGTGTCTGCATGGCAATACACGCCGGAAGGAGAAGTGATGCAAAAAGAGGTGTTGGAATTTGAAATAGCCAAACCGACACAGAGGAGTTATAAATAGATTGATAGATTGTTGAATTGTTGGATAGTTAGATTGTTGAATTGTTCACGAATATG
>CAZGNJ010000015.1:0-76876 GCA_964526985.1 uncultured Ginsengibacter sp. | reverse complement strand
GAGATTCTCTGAGGCATGTTATACGGATTACTGCTTTGCTTACCAGTTTTACTGATTAGCAATTTTGGAAAGTAGAATTCTATATTTCAGGCTTTGGCGCTTATATACATTACTCTTTTGCTTACCAATTTTACTGAATGACGTCAACAGGCCGATACCTAAGCCAGCTATTGAGTAAATTTGAATTTCAAAATAATTTGACAATGGAAATAAAGAAAATACAAAGTGTGGATGAGTACAGCAAGCTTCGTGGTGCTGAAACCTTACACCCGTTGATTAATATTTTGGACTATGCAAATCTTGAATTTTTAGAACCCGGTTCTTACAATTTTGGCTTCTACTGTATCTTTTTGAAGGAAACGAAGTGCGGTGATTTACGCTATGGAAAAGAACCTTACGACTATCAGGAAGAGAGTTTGGTGTTTGTGGCGCCGGGACAAATATTAACCGTTGAAAAATATTTACCTGGCACAAGACCGAAGGGAAAAGTGCTGATATTTCATCCTGATTTTTTAAGAGGAACAGTGTTGAAAAATATCATGAACGACTATTCCTTTTTCTCTTATTCCTCCAACGAGGCTTTGCATCTCTCAAAGAAGGAAAGAAAAATGGTGGTGAATGTTTTAGAAACAATAAAAGATGAGCTTCAGCAAAACCTGGACAAGCATAGCAAAACTTTGGTAATTTCTCATTTGATAGTACTGTTGAACTATTCCACCCGTTTCTACGACCGGCAGTTTATAACAAGAGAGCATGTGAATAAGGGGATTTTGGAAAGGTTTGAAAGTATTTTGAACAGCTATTTTACATCTGAGAAACCTCAAGAAAAAGGATTACCAACAGTATCTTACTGTGCAGAAGAATTGCATCTATCCGCAAATTATTTTGGCGACCTTATCAAAAAAGAAACGGGTATTTCTGCTTTGGAATACATTCAAACAAAGGTGATTGATGTAGCCAAAGAACGGATATTTGATATAGACAAATCCATCAGTGAAATTGCGTATGAACTTGGCTTTAAATATCCGGCACATTTTACCCGGTTGTTTAAACAAAAAACAGGCACAACACCTGTTGAATACAGAAGCTTGAACTAAAAATAGCAAACTTACCAGGTCAGGCATCCTGCCATTTGGGAGACAAGACACACTGAGCCAACCCACAAAAGCCAATCCCGATAGCCAAAGGGGCAAAAGAGCCTGCCTAGTTCCAACGCTACCTTGACTCAGCCTGCCACTGTGGACGCAAATATTCAACTCGGATTACCAAGACATAGGGCGAACATTCCACATGAGCATAGCCAAAATGCAGGCTGACTGAATCCGTGTTTCAACTTTTGAAGTTCTATTGGACTGCATATCCGGCCTGAAAGTACCTAAATATCTATATGCATAACACCATCCTTTTTGTCTTTACCTGGCGGCAGGCAGCCGGTGCGGACGAGAATGTATTCCCTGCACTTCTACAATTCCTGTTCGAAAGCAATAGGTGTATTTCTGGATTTTTTATTTACCGGGAATGGCTTTCCCTTCATTCATTTCTATGCGAGTGTTGATTTCATTATTAGAAGGTTCGTTTTCGATTGCTTCATGATGAATGAGCAGTTATAAAATAGCGGGGTTAAGTGAGGCTAAAGCCCATTGCTACGCGTATTGAATTCTATTCCCCGACTCTAAATCAGGGGAAAAGAAAACTACAAATGGTATTGGACTTTAGGCCCCCCAAATGTTATTATCTACAATAGTAAACTGAAACCTCAAGTCTGATCAACCCCATATTCTCACAAAAAAATCCTCCCGGATCATCGGAAGGATTTTTCTTGAATGACTTTATTTAGAGAATTACTTCTTTTTTTCGTAGCGCTTCTTAAACTTGTCGATACGTCCTGCAGTGTCCACCAATACATTCTTGCCGGTGTAGAAAGGATGTGATGTATTTGAGATTTCCAGTTTTACCAACGGATACTCATTTCCATCCTCCCATTTCACTGTTTCTTTGCTGGCAGCAGTAGAGCGGCTCAAAAATGAATCGCCATTACTCATATCGCGAAATACGACGAATCTGTAATTTCCGGGATGAATTTCTTTTTTCATGATGTCTGATTTGTAGCATGGCTAACCGTAGAAGTCTCCATGCACTTTTTAAAAAGGAGTGCAAATTTAGGGTAAAATCAATTGAAAGTGCCCTTTTTATTAAAAATTATTGTGAAGAATCCGGTATTACCTGGTGTTTCAGGCTGTTTCACCGACCATACCGGACAGGGCGACCTCCTTCTCCATTAATCGTTGTAGCAACCTGGCCTGGTTGCCTGCCCTGATGAAATTATGTCCTTCGTACCGCGAGCCGTAGTACACATCATTGTTCAGATAATCGGTCAGAAACCTCATGGCCTGCATGTAGATCATAAACTTACCGGCATACACGAAATGTTTCTTTTCTTCATTTGTAAGTTCATCGTTCATTTCACTCATGTATCCTTCCCAGATCGCTTTGAAATATTCATCCCTTACTTCTATCTTACTGAAATCTTTTTCCTCTTCATTCACAGGTGATAAATAGGTACGCATCATATCACCCACATCACTGATAAAATACCCGGGCATTACCGTATCAAGGTCAATCACACACAAACCTTTGTCATCATCAGAAAACAGCACGTTGCTGATCTTGGTATCATGATGTGTTACACGCAGTTTGAATGCGGGATTTTCCTGAATGTTTGTATAGGTCTGTACAATATCGCGATTGGATTCAATAAAAGATATCAGTTCTCTGCTTGCTTCAATTCGATCTTTATTTCCAGACTTCAGTGCCTCCTCAAATTGTGTGTATCGCAAAGACAGATTATGAAAATCAGGAAGGGTGATCTTCAGTTTTTCTGCAGGAAATCCTGAGAGCAACTTGGTAAATTTTCCAAACTGACGTGCTGCTTCGAATGCCTGTTGCGGCCTGGCAACTGTATCGATTGTTTTGGAATTGGCGACGTAATCTGTCAGCCTGTAATAACCACTTTCATTTTGAAAGAGCGCTTTACCATCAGCAGTTTTGATCGGTACTGTAAAAAGATAATCGGGGCAAGCATTTTTAAGGTGTTCTCCAATCAGGATCATGTTATCCGCGATATCAAACGGCTTCTTAAAAACAGCATGATTGATCCGTTGAAGGATCATATCTTTCTTGTCGTTTTTTACCCGCCAGGTTGCATTGATCAGGCCATTACCAAATGGTATTATTTCATAATCTTCCATACGAAGATGATAAGCATTCAATATTTCCTGAGTCATAAAAATGATCTTTTAAAGAGCAATCATACCTACAAACATAATACAGACTTTAATTACATTTTAACGCAAACGATTGTCCATATTTTGAGCGGTTGGATTTGATGAAGAATTGTTCACATTGATAAATAGAATGGGAGGAATTAATATTTGGGATTTGTTTCTAAGATAAAAACTACTGGATTTTTTCACGGTAAATTATCGGAAGATTTAGTTTTTGTGAACGACTAACTGACCTTCTATCAGCACATTCTGAACCGGTATTTCTACAGGCTTTTCAGCACTCTTATTTTCCAGGAGTTGGAACAGGATTTCAGCGGCTTTCTTGGATTGCTCATAAGGATGCTGCTCGATAGATGCCAGTGGCGGATGAGCAAGGTAATTGGTGATGGGTAGGTTGGCATTGCTCACAAAACAAATGTCCTTGTTGTTTTTCAGGTTCAATGTTGCAGCATACTGTATGGCGTCCAGCGCTACATAATCATTGATGGTCAGAAATGCATTAGGGGCATCCTTCAGTGACAACAATTGTTTCATAGCTGCATGCGTTTGTTCACGGGTCAGGTCTGTTGTGGCGATTAAAGATTTATCGAAAGGAATATTATTTTCTTCCAGCACTTCTTTATACACTTTCACCCTCTCAGGAGAAGATTTCATTTCATCCGGGCCATTGATGATCCCGATCCGTTTATATTTCTTGCTGATAAGAAATTCTATGGCGAGCCGTGTACCTGTATTGAAATTGAAGGATACTTTATTGACAGTTTTAGTATCGGGCACCCTGTCAAAAAAAACAACCGGAATGTTGTATCGCTTCAGCGCTTCGAAATGGGATATGTCTTTTGTGTATTTGGAAATAGAAACTATGAGACCATCTACTCTTTGATTTTTCATTGCCTCTGCGATCTGTTCTTCCTGCGCGATATTGTCGTGCGATTGCCCGATCAGTACACTGTACTTATTCAGCTTTGCTACATCTTCAATCCCGTTGATAGCTTCTGAAAAAAATTCTTCCCTCAGGTTGGGGAGTATCACTCCAATGGTATTTGTCTTTTGTTGTTTGAAGAAAAGTGCGGTCGGATTTGGCTCGTAGCCCAATTCTTTTGCAAGCTGTTTTACCTGCATTTTCGTACGCAAACCAATGCTGTGATGATCGTTCAATGCACGTGATACAGTTGAAACGGAAAAATTCAGCCGCTTCGCAATTTCTTTTAATGTTGGTATCTTCTTTTCCATAACTCCGGGTGCAAAGTATTAGTAAGGTACCAATAGTCGAGCTATTTACAAAACACCCATTTGTAAAATTCCGGAAAGTGGTTGCGCCATGCATTTTCATTATGCTTCGCATCCGGGTCTATGACCTGTTTGACAGGCGTTTTATCTCTGCTCCTTACTTCCTTGATGATGCGAAGCATATCGGGTACCATAGAATCACCTTCTTTGCCACCCACATAAAAAAATAATTTTGTTTTCAGGCCGGCGGCATCAGCCAAAACGGTGCTGTCTATACCGGATGCTGTCCAGAATGCGGGTGAAAAAATTCCGGCGCTTCCGAATGTGTTCGGGTATTTCAATACAGCGTACATACTGATCAGTCCGCCCATGCTGCTGCCTGCTATCGACGTATTGGATTGGCCGGATAAGGTGCGATAATTTTTATCTATGTAAGGTTTGAGCGTATTCACTAAAAAATCTACATAGGCATCTCCTTCTCCCTTGCCAAAATTCATAAACTCCCAGGGATTGTATTCGTTCATTCTTTTGGACAGGCCATTGTCAATTGCAACAACTATTACCTTCTTGCAAGATTTCCTGAGTGAATCTAAGAATTCATCTAAACCCCATTCTCCTGAAAAAGATGTCGCGGCATCAAATACATTTTGCCCATCGTGCATATACAAAACAGGATATCTTTTTTTCGTGTGTTCATATCCTTTAGGCAGGTATATCCAGATGCGTCTTGATCTATGGAGCTGTGGCATATAGAATGCAGTATCCATGATGTGCACCTGCGCTGTAGTGGAATGAGTTACCATCGCATTACCGCCAGGGCGGGCATCGGCCCATGCACCTATTTTCAGATGGATCGTGGTATCACTCTTCAACTCCAGAACCCTGTTGCTCATTGGTTTGAAATCTGCATGTTCTTCCACTGTTGACCAGTTGCCCCTGGTAATTTTATATTCGTAATGTCCACCGGGAAGTGAGAATGTAATGGCATACTTGTTCTGATCTTTCTGAAATTGAAATGAGGTATCACCCGGATTCCACATATTAAAATTTCCGGCAAGAAAGTATTTGGCACCTGCTTTTTGGGGTAGTGAATCAATGATGAGAGTAACACGCTGCTGACTGAAACCCCAAGCCGGGATCAGCATCATTGCCAGTAAACAATACTTCTTCAACTTTTCAATTGGTTTAAATATGCTTTTACCTGCTCGTGATAGGTCTTGCTCAGCGGCACCAAAGGCAACCGGAGTTCATTTTCTATAAGCCCCATCTCGGCAAGAAAACACTTTACACCTGCAGGATTATTTTCTACAAAAAGTAGATCCATTGCCCGGAGCAATTTGTTTTGAAGTTTTTGAGCATTTGCAAAGTCGTGTGACAAACTTAAACGCACGAGGTCACTGAAATCTTTTGGAAAGCAATTGGCAATGACACTGATGACGCCATCAGAACCACATGCAATAAGCGGCAGCGTGATATGGTCGTCTCCGCTAACAAACAAAAAATCTTTAGGCCTTTTTTCGAGAATGTGCATACACTGCACCATGTTGCCGCTGGCTTCTTTAATGCCTGCTATTTTTTCTACTTCATTGGCAAGGCGCAATGTTGTTTCAGCAGTAATATTGCTGGAAGTACGTCCGGGTACATTGTACAATATGACAGGTAGTGGCGAGTGTTCGCCAATGGCTTTGTAATGTTCGTATATGCCTTGCTGTGAGGGCTTGCTGTAGTAAGGACTGGCACTGAGTATCGCGGCAAATCCACTCAGATCATCATGGGTGATGGAGTGAAGAATGTCGGCGGTATTGTTGCCACCAATGCCGATGACAACAGGCACCCGTTTATTAACCTTCTGCAATGTGAACTTAGAAATCTCCTTCTTTTCTTCTTTCGAAAGAGTCGGAGTTTCTCCGGTAGTGCCTAAGGTTACGATGTATTCTACCTTATTGGCAATAATGTATTCAACCAGGGTTTCAAGTGCCTGGTAATCCACTTGCTGATTTTTGAAAGGCGTCACGATAGCGACACCTGTTCCTTTTAATTGGTTAATTATTGACACGGTTAATGATTATTTAGAGTCACCTTCTTCATAGAATCCCATATTCCCGAATTTTTCGATACGCTCATCGATGCGTTGCTGTGGAGTTTTTGCTTTTAATTCTTTTAAAATGGGCTTGATGTAATCTTTGATATTCTTTGCTGCTTCGTCATAGTCCCAGTGAGCGCCACCGAAAGGTTCTTTGATCAACCCATCTACAAGACCGAATTTGAGCATATCATCTGATGTGAGTTTCAGTTGTTCTGCTGCCTTTTCCTTTTGTGCCCAGCTTCTCCAGAGGATGGAACTGCAGTTTTCGGGAGAGATCACGGTGTACCATGAGTTTTCGAGCATCAATACTCTGTCACCCACTCCGATGCCAAGTGCGCCACCGCTCGCACCTTCACCAATGACAATACAGATAACCGGTACTTTCAGCCTGAACATTTCATAAATATTCCGTGCTATCGCTTCTCCTTGTCCTCTTTCTTCAGCTTCAAGGCCCGGGTAAGCTCCGGGAGTATCTATCAGTGTGATGATGGGGATGTCAAATTTTTCTGCCAGCTTCATCAGGCGCAATGCCTTGCGGTATCCTTCGGGATTTGCCATTCCGAAATTGCGCATCTGTCGCATTTTGGTATTGGTACCTTTCTGTTGGCCAATAACCATTACTGATTCTCCATCCAATTGAGCGAGTCCGCCTACCATCGCTTTGTCATCCTTCACATTTCTGTCGCCGTGTAGTTCGATGAAGTCAGTAAAAATTTTCACAATGTATTCCAGAGTATATGGCCGGTCGGGATGCCTGCTGAGCTGTACTTTTTGCCAGGGTGTAAGCCCCTCAGTGATTTCTTTTCTTTTTTGCAGAATCCTTTTTTCCAACGAGGCATTTACGGTATCATAATCATTTGAATTATTCTTCGCAGCCAGTTTGTGATTTTCTTCTATTTGCTCATAGAGTTCTTTAATGGGCTGTTCGAAATCCAAGAACTGCCTGACATGTTGATTCGCCATTGAAAAGACTTTTTATTTCAAATAAAATCGGGCGGTAAAGGTAAGAATTTGGATAATGTCCGCTTACGAATTATGGATTATAGATTATGAATTATGAATTAAGGGATAAATTATATCCGGTACAAGGAATGAGCCATAATTATTTCAGTTTCGGATTATTCAGATGTCTCGTGGCATCGCGAAGATTTTTCTTTTCCATATTTTTCTTAAATGCTTCTTCTATACTAATACCGGTTTGGTTGGCAATGCAGATGAGTACCCAGAGCACATCGGCCAGTTCATCATCTAATTCCCTGTTACTATCCGATTGTTTAAATGATTGTTCTCCAAACCGCCGTACCATCAGCCTGCTGAGTTCACCCACTTCCTCCATGAGGATACCAAGATTGGTAAGTTCGCTGAAATATCGCACACCTTTTGCCTTGATCCATTCGTCCACCTGGGCCTGGGCGTTGTCAAATGTCATATTATTCTTTTTTAGGAATTAAATGTAGGGGTAAAAACTGACTATTTATTCAGAGGTCATAGTGTCGGTTGGAGATCCGGGTCATTTTTGGAAATTTATTTATTGAAATTTTACTGGGTACTTGCATACTTTTTCAATTTACTTATCTTGCACCGGTTTCAATCAATTTCAAAGGTCAATATGCTTCCCAAGTTTAAACGTGTTCTTCTCAAACTATCCGGTGAATCGCTGATGGGTGACAAAACTTTCGGACTGGATCCAAAGGTGCTGGCACAATATGCACAGGATATTAAATCAATTACAGAATTAGGTGTGCAGGTAGCTGTGGTAATAGGAGGAGGAAATATTTACAGGGGTATGAATGAAATGGAAACCGGTATTGAACGTGCCCAGGGAGATTATATGGGTATGTTGGCTACCGTTATCAATGGCATGGCATTGCAAAGTGCACTGGAAAAAATAGGAATTTATACCAGGTTGCAAAGTGCCATCAAAATGGAACAGATCGCAGAGCCTTACATTCGCCGCAGGGCTATTCGCCACGTGGAGAAAGGAAGGGTTGTCATCTTTGGGGCTGGTACCGGGAACCCCTATTTTACCACAGATACAGCAGGGTCTTTGAGAGCTATAGAAATAAAAGCAGATGCGATATTGAAAGGAACGAGAGTAGATGGTATCTACAGCGCCGACCCAGAGAAAGATAAGAAAGCAAAGAAATTCAGCAAGATCACTTTTGCAGAGTGTATAGCGATGAACCTGAAGATTATGGACATGACAGCATTTACCTTGTGTATGGAAAACAATTTACCCATCTTAGTCTTTGATATGGACACGCCCGGCACATTGTTACGGGTGGTTACAGGAGAGAAGGTTGGGACTTTGGTAACCGGATAATTTGTATTAATTTCGGCTTGCTTATCTCAATCCATTGTGCCTCAAAAAGGCCATCCTTTGAACAACACACCAAAAAAGTAGCGTCGCCCCCTTAGGTACTTTATTGTAAAAAGATCGTCGTATGTGGATATGGATTGCATCCCTGATAGTGCTAATTGCATGCTTCATCTTTGCATGGAAGATGCTGGTCAATAATTTCGACCTGATGCCCAATGACAAAAAGTTGCCTATGTTCAAGAATTATACACCCTCTGAGATTTCCTACAACCAGGAAACATTGCGTGGCATCAAATCCAAACTTCGTACTCTTGAAGATCAGAATGCCTATTATGAATTACAGTTCACTAAAATGCAGCAACGATTACAACAGTTAGAGGAAGGTGGAGGCGTTGCACAGAGCGCCGGTATCAGAAAGCATGATGATGAAGAAGATTGGAAGGAAATGTATTATGAAGAGAATGAGAAGAAAGAAAGATTAGAAAATGAACTGGATGCTGCTCAGCAGGAATTGGAATCACTGAGAGAGGAGGTAGCCTCAGCCAAAAAAGACAATACAGAGTACAACACGCTGAAGAGTGATTTTGATACCCGGCTCAATGAGATTCAGTCTTTGCAAAATGATATCGGGCGTTTGCAACGCGATGTAGAAGCAGCAGAGCAACGGAAAAAAGAAGTGGAAATACAACTTCAGAAAGAAATCACACTCAGGCAACAATTAGAAAAATCTGAAACCATTCTGACTTCGCTGCGTAGCGAGAATGAAGGACTACGCAGGCAGGTCACGGAAATGGCTGTGAAGCAAAATGAGGTGGAAAACAAATTGATCCGGCTCAGTGAATTGGAGAGCAAAGTAGCTGCCTACGAAGACGAGAAAACCAAAATGATTGCTGACCTGGAGACCATGCTCAATCAATCGAAGACTCATCATCAATAATTGTGCACGCCTTCTCTACTGAAATACAGCGTTGCCCACCTTATCTTTCCCACCACTGAATTAGTGGTTTTTTCGAAATAAATTTTTCATAGATGAAAAGGTTGCATTTCAAATCTGATAACTTTCGGATATCACCGGTCGGTGTCCACCAACCGGGGTGTCTCGCCGTGGACGGTGTCCCCGCCGTCCATAAGTAACACGGTAATGCGGCATCCGATAACAACCGGATTTGAAATGAACCCGATGAAAAAAGAGTACTTCTCATAATTCTGAATTCATTAAATTTACGTATCCGATACCCTTCGAATCCTTCCATTTGGCTTCCTTCTGAAAAGCATTGGTTTTATATTTCAAACCTTTAAAAATCTTAAAAACATGGATTTTAAAACAATGGCTAAGCAGCGGAAATTTATCCTTATTGCTGCAGCAGTAGGCGTTATTTCAATGTTTCTTCCCTGGTTTTCTGTTTCAATGCTTGGAATGTCGCAATCATCAAATGGTATGCATGGATGGGGTGTGCTTGGATTTTTCTGTTTTGTGATTGCCGGCCTTGTAGCGTTGTATGGAAATCAGAAAACAAATCTCGACAAAACAATGTGGATGCTCAGTATGATACTGGGCTTGGTACCACTGTTGGTTGTTATTTTTACTTACACTGATGCTTCCGGAAGTTTTATGGGAACAGAGTTCATAGGCTTTGGATTGTACCTTGCAGGGTTAGCGGCGATTGCTGTAATAGCTTCTGCATGGCTTTTTAAATCGCCAACTGACAACCTGAAGGATGGGTTTGATAATTTGAAAAAAAGTGTTGAAAATAAATTAGGCAACACTGGCGATTCGTCACAAACACCACCTCCATCCAGTGGCTCCTAATCGCAGAAAGTATTCTTAATGATATTGGATCATTAATATGGTCCAATTTTTTTATCATTTTTCTGTCACCATTGAAAGTAGCTATCTTTTGGAGAGGGCCTTCATTTACCTTTGCAAAAAAATCTCATGGCTACGCATTCTTCAATAGCTGATATCAGGACATCTTACCAGAAAAAGACATTAGACGAAAAGGATGTGGTTGATGACCCGATTGCCCAGTTTCAGACCTGGTGGGATGAAGCCATTGCTTCTAACGCTGCGGAGGTGAACGCGATGACACTGGCTACATCAACCAAAGATGGAAAGCCATCGGCAAGAACAGTTTTATTGAAAGGCATTCATAAAAACGGTTTTGTGTTTTTTACGAATTATGAAAGCAAAAAAGGAATCGAGATTGCAGGGAACCCTCATGTGGCACTTTTATTTTTTTGGAAAGAATTAGAGCGCCAGGTGAGAATAGAAGGACGCATTGAAAAAATAGACGCTGCAGAGAGTGATGAATACTTTGCAAGCCGTCCCATCGAAAGCAGGATTGGTGCCTGGACATCACCTCAAAGCCAGGTGATTCCTGACCGGCAATTTTTGGAGGATAAAGAAAAAGCAATCGAGACTGAATTCAGGAACAAAGAAATACCCCGGCCCCAAAACTGGGGAGGCTATGTGGTGATCCCTGAAATGATGGAATACTGGCAGGGCAGGCCAGGAAGGCTGCACGATCGAATCCTATACACATTGGATGGAACCGGATGGAAAAAGGAGCGCCTGGCTCCTTAGTATTATTTCTCGACCTTCTTGGTAGTCGTCTTCTTTTTTGTAGCCGGTCTTTTCTTACCGAAAGATCCCTGGAATATTTTTCCTTTCTTGGTTTTTTTATCGCCTCTTCCCATAGTATTTTAATTGTATTGTGATTGATTAAAAAAAAAGCAAGATACAAATTGTATCCTGCTTTTAATTCTTAGAATTCAATGATCAGATTTTAGAAGACAATTCTTTACCTGCTTTGAATCTTGCAACTTTTTTCGCTTTGATTTTGATTTCAGCTCCTGTTTGAGGATTGCGTCCTGTGCGGGCAGCTCTCTTGCTTACAGAGAAAGTACCAAAACCAACCAAGGTTACTTTACCACCACCTTTCAGTGTTTTTGTTACTGCAGTAGTGAATGCATCCAGAGCAGCATTAGCCTGAGTCTTGGTAATACCTGCATCATCGGCCATCTTAGCGATCAATTCAGATTTGTTCATGATTTGAAATGTTTGATTTTTAAAACGCGACAAATATATATGCTTTTTGATGTAAACAATATTATTTGAAAAATATTTTTGCACGTTTTTTCCTCTGAAAACCGCAAGGACAAAGGATTTCCAAAAAGTGCTATTCGGGAGTGGTGATTTTACGATGGAGATTAGGATACTTTTGGTCACTCATCCGGATGAAAATAGGAATCCTTTTTTGCGTATCCGGTTTGTTGGAAACAGTACGACTAATCAAGACGTTCGAGAATCGTACGGAAAAAGAGAACGTTTTCACCCCATTTGTCTATGATGTGTTGTTGCAGAGCAGCCTCCTTGTTTTCGAGATATTGATTGAGTATGGCACGTGAGGGAAGCTGCAACTGGAAGACTGTTGTGATACCATGCTCATCATCATGTCCCAGCAGCCTGTGTGTCTGAAAGCCAGTGTTGTCAATGGTTTCAGAAAGCAACGGTTGCCATGATCGCTGCATCCAACTGAGCCATTCATCGTAAATCTCAAGAGGAACTTTGAATGTAATGTTTATGGTGTACATGATCTTAAAATCGAAGGGTGAGGGAAACCGGGCAGTGATCACTGTGTTTTACTCCGGGTAAAATTTTGGCATCGACAACATTGTCTTTCAGGTTGTCAGTCACGTTGACATAGTCAATACGCCAGCCCTTATTTTGCAAACGGGTAGATGGCCTTAGCTGGTGCCACCAGGTGTATTGATCGGGTTGTTGATTGATCAGCCGGAATCCATCCTGGAATCCATTGCTGAAAAACTTATCCATCCATGCCCGTTCTTCCGGAAGAAAGCCGGATGATTTAGAACTGTTTTTTGGGTTATGAATGTCTATTTCTTTATGTGCGATATTGTAATCACCACATACAACGAGCTTGGGTCTTGTCTTGCGTAGTTTTTTCAGGTAGGCAAGAAATTCATCCAGCCACTGATATTTATATTGTTGTCTCTCGTCGCCTGTAGTGCCCGAAGGGAAGTAAGCGCTTATCACAGACAGGTCTCCATAATCTGCACGAATGACTCTTCCTTCGAAATCACTTTGTTTATTGTTGTGACCGTATTCAACATTGCCGGGAAGGATTTTGCTGAGAATAGCAACGCCGCTATAACCTTTACGCTCGGCAGGAAAAATATAGATGCGGTAACCTTGCCGCTCAAAGATCGATTTATCAATATCAGCCTCCTGTGCTTTGATTTCCTGCAGGCAAATGATATCTGCCGGATCAGAACTTAGCCATTCGACAAATCCTTTACGAATGCCTGCCCTGATGCCATTGATGTTATAACTTATAATTCGTATATCCATTTCCGTTATACTTTAGGTTTCATAGTCGAGGTTGGAACGAAGCCACTTCTCAGCTTCTTCTGTACTGATATTTTTGCGACTGGCAAAGTCGACGATCTGATCCTTGGCGACTTTACCTACACCGAAATATTTGCTTTCCGGATGTGCAATGTACCAGCCACACACCGATGAAGCAGGATACATGGCGAGTGCATCTGTCAGTTGAATACCTGCATTGTTAGTGGCGTCCAGAAGTTTGAACAGTTTTCTTTTTTCGGTGTGGTCAGGACATGCAGGATATCCCGGAGCCGGACGGATGCCAAGATATTTTTCTGCGATCAGATCCTCGTTGCTCAACTTTTCGTTTTTTGCATATCCCCATACTTCCTTGCGTACTTTTTCATGAAGCAATTCTGCTAACCCTTCAGCAAGGCGGTCAGCCATTGCCTGCAATATGATCTTGTTATAATCATCAAGTTGATCAATGAATCTCTTTAAGTGAGGTTCTATTCCGTGAATGGTTACAGCAAAGGCACCAATATAGTCTGTGTTCTTTCCATTCTCTTGCGGACGAATGAAATCAGAAAGTGAAATGTTAGGTTGACCTGCAGCTTTCTTCATTTGTTGGCGCAGGAATTCTAACCTTGTCTCTTCCTTACCGTTTTGAATGATAACTGAATTATCACCTACTGCACCTGCTTCCCAAATACCAACAACTCCTCTTGGTGTCAGCCATTTTTCATCAATGATTTTTTTCAGCATCGCCTGTGCATCTTCAAAGAGTTTGGTAGCAGCTTCTCCGGTTATCTCGTCTGTCAATATTTGCGGAAATTTTCCATGCATTTCCCATGCAATGAAGAAAGGCTGCCAATCGAGATGCGATACTATCTCCGACAATTCGATCTTGTCAAAAACTTTTACTCCCAGGAAATTGGGCTTAGTAGGTTGATAAGAGTTCCAATCAATTTTGTATTTATTAGCAGATGCTTGTTCGAAAGTCAACATTGGTTTAGCAACTCTTTTCTTAGCAAAGTCGCTCCTGAGTTTCTCATATTCATCACCTATGTTGTGAAGAAATGTTTCTTTTGTAGTATCGTTCAGAAGATTTCCTACCACGGTAACACTTCTGCTGGCATCCAACACATGGACTACTCCGTTATCATATTCTGGCGCTATCCGCACAGCAGTGTGCAGGCGGCTGGTAGTAGCTCCGCCTATCAAAAGAGGAATGGTAAAATGATTGCGTTTCATCTCTTTTGCTACGTGCACCATCTCATCCAATGAAGGAGTGATCAGTCCACTAACCCCAATCATCGCAGCATTAATTTCTTTGGCCTTTTCCAATATTTTTTCTGCCGGAACCATTACACCAAGATCTACTACTTCATAACCATTACAACCCAAGACTACACCAACAATATTTTTCCCAATATCGTGAACATCCCCTTTCACTGTAGCCATCAATACTTTTGCGGCGCCTTCTTCTTTTTCTACCAAAATACCCTTTTCAATATTTTCTTTTTTCAGTCTTTCCTTTTCTGCTTCAATAAAAGGGAACAAATAATTCACACTTTTTTTCATCACCCTTGCGCTCTTTACTACTTGCGGTAAAAACATTTTACCACTACCAAACAAGTCTCCCACTACATTCATTCCATCCATGAGCGGACCTTCAATTACATCCAATGGTTTCGGATATTTTTGCCTTGCCTCTTCTGTATCTGCTTCTATGTAATCTGTTATACCATTTACCAACGAATGTGTCAATCTCTTTTCTACATTTTCTTTTCTCCATGATTCATCTTTCACCTGCGTTTTGCCTTTTGATTTTACCGTTTCGGCAAATGCGAGAAGTTTATCGGTAGCATCCGGATTCTTGTTTAGAATTACATCCTCTACCAATTCCTTGAGTTGGGGTTCTATCTGTTCATACACCTGGAGTTGTCCTGCATTCACGATGCCCATATCCATACCTGCTCTGATAGCATGATATAGAAATACAGAGTGCATGGCTTCACGTACCGTGTCATTGCCTCTGAAAGAAAATGAGAGATTACTTACGCCACCACTAACATGCGTTAAAGGCATCAATTCCTTTACCTTTTTAGTAGCTTCAATAAAATCCACTGCATTATTATTGTGCTCTTCAATGCCGGTGGCTACCGGAAAGATATTCAGGTCGAAAATGATGTCAGAAGGATCCATCCCTACTTTCTCCGTTAGAATGTGATACGCTCTTTGAGAAATTTCAATTCTGCGCGGAATGTTATCTGCTTGTCCTGTTTCATCGAAAGCCATTACAATAATTGCGGCGCCAAAGGCCTGGCAAACTTGTGCTTCATGAATGAACTTTTCTTCCCCTTCCTTCAGTGAAATAGAGTTTACAATGCACTTTCCCTGCACGCACTTTAACCCCGCCTCTATAATATGAAACTTGGATGAATCAATCATGATGGGGATTTTGGCCACATCCGGCTCGGCTTGAAGCAAGTTTAAGAATTTCACCATTGCTGCCTCTCCATCCAGGAGGGCATCGTCCATGTTTACATCCAAAACCTGCGCACCACCTTCCACCTGTTGGCGGGCGATGGACAATGCCTCTTCATAATTTTCTGCTTTGATCAGTCTCTCGAATTTTTTTGATCCAGTCACATTTGTTCTTTCACCTACATTTATGAAAAGTGTATCAGGCCTTACCACCAGTGGCTCCAGGCCGGAAAGCCTGAGAAAAGGTTGAATAGTTTTAGTGTCTGCCATAATTTTATTTTTTGCCAGAAGCTTTGAAGCCAATTGGATTTCGCGGCTTTTGTTCCTGTATTAATAATTTCTTTAAATATTTGAATATTAATTTTATTTCGTCGTCATTCTTGACCAATCGCTGTTCTAATTTTTCAATTTTTATCCAGAGGTCTTTGTTATCAAGGATCAATTGCTTCATTTTTGTAAACAAGCGGATGATTTGTCCCGATTGCTATCGGGATTACCTGAATGGCAGTTTCGGAATTAAGTACGCTTGAGAGCATGGCTACCCCTTGTTCAGTAAAAGCGTATGGAAGATATTTTGAATGCTCTCCACGCTTTAAGATCACAAATTGTGATCTTAAAAGTTTATCTCCTTCTTTGGTAAGCCGAAACATGAAATCTTCAGGAAACCTGGTTTGATTCCTTTTCACTGCCTGGTTCAGTATCCTTACTTCTACTCCATACATCTCCGCCAGATCACTGTCCAGCATCACCTTCTGGCCTCTAATGAAATAGATCTTTTCGAGAATGACCTCTTCAGGAACAACTGCAACTTGATGATTTGATTGAGCCATGATTAGATATCTTTCATTAAGAGATGGCGCCTTCCTTCTGGTTTATAATTTCAAATCCACTATTCAAAAATGGCAATTTTCGTGGAGGATAATTTTTTACAGCCTCTGCGATCTTCTGTATGTGGGCAGGTGTGGTGCCGCAGCAACCACCTACAATATTCAGGTATCCTTCTGCTGCCCACTCTTCAATGATAGCTGCTGTCTCTTCCGGCAATTCATCATATTCTCCAAAAGCATTTGGCAGCCCTGCATTTGGATAAGCGGAAGTATAGCATGATGCAATCTCACTCAACTCCTGGATGTGTGGTCGCATCTCCCGTGCGCCAAGCGCACAGTTAAGACCTACTGAAAGCGGTTTTGCATGCGATACAGAGATGTAAAATGATTCGAGTGTCTGGCCACTGAGGGTGCGCCCGCTTGCGTCTGTGATGGTACCACTGATCATGATCGGAAGTTCTTCTTTGCCGGTATCTCTGAAATATTTTTTGATAGCAAAGATGGCTGCCTTTGCATTCAGCGTGTCAAAGATGGTTTCTATCAGAAGGATGTCTGCACCACCGTCAGACAGTCCACGTATTTGTTCATAATATGCTGCACAGACTTCATCGAAGGTAACAGTACGAAAACCCGGATTGTTCACATCGGGAGAAAGGCTCAGTGTTTTGTTAAGCGGACCTATTGCACCGGCGATAAATTTTTGCTCGGACTCAGGATGCTCCTTCATGTATTTTTCAATCGCGCTTCTTGCGCATTTTACAGATGCTACGTTCAGGTCGTAAGCAAGATGTTGCAAGTCGTAGTCTGCCTGTGCAATGGATGTACTGCTGAAGGTATTCGTTTCAATAATGTCAGCGCCGGCTTCCAAATATGCTTTGTGAATGGACTCAATAATATCAGGTCGCGTGATGCTGAGCAGATCGTTATTTCCTTTCAGATCTTTCTTAGAGTCTTTCAGGATTGTGCCTCTGAAGTCTTCTTCTGTTGGTTTAAATCCTTGTATCTGCGTACCCATAGCGCCATCGATGATCATGATGCGCCTGTTGAGGATATCTTTAATTTGATTTGACATTTGATTCTAAATTTTATGAATGATTTTATTTGAGTTTTTCTTTTTCAGGATCATATTCAAAAATGAATAACCGATGATGCCTGACACGAGTGATGCCAGGAGGATCGCTATCTTGGATTCCCTGATAATGAAATCGTCATTGAACGCAAGGAGTGTTATGAAAATAGACATGGTAAATCCTATGCCTGCAAGAAAACCTGTACCCCATACCTGTTTCCAGTTGAGGCTTCCGGACAAAGCTGTCAATTTTAATTTTACAGACAGGAAACTCAGCAGAAAAACACCAATCGGTTTGCCAAGTATCAATCCAAGAATAATACCCATACTGGATGCAGTCAATAATCCCTTGTCCCAACCTGCCTCAAAAGCAATAGCAGTATTGGCCAATGCGAAAACAGGGAGTATTATGAACGACACCGGCTTGTGCAACCAGGATTGTACTTTGTAAGAAAGCGCCTTTTTTGAACCTTTATCAAACGGGAGTGCAAAGGCAAGCAATATGCCCGCGAGCGTGGCATGCACACCTGATTGGAGCATGAAATACCAAAGCATGATTCCTCCGGCCAAATAAACGGACAGATAGTTCACTTTCCTTTTGCTGACAAGCAACAGTAGAAGAAATATTGCTGCAACAATTCCGAGGTTGAGTAATGACAATGATTCTGTATAAAAAAATGCAATAACCAGGATGGCACCAAGATCATCTATCACCGCAATGGCAGTAAGAAATACTTTCAGTGATGCAGGCACCCTGTTGCCCAAGAGCGAGAGTATGCCGATGGCAAATGCAATATCAGTAGCCATTGGAATTCCAAATCCTGATGCGCCAGGTCTATCATAGTTGAGTGAGAGATAGATCGCGGCAGGTACCAACATGCCACCGATGGCAGCAAATACCGGAAGTAATCCTGTTTTGGCTGATGATAATTCACCTACGTACAATTCTCTCTTTAATTCCAACCCAATCATAAAAAAGAAGATTGCCATCAATCCGTCGTTAACCCATTGTTCAATGCTGAGCATTCCTGCTTTCAAATGCCAGAAATGCTGGTAGGATTCTCCGATGGAAGCATTGGCCAACAACATTGAGATAAGCGTGCACACGATGAGCAGTACACCGCTTTTCTCACTTTCAAAAAAATCATTAAATAATTTTGTAATACGCATCCTGCTGATCATTTCAGCAACATCATTTGACAGGCTTGTAAGTGAAAACTAATAAAGAGGGACATACAGTAATGAAATCTCGTTTATTAGTTCAATTATAGGAGCCTGGGCAAATGAGGTTGAACAATAAACAAATCCACCTCTGCGGGCAAAATTAGCAGAAACAGTTCAGATTGCAAAGAGGTGGAGAATGGGCTGACCAATAAACTATCTTTTGGAATTAACGAAGTAAACAATAAATAGAAATTACTTACAACATTCCTTCTTGTGAACGAATAAAAAGGAAAAGACCTTTTTCAATATGTTACCAATCTGCTTCATCTCTTATTTTACAGGCAGGTTGTTTAGCTGGTAAATAGGATCAATTTCTGTGCCGTAAGGCATTTCAAATACCGGATGAATGATTCCATCCCTCACGTCATAAACCCATCCATGCAGGTGTGGCAATTTTTGCTCGAGCCATGCTTTTTGAATGATCGAAGTTTTTGAAAGATTCATCACCTGCTCCTGTACATTGAGGATGGTCAGGCGATGCTTACGTTCCTCCGGAGTTGGCAATGCTTCTATTTCATCACGGTGCATTCTATACACATTCTTAATGTTCCATATCCACTGATCCATCAACCCATGGCTTTCTGGCCGCATAGCGGCAGCAATACCACCACAGTTGTGATGACCGCATACGATGATGTGTTTTATGTGAAGCACTTCAACTGCAAATTGCAATACGCTAAGCAGATTCAGATCGGTAGGGATCACCATGTTGCTGATATTGCGATGTACAAAGATCTCACCTGGTTCTGTTCCAGTAATTCTGTCTGCAGGCACCCGGCTATCACTACATCCTATCCAAAGGATTTCCGGCTTTTGAATGGATGACAATCGGTTAAAGTATTCAGGATTTTCTTTTACCTGCGATGCTGCCCATTCCTTGTTGTCCTTTAAAAGTTTGTAGTATGTCTCCATGTTATGGTTTAGAATGTTTAGAGGGTTTAGGAGTTTCGAGTTTCAGGTTTCAGGTTTAGCAAAGTCGTGAGAGTCTGTTTGTTCCTTCGCTACTTTCCCCTTTTACTTTTTACTTCTTTGGGAACAATTCGCTATTCAAAATACATTCCGCCGCGGTGGATCACTCTTCACTTTTCACTTTTCACTTCTCTTCCTACTGCAGAATACCCATTGAGATTCAATCATCAATCAAAATTCACCTCACATATTCAACCCTCCACACGTACTGATCACCTGTCCAGTTACATAGCTGCTCAGTTCTGATGCAAGAAACAAAGTAACATTGGCTACTTCTTCGGCATGGCCAAATCTTCCCAATGGAATTTTTGAAAGGAAAGCAGTTGCTGCTTCTCCTTCTTTCAGGTAATGTGTCATGTCTGTTTCAATAAAACCGGGAGCAATTGCATTGCAACGAATATTTCTGCTTCCTAATTCCGCTGCAATAGATTTTGTGAAACCGATAATGCCAGCCTTACTTGCTGCATAACTACTCTGCCCTGCATTTCCTTTCATGCCAATGATAGAACTCATGTTGATAATGCTTCCGGTTCTCGCTTTCATCATTGGTTTGATTACCTGCTTCGTCATATTATAAACACTGGAAAGATTGATTTGAATCACTTCACTCCATTGTTCTTCCGTCATTCGAAGCAAGAGGTTGTCGCGACTGATACCCGCATTGTTTACACATATATCTATCTTACCAAACTCTTTGATCACATCATTGACCATTGCTTCGCAATCAACATAAATTGAAGCATTACTCTTATAAGCTTTTGCTTTCACACCCAGAGCTGATAATTCATTTTCCAATGCTTTAGCTTTTTCATCACTGCTTACATAAGTGAATGCAACGCTGGCTCCGTTGGCTGCAAGTTTCTTTGCAATAGCTTCCCCGATTCCCCTGCTGCCGCCTGTTACGATGGCGACTTTGTCTTTGAGTAAATTCATAAGTATTTTATAAAGAGTGAAACAAATGTACCTTTTTTTTAAGTGTATGTGAGTTGGGAATCAATTGGGAAATTTAATGAGGCTTGTTTTAAGCAAATTAATTTTGCCAGTATAGAAATAATCCTATCTTCGCCAAGTGCCAAAAATTTTTTCAAGCAAGAAGTTTTTGGCGCTTTTATTTTTATTAAAAAACAAAACCAAGTGACTTATGAGGAAAGTTCTATTTTTCCTGGTGGCTGTATTTGCTTTTTCAATACAGTTGTCAGCTCAAAAGAAAGTGCAGGGAAGGGTTACAGATGACAATGGCGGACCATTGTCGGACGTGACAGTAACAATACCTGCAAGTAAAACCGGCACCCTCACGGATGCTGAAGGGCACTTCTCCATTACAGTGCCATCTAATGCAAAAAAACTCGTGTTTTCCCTGGTTGGAATGGCGACAAAAGAAGTTGAAATTCCGACAAGTAATGTTATCAACATTACACTTAGCAGAGAAGACAAAAACCTGGAAGAAGTTATCGTGGTAGCTTACGGCCAGGTAAAGAAAGGAGATTTTACAGGATCTGCAAACCAGATCACATTTGATGATTTCAAGAACAAGCCATTGTTAAATCCTTTAAACGCACTGGTTGCTACGGGGCCAGGTGTGCAGACTACTGCTGCAGGTGGTAGTCCTGGTAGTTCTCCGGGGATTAGAATCCGTGGTTTCGGTTCTATTGGAGCCAGTGATGGGCCACTAATCGTGGTAGATGGAATTGCCTACGATGGAGGAATGGCCAATATCAGTACTGAAGATATTGAAACGATTACTACTCTTAAAGACGCAGCTACTGTAGCACTATGGGGTAGCCGTGCATCAAACGGTGTAATCATGATCACTACCAGGAAAGGAAGCAAGAACAAGAACAACCTGTCCGTCAAAGCAACTCAGGGCTTCAGCACAAGAGGAATTCCTGAATATGAGAGAGTCGGAGCTTATGATTATTATCCACTGATGTGGGAGGCACTGAAGAACTCTCTGATTTATCCAAAGACTGGCACTGGTCAAACACCAGACCAGGCAGCCCTTAATGCTACCAACGGCATCAAAAATGAACTAGCCTACAATCCATTCAAGGGAATTGCAGACAATGACATTGTACGAGTAGATGGAAAATTGAATCCAAATGCAGAATTGTTGTATCCTGACGATCTTGACTGGACAAAAGAATTGATCAGGACAGGTAATAGAAAAGAATATGCCGTGACCTATACAGGAGGAAATGACAAATCTGATTATCTTGGTTCATTTAGTTTTCTTGATGAGAAAGGATTTCTTATCCGCTCAGACTGGAGAAGGTTTTCAGGGAGATTGAATCTGAATACTCAACCTCAAAAATGGATCAAGTCCGGAATCAATATTTCGACATCCATTAATAAATCCAACCAGGCCAGTGATGGAAGCAGCACAGGTTACGTTAATCCTTTCTATTTCACAAGAGACATCGGGCCTATTTATCCGGTGTACGCACATAATATGACAACTGGTGAATACCTGCTGGATGAAAATGGGCAAAGATTTTACGATCTTGGAAACTTTGGTGCTATGCCTTATGGTATTCCCAACAGGCCTTCAGGAGCTAAGCCGGGACGCCACGTGGTAGAAGAAACAAAACTCAATGTCAACGATTTCAGGAGAAATACATTGAGTGGTCGTGGATATACAACGCTATTTTTCACTAAATGGCTTAAGTTTACAACGAACATCGGTGCAGACCTGACAGACTACAACTCTGCTTCTTATGAAAACACTAAGGTAGGTGATGGTGCGCCTGCGGGTAGAGCCAGCAAGGCAAATCAAAAGACTTTGAGCTACACCTTTAACCAGGTACTGGATTTCAGCAAGAAGTTCGATGTACATAATGTAGGAGCAACTGTAGGTCATGAAAATTATGATTATACTTATTGGTCATTGTCAGGATCTAAACAGGGAGAAGTATTGGAAGGAAGTATTGAATTCCCGAATTTCTCAACAATCAATTCTCTTTCATCTTCGAAATCAGAATATAGAATTGAAAGTTATTTCGGACGTATGAACTATGATTTTGATGGCAAGTATTTTGTCAGTGCCAACTTCAGAAGAGATGGAAACAGCCGCTTTTTTAAAGATGTTAGATGGTCCAATTTCTATGGTGTTGGATTTGGGTGGAGGTTGGATAAAGAGAGATTTATTAATCAGATAGGATGGATTTCTTCCCTGAAATTAAGGAGCTCTTATGGTGAATTAGGTAATGATGCTGTAGGAACTTACTACGCATACCAGAGTCTTTATAGCCTGGGATATAATAATGCAGATGAAGCAGGAGCCCTCCAATCCCAACTGCCGAATCCATTGATCACATGGGAAAGCAGTAATCCATTTGACCTCGGTATCGATTTCAGTTTGTTCAAGAATAGGTTGAGTGGTTCGATAGAGTATTACAACAGGCAGATATCAGGATTGATCTTTGATGTACAGACACCAATTTCAACCGGAGGATTTGAAATCCCAACGAACATCGGAAATATGTACAATAAAGGTATAGAGGTGGAGTTGAACGGTTCAGTAGTAAAGACAAGAGATTTCTCCTGGCAGTTAAAGGTAAACTCCAGTACCGTTAAAAACAGGATCACAAAAATGCCTCCTGAAAACCCGGAACAGATCAGTGGCACGAAAAAACTTGCAAAAAACAGGTCTATTTATGATTATTGGTTACGCGATTGGTATGGTGTAGATCCACAGGATGGAGCAGCATTGTATGTAGCAAATATCACAACGGGATCAGGTGTACGCCTTATTGATAACGGGAAAGGTGCTCCGGATACGGTAACAACGGACATTAATAATGCGAAATATCATTATGCCGGAAGCGCAATACCTGACCTGTTTGGTGGTATTGAAAATACATTTACCTACAAAGGATTCTCCCTGAATTTCCTTGTGCAGTATCAAATTGGAGGATTGGTGTATGATAACACTTATGCAGGTTTGATGGGTGCTGGTAACTATGGTGCCGCTATGCATATTGACATGCTGAAGAGATGGCAAAAACCAGGTGATATCACAAATGTTCCCAGGTTGCAAAACAGTGCAATCGGTATATTTGATGCAGCTTCAGACAGGTGGCTCACTAATTCTTCCTTCCTGAATGTACGGTCAATAACACTGTCATACGAAATACCTTCTTTGTTGACAAACAAGATCAATGCACGAAATGCAAGTATATTTCTCGGAGCTGAAAATGTTTACCTGTTCTCTCACAGGAAAGGAACAAACATCAACCAGAGTTTTAGTGGTACAAACTCCAATGTCTATACACCGGCGCGTATTATCACCGCGGGAATCAACGTTAATTTTTAATTGAAAGCTCATGAAACAATTTGTAAGAAATACGCTGGCGTTATTGCTGATATCAGCATTTGTTCTGCCGGCATGTAATAAGGACTACCTGGAAACGACTCCAAACAGTTCCGTAAGTGACCAGGATATTTTTAAGACTACCAAGAATGCAATGGTGGCTATCAATGGGATGCACAGAAGCCTTTACATCCAGTATAATAGCCGTCAGGATCAGGGCGGTCAAAGTAAGAATATGATAGACATGGATGTGTTGGGGGAAGATCTTGTTTTCCCCGGCAGAGGTAACGGTTGGTTTATCAGTACTTACCAATGGCTTGATCATCGTAATGAAAACTCATGGACTTCCTTTTTTGAATTCCAGTTCTATTATGACCTCATCACGAATGCAAACATGATAATTGCAAATATTGATCAGGCAGAAGGGCCGGAATCTGAAAAGAAGGTAATCAGGGGTGAGGCACTTGCTTATAGAGGATGGGCTTATTTCCAAATGATTCAGTTATTCGGGGAGCGCTATGTGAAAGGCGGAGCAAATTCTGGACTGGGGTTGTCACTTGTATTAGTGCCGACAAAGGAAGAAATTGCTCGTGCTACAGTTGAAGAAACCTATACCCAAATAGTTAAGGATCTTACAGATGCTATTTCGAACCTTACTGGTGCTCCAGCCCGTGCTAATGCTTCACACATCAATGTGAACGTTGCCAAAGGTATGAGAGCAAGAGTAGCGATGGCAATGCAGGATTATACAACTGCAGCTCAGTTTGCAAAAGATGCAAGGCAGGGCTTGAGCCTTATGAGTAATACCCAATATCTGGGTGGATTTAATGATTATAAAAATCCGGAGTGGATGTGGGGCTCGCACCAGGTACAGGATCAGACTACTTATTTCTACTCTTTCTTTGCTTATATGTCTGCTAATTTTAACTCCACTAATATTAGAAGCGCTCCTAAGTGTATAAATTCTGCACTTTACAATACAATTTCTGCAACTGATATCAGGAAGAAATTGTGGGATCCGACAGGGACAAATAGCTCTGAGTTCCCAGTGCCTCCGGGGGGGAGCCGTTTCAAGTATATGAATCGGAAATTCATTGCACCTTCCGGAAGTGGAAGCAGTATTGGTGATGTACCATTAATGAGAGTAGCAGAAATGTACCTTATAGAAGCGGAAGCATTAGCAAGACAAGGTGGCAAAGATGCAGAAGCACAACAGGCATTGTACACATTGGCTGTAAACAGAGATCCTTCTTATGTGTTGTCAACAAACACAGGTCAGGATTTGATAGATGAAATCATGTTGCAACGCAGAGCTGAACTGTGGGGCGAAGGCTTCAGATTTTATGACCTTAAACGCCTGAATTTGCCACTTGACAGAACCGGGGCAAATGTAGTAGCCAGTGTGGCAAGTGTAATGTCTGTGCCGGCGGGCGGAAATATCTGGCAGTTCCTGATCCCCAAGGATGAGTTGAATGCTAATAAAGCTTGCGTACAGAACCCGCTTTAAATCCAAATTAATTAGAACAAGAAAAACCTGCAATTTGATTTGCAGGTTTTTTTTTAAAGAATAATTTTCATCTAATCTCCCGGATGGTACTTCTTTTCTATATGTTTCATTACATCCTCTTTATAAAAAAGTACATCCTTAAATTTTCCTTCTGAATACATTTCTCCCTGGTCAAAGAAATGAGTTGAATCAGCGTGACCACTTTCTCCTCCGGCCAGCAAACTCTTTGCTCTGACCCGCTTCCCGAATTCCACTGCACAGATAAAACTATTGCCATTCACGCCATAGCGTTTTACTGTTCCCGGAAAAGTACGGCTGCTATATGATGGAAGCATGCCCCAGGTAGAAGATACAAAAGGAACTTCATAACTGTCTTTTGAATCATCAAATTGATTTTCGATATCACCGCTGATCCTTTGAAACCGGTTAACCTTGCCCCATTCCATTTGCCATGAACCAAACTTTTTTTCCAATTCATGCATCGTTGTTGTCAAGGCTGCAATTAATTGTTCTGATGGTACATGCGCGATATACTCGTGCGTCTTGCCCACGATATCATTATCTTCTCCTTCTTCAACGTTAGTACGATAAATGGCTGGTAATATTTTTTCTCCCCAATAGATGGCAAGCGTAGTTGCCACCGAGTTTTTCCCGACTCTGTAATTCCATTGTTTGAGAATGTTGATGGGTTCTGCAATTTCTCTTTTGATGCTGTCAATTGTGATTTCTTCTGATGCCCGGATCAGTCGTGGTATCAAAACTTCGAAGGCTGTGAGGTAGGTGTCATAACCCTTTGCGATGACCTTATCAATGGTGTAACTTTTTTCTTGCGGCAATATCCTGATGGCATTCACTCCGCGAAAATTCTGGCCTTCAGTAGCCATGTAAGCAGGGTAGTTAGATTTTTTCGGACTGTAAGGACCGGCAGCCGTGAATGGTGTGCTGTTGCAATTCTCTATCCATCCGTTTGGTGGGTTGTAGATATGAATGGATTCCTGTACTGTCGTCAATCCCTTCCACTCTGTTTTGGAAGTAGTACCATCAACGGGTTCATTCCAATCGTAAGTTGGATCTCTCTTTGGTATAAAATTTCCATGCCAGTAGGCGATGTTGCCCTCTGCGTCCGCATATACAGTATTGTTAGATGCATTCGCCAGAAGGTCCATGATCTTCTGATATTCTGCAAAACTCTTTGCCTTGGTGCGTTTCCAGCTTTGTATCAGTCCTTTGATATTACGGTTGTCTGATCTTACAGAAATCCATTTGTCATTTTGTATTCCCAATATGGGGCCATGTCCTGTAAAATAAGCAGTGAAAGTTTTTTGTTTTTGTGAGCCGTCTTCCAGGTAGGAGATCGTGAATTGTTTTTCTTTTACAGGAAGTTCCTTACCATCGTATTGGTAGAAATGCTTTCCATCTTTTTCAGAAACATTTTCGATATAGGCGTCAGATACATCGGCATAGCTGCTGGTATGCATCCATCCGCATTGTTCATTGAATCCCTGGTAAACAAAAAATTGACCCCAGGTAACAGCCCCATACGCATTCAGCCCTTCCTTACTGACAATATGCACCTCTGGTCTGAAATAAAATGTGACATGAGGATTAATGTATAAGATGGCATTCTTGGATGCAGTGATCTTTGGAGAAAAAGCAAAACCGTTGGACCCGGTAGGCCGTTCTTCTAATTGTTTGGGGGTAATTGAAACAGACTCCTTTTTTTCAGAATAGAAATTTTTCAAATCCCGTGCTCCTAATCCTGCCGTACTAATAGCGCCAATACTGCCGTCTGTCCACAACATAGGAAACCAGGGTTCGAAACGATTCAGCAATTTTGGTTTTGCTTCAGGATGTTTATATAGGTAATAGTTGATGCCGTCTGCAAATGCGATACACAATTTTTTCAACCATACCGGTGCATTCATATAATCTTTTACTGCCGCGACCGAATCGATTACCAATTTTGTGAGCAGATCGTCATAGAGGCTGGAAATACCATCCACTTCAGAAAGCCTTCCTAATTTGTCAATATAATTTCTTTCCACTCTCGGAAAGTCATCTTCACATTGAGCATACATCAGTCCGAATACCGCATCTGCATCCGTATTACCATATACATGTGGAATGCCAAAATGGTCCCTGATGATAGTAACTTGTTTCGCTTGTTGATTCCACCGGGAAATTTCTTTGGTGGTGAATGGTTGCGCAAGCAAACTACATGGCAACAAAAAAGTTATTATGAAAATTACTTTCTTCATGGATAGAATATTTATTTGGAAACTACACCTGCCTGGTTTGCTTTAAAGACCCGGATGAAATTACCTCCAAGTATTTTGAAAATGTCTTCTTTTGAATATCCGCGTTTTACAAGTTCTTTAGTGATCAGAGGGTACTTCGTTACATCAGTGAGTTTTTGGGGCGTGACGTTAATGCCATCAAAGTCACCGCCTAATCCAACATGGTCGATACCTGCAAGTTTGATGATATGTTCCATGTGGTCAAATATTAATTGGAAGGGAGCTTTTATGTCCTCAACTTCCTTCCTGTATTTTTTTGCAATGAAATCTTCGGCCTGATCTTCTGACATACCTGCTTTTTTTAATGAATCTTTTTCAGCTTTATGTTCGGTCAGGTACCTTGAAAGCTTTTTTCCGGCAGTGCTGTCTAAGAAGAGTGCATAGAAGTTGATGTCAATAACACCCCCATTTTTTCCAACCGCGACGATCTGATCATCTTTCAAATTTCGAAAAACAGGGCACAACGAATAGGCATCACTGTGAGAAACCAATACAGGCTTTGTGGATATTTTTATTGCGTCCCAAAAAGTTTGTTCACCTACATGGCTCAAGTCCACCATCATCCCCAACTCATTCATGCGCTGTACTACTTTCTTCCCAAACTCTGATAATCCCTTTTTTTGAGAGGTAGTATCAACGGCTCCATTTTTTCTCTGGCTACCTGATTCATATTCGGCACTGGTAGCCCAATCATTGTTGTTGTTCCAGGTCAATGTCATGTAGCGTACACCCCGCGCGTAAAGGCTGTCCAATTTGCCTAAATCATTTTCTATCATGTGTCCGCCCTCCACACCTATCATGCAGCCTAATTTTTTTGATTGTACTGCCTCTGTCAATTCTCCTGGATTGGTTACAATCTGCATTTTTGAAGGGTTTCTTTTCACCCATGCATAAAGAGTATCAATCTCCCTGTTTGCAAACTGGTAAGGATTCTTTTGATCACCACCACAAAAAATAGAAAAGGCCTGCACATCTAATCCTCCTTTTTTCATGCGGGCGAGGTCACTGTGGGTTTTTCCCGAAAGGTCAGAATCAAATAAATAACCTCTTTCAATGCAAGTGCTGATGATGTCGTTGTGCGAATCGGTTACAATTGCCTGTTGATGAATTTTTTTATAGGATTGGGCGTTGAGCGCAGAAAATAAAATTAATGAACTGAGTGTGAGAAATAACTTTTGCATATTTTGGTATTGGGTAATTACCAAAAATAAAAAATATTGGTTGTAAGCCGGTGAATGTTTTGACTACAGCCCTTTTTGTGACCCCAGCCAGTTTGATGTAATGGTCTGTATCTTGCCTGATTCTTTCAAATCGAGTAGGCTTATATTTATTTGATGCAATAAAGTATCTTCTACCGGGAAAGCAAATCCGTATCCCTGGCGGTCAAACTCTCCTGCGGATAATACGAGATTAGTTGATGGATGTTGTTGCAGGTAGTATTGCAATTGTGGCCTGTCATACAACACAGCGTCGACCTTTTTGGCTATCAATAAACTAATGCATTGATCCATGTCTTCGCTATAAATAGCATTGCCCCCATGATCTCTTAAGAAGTCTTCAGCAGGTGACCCTTTGATGACGGCCACGGGTTTTGATCTTAATTCTTCTGAAGTTTTAATCGTAGAGGTGGATAGACCGGTAAGTGTAACAGTGCTTGCTATTCCGGCTATCATGGTAGTGGCGAAGATAAGAGATGTTACCATCCAAATACTTGCGATAGCCCGGCCTCCCAGCGTTTTTGGGGTAACGTCTCCATATCCGGTCGTAGTCATGGTTACGATGGCACACCACATGCCGTTGAGTATCCCCGAAAGTGGTTTGTCTGTAAATTGTTCCTTATTCTCCTTGCGTTCTGCAAGCCAAAGCATAGCACCAACTATAGCAAGAATGAATAGAAATATGCAAACAGCAATAAAGAATTTCTTTGTAAAGAAAGGCGCTATCCGTTGCCATAATGAAAATTCATCCTGCCTGGAAAGTATAGAAAGTGAGGATTGGAAGTAGGGTTGAGTGAAACTTACTTTCTCGGCTCTTTCTGATGTGATGCTTACAGGGCCAGCTATCGCATCAATAGCTCCCTGTTCTATTGCAGTCAATGCCTGCGGCACATCTTCAAAATAAACTTTTCTGTATTGCCATTGCATTTTTTCTGCCAGGGCATCCCAAATCTCCAGCGAGATCCCTGTATCTGTTGTAGTGTCTATTACAAATGGGCTACTACCGGCAATACCTACACGAAGTGTGTCTTCCGCTTTGAGCGGCCCATTCATTATAAGCAGAAATATTATAAGCGGAAAATTTTTGAAAAGTAGCTTCAACTGAGAGTAATTTTATTTTCTAATAAGGCTTAAATCTAAGAATTCCATTTGCAAGTGAAAAATTCAATTGAAAACAGAGAGGGCAGAGTTGATTTTCAGATAAACCCTTCAACGAAAAAATGCTGCCCGTTGAGGAGCAGCATTTCTTAAATAGTTGAAGTGAAAAATCACAATTTAGGTTTTGAGTCCGCTACTTCATTTTTTGTAGAATCATTACTTGCAATTTGGATTGTAGCAGGCTCATCAAAGTCGATATTTTTTTTCAGGAACATGTCATAGTTGGTTCGGATGACATTAAGTGCCAGAAAATTCATTACGAACCTGCGGGTTTCAGCAGGGAGATATGCTTTGATTTTCCAATAATCCGGGTCCTTTGCACCACTTTTGCGAATAGCATAATTCACCCGGCCGGGGCCGCTGTTATAGGCAGCTACTACAAGCAGAGGATCGTCATTATATTGCTCGAGTTGATCGCGGAAGAATTTAGCAGCAGCGATAGTACTCTTTGTGAAGTTTTTTCGTTCATCATATTTGCCACCGATCTTAAGTCCGTATTCACGTGCCAGTTCAGGCATGAACTGCCAGTAACCAACAGCGCCTGCCGGTGACACAGCATGAGCATTGAAATTAGATTCTAATGCAGGCAACACCTGGAATTCAGGAGGAACATCATATTTGTCCAGAATTCTCTCAGCAATAGGCATGTACGATTTGCCCCGGCGAAACATCAGTTTAATATATTCTCTTTCTTTGTGCATATATTTCTTGATGTAGGCTTTGCTTTCCTCCCGGTGTTCCCGAAGAATTTCCGGATATATCACCCTGTTAGGATTATCAATAGTGTAAAGGCTGCTCGTACTATCCGAGGAATCCTTTTTAATCGTTGAGTCTAATACCACTTTACTCTGGGTGCCAATATACCTGGTGGCGGAAGTGGTAGAAATGCCAATTATAATTAAAATTATAATCAACGTTAATAAACTCTTTGATTGAAGCTTTTTCATAAAACTCAAAGTTTTCAAGATCAAATAATTATTTCACGCTATTACAACAACTCTTTTTCCGTAGGCTAGGGATTATAAAAGGGTCCGCGCAGTGCGGAAGTAAATGGGAAGAAGTATTTTTGACAATAAGATTTGCAAATTTACCGTTCCCATGTCATTAATGCAAGTGTTTCAAACAATTAATCTGTTAAAAGAAGCAACAATGAAATGGATATTTATGGTGTTAACCATTTCTTTTTCAACCTCCTATGCTCAAAATAGCTTACCCTTAGACTACGAAATTCAGCAAGTATTACCCCAATTAGGCAATTACCGTGCCATGGGAGAATTTGCCACTAAAAGAAGTGGTGCTTCCCAGAATTTTAACGTCCATCATTATAATTGCAATTGGACGGTTGACCCTTCTGTTCAATATATAAGTGGTGATGTCGGTATCAGCTTTCAGACTACTACCGAAGCCTCGGAGATTGCTTTAGACCTCATAGATTCTCTGACCGTTGATAGTGTATTATCCGGTGATTTAAAATTGAGCTTCCAACATTCAGACAATGTTCTGAAAATCGAATTTGGCACTACTATACCTGCCTTGGAGCAGTACACTGTTACAGTCTTTTATCATGGCAAACCACCTGTAAACGGGTTTGGCTCTTTTGTTACATCTTCTCATAGTGGTGCACCTATTTTATGGACACTTAGTGAGCCTTATGGCAGCAGAGACTGGTGGCCATGCAAAGATGGACTTCAGGATAAGGCAGACTCAATAGATGTGTACATCACTACGCCTGATATTTACTCTTCTGTCTCTAATGGTTTACGTGTACAACAAACTGTTAGTGGTGGTATGAAGACCACTCATTGGAAGCACAGGTATCCGATCGCTACTTATTTAGTATGCATGGCGGTAAGCAACTATACAGAATTTGTAAATGAATGGGATGTATCTGGTGGACCCCTGATGATGCAGACCTTCTGCTATCCTGAGAACCTGTGGGTATTCAAACAGGAAATTCAGAGGGCATATAATGCTATGAAATTCTTTTCAGATTTGGTAGGGCCTTACCCGTTTATCAGGGAGAAATACGGGCACGTTCAATTTGGGTTTGGAGGCGGGGAAGAGCACCAGACATCTACGTTTATTTCATGGCCCGATGAAATCCTTGTGGCACACGAAATGGCCCATCAGTGGTTTGGTGATAAAGTTACCTGCAGGAGTTGGGAAGATATATGGCTCAACGAAGGATTTGCAACTTTCATGTCGGGTCTATACAGGGAGTTGAAATACCCGGAAAGAACAATCCCAGGACGAAAAGTAGAAATTGAATATATCACCTCTATACCTAACGGGAGTGTATTTGTTGATGACACCACCAAAGTATCAAGAATATTTAATAGTCGCCTGACCTACTATAAAGGAGAGCACTTGTTGTATATGCTTCGTCTGATCCTCGGAGACACTACTTTTTTCAGAGGCGTAAGAGCCTATTTGAATGATCCGCAGTTGGCGTATGGATTTGCAGTTACTACAGATCTGCAGCGGCATCTTGAAGAAACTTCTGGCCAGAAGTTGGATTATTTTTTCAATGAATGGTTTTACGGACAAGGGTACCCGTCATACAAGGTAGAATGGTGGCAGCAGCGGGATGGTTTGATTGGGGTTCGTGTCAATCAAACTACATCTGATCCATCGGTAAAGTATTTTCATTTGCCTTTGCCTTTAAGATTCATGTCAGGAACCGGGGTAAATGATGTAACGATTCATCCTGAATTCAACGGGCAGATTTTCTATTTGAAAAGTTCCTTTTTGCCGGACTCTCTCAGAGTGGATCCGGATTATTGGTTGATTACAAAAGGGAATGAAGTGAAAAAAATTGAAAAGCCAAACGGACAGTCGGTTTTGGTTCTATTTCCTAATCCTGTAATCGATTTGCTGAATATCCATGCGAATGGATTTGAAGAAACAAAAATGCTGGTGCAGTTTTTCGACATGAATGGCAGGTTGGTAAAAAAGAATGTGTACTCCGTCAATGGATCCCTGAACGCTGCGGTAAATACACAAACACTTGCATCGGGGATTTATGTGCTTAAGGTTACAACTGATGATGGATTTAGTAAAGTATTTAAAATAAAAAAAGGTTTGTAACTATATTTGGCGGTGGCCAAAAGGAAAAAGAAACGATTTAAATACCTCAAAATTTTTGTTTGGTTGTGCTTTTCTGCACTGATTGCATTTTTTGTAATTACTGTCTTTTTTGTAAAACCACATATTTTTTACCCGGGCTTTGAGATAACCATTCCATCAGGATATACCATCCATGGAATAGATGTGAGCTGGTACCAGGAAACCATCAATTGGGAGGAAGTGAAGAATATGGAATCCAAAGGGGTGAAAATCGGGTTTGCATTTATCAAAGCCACGGAGGGCATCACAAGAGAAGACAGGCAATTCAACAGGAACTGGAGGCAGAGCCGGAAGTATGGTGTTACACGCGGAGCTTACCACTTTTTTGTGCCCGGTAGAGATCCTGCTAAACAGGCGGCTAACTTTATTGAGAACGTAGATTTTTCGGCAGGTGATCTGCCCCCGGTATTGGATGTGGAACGACAGGGCAGGCTGTCCGTATCGCAAATGCAAAGAGACGTGAAGATTTGGCTCGATCTTGTGGAGAAGCATTATGGAGTAACACCTTTCATCTATACCAATATTTCATTTTATGCAAAAAACTTCGGTAAAGGATTTGAAAAGTATCCTTTATGGATAGCACATTACCTGCAGCCTGATCAGCCACGTATTACTAATGAATGGGCATTCTGGCAACACAGTGAAACCGGCCGTGTAAATGGTATCAAAGCACCTGTGGACTTCAATGTGTTTTCAGGGGATAGTTCCGACTTTAAAAAATTGTTGATCAGGGATTGAGATCGCCTACGGTTATATTTCTCGGATGTGTCAATTTTGCTTGTTGATAGTATCTTTATTCTAAAATTATACAACATGAGATACCTATTTACCTTAATCAGCATTTTGTTCTTTTCAGGATTTGCATTTGCACAGGAACCTATGAAATCTAATGTGGAATATAACGGGCAGAAATATCCTTGTTATGTTTTGGAGTTCAATCTTCCTCCGGACAATACTGAAGACATTATTAAGAATAAACTCAAAAGTGAAGGATACAGCGCAGAAAAATCAAAAGGCTTTTTGGTGTATAGAAATGTGAAGCTAAAAAATCTTGACCCTGTTGACGCACAGGATGTCTTCATAAAAGTGGAAAGAAAGAGCAGGAAGGAAAAAGACCAGTCATTGGTTACCATCATCACCGCCAAGCCAGGTGAGGTGCCGGATGGTAAAGTAAAAGGATCAAAGATTGTAGCCGATGTTACTATGTCACCCAGCACTATATCTTTTATGAATAGTTTCCAGGGAGATTTCAACCTGGAAGCATACAATCTTGCCGTAGCCGCACAAACTGATGAGGTAGCTAAAGCAGAAAAGAAATTAGATGACCTGAGAAAGGAACAATCCAAGATAGAGAAGAAGATCAAAGATTACCAGGATGACCTGTCCGTAAATAAGAAAGACCAGGAAAAACAGGTGGATGAAATTGCGAAACAAAAGAAGTTATTAGAAGAGAAAGTCGCGCAAAAACCTGTCCAATAATTGTCACCTGTCTTGTTGTAACTTCCATTTTGCCGGGTGAAAAGTAGAACCTACAACTATTCTATTCGGACGGGAGTTTTGCGTGGAGATACGCCATTTTCGTTAATCGCTTCGATGGTAAAATAATAGGGCTTCGTCAGATCAAGTGTTTTCAGCCAGTATTCGTTAGCATCATAAACCATGATGCAATTGTACAGTTTATCCGGCGCTTCACCGATGTAGATATTATACGCATAAGCATTTGCCACAGGTTGCCATTTGAGCCAGGCGCTACGTTTGTCTTTTTCTGTTCGCAATACGATGAAGTCTTCTACTGAGTCAGGAGGGTTGCCGTTGCCTTTCCCAAAAACACGGAAGCCGCTTATGGCAAACTTTCCAGTTGGCATGTGGATGTTTTCAAGCTTTAGGAATCGTGTCTTTACAGGTTCCGGTAATTCCACATACTCATGAGGGATGTCAGTTTTGTTGTTGCTTTTGTCAATGAGTATTTTCCATTTTTTACCATCGTCAGATTGCCACAATTTATACTGATGGTACTTGCCTAGAGTCTTTCCAAGAAATTCAGCGTCCTGATCTGCATAGTTGATCTGGATAGCATTCACTGTACTTACTTCTCCAAGATCGCTTTGGATCCATTCTCCTTTATTGCCGGTAGCCGCACTCCAGTAGGTCCTGATATCTTCATCCACAGCATTGTTGGAATGGTAGCCGCCAAGCGTGGAAGAAACTGTAACAGGTTTTTTGTAATTCAAAAGCATCCAACCCGTATAGGTGGCACCGGGCATTTCATTGCCATCGTGTGATAAATTTCTTCCCGGCAGGTAATGTGGGTAATCGCCAAACGCACCATCCATATACATCATTCCATCTTTGTCAAACCCTGCAGGCCAGATGCCAATTCTCCTTTCAAAATTGTTTTTTACTGATATCCGAATGGTACTTGTATGCCAGTAACGGCCATGATTGTCCGTAAAAGTAGCACCATGCCCTGCACCTACTGCAAAGCCTCCCGGTTTATATGAAAAGGGAAGTGACTGTGGTATGAAACGGTTACCCAGAGGTGTGTCACTTACAGCCACTCCGTCGGCATAACCACTGAATTCTGTGCCGGGAGCGCCATATTGTAAATAATATTTTCCATTATGCTTCGTCATCCATGCACCCTCAATGAATGGATCAAGGAAGGTATTGTCGTAGTGTTCACCAAACCGCTGCCATCCGTATCTCCAGGGCGCCAGCATGAAAAGTTCAGTGCGACTCCCGATTGGCAGAAATGTTTTCCTGTCGAGTTCTACTCCATACAATGGATACTGATTACTGCTGCCATTGTACATATATAATTTACCATCGGTATCTGTAAAAAAAGCAGGATCCCATCCACCAAACGCAAAACTATCGATTAAGGGTTTCCATTCATTTGCTTTTGGGTTGGTGCTCATCCAAAGTGTAAAAGTTTGCGTGTAGGTACTTCCAAATACAATCATCGTATCACCCACTATTCCGACAGCAGGTGCACACAATTCATCATAACCGCTATTCCATGGTCTCAGAAATTTTCTTGAAATAAAATGCCAGTTGAGCATGTCATTACTCCACCAATATCCCCATTGGTTGGTGCTGAATAAATAGTAATCCCCTTTGTAGTTTACAATTACAGGATCAGCAGTGGCTCTGTGTTTTCCCCACTTTGTGAAATTAGGGATGGGAGTATAGCCGTAGTCTATATTGATCGGGTTGCAATAGGTGGATTGTCGTTGCTGGCAATAAGTTGAATAAAAACAAAATGTAAGTACAACAGGAAAAAATAGTTTGATCATGGTGTTTATTTTAACTGGTGCCGCCATAGCCATGGCAACAAGTCTGGCTCTGCAAAAGCACTTTCCCAACTGTTATGATTGGCTTCCGGGTAAAGTGTCAGTTTGATATCAGCACCTGCCTCTTTCAAAGCATTGGCCACCTCTATACTGTATTGAGGATTCACTACATCGTCTTTCAATCCATGAAAAATCCACCATGCTGTGGAAGAAATATTAGTTGCAGTTTCCGGATTGGCTCCGCCACATATAGCAAAAGCGGCAGCAAATATTCCGGGCTTCCTGTTGACAATTTCGAAGGTGCCCATACCACCCATACTCAATCCACCTGCATATTGCCGATGCTTATCAATTTTATAATCCTTGTGCAGTCGTTGAAACAATTCAAGCAACAATCTCATTGCCTTGGTGGGTGTACCCCCATCGCTGAATACAAATCCAATGCGCTTACCTGTACTGTCATATTTCGGAATGATGTTGCTCCAATAGCTGTCTGCACTGCATTGTGGAAAGACAACGATCGCAGGGAAGTTTTTCCTGATGGAATCTTTCAGAAATAAGTTGCCGCCATGCAGCAATTGCTTTTCATTATCATTACCACGCTCGCCAGCACCATGCAGAAATAAGACCAGTGGGTAGGCTTTTTTAGAATTGTAATTTTCGGGAAATAACAGCCGATAGGGAATTGTGTCCTTGCCGGAAATGAAAAGTTTTTTTTGGTACGATGTGTATTCCTGGGCAGAAGCTGTAAAGGCAGAAAAAAGAAAAATGAATAGTGCAAAAATATTTTTCATAACAAAAATAGTAATGGGTCTTTTTATTTTAATTCTTGAAATAAGGGCTGGTAATATCAAGTTTCTTCAGTGCGTCTTTTACTTCCGGGCAACTCATAAATAAATTCCAAAGCAGGCCGGAACGGTAATTCTCTATCATTACCACTATGGTTCCTTCATCGATGGCGAGGTAAGAATCAGCCACCCAATTGTGAGTGATGCTGAAGGCGTCTTTGAATCCATATTCACCCCAAAGCTTTGGGCCAAGGTCTTCATAAAAATGCCGTAGCGCCTGCATAGAATATTCCGGTGTGTATGGAAATGAAGAAAGTGCCGCAGTAGGCGTGATCACACCATCATCATTAGTAGGAGAGTGGGCATCATAGCCTCTGTAGTCATCGCTTGCTGTCAGCCCCCAACAGTCAGGGCCATAGCCTTCAAACTTTTTCGGATTCTCAATGCAATATGCCCGGTTGATCAGGGTCTGGTTTACATTCTGCTCCCAATAATCAGCATAGCGGTCTTTCAAACCTTTTGGACTGAGCCCGAGATAAGAGTAATGCGCAAAGAATAGTGGCCCGCCAAAATCCGGACCTAACGGTAATGTATAGCCTAAGAATTTTTTCCCGTTTAGAAAGTGCCTGCCCACAGCCCAGCCTTTATGATATACCTTGGCACTCACAGGATAGTTGGGTGCTCCGGCTGCGAGAACATAGGTGATCAGTGTTTCCATATAACCTCTGAGTGGAAAATTCATTGCCCATCCGTTGTTGGGGCTCCAATGCCAGTACAGTACATCTTGCCCATCGCGTGTGAACCAATCAAATTCTGTTTCTCTCCAGAGAGAGTTGATCCTGTTGCGCAATTCTCTTTCCTTAGGATTGTCCTTATTAAAATATTGCCTTGCTGTAAGTAGTCCTTGCAACAGGAAGGAATGTTCTACAAGGTCAGCGCCATCATCTTTCCTGCTGAATGGAATTGTTTTGCCGGTAGCACCGTTCAGCCAGTGAGGAAACACACCATGGTAGGCATCAGCCTTTTGAAGAAAACGTGTCATCTTTATCAGGTGGTTCACGACCGTGTCTCTTCCCAGCCATCCGCGTTCTACTCCCACGATGAGTGCCATCACTCCAAAACCGGTTCCGCCAAGTGTTACAACCTCATGTCCATAGAGTGGTGTTACATTGCTCCGCTCTCTGGCCATGCCACTCACGGGATGTGCGAAGTCCCAGAAATATTTGATGGTTTGTCGTTGAACAATATCCAGTAAGGCAGAGTCTGACAATCCCTTTTGAAATGGTGCATGTAGTTTCTGATCGGAGATCAGAGTCTTTCTTTTTTGGGCGGATAATGTAATGGTTGAAAGCAAGATCAGTGTCAGAAAAGTGAATTTGTTCATGGGAGGGTGATTTGTGGTCGAATGTACCTAAATAATCTTTTAGTATTGCCACGATGGAGGAATTGTCCTGATGTCTTACTGCGAAGAGAAAGGAAGTATTAGATTATGTTTCTGCTTTGCAAATACAATCATTTTATTACCCAGAGGTATCTCAGAGAAATCACACATATTCTTCTCTGTGGCTCTCAGTGAAACTCTGTGTAGCTGATTTCTAATAGAATCATGCGAAGAAGTATCACACGGGCTTGTTTGTGTGGTACAGAGTGAAATACAGCGTATTTAATCTGAATAATTATTGTACCTGTTTTCTCAATTCTAACTCAGCTACACATTCGATATGATGCGTTTGAGGGAACAAGCCAACCGGTTGTAATTTCTTGATCTCATATTTTTCGGAGAAAAGATTCAGATCGCGTGCCTGGGTGGCAATATTACAACTGACATATACCATTCTTGGTGGTTGTACTTCCAGTAAGCGATTTACCAATTTTTCATGCAGCCCAGCGCGAGGCGGATCGAGTATCACCACGTCCGGCCTGCCATGCTCACTGAAGAATTTTTCATTACAAATATTGATGACATCACCACAAAAGAAATCAGCATGTGAAACATTGTTGAGCGCCGCATTGTACTTCGCGTCTTCAATAGCATCTGCTACCGTTTCTACTCCAATCACCTTCCCTGCTACATCACTGAGATAAAGACCGATGGTACCTGTACCGCAATAGAGATCATAAATTGTTTCGGTACCATTCAGTGCTGCAAATTCTTTGGTGATATCGTAGAGTTTTTTAGCCTGGTAAGAATTGGTTTGGAAAAATGATTTAGGTGAAATCTTGAATTTCAGGTTACCAAGCTTTTCATAAATGAATCCATTGCCATGATATACCTGTGGCTCCAGGTCATAAATGCTCGCGTTGAGTTTAGGATTCGTCGTAAAGAGCAATGTGGAAATGCCCGGGTTTTTTGCAATCAGAAAATCTGCAATGGCTTTCTGCGCTTCTTTATCTTCATAAGCTACAACGATGTTGACAAGGCATTCATCAAGAGTGGTGTAGCGAATAATAAGATTGCGGAGCCAACCTTCATGATTCTTCAGGTCGTAGAATTCGTAATTCTTTTCAAGAGCAAAATCCCGCAATGAGTTCCTGATCTGATTGTTGATATCGTCCATAAGGTAACAGTTATGGATATCAATGACCTTATCAAAAAGCCTTGGCACGTGGTAACCCAGGGCATTGCCTTTTTCAGAGTTGCCTTTTACAAATTGTTCCGGAGGAATGAATTCCTTATTGCTAAAAGAAAATTCCAGTTTATTGCGGTATGCCCTGTCATTGTCTGAACCCACGATGGGTAATACAGTGGCATGGATACCCGCCTTACGAAATGTATCTTTTGTTTCCTGCTCTTTATAACTTAATTGCTGTGAATAAGGAAGCATCTGCCACTTGCATCCACCGCAGATTCCGAAGTGCTCGCAAAATGGCTCTATTCTTTGTTCAGAATATTTGGTGATTTTCAGGATGCGGCCTTCAGCCCAATCCTTTTTGTTTTTGGTAAGCACTACATCTGCTACATCGCCCGGCACAGCACCTTCGGCAAATAAGACTTTGCCTTCCGGTTTGGCAATCACTTTTCCCAATGCGCCGTAGGCTATGAATTCAACATCTTTAAGTACCTGGTTCTTTTTTCTCACCCGGCAAAAATAAGTTAAGCCATCCTCAGTAAGCAATAGGTAGTACTTTTTATCCGTTTATCAACAACAAGAATTATTATTCTCAAAATTATTTTGGCAAAATGTTAAGGATTGTTGGTCAGCATTGCGACATGGGTAAAATGAATATTTTTGTCAGAGACACGACCCCATACATGAAAGGATTTTTATTTGCTTGCTTTACATTCCTGTTTATTCAATCGAAAGCACAGGATTTTAATCTGACACTGATTACGCCTCAATATCATGAAGGCACCGCTTATCTTACTTATTATTATGGTAAGAATATGAATGTGGAAGATTCTGCTGCTGTCAGTAGCAACGGAGTAGCCGTTTTTCATAAGGACAAGAAGGTGCAACCTGGTGTTTATTCAGTTGTGTTTCCCGGCAAACGTTTCACCTTCGATTTTCTGATTGATACCTCACGTCTAATTACAATTATAGCAAAAGATACGGCTAATCTTGTGCTTACATCTGAAGTGAATAATGATAAAGAGAATGATATCTTCCGGGATTACCAGAGATTCATTGCCACCAAAGGCCCGCTTCTGGAAAAAGAAAGAGAAGCCTTCAAAGTTGCAAAGAATAAAAAAGACAGTTCGTTGCATGAGGATAATTACAGAAAACTCAATGAGTCCCTGGTGGCTTACCGCGAAAATCTGATTACGGATAATCCTGAATCGATGCTGGCTGCTTTGCTGAAGAGTATGAAGGAACCAACGGTACTGCATCCCCAGCCAGGAAACAGACAGGATACACTGGATAATTACTGGTATTACAGAAAACATTATTGGGATGGTGTTACATTCAATGATGCGCGAATCATCAGGACTCCATTTTTTCTCCCGAGGGTTGAGCGTTATTTCCGGCAGGTGATCAACCAGGATGCGGATTCTGTCATCAAACAAGTGGACTATTACCTGCTGCTAAGCCGCACGACACCCGGCATGTACCGTTTCCTGCTGAATTGGTTTACGGATGAATATTACCAGCCTAAATACATGGGGCAGGATAAAGTGTTTGTTCATCTTTTCGAAAAATATCATTCCAAAGGTGTGAGCGACTGGCTGAGCAAAGAACAATTGAAACTGATATCAGACAGGGCATACATGGTGATGAGCAACCTGGTGGGAGTTCCTGCTGCACCGTTGATGATGACTGATGTGGCCGGCAAGCCTGCTCCATTATATAATTTGAAATCCGACTTCACAGTGGTGGTGTTTTGGGATCCTACCTGCGGGCATTGCCAACACGATCTTCCAAGGATAGACAGCATTTACCAGGCGAAGTGGAAGAAAGAAAATGTGCGTATCTATGCGGTGCTCACAGACAACAGCGTAAAGCCGCAATGGGAAAAATTTATCCAGGATCATAAATTGGGTGAGTGGATGCATGTATATGAATCAGATGCACAGGAGAAAAAGGTACAGTCGGAAAATCAACCTTCCTACAGGCAATTATATGATGTCATTCAAACTCCAACAGTCTATCTTCTCGATAAGGATAAGCGCATCATCGCAAAGAAACTGACCATTGAACAACTGGATGATGTCATCTCTACGAAACTAAAAACAGCCAAAAAAGGATAACTGCAAATACCATTAGAAAATGAAAAAAATCCTGCTCCTTCCCTTGTTGTTGTTTGCGATGCAACTGGGTGCGCAAACGTTATTCACTTACGGAAAACATTCGGTAGATAAGCGGGAATTTATCAATGCCTTCGAGAAGAATAAGAAACTATCGAACAATGATCCCAATGCCCTGAAGGAATACCTGGATCTGTACATCAACTTCAAACTCAAAGTGCAGGATGCCAAAGATCATGGGCTGGACACTCTTCCCGCGTTGCAGGCCGACCTTCAAAGTTTCAGGAACCAGATTGAAAATAACTACATCTATGATAAGCAGCAAATGCAATTGTTGCTGGATGAGGCATTGAGGAGAAGCAAAAAGGATATTCATGTAACGGCATTATATATACGGGCATCAGATACTGTCAAGGCAAAATCAGAAGCCACTACGCTATCCTCATTGATGCAAAAAAAAGAGGGGGGTGATAACTTGATAAGTGGGTTGGCAAAGAAAGGAATCCAGGTGACCCATGAGGATTTTGGTTTCGTTACTGTTTTTACCCTTCCTTATGAAATTGAGAGTGTCATTTATAGCCTGAAACCCGGCCAGTACAGCAAGCCGTATTTTTTTGATGGTGGATACTATATTTTTAGGAATGATGGTGAACGTGCGGCTGCCGGAAAGATAAAACTTGCGCAGATACTCATAGCTGCAGACCCGGGAGATGCTGCATCACTGAAAAACGCACAGGTATTGGCCGATTCATTGTATCACGTCATTAAGAAAGGCGGTGATTTTGCTGAACTTGCAAAGGAATACAGCAATGATCGTTCTACATTTATGAATGGCGGTGAAATGCAGGAAATTTCTGTTGGGAAGTACAGCCCGGATTTTGAAGAGCATGCATTTACTTTGAAAAACGATGGCGATATCACACTTCCTTTCAAAACCTCTTTTGGCTATCACATTGTAAAAAGAATTTCTGCAACCCCGGTTCCCCAACAACCTAATGAAGAATTCAAGTACAAGATTAAGCAGCAATTGCTTCAGGATGATAGAATAGCATCTGCAAAGAACCAGTTATTGCAGGCTGCCGGCAGAAAAACAGGATTTACTGCAAAGGCAGTGGACACTGCAGATTTGTACAAGGTAACAGATACTTCACTCATCAGTACAAGCAATATTCAGTCAGGTAAAGTAAATCACAAATCTGTACTATTTACCTTTAATGATGGTACTAAAGTAACTGTGCAGGATTGGGATCAGTACATCCGCAGTTCCGGAAGGATCATAGGTGGGAAACTACACGAGTCTTACACTATGCTATGGCCTGACTTCAGGAATAGTGCTATTCTGAACAATTACAAAAAGCGGTTGGCATCTTTTGATCCGGAATTTGCAGAACAGATCCGGGAGTTTTCTGAAGGGAATATGCTCTTCGAAATGATGCAGCGAAAAGTATGGATGAGAGCTGCCAACGATAGTACAGGACTTGAAAAATATTATGATGAGCACAAAGGCCAATATGTATGGAAGAAAAGTGCTGATGCACTTATTTTTTCTTGCAGCAATGAATCGACAGCAAAAGAAAGCATGAGTGCATTAGATCAAATGTCATGGAGAGAAGTGATGAAAAGATTTGCGAGTGTGGCACAGGCAGACTCAGGGAGGTTTGAGTATGCGCAACTGCCAATTAAAGAAGAAGATGTTAAGTTAGGAATGATTGGTCCGGTTGTCAACAGGTTTGATGGCACCGCTTCCTTCGTTAAGGTACTTAAAATGTATCCTGAGAATATTCAACGCTCGTTTAGTGAGGCCAGGGGTTTAGTAATAGAGGATTACCAAAACCTGTTGGAAAAACAATGGGTGGCCCAATTGAAAAAGAAGTATCCTGTGAAAGTCAATGAGGCTGTATGGAAATCTATCCTTGCAAAGTATCGGTCAAAATAATTATTGGCGCGTCTAATAATCTTTAAGATTATCCTTAAAAAAATTATGAAAGTAAAAGTAATTTCAATTATTGTAATGATGTTGGTTTTCTCCGTAGCTACCCGGGCACAGATATATGTTCAGGGTGGAGTGAATTTTGCCAATATCACAACTACTGAAAATGGGGAAACGCAGGACAGCCATACACTGGTCACATTCAACGCGGGAGTTTTTTCCCGGTTTAATATTTCTAAGGTATTTGACCTGGAAAGTGGCCTGGCGGTGGAAGGAAGAGGAGCAAAATCGGAAACCTATTTCACCTCTTCAAGAGACGATAATTATGTCAAGGCGCGGTTTAATCCCATCTATCTCAAATTGCCGGTACATGCAGTAATCAAAATACCGTTGGCTGGAAAGGATGAAAACATTTTCGTTTATGCAGGACCGTATGGTGCAATGGGGATTGGTGGCAAGTCTAAACTGAACATTAAGTTGTTCGGAATGGAATCATCGTCTTCCAGCAATATTAAGTTTAATAGTGATGATCCGTCAACTTCCGGGCAGGAAGGTGCAAGGTATGACAGGCTTAAACGTTTTGATTTTGGAATGGATGCAGGAGCCGGTATCGATTTTGGTAAACTGATGCTCAAATTGAATTATGGTATCGGATTCTCCAAGATCAATTCTGCAGAAAGGAATAGTGATGGAGATGAGAGAAATAAGCACCGTGGCGTGGGCTTGATGCTCACAATTCCTTTCGGTAGATAAAATGATTTGATGTGGAGGATAGCCTTGTATTTGGCCTGGGTATTTCAATTATTTTGTCGCCTTATACTTGTACCGGATGGTTCCTTCGATCCCTTGCCTGTCTATGATGAGTGAGGTTGGTTTCAATTCAGAAATGGTCAGGGTGTCTGGTAGTATTTCACAAAAAGTACTTACGACCACTTTACTGTATAGAAATTCATAAGTACCGGAGCATTTCTGGAAATTACCGGTTTCATTTTCCTGCCTTGTGAATTTTCCATCGGGAGTAAACGTCAATGTGTGCGAATCTTCTAACGAAACATTGTTCCATTTGAAACTACCGCCATTCGCATAACCATCATAAACCTCTGTCAACAGCCAATTGCCAACAATACCCTGGTTTTGGATGCCCTCTGTTTTCTTGCAGGAAGACAATACAACCAAAAATAAAAAAGGGATTGCTGCAATAAGAATTCTTTTCATGAGTCGCTTTTTATCGTTGACTGCCTGCTGGAGTCATTCGCTGCATGGAGCAGGAAATTATTTTTCCGGTCATTACTGATTTCCGGAAGTAGCTAATTACCCGGATACTTATAATCGCTTTACAACATTTGCCACCACATGTTGTTTCCCTAAGGTATAGTAGTGCAATACAGGTACTCCGTTTGCTTTCAATTCTTTTGATTGCTGGTACAGCCATTCTTCACCCACTTTTTCTACATCAGCATCCGTTTTGCATTTGAAAATCTCATTGCTCAGTTCGGTTGGGATGTCCACATGAAATGTGCGTGGAAGTATGGATAGCTGTCGCTTTGTGGTGAGTGGTTTCAATCCCGGAATAATGGGCACCTGGATTCCTCTGCCACGACAGCATTTTACAAATTCGAAAAACTTTGAGTTATCGAAAAACATTTGAGTGGTGATATAATCCGCTCCTGCATTTACTTTTTGCTGCAGGAAATTGAGATCGCTTTCTAAATTCGGCGCTTCAAAATGTTTTTCAGGATATCCAGCCACCCCGATACAAAAATTAGTTTTGTGTCCGTCCCTGATATCATCTTCCAGGTAGATACCATTGTTGAGGTTAGCAGTCTGCTTGAGTAAGTCCAGAGCATAAGCATGGCCGTCTCTCTCAGGTTCAAACACTGTCTCATTTTTTGCAGCATCTCCGCGTAGCACCAGCACGTTGTCTATACCCAGGAAGTTCAAATCGATCAGCGCGTTTTCTGTTTCCTGCTTGCTGAATCCACCACAGATCAGGTGAGGTACCGCGTCCACTTTGTAATGATTCATAATGGCCGCACAGATGCCAACGGTGCCGGGCCGTTTTCTCACTTCTATTTTTTCAAAACTTCCATCTGCTTTCTTCTTGAAAATTTGTTCGCTGCGGTGATAGGTTACATTTATAAATGCAGGATCGAACTCCATCAGTGGGTCTAACTGATTGTAAATAGACTCTATAGTCTTACCTTTTAAGGGTGGCAATATTTCGAATGAGATCAACGTGTCTTTGGCCTGTTGGATGTGTTCTGTTACTTTCATAATGCTTTTTGGAAGTTGGCAAATGTAAAACGATATTTTTCAGAAACCTGTTGCCTTGCCAGGAAAATAATGACACTCATGAGAAATAGCTGGTGTCACTCATTGATTCATGCAGACTGTGTCTGCCTTTTTAGTGTATGAAGAATGACAATATCCCGGTAGCTACCAGTGTGATGCCGGTAATGATCCCTGCATTGTGTTCGAGTTTGTGCCAGTTAATCTTCAATACCCGCCGGTATGCCAGGCGCGATAGCAGCAACATGCCTGTAGTAGTAATGATCAGGTACATGCCGGCAATCAATAGTGTAAGCCAGAAACTATAACTGCCCGCCATCAGGAAGTATGCCTCTATTTCCATACAAGGTGAGAAAAACATGGCGACAGAAAGCGTAATAATGATCTTTGTTTTACTGATTTTTTTGTCGGGTGTGTTCAGGTGAAAGTGCTTATGTACGTGATGACGATAAATAAATACAAGCCCGGTAATGATCAGGATGGAAGGTCCTACCCAGTGGGTGAATTCTTCAATATGGGTAGCCAACGTGGCACCCAGGTAGCTAAGCAGAAAGCCCAGTAATACTGTGCTGAGTCCATGAGCAAGAGCTGTAATAAAAGTTATCTCTGTTACCTCCTTTATGTTCCATCGTTCTCTGCGCCCTATCGCAATGACCGGAAGCCAATGGTTAGGAATGGCAGCATGTAATAAACTCAGGATAAGGCTGCCTGTTATAATACTGATCATGGAAGGAAAGGGTAATTATTTAGAAAGTGGCTGCAAATTTAGGCAAATGTCTTATGAAATCTCAGTGAAATCCGTGATTTGGGATGAGAATTAATATCCTATTAAAGGGTGTATTCGGATCCGATATCTACCGGATCTCATCACCACAGAATCGCTTTTCCGGGTATGTAAGGTTGGCGCAGGACAAAGACCATTATCGCTCTTTGTGAACGAATATCCCTGCCTGATTGTGAAAATACGGTTTGCATCTCCTGCAAAATTGAACTTATGGCTCAAATGTTTTATATTTAGACTAATAATCCCCGGCAAAACGATATGGCTGAAACTAACAGTACAAGATTATCCGTACTATATGGATTGTTGGAAGCAGATGAAAACCTGCGTCCCATCGATTGGGTAGCCACATCCCTGGGTGCTGTTCGGGAATGGCCGGAAGCACTAAAGTTATCACTGGGGCTGTCTGTCAATTCTCCACTTCCCCAGGTTATTTGCTGGGGAACGGATTTGAACTGTATTTATAACAATACTTTCAGGGTGTTATTAAAATCCCGCCATTTTGGTCTGGCTCTGCCGGGAACTCCGCTTGTAGCTGCCCTGCCTACTGTTTACAAGGAGGTATTCCCATCTATCCAAAAGGTATTGGGGAAAAACGAACCGGTTTGTAATAACCAACTCCATATTCAGGAATCTGACAATGCTGTTCTGCCTGAAGGGAATTACAATATTTTATGTCAACCAATTTTTGAATCGGATGATCATATTGGAGGAATTTTATTGACTGTTATCGAGAGTGGTGTTGCCGTTAGGAGTAGTGATTCTTCGGCAACGGAGGCCGTTTCGTTGAATACAATTCTGGACCTGGTCAGTGTTGGTATTGCACAATTATCTGGCGATGATTTTAGCGTTCAGTATGTCAATAATGTTTTTTCTGAACTGGCAGGAAAGTCTTTGGATTATTTTTTGAATAAGTCAATATTTGATCTGTTTCCTGATAAAAGAGAATATTTCACTCCCATTTTTGAAAAGGTGATCCAGACCTGTAAAGCTGTCCAGCAGAAGGAGGTACCGGTCAAGTTCCTGAGAGAAGGTGTTTCTGTTGAGTTATTTCTAAACCTGGTATTTTATCCTATCATCAATGGCGATGGTTTACCTGATTCAGTCATGGTTATTGCAGTTGATGAAACAGATATTGTAAGGCAGAAAAAAAGATTGAAGATTCGTGAAAACCTGTTCTCAAATATGGTAGATCATTCGCGAATGGGATTCTTAATCTTAAAGGGAGAGCAGTTCATAGTAGAATATGCTAATGAAACTATTTATAACAGGATATGGAAGATTGGACAAGAAAAAGTTTTGGGCAAACCACTTTTTCAATTGTTTCCTGAATTAGAAAACCAGAAATATGCCAGCCAGATAAGAGATGTATATTATCATCAGAAGAGTATTTCAGAAAAACGGTCGTTTACATTTATCAACACAGGGCTGGGGATGGAAGAGTTTTACCTGGACTACGAATATGCACCATTGTTAGATGCGGAAGGCAATGCCAGCGGGGTTAGCGTCAATGTCTATGACGTAACTGCTGAGGTGAATATGGAATTGAAAAAAATGGAAGCGCAACAACTACTGGAATTATCATTGGAAGCCACGGGACTTGCACTCTGGGAATTGGATCCGGCAGGCAATGTCAGGCACACTGATGAATTGTGGAAAATATTGGGTTGCCCTCCCGGATATCCGCTTTCATTGGAAAGATTCCGAGGATTATTGCATCCCAGGGATCGTGAAGTGCAGGAGCATGCATTTAAGACTGCTTTGGAAACAGGGCTTTATGAATATGATGCACGGATCAACAGTCCGTCTGGTAAGTTGGTGCATATCAGAGTAAGAGGAAAATTGTTTTTCGATAAGCATAACAATCCCGAAAAGATTATTGGTACCACCAGGGATATTACCCAGGAAAAGAAGAGCCAGAGAGAACTCATCCGCAAAGAGCAAAGACTACGGCAACTGATACTTCAGGCACCGGTAGCCATCGGAATATTGAGGGGGCCCGACTATAAAGTGGAAATCATCAATGATGTTGCCAGGGCATTGTTAGGGAGGACTGATGAGCAATTGCTTGGAAACCCTATTCTTTCAGTGATGAATGAAGTAGATATCAGCCAGGCAAAATACCTGTTGGATAAAGTATTTCACAAAGGTGAGACCGTATCAGCAAAGGAATACCCGGTCAAGATACTGAGAGATGGAAAGATGGTCAAGATCTATGTCAATTTTGAGTACGACCCCATCCGGAATGAACGAAATGAAGTGATGGGCGTGATGGTAGTAGGTATGGAGGTGACCGAGCAGGTGAGAATCAGAAAAAAAATTGAAGCGAGTGAACAACAATTCAGGTTGCTCGCAAATGCCGTCCCTCACCTGGTTTGGATCTCTGATACGAATGGTCATATTTTGTTTACGAATCAAACACTGGAGCATTATTCAGGACGATCTCTGGAAGATTTTGCTTCGGGCGGTATTTTCCAGATTGTGCATCCTGATGATAAAGACAGAGTACAGGAGAAATGGGACAGGTCTCTGAAGACTTCAACTGAATTCATTGACGAACACAGGGTCGCAGGTAAAGATGGAAGATACAGGTGGTACCTTACGCGGGCTGTTCCTCTGAAAACCGGAAGTGATCAAATGCAGACCTGGATTGCAACCGGTACCGACATTCAGGAAATGAAAGAACAGGATTTTCAAAAAGACTATTTTATCAGCCGTGCCAGTCACGAATTAAAAACACCGATCACTTCATTGAAAGGTTATGCGCAGATACTGATGAATGTGTATGGCAACTCACCAGAAAGTCTGCTGAACACTTCTTTGGAGCGCATGCATGTTCAAATTAATAAACTGACAAGGCTCATCGAAGAGTTGCTGGATACAACTCGACTGAACAGGGATGAACTGGACATAGAAAAGGAGAGCACAAATCTTATTCAGTTAGTCAGGGAATCGATTGCAGATATATCTACTGCCTATCCCGATTTCGAAATAGAATTTGAAAATACGGAAGCAATTATTTTGCCTGTAGATAAAAGTCGAATGATCCAGGTGATGAATAACCTTTTGACAAACGCGATTAAGTATTCACCCGACAACAAAACGATATTGGTAGCTGCAGGGGTCGAAAGTAACATGGCCTGGGTATCTGTGAAAGATCATGGTATTGGAATAGACCATGATAACCTGAAAAATATTTTTGAAAAATTTTATCGTGTAACCGGAAAGAATGAAGATACGTTTCCGGGCTTTGGTATTGGGCTGTTTCTGGTCAATGAGATTGTAAAAAGACATGGAGGTCACGTAGATGTGGACAGCCAACCGGGAAAAGGCTCTTGCTTTACGATTTACTTACCGGCCGCTTCCTGAAAGCGTTCCATTTCAATTATTTCTCAATTTCGAAGGATAATATTTCTCTACTCCTGCATAACACACCATAGCGGCGCAAACCCCGATGGCTGCACCGGCTGTGACGTCCAAAGGAAAATGCTGCCCAAGATAAATACGACTGTAACCCACCAGGATTGCTGCTACCAGGTACACAATCTGCTGATGCCATTTCCGGGTAAGGAATGTCAGTGAAGCTGCGAGCGCAAATACTGAGGCTGTGTGGCCAGAGGGAAAAGAGTTGATGGTGTGGAGGGTAATATTGTTTAGAAAATAATCATAGTGGATGTGATGATTTTCGAAAAACAACCTGGGCCGCTCAGCAGGGAAAGAATGTTTCAGGATTTGTACGATCAGCCCTGAGAATCCATAGCTGATCAAAATTAGTATGGAATGTTTCTTCTGCTTTGCAAAAAACAATACGACTGCTGTGGCAATAATGAATATCCCATCTCCTAAAAATGTGATGTTCTTAAAGAAATAATCTAATGCAGGAGTATGATAAGGATTCAGGAATATAAAAGAGCCTGCATGATCAAAACGCAAAAGGCAAGTGACCAGAACTGTAATGAGTAAAAGCCAACCGATTAAAAACCAACTATTATTTTTCAAAAAGTCTTTAAACATATTGACCGCAAATGTAGGATGGCTCTTTGGAATGGCACATTCCCGTCATAACATTTTCAAAGCTCCGGTGAGAAGGTGGAGAAAAAATGATCTTCGTCCATTTCAGTACCGATAACTCTGGGAGCGCAAGGGAGGAGGAAACCCGGCTGTAATGCTTGCTACAGGCTGGTGTATCAGCATTTGAAATTGAGTTCGGGAATTTGGTAGGCACCCGGCACTTCAAGTGATGTCTTGGAAAGCCAGGTATTTCCGGGGTCAAATTGAAAAGAAAACGAAGGTTATACGGTTTTGAATTTTGATTCAGACCAAAACCTAGCCGTATAATGCTCCGCCGCGGCGGATGATAGCCGTTTAGACCAAATTTATTTGGTCTATTACGGATATCCTTTCGGTATTATAAAAAGGATTACAATAAATGATTGAAGATCACCGTTATGCAATTGTATAAAACAAAACTACTATTTGTGAAAATTCGTCAGCATTCAGGTCTTTTCCAGGCATTGCGCCAGGCGATCTTTAAACTGGTTGAAAACCCGGAATATCTCCAGGTTCAAACAACTACAAAGTTCAGAAAGCATAAGAATTTCGAGCGGAAGGGACTACATTTCAATTGAGAAAATTTTTGATTGGGGTAGCCTGGTTGTTTTGAGAATGATGTAGTGATAAAGGAAGATTAGTAGGTGCTAATTAGTGAATTTACGCATTATAAAAAAGGGTGATATTGCTCTTGAAGGTCTTTAGAAACTTTCTTTACTTTATCCTCCCATTAAATCCAGAACAATTATTAACTGTTTAAAATTGTAACGTATGAAAAACCAGGTTTACACAAAAAGATCCTTTTTCGCACGAATCATCGGTGGATTAATGAAGAATTTTTCCTCCTTATTCGAGTCTTCTGACAAAAGAGAATTCCAACGGTTGAAAAATTTTATTGCTTCCTGAATTAAGAGAAAAGATATTCTACATCCTCTTTGGTGAGCGATTTTACAAATGAAGTATCATCTGCAATCAGTTCTTTTGCAAGAATACGCTTCCGTTCCTGGAGTTTCAATATCTTATCTTCGATGGTGTCTTTACAAATCATCCTGTAAGCAAAGATATTTTTCGTCTGTCCAATCCTGTGAGTCCTGTCTATAGCCTGCTGTTCTACCGCAGGGTTCCACCACGGATCCACTATATAAACATAATCTGCAGCAGTAAGGTTCAAACCCACACCACCGGCCTTGAGCGATATCAGGAATACGCGGCACTTTTCGTTGTTTTGAAAATTCTGAATTGCTTTTTCCCTGTCTCCGGGTGAAGTACTTCCGTCAAAATATTCATACTCAATCCCCTCCTTTTCTAATTGTTGCCTGATGAGAGCAAGCATTCCGAGGAATTGTGAAAATACCAGCGCCTTGTGCTCACCAATATTTTCTGTGAGTTCCCTGGTGAGTTCCTCTAATTTGATGGAATCATTCGGGTGTTTTTCATCCTCATTCAAGATGGCAGGGCTGTCACATATCTGCCGCAATTTCATCAATCCTTGCAGAATCGTGAGCTGTGAACGACCGACTCCCTGTTCATCAATAGTTCCAAGAATCTTTTCCCGGTATGCAGATCTGTAAGCCTCATAAGTAGCACGTTGTTTATCTTCCATTTCGCAGAAGATGATGGTCTCGGTTTTTTCGGGCAGGTCTTTTGCCACCTGTTCCTTTGTTCTGCGGAGTATAAATGGATAAAGAATCTTTCTCAGGTGTTCTTTCTGTACCTCATCAGCCATTTTATCTATCGGGTTGGAAAATTCATTCCTGAAAAATTCCACCGATCCCAATAGTCCCGGGTTCAGGAAATTCATTTGAGCATACAGGTCGAATGTGTTATTCTGAAGTGGAGTACCACTCATGCATATACGATGTTTTCCTTTTATCAGGCAGGCTGCCCTGGTAACTTTTGAAAATGGGTTTTTGATAGCCTGCGATTCATCCAGTACCACAAAGTCAAATGTTGTCTTCATCAGCATTTGAATATCGCTACGCAAGGTGCCATAAGTGGTGATGACGATATCATGGACAGCAAGTTCTTCTGTTGTTCTTGCTCTCACAGTACCGTGATGGATATGGAAAGACAATGAAGGTGCGAACTTCTTCACCTCATTTTCCCAATTGTAAATAAGAGTGGTAGGGCAGATGATCAATGCCTTCAACGATTGGTGTTGGTTTTTGAAATACAACAACATTGAAATGGCCTGGGCTGTTTTACCCAAACCCATGTCATCCGCGAGAATGCCACCCCAACCCACTTCACTGAGGAAATGCAGCCAACGGAAACCGGCTAACTGGTATGGACGTAAGGACAGTTGAAGCCCTTCAGGTGCTTCTGTTTCAGGTATCTCCTTAAAGTTTTGTAACCGTTGAAATTTTTCATCTAATTCAAAAGTGATTTCAGATGCATCACGGTTTTCATACAGTTCATCAATAATGCTCAGATGGTATTTTGATAATCGCAACTGATCGTGTCTGCCATCACCCATCTTGAAGAGCAAGGCATATTTCTTAATCCATTCTTCAGGCAATACCCCCAATGAACCGTCACCCAACTGAACAAATGATTGTTGATTGGCAAGTGCGTTTTTTATTTCTGTAATTCCGATCTTCTGACCTCCAAATGACAACTCAACCTGGGCATCAAACCAATCCATACCGCTGCTAAGTCTTATGTTGGTAGAAGGTCGGGAAGTATTGAAACGAAAATTTTTCAGTGCTTCGAATCCATACACCGGAATTTTTTTCTCATTCATCACATCGATAAAGAGGAAAAACCAGTTTTGTTTCAAAACATCAGCACCCCGTAATGCAAGTCCTTTGGGTTGGCGGCTGAAATGACTGTGCAGGCTTTCGAGTGATTTGACAAAAGCTTCCTCCGTTTCCAGATGCCTGCGGATGATGAGCACTTTGCCATCATCCGGTACAATAATGGTTTCGCTGTCGCCGGGCTTTACGTCAAATCCCTTATAAGAAAATACCGGTTGAAATAAAAGGAAGTCGCCTTTCTCAACTAATTGCAAACTGATGACAGGCTCTCCGTCCTTAACGGTTTTAATAAGTTGCTTGTCAAATTCAATTTTATATTCTTTGGTCAGAGGGATTACCAATTCGCGCAGCATCTGAGGCCACCCATCTTTACCAAACCTTAGAGGATTTCGAAATTTATCTGCTATGAGGATGTTGCTGAACTGCTGCCATTGATAGATTGTATCATCATACATGAGTAAGAGGTTACCGGGGCATTCGTTGTCTGAAAGCGACCAGTTTCTGTTTCCTAATTTTACGAAAGAGTCCATCACTACATCATCGCCATCAGTTTCTGCCTTGAAATAAATTTCGGGAACTTCTGTTCCTGCGGATACTTCTACCAGGTTTTTTGTTACGAAACTCTTGCCCTTCGGTAAATAGTAAATTGGAAACTCACCTTGTAGTTCCCAAATTTTCTTCAGTTTACTGTGCAGGTATTCTGCTATGAGCATCCTGGTTTCTTCAGGTAAGTCCTCGTCCTGGTGTATGATGTTTTCCCAGATACCGCTGAAAGGCGAATTCCGGTTCAGGTATTTGTTGATCTCTGAGGCTTGCATTTTTCGTGCATGCAAAAGCAATTGCCTGGAGCGCTCGTCTAAATGCTCGTTGGAAATGAATTTTCCTACATCGATTTTTTCTACATTACCCATGTAAGAAAATGACTCCTTATCAAACTGGCCCGATACTACTTCGAAGTCAAGGTATGGGTAAGATTTGTTATTCGCATTGATCACCAATGTCAACGCTTTTGTCGAAACAGCAACAGAATCTTGTTTTACAGGTTCTTCCTCTTCCTCCAGTGTCTCCGGCAGGTTCGCTACTGGTGCTGCGTCAGGCGATATCTTGGGGAATATTCTTTTTACATTTGGGTCAAGCACTCTGAGGAATGGTTTGCCGTCTTTGTAAACAAATTCAAATTTATCCTGCCATTCGTCTTGGATAGAATAACCGTATCCTTCCAATAATTTATTTTTTTGACGATCCCAGTTTTTAATAGAGTCGAAATAGTTGGCTCCGTAATTATTGAGCAATTGCAGGAAGAGCGCTGTCTTGTGTTTGCACAGTACGTGATCAGGATCGGTGCAAGTGCAACTGGTGTCGAAATAGCGTTCTTCATTTTTTTCAAGAATGATATGCACAGTCGCTCCGTTATCATCCACCTCCGCTTCCACACGTTCATTGGCTGCGGCAAGGATATTGCATTTTGTTTTGCGCAGCAGTGCTTCCGCTTCCGCATAGTTTTCTAACCCACCCAGCATGCGGATCATCCTGAGATCGATATTCTTTATTTTGGCTACCGTGTGTTTCTGATCGTAATGAATCGCTGATGAGCCATTAAGTACGTTCTTATCCAGCAGGTCCTGCAGTTGAAGCAGGGCAGCGGTTTCATGACGGCAGATGTCACTCAGGTTATAAGCACAAGAGCAACGGAGCAGCAGGTTGCGTGGGTCGTCATATTTCTGAACAGAAACTTTGTAATATGTCCCGTATGTGTCGTCTTTGACACGGAAGTTTGCGGTATTCGTCAACTCATCCTGGGAAGTCAATTCTACATTATGCATGGAAAATATCTTTTTCCCACGACGAATTACCTCTTCAGTTCCGGTATTGTAAATGTGTTTTATTAAATAGGGTAGAGCCAAAAATCCTTAGTTTATAATTAGAACAAGGCCTTTGAAAAAAGGCAATTTGCAAAAGTAACGAAAAGCGGGGGCTAAAAACAAGGCAAATTGGAAAAACTGAATTTGGTTTAATAAAATTAGGATAGTCTTAAATATGACTACCGGAGAGGTGGAGTTAGATCCGTTACCATTGCTGATCGTGGCTTGATACTACGATCGGTGTAAAAGATATCTTATCGTGCTTTATTTCCTGCTACCAACCTACCATTCTTGTAAATGGATAAAACATTTGCTGTGTCAGTCGAAAGGCAATAACGGATGTCATCTTCCAATCCAAAACCCATCAGGCGGTGATAATGTGATGCATTGCTGGATTTCATAAATTCAAAGAGGTCGCCTTTTGCATCGTTGTGCATGGATGATGCGATTTGAGATGCATCACAATTTATTTCAAATTGATCTTTGATACTGTTGATCACTGCACCCGCAAAAAGTGTGTCTTCAATATTGACCCTGTTTTTCCAGGCAGCACATGCCAGTATCACATTTTTATTTTGTGATGATAAATATTCACACACTGCAGAGAAGTTACTGAAAGCTCCGGTGATGACTTCCTGTGCATTGGATGCCAGCGCCTGGTGCAGCAGCCGGGTGCCATTGGTGGTGGTAAGCACAAGCGTTTTTCCTTTTATGAATTCTGAAGTATAGGTGAAGGGAGTGTTGCCGTATTGCAGCCCTTCAGCTATCTGACCATCACGTTCTCCTGCTGATATTGCATCCATCTGCCGGCTCAGCCGGATACATTCTGCCACACTATCCACCGGAATGATTTCCTTCGCGCCATTGTATAATGCTGTTGCAATGGTAGATGTAGCCCTTAAGATATCGATGATGACTACTACGCTGTTGCTCAGATCGTAAAGCGGAAGCAGTGATGGTGATAAGACAGTAAATAGTGCCGGTTTCTCTTGGCTTCGTTTAGGCATTGGTGTTATTTATAACAAAAAATATTTTACTCAAAAGGGACTTTTACAACCGTTGCTTTCAAAAACTTATCCCGCACCTTGATCAGGATGGCGGTATCAATTTTTGAATGAGCCAGATCAACATAACCTAAAGCGATTGGTTTTTGTAAAGTGGGTGACTGTGTTCCACTGGTCACATAGCCTATCTTTTTTTCATCAGTGCTGTACAATTCGTATCCATGGCGGGGAATACCACGCTCATTGATTTCGATGCCTGCTAATTTTCTTTGAATACCACTACTCTTGAGCGCAACTACTTTGTCTTTGCTCCAGAAGGATTCTTTGTTTAGTTTGGTGATCCATCCCAGCCCGGCTTCCAAAGGAGATGTGGTGTCGTCAATGTCATTTCCATAAAGGCAGTATCCCATTTCAAGGCGCAGCGTATCTCTTGCTGCAAGGCCGATGGGCTTCAAGCCGCCTTCAGCGCCTGCCTTCATGATGGCATTCCAGATATTCTCCGGATCATTGCCTTTGTTTTCAAAATAGATTTCAATACCACCCGAACCGGTATAACCTGTAGCACTTACGATCACATTCTCAACGCCTGCAAAAGAACCAATTTCGAAGCAGTAGTATTTCAGGTTTAAGATATCAACACTAGTAAGCGGTTGCAACATTTTGGTTGCCTCCGGCCCCTGGATAGCCAGCAGGCAGGTTTTGTCTGAAATGTTTTCCATTTCCGCACCGAAGGTGTTATGACCTTTGATCCAGTTCCAGTCCTTTTCTATGTTGGCAGCATTCACCACCATCAGGTATTTCTCATTTTCTTTAATGCAATAGATGATCAGGTCATCTATGATCCCGCCATCATCATTAAGCATACAACTATACTGTGCTTTGCCAACTGTCAGCTTCGACACATCATTGGTAGTAACAAGTTGGAGTAGTTCGAGAGCTTTAGGCCCTGTGAACATAAATTCGCCCATGTGGCTCACATCAAACATTCCAGCAGCAGTGCGTACTGTAGCATGTTCGTCATTGATACCCGAATAGCTGATGGGCATATTGTAGCCCGCGAATTCAGCCATCCTGGCTCCGAGTGCTTCATGGATGTGTGTAAATGGAGTTTGCTTCATTTGACAAAAATATTAGGAAGTGGCCTCGCCAGGAATCGAACCTGGATCTGGAGCTTCGGAAACTCTTATACTATCCATTGTACTACGAGGCCATAAAGGGTGGCAAAATTAATTGTTTTTGGATGAATAAATCCAGTGTTTTGAATTGTTGGGAAAGTGATGGAGGGGCTTGTGATTTATTTACTGATCCCGGCATTACTCGCCTGTCTTCGGTCGTCATAAGCATTATAGTCTTCCCGGATGATGATATAACAATTCGGTAATACAGCCTTCATGTTGTAGTAACATTTGGTGATTTCTTTTGCACTCAAATCAGCAAAATGAAATTTTACAACATTAAAAATCACATTATCATACCGATGCTCCTGCTTATCCCGGGATTAGTATCGGCTCAAAATCTCTTATTAAAAGGCAGAGTAACTGATCAAAAAGACGCACCTGTTGCCGGTGCCTCTGTCAGTGAGATTCGTTCAGGAATGAATGCGATGGCCAATGAATCAGGTTATTTCCAGATTGCAATTACCGGTACGAATGGCAGTTACGAAATCGTAGTCAGCGCTATCGGCTATGAGTCCGCTATTATTACCGGAGTACTCTCTGTCCAGGGTCGTGCAGATACGATCAGGGTTTTGCTGACCCGGAATCAGATCTCGTTAGATAATGTGGTGATCAAAGTACCTCAAAAAGCTTCATCCATCAATTCCATGATCCGTTATCAGAAGAATACTTCTGCAGTAGCGCAGGTCTTGTCGGCTGAGGCCATTGGCAAAAGCCCTGATAAAAATTCAGGTGATGCGCTCAAAAGAGTAACCGGTCTTTCTATCCAGGAGGGTAGGTACGTCAATGTGCGCGGACTTGGCGACAGGTACAACCAGGCTACAGTGAATGGTGTATTGCTTTCATCAACGGAACCTGACCGCAAGGCGTTTTCCTTCGACCTGTTTCCGGTGAGTATGGTGGAGAATATCGTGATCAACAAAACCTTCCTGCCGGAGTATTCCGGAGAATGGGCCGGTGGATTGATTCAAATCAATACCAGGAATATTCCTGCCAAAGACTTTCTGGATGTACAGGCAGGATTGGGTATGAATACACAAACAGTCAATCAGAAATTTTATAAACCAGCCGGAGGTAAGTTGGATTGGCTGGGTTTTGACGACGGCACTCGTGGATTACCCAATGGTTTCCCGGGAAAGAATGCCTTTGCAAATCTCAGCGAGGCTGAAAAGAGTAACTGGGGTAGAAAGATTGCGGGAGGCGATTGGGGTTCTGGTCAAAAGAATGGATTGTCGACGATCGGCCAGTCTCTTAGGGTGAATGGCGGCCTTGCAGGCAGATGGGCTGGGAAAGAGGTGGCTGCTATATTCTCTGGCGGTTACAACAGGAGCCTGACCAACCTCTCCTACCACAATAGCTTTTTCAATATCAATGACCATAAAGCGGATGAATCATTTGCATACAACAACCGGAAATATGCTGAAGAAATTACCATCGGTGGTTTGGGCAACCTCTCCTTAAAACTCAACGACGACCACGAATTTTATTTCAGAAACCTCATCAGTACCAAAGCAATCATACACACTACCCGGAGAACCGGTAAAGATTATGAAGCAAATGCTTCAACAGGTGAAGACATCAGGGCTGTGGAAAATGGATTTAAAAGTAATATTCTGTTTAATACGCAATTGGGGGGAACGCATCGATTCAGGAATTTAGATTTGGAAGCGGGGTGGTTTGGGAGTTTCGGAATCCTTGATCAGTATATACCCAATCAAAGAAGACTGCAGTATAACAGGACGACCATTGCTGGGAGGGACGAATGGCAGGCGCTCATCTCTAATACGCTGTCGCAAAAAACGGGGAGTGTCTTTTATTCCACTCTCAATGACTACCTGTACAATGCAGGAGTCAACCTGAAGAAAAGTTTCAAAACAGGTGCAAATAAGCAAACAGTAAAAGCGGGATACAATCTTCAGGTGAAAGACCGGCTTTACAATGCAAGACCATTTGCCGTCAGTATCAGTGGCAATGATCAGGGATTGAAAGGGCTTGATGAATCGTCCATTTTCCTTCCTGATAACTTCGGTGGTTCCCCTGGTTTTGGGTTTGATGAAATATCGGGTATGTATTACCGTTACATGGCAAATTCCATATTACATGCCGGGTATGTACAGTTTGAAAACAGCATTGGCAAAAAAGTTGATATCGCGTGGGGTGTACGTTATGAACACTTTGACCAGGTAGTGGGAAGCAAAGACCCATCCGACCCCAGGTATACACATAGCATTCAGGGAGACTTTTTGCCCGGTGTCAATTTCACTTTGAAACTGGACAAGAAAACGAACCTGCGTCTTGCGGCATCACAAACCGTGATACGTCCTGAATTCCGTGAACTTACCGGTATGGCCTTCTATGATTTTGAGTTAGGCGCTACCATTGTAGGCAATCCAAACCTGGAAAGAACCAAGGTGACACACCTTGACCTGCGGTATGAAATTTATCCCGCTTCAGGAGAACTGGTTACTGCCGCGCTCTTTTATAAGCACTTCGACAATCCGATAGAAATGGCATTCAACCAGTCTGGTGCGGGTTCATCCAACACATTCAATTATCCGGACAATCATTCCTCGTATGCAGAAACCTACGGAGCGGAGGTAGAAGTGCGGAAGAAATTATCTTTCATTCCATCTCTGAAAAACCTGGTACTACATGGAAATTTCTCCTGGATTTTCAACAGTGTACACTACCTATCGGAAGCACTTGACAGACCCATGCAGGGACAGTCTCCTTATCTTCTGAATTTAGGAATCGATTACGAGTCGAAGACTAATGGATGGTCAGGCAGCCTGCTTTTCAACCAGTTTGGCCGCCGTATTCTCTACGTAGGCAATGATGCCGTACCGGCTGTTTGGGAAGCACCCAGGCCTTTGGTCGATTTGCAACTGGGCAGAGAAGTGATAGGAGGTAAAGGAAAGGTTACAATCAACGTAACCGATCTGCTCAACAGCCCTGCGAGATTTTATCACGACCTGAATGGGGATAAATCATATACCAACCGGGACGCGCTGGTGATACAAAGAAACAATGGTACAGGTATCAGTGTTTCATTTTTCTACAAGATCAAATAACAATAATGAATAAACGAAAAAACAAAAAACAAAAAACAACAATTATGAAAAAGTACATGCTGATATTGCTGGCAACTACCGGATTATTGACCGCGTGCCGCAAAGTAGAAGTAGATGGCCCTGCAAACCCGCAGCCACCGGGTGAAACCGGAGTTCTGGAAGGAAAAATTTCATCAGATGTGACCCTGAAATCGGGCAAGACCTATAAACTAAAAGGTATTGTTTACGTGATGAAGGGCACTACCCTTACCATTGAGCCGGGAACAAGAATAGAAGGAGTGAAAGATGCGACCACAAGGGGCACACTTGTTATTACCCGCGGTGCGAAGATCAGGGCTGAGGGCACTAAAGAAAAACCAATCGTATTCACCTCAGAACAGAGTATGCCGGTAAGTGGTGATTGGGGTGGGTTGGTTATTCTCGGAGATGCGCCTGCCAATGCATCTTTCAATGGAAAGCAGGGTGAAGGCGCCGTGGAAGGAGGGGTGAATAATGCAGAAGGACTTGGCCTGTATGGTGGCTCTGATGCCAACAGCAATTCAGGTATCCTGAAATATACGCGTGTGGAATATGCAGGCTATGCCTACCTTCCGGATAATGAACTCAATGGAATCACACTTGCAGGTGTTGGCAAAGGAACTATCGTTGAATATGTGCAGGTGTATCATTCCAATGACGATGGTATAGAATGTTTTGGCGGTACTGTTGATTTGAAGCATATCCTTATCAACAGCACACTGGATGATGATTTTGATACAGACAATGGATGGAGTGGCAAAGCGCAATTTGTGATCATCATGCGCGATTCCGCCAAAGCGGATATTTCAAAGAGTGAATCATTGGAAAGCGACAACGATGCCAACGGCAGCACTCTTACACCACAAACGTCCGGTGTATTCAGCAATCTTACAGTGATAGGCCCGCGCGCTACCTTGCAAAATCAGGGTAACAGCCTGTACAAAGCTGCGGTACAGATTCGCAGAAATTCTTCGATCTCCATTTTCAATTCGGTTTTCATGGGTTATGGTACCGGATTGCTGATAGATGCAAGCAAAGGAACGCCAACTGATATCAACATACAGTCAGGCAAGTTGGCTATTCAAAATTCTGTAATCGCAGGAGCTGAAGTTCCTGTTGAATATGCGATGAGTTCGTCGGCACCTACAGGATGGGATAACAGTGCTGCCCAGTCCTGGTTTCTGGAAGCAGTCAACGCGAATAAGGTTTTCGCTACCAATGATGAATTGAAACTGAAAGACCCTTTCAATTATTTGAATCCGGATTTCACACCTATGCCCGGCTCTCCGTTACTATCAGGAGCTTCCTTCAGTTCCGGCAAACTCAATGAACTGCAGAATGTAACTTTCAAAGGAGCTGTTGGCGCATCGGGTACTACCGATGGTGACTGGTGGAAAGGATGGACAAATCTGAAAATGTGATAATGGCTGATTGATGTAACTCCCAAAGTGTCATTTTATCCTGAATCTACCTCGAAAGTGAAATTGAGCATCACGATAATAAGGCGATAGCCGTCATAATCCGTACCCTGTAACATCGTTTTTTGCTGATTCTTTCTTCTCCAAAACCCCGGGCATCCGGGGTTTTATTTTCGTGTATTGGTTGTTGTTAGTTGCCGGTTATTTCGCCGCAGATAGCGTAAAACCAATAGTGGTGCCAACATCGGGCGTACTGCGTGCATGGATGTTCTGCCCGTGCGCTTCGATGATGTGCTTGCAAATAGCCAGACCCAGTCCGGATCCGCCGGCATTCCTTGCCCTTGCCGTATCCGTTCTGAAAAATCGCTCGAATATTCTCGGAAGTGAATGTTCATCTATTCCCTGGCCATTGTCGCTGATCTCTACCAGCACCGTTTCGTCATCTGTTTTATAGATGCCCGCCAGCACATGCCCGCCCTCTTTGCCGTAATAAATGGCATTCTGAACCAGGTTAGTGAGTGCCCTGTTGATCTGTTCCCTGTCTGCATTCACCATGAGAGATGGTTCACTTCCTTTTTTTATGTTGCAGCTTATGCCTTTTTCTGCGGCATTGATGTGCAGTGAATCAAATATTTCCTTTACCTGCTCCAGGATCAGGTAGTTTTTCTTATTCAGTTGCAGTTTCCCGCTTTCCAGTTGTGTGATCTTGTCCAGGTCATTGACAAGGTTGGTCAGTCGAAGGATATTATTATGTGTGTTACCGAGGAATTTTTGCGTCATTTCTTTGCCTGCTTCGCCATCCAGCAGTATCTCCACATATCCCTGGATAGCGAATAGAGGTGTTTTGAATTCATGCGACAGGTTCTGAAGAAATTCCTTTCTGTAAGACTCGTTATTTTTCAGGATCTCCAATTCTTTCTCTCTGGCAAATGCCCAGTCTCTTACATCGCCTTCTACTTCAGCCAGGCTTTTTCGAGGCAAAATGTATTTATAATACATTTCCTCTCTTTTGCCTGCCTTAGTACTGTAGATGAATTTGAAAATAAGTTTGATCTTTTTATTGATAAATACTTCTACGAAATAATTTACCACTAAATAAATGCAGATGAAACCTAATACCAACGCGAGTACACCGGCCCATATATGCCCGGCCAACCACCATATTACAATTGCAAGCGGTATCGAAAAGATGAATGCAATGAGTACGGATAAATTTTTCGGAGTAGGGTTTTGCAATGAAAACATGTGATACGGAAATATATTTTCTCAAAATTAAAGTATCGGTACCGATGTAGGGAAAGCCATATTTCGACGTAGGGAACTTAACAAGAAAAATCTGCTACAAACTAAGCAGCTATCAGCTCAGGATAAATTTATATCCCACTCCCTTTACCGTTAGGATGCAGTCGTATTCAAGTTTCTGCCTGATCTTCCGGATGTGCACATCGATGGTGCGATCACCTACTATCACATCATCTCCCCATACCCTGCTGAGTATTTCATTTCTCAAAAATATCTTCCCCGGTCGGGATGCGAGAAGGTACAGTAGTTCAAATTCCTTCTTTGCTAATATCACTTCCCTGCCTTCTACTTTCGTTTCAAATTTTTCAGGGTCTATAGAGATATTTCCCAGGTCGAGTGATTTGTTCTCTGCCTTTTCCATTCTGCGTAGCAGGGCGCCGACTCTGCTCATCAATACTTTCGGACTTATCGGCTTGCTGATAAAATCATCGGCCCCGGCTTCCAGCCCTTTGATATGGGTGGCATCGTCAGAAAGCGCTGTCAGCATGAGTATGCGTGTATCTCTGAAGCGGGGATCCAGCCTTAATATTTCGCACACCTCAATGCCGGATTTTTTGGGCATCATGATGTCAAGAATGATCAGATCAGGAATTTGTTTTTTTGCCAGGTCAAGCGCCTGCAAGCCATCGTAAGCCCGGAAGACTTCGTAGTCATTTTGCTGCAAATGATAGTGAATGATCTCAGAAATATCACGGTCGTCTTCTGCTATCAATACGGTCTTTTGATTGGCCATTCCTTCTCCTTTCGGACAAAAATAGTTTTTATGACCTAAAGGCAGGATAGCCTCAGGTTATGTAATTGTTATGTTATCGCAGGCAGATATTGATTGTATAGCAGGAGAATTTATTCATATCAATTCTAAAATGAATTTGTGTTTAAGGATTTGCGGAATCCAAAGTCCAAAATTTTTTACTGGCACCGATATTGATAGGTTTTATCCTAAACATCAAAAGTTATGGAAACAATCACAAAGAGAATGAATAAAGCACGGACCACAAAGGAAAAAAATCATTTGGGAATGAGCATGGCCAGCAGTGAACTCGTAGCAAGAGAACTGAACCAGTTGCTCGCTGATGAAGTAGTATTGTATATTAAAACACTCAATTACCATTGGAATCTGGAAGGTGAAGGGTTTCATGCCTTACATGTATTTCTCGAAGAGCAATACACCAAATTACAGGAATTAATAGACGGTGTCGCGGAAAGGATCAGGAAGGTGGGACATTATGCTTCAGGAAGTATGAAGGAGTTTATGAAAGATGCCACGCTCAAAGAATCGGTTGGTGGAAAAGTAACACCATATATGCTGGCAGAACTTGCAGCAGGGCATGACGCTATTATTCGCAATGCACGTGAACTCATCAACAAGTTTACGAATGATTATGATGATACCGGTAGCGCGGATTTTGTAACCGGCCTAATGCGCGATCACGAAAAAATGTCGTGGATGCTGCATGCAAGTGTGAAATAAAAAGGGGTTTGTTACATAAAAAGAAAAGCGGGAATTGCTCCCGCTTTTTTAATTTATATTAAGAGAAAAACCAATTGCACTTTTGTATTATTTTACAATACCACAAATTTTAGTCCAAAAAGTTATTGTGTATCTTTGGCATTGACTTGAAATTAAAAGAAACCAGATGTCGCTGAGCCAGAGATTACAACAGAAACTATCACAAAAACTATCACCGCAGCAGATTCAACTAATGAAATTGCTGCAGGTACCCACCGCCCATCTGGAAGAAAGAGTGAAGGAAGAATTGGAAGAAAACCCTGCGTTGGAAGCAGGTGAGGACATCCCGGATGATAAAGAAACAGACACTTTAGATGACTTTGATGATTCAATGGATGGTGAGGATTTTGAAAATGATGGAAGCGAAGAGGATTACGATCACATAGATATTTCAGACTATGTTTCTGAAGGAGACGATGAAGTAGGAGACTACAGGTACCGGGATGACAACTACGGTAATAATGAAAATAAAACGATCCCTCACCGAGTCGAAACAACCTTTTATGAAACGTTGAGGAATCAATTGCTCATGCTGGATCTTGATGATCGTCAGCGAAAGATTGCTGATCAGATAGTGGGCAGCATTGATGATGACGGTTACCTGCGAAGACCGGTTGCTTCCCTGGTGGATGACCTGGCATTCAGGCAAAATGTTATCTGCAAGGAATCAGAGATCAGGGAATTGCTGGAGATGATTCAGCATTTTGATCCACCGGGAGTGGGAGCAAGAGACTTGCAGGAATGCCTTTTGTTGCAATTGAAAAGAAGGAGATCAGATGGTTTCAAAGTAGATACAGCTATTGATATCATTGAGAAGCATTTTGACGAGTTCACCAAAAAGCATTATGACAAGATTCAGAAATCTCTCAACCTTGATGATGAAGGAATCAGGGAAGTCATCAGTCAGATCATCAAGCTAAATCCCAAGCCGGGAGGTGAAATTGGAGAAACAGACAAGATGCAGGCTTATGTTGTTCCGGACTTTTTTGTACTGAATAATAATGGTAAGTTGGAAGTGACCTTAAACTCAAAGAATGCACCTGACTTGCGTATCAGCGAAGGTTATCGCGATATGCTGAAGGATTACGACAAGAGCAAGAAAAAAGATCGCCGGCAGAAAGAAGCAGTACTCTTCATCAAGCAAAAGATCGACAGTGCCAAATGGTTTATTGATGCTATTCGCCAGCGGCAACACACGCTGCTTATTACTATGCGTACAATTGTGGATTACCAGAAACAATTTTTTCTCACAGGTGAAGAGACGGATATGCGGCCAATGATTCTGAAAGACATTGCAGACCGTACAGGGCTCGACATTAGTACGGTCAGCCGTGTAGCTAACAGTAAATTTGTACAAACAGAATTCGGAACTTACCGGCTCAAATTCTTTTTTTCTGAAAGCCTGGTTACAGATTCGGGTGAAGAAGTAAGTACTCGGGAAGTGAAAAAAATATTGAGCGACCTGATAGAAGCAGAAAACAAGAGAAAACCCCTGAGTGATGAAAAACTGACTTCCTCGCTCCAGGGAAAAGGTTATAACATTGCCCGGAGGACAGTGGCCAAGTACCGCGAACAATTAAACATTCCGGTAGCCCGCCTTCGCAAAGAACTTTAATATGATCGTACCACAGGAATATACCAACCCGCAGCCAACCGCCATAAGATATTCATTTGTCATTAGGGCATTGGCCTTTGTCTTCAGTGTGATTTTTCACCCCATTTTTATTCCGGTGATAGCAGTAGCTTATCTTGCTTTTATTCACCAGGGAAATTTCATTGGGATGCCTCAGAAGGAGAAGGTAATGATACTGGTAAGAGTAGGAGTGAACACTTTGTTTTTCCCAATGATTACGGTGTTGTTGTTGAAAGGGCTTGGTTTTATCAAGTCGATATTTTTAAAAGATAAAAAAGATCGTATCATCCCTTATGTAGCGGCTAATATTTTTTACTTCTGGATGTTCCTCGTTTTTGTGAATCAACCGGAGGTTCCTAAAATCACTACATCATTTATACTGGGAATCTTCCTTGCTTCATCACTGGCGCTTATTCTGAATTCTTTTTTTAAGATCAGCATGCATGCAATAGGCATGGGTGCTTTGACCGGGCTGCTGATCCTGATTGTGTTCAGCGGATTTCCATCAAGTACGTTTTTGCCATTGATGATAGTTCTGTTCCTTTCCGGTGTTGTTTGCAGCTCGAGGTTGGTATTGAGCGATCACACGATGTTTGACATCAATGTTGGATTTATGACCGGAGTAATTTGCCAGTTTGTTGCCGGATATTTTATAGGTACCTGATTTTATTTGAATGGTACGTTGAAATAACTTGTTGGATTTATTTTTACATCAAGTAAATTTGAACAAATAACCACCAACTAAATGTTTTCTAAAGCTGCGGAATATGCGATGCGGGCCACCTTTTATATAGCTCAGAAAGGTAGCAGGGAAAATAAATTACCATTACCGGAGATTGCTAAAGCGATCGGTTCACCTCAACCTTTTACAGCAAAGATCTTGCAAGCGCTGGCCCGAAATAATAAGATCATCAGTTCCGTGCGTGGACCCGGAGGTGGTTTTTATTTGACAGACAAAGCACGTCACCTTCCCGTATCCGCTGTCCTCGAAGCGATGAATGAAAAAAGAACGCTGACCAAATGTGTATTGGGACTGCCCCAGTGCGGAGGTGATAAGCCATGCCCGATGCATAACAAGTATTCGAAGATCAAAGCAGATCTGAATGCGATTTTTGACAGTACCACTATCGAAGAGGTAGCCAACAATCTGAATACACAGAATATTTTTCTGAAGCAGGGGAAAATGAAGTGAGGAACTCTTTTGCTGAAGTTTATCTCCTGATCGTATCTATCAGCTTTTGCCCGTGCACAAGTATTTTCAATCCATTGCGCCGCAATGATATCACTCGTTTTCTCTTGAAGTTATCTTCCACATCCTTCTTATAGGCATTCAGGATATTCTTGTACGAAAGAATGCCGATCAGGTTATTATCTCTTGAGACTACCGGCAGGATGTCCATATTTTCCTGTGCCATGATCTCAACTGCGAGGCGGAGAGATTCGTCTTCCTTTATCGATACCGGAATCCTTTTGATCAGATCACTCACTACTTTTTCCGGTGAATGGATATTGTTGAAAAGATTTGAAGAACTGATGATGCCTTTGAAATCATTATCGTGGCTTACGATTACGAAATAATTGCTCTGGTACTCTTTCTCCCTGTCTAACCATGTGCGCACTTCACCTATCGTATTGTTTTCCTCAATTAAGATCTCGTTATTACTCATCACCTGGTTTACCTGCACGCCTTCCAAAATGTCAGGTTCATAATGATCAGGTGTTTTAACTCCACGACGGGTGATCTTCTCTGTCATAATCGTATTCTTCATCAGGAAGAAAGAAATAAAGTAAGAAGCCGTACACGCGGCCAGCAAAGGAAGCAGTGCATGAGATTCTCCTGTAACCTCGAGTGCAAACACAATGGAGGTAAGCAGCGCCCGCGACGCGCCTGCAAACAATGCTGACATTGCAATCAAAGCTGTCATCGAAAGTGTAATGCCGCTATTGGGATAATAATGAAGAATGGCTCCGGCAAACAAAGCGCCGGTAGCGCCGCCAATGGTCATCAACGGAGCCAGTGTACCTCCGGAAGTGCCGCTTCCCAATGCTATCGCCCAACTGATAAATTTCATCAGGCAGAGGGAAAGAACCACATCCAGCGCCAGGTGTCCTGAAAGAATATCCGTTATATTTTCATATCCCACTCCCAAGGTACGGGGAGCAAAATAACCGACGATGCCAACTGCTACACCTCCGATAGCAGGCCACCACATCCAATGTATCGGCAAGTGTTCAAACATGTCTTCTATCCAATAGACAATCTTGGTGATGAAGATGGAGATAAATCCCATCACCACACCGATAATGCTATATATCAGGAGTGCCCTGTTAGATGGTGTTGCCAATTCGTGATCTATGGGAAAAACAGGTCCCTGGCTGAAAAGGAAATGATGTCCTGCTGCACCTGTAATACATGCAAGCGCAACAGGTATGATGCTTCGCGGGCTGAATTCGAACAACAATAACTCGATAGCAAGAAATACACCCGCTATCGGGCTTCCGAATATAGCTGCCATACCTGCTGTAGCACCTGATGCCAATAGTATTTTTCTTTCATTGTGAGAGATGCGTAATATCTGTCCAAGTGTACTTCCTAAAGCACCACCGGTAGCGATGATCGGGCCTTCTGCGCCGAATGGCCCGCCCGTTCCTATGGCAATTGCAGATGAAATGGGTTTCAGATAGGTAATCGTAGGTTTGATCTTACTTTGGTTGGTAAGTATCTGTTCCATTGCCTCGGGAATACCATGACCCCGGATCGCTTTCGAACCAAAATGTGCCATGAACCCCACGATAATACCACCCAGTGTTGGGATAGCGATCACCCAAAGCCCCAAATGATTTCCGGCCGGTGGTACATCATTAATGGAAGTATTGCCGTAAAAAGAAATATTAGTAATCAGGTAGATCAGGTGAATCAGGAATTTTGCAATAAAACTGATACAAATGGCCACCAGAACTGCCATGGCGGATATGGTGATCAGTCTTTTCTTGTCTTCACCTACGTGTGGACGAATATCCTCAGCTTCAAGGGTTGGTTTTAAACTTACAGAAACAGGAATGCCACTTTTAATATTTTTTGGGATCATTTACTAATTTGGATAAAAATGCGAGGTGTGCAAATTTAAATGTATTGAGCAAAAAACCTAAAAAACTAATGTACGTAAGGACTGGAGCCTATTCCTGCAAAGGAAAAATATTGTAATGATTTAAAATTTAATTTTGGCAAAATTCATTCAGGATTTCACGGCATATAGTTTGCGGAATCGAATGCACAATAATTTATAAAACAGTAATTATCAAATGGAATCAATTGAACAAAAAGGAATCAACACGGTGAGGGTACTCGCTGCGGATGCAGTGCAGAAAGCGAATTCAGGACATCCGGGCACTCCAATGGGATTAGCTCCCATTGGCCATGTATTGTGGTCAAAAGAAATGAACTACAATCCCCGCAATCCGGAATGGCCCAACCGTGATCGCTTCATTTTATCTTGTGGACATGCATGTATGTTGCAGTATTCTTATCTGTTCCTGACAGGTTATGATCTGAATCTAAATGATATAAAAAACTTTCGCCAGCTTCACAGTAAGACTGCCGGACATCCGGAATATGGTCTTCTGGATGGTATCGAGGTAACAACGGGCCCGCTAGGCCAGGGATTTGCCAATGGCGTAGGAATGGCTATCGGTCAACAGATATTAGCCAAGAGATACAATAGGCCGGGGTTCAATTTGTTTGATTATAAAATTTATGCGGTCTGCAGTGATGGCGACCTGATGGAAGGTGTTTGTTCTGAAGCAGCATCGCTGGCAGGAACATTAAAACTCGGAAATATCATTTACTTGTATGACGATAATAAGATAACTATAGAAGGTAGTACCAGCCTGGCTTTTAATGAAGATGTATCCGAGAGATTCCGTGGATATGGATGGCATGTGCAGGCTGTGGATGATGCCAACGATCTGGAAGCGCTCACTACCGCTATTGACCTCGCAAGAAAAGAAACTGCAAGGCCGTCTCTGATTCGGGTTCGTTCTCAGATTGGATTCGGGAGTCCCAACAAAGTAGATACTGCTGAAGCACATGGCAGTCCGTTAGGAGTGGATGAGGTGAGATTAGTGAAAGAAAACTTCGGTTTTGATCCTGACAAATCTTTCGATGTGCCGGACGGAGTCCTCAATTACTATCGCGAAAAAGGGAAAGCGGGTATCTTAAAAGAGCAGGACTGGAATGAACTTTTTAAGAAATATAAAACGGCATTCCCTGCAGAGGCATCAGAATATGAATTGCTCAGCAGTGGTAAATTACCTGCTGGTTGGGAAGAAAAGTTACCTTCCTTTAAGGCAGATGAAAAAGGAATGGCTACCCGTAAGGCTTCGGGTGCAGTACTGAATGCCATTGCTGATTCATTGCCGCTTCTTATAGGAGGTTCTGCAGACCTTGCACCAAGTACAGATACTAATTTAAAAAATTATGACTCATTCAGCAGTGATAACCACAGTGGGCGAAATTTCCATTTTGGTATTCGTGAACACGCAATGGGTGCAGTATTGAATGGAATGACATTGACCAAAGGTCTCACAGCCTATGGCGCTACCTTCCTCATCTTCTCAGATTATATGCGTCCACCCATCCGGTTGGCAGCTATAATGAAGATCAGGCCGGTAATTGTATATACCCACGATAGCATTGGAGTAGGTGAAGATGGTACTACACATCAGCCTGTGGAGCAACTGGCAGGTTTAAGGTCAGTACCAAATGTAACAGTAATAAGGCCGGCAGATGCCAATGAAGTTTCCCAGGCATGGCGTGCAGCACTATTGCACAAGGATGGCCCGGTAACACTTGTACTTAGCCGTCAGAATTTGCCTGTATTTGACAGGAGTAAAGTAGCTGCTGCAGAGGGTACTCTGAAAGGCGCATACATCCTCAGCGATTGCGAAGGTACCCCCGACATCATCCTCATGGCGAGTGGCAGCGAAGTGCAATTGATATTAAAAGCACAGGAACAATTGAAAGAAGAGAAAATAAAGGCCAGGGTGGTAAGTTTCCCAAGTTGGGAATTGTTTGATGCGCAAGATGAGGCTTATAAGGAAAGCGTTTTGCCGAAAGGTGTACGCCAGAGATTAGCCGTAGAAGCAGGTGCTTCTTTTGGATGGTGCAAATACACGACCGATGCAGGGGATACCTGGGGCATAGACAGGTTTGGTGAATCTGCTCCGGGAGGTGAAGTGATGAAAGAGTTTGGCTTTACGGTAGAAAATGTTGTTGCTCGCGCTAAGGAGGTTTTGAGGCGAAAGTAAAAGAGGCCTTACTGGGGAAAATTGATTAAATTAAGTGCAAATATTTTGGTTATGAAAAGATTATTGATTGCACTGGACTATAGCGAATCTGCCGAGGTGGTGGCAAGTAAAGGGTTTGAATTGGCAGCAACGATGAATGCGGAAGTTACACTATTGCATGTGCTGTCAGATATTACCTATTACAGTTCTTTGAATTATTCACCAATAACCGGATTCGATACTTTCAGTACGATGGATATTGTACAAAACAATTCCAGGGAAGAGTTGGAAGATGCGGCAGAAAAGTTTCTGGAATTCTTCAAAGAAAAATATTCAGGGAATACTCCTATAGATACAGAGATTGGAGAAGGGGATTTCGCGGATGAAATTCTGAAGAAAGCGAAGGACTGCAATGCAGATATAATTGTACTGGGAACACATGGCCGCAAAGGGATTGAAAAGATTTTTATGGGAAGCGTAGCAGAGAAGGTGTTGCACAAAAGTGTAATACCTGTTTATATAATTCCTATCAAAAAAAGTTAAAGGTTACCTTTGCACTCGTAAGAACAAAAATTAGAATGAAAGATGGAAGACGCAAGCAACGGAATAGCCGTTAAGATTCTCGACGCTACCTGGGTTACACATAATGTAAGAAGGTTCCGAATAGAGAAACCGGATGGTTATCGTTTTGAACCCGGACAGGCAACAGATATTACACTCAACATCCCCGGTTGGGAAAAGGAAAGAAGATCGTTCACTTTTACAGCGCTCAACGATTGGAATTTCTTAGAATTCACAATCAAAATTTATAAAGATCACAACGGAGTCACGAACCAGTTAGGACAACTCAAAGTGGGCGACACCATCACGATTCATGACGTGTGGGGTGCCATTCATTACAAAGGGCCGGGTACTTTTATCGCAGGTGGAGCTGGCATTACACCTTACATCGCTATCTTCCGCCAGTTGCAAAAGGATGGGAAGATTGACGGCAATACACTGATTTTTTCAAACAGAACAACGCAGGATATTATCCTGAAAGAAGAATTTGAAAAAATGCTTGGTGATCATTTTATCAATACACTCACTGATGAAAAGACGGACAAGTATGATCATTCCATCATTGACGAAGCCTACCTGCGTAAGAGGGTGACAAACATTTCCGGGTGGTTTTATATCTGCGGCCCGGATCCAATGATAGCGGCCATTTCCAAAGACCTGCAAAATATGGGTGTCGATAAAAGTAAAATTGTAATTGAAGAATTTTAAATAAGAAAATAAAAACCAACAGAAGTATGTCAAACGATATTTTCAAAGTAAAAAAAGTGTTGAACGACAAGGGTACAAGTCAAACTTATTACAGTCTTGCCGAATTGGAAAAACAGGGTCATAACATAAGCAAGCTGCCGTTTTCCATCAGGATACTTTTGGAAAATGCTTTACGCAGTTATGATGACTTTGCTGTAACCAAAGAAAATATTGAGACCATATTGAACTGGAATCCGAAAGGATCGGATAAGGATATTCCTTTCAAACCTGCACGCGTGCTGATGCAGGATTTTACCGGGGTTCCGGCTGTGGTGGATATAGCCAGCCTTCGTGCTGAATTGGCGCGCAAAGGAAAAAACCCTGATGAGATCAATCCGTTGATTCCTGTTGACCTCGTGATAGATCACTCAGTGCAGGTGGATTATTTCGGAACGAATTATTCCCTTTCAAAAAATATCGAAGAGGAGTACAAGCGCAACGATGAGAGGTATTCCTTCTTGAAATGGGCGCAGAACTCATTCAATAATTTCCGTGTGGTACCTCCGGGAATGGGTATTTGCCACCAGGTGAATTTGGAATACCTGAGCCAGGGTGTCATCGAAAGAAATGGTGAAGTATTTCCTGATACATTAGTTGGCACAGACAGCCACACACCAATGGTAAATGGTATCGGCGTGGTGGCCTGGGGTGTAGGTGGTATCGAAGCAGAAGCAGCGATCCTCGGTCAGCCTATTTACTTCATCGTGCCCCAGGTGATCGGTCTGAAACTCACAGGTAAATTGCCATTAGGCTCTACTGCTACTGACCTGGTACTTACCATTGCTGAGCGCTTGCGTAAGTATGGAGTTGTTGGAAAATTTGTAGAAGTATTTGGACCCGGCCTTGAAAACCTGACCGTGCCTGACAGGGCAACCATTGGCAATATGTCTCCGGAATTTGGTTGTACCATCACCTATTTCCCGATCGATGGCAAGACTTTGGAATACATGCGCAAGAGCAATCGTTCTGAAGAACAGATCAAACTGGTAGAAGATTATTGCAAAGCAAATATGTTGTGGCGCACCGGCAATGAAAATATTACATACACTGATATTATCGAATTGGATCTTGGTACCATCCAGCCATCAGTAGCAGGGCCTAAGCGCCCTCAGGATAAAATCCTGTTGAAGGATTTCAAAAACAAATTCATCAGCCTGATGAAAGAAGTGTATGGACGTGATTGTGACCCTACCGTAAAACAGATGTCGAATTGGTTTGCCGAAGGTGGCAGCCAGCCTGTGGATAGAGAGCCAGAGCATGAAAAAAATATTGCGATAGAAGCAGGTAAGAAGGACGGATACAAGAAAGTATGGATCAATAAAGGCCATGAAAAATTTGAAGTGAGTGATGGGTCTATCGCTATTGCGGCCATCACTTCCTGTACCAACACCAGCAATCCTTATGTGATGCTTGGTGCTGGATTGGTGGCGCGTAATGCGCGTGAGAAAGGAATTACCGTGAAGCCGTGGGTAAAGACCAGCCTGGCGCCCGGATCAAAAGTAGTAACTGACTATCTGAAGAAAGCAGACCTCCTGAGTGATCTCGAAGCAATGGAATTTCACCTCGTTGGTTATGGTTGTACATCATGTATCGGTAACTCAGGGCCATTACCCGGATTCATGGCCAAGGCTGTGGAAGATTATGATGTGGTATTGGCTTCTGTACTTTCCGGAAACAGAAATTTTGAAGCACGTATCCATCCGCAGGTTCGCATGAACTTTTTGATGTCGCCAATGCTCGTGGTTGCTTTTGCGATAGCAGGTCGTGTAGATATTGATCTTGTAAATGAACCTTTGGCCTATGACCGCAACCAGCTTCCTGTATATCTGAAAGATATCTGGCCTGCTGATGATGAAATCAGGGAAGTGATGGACAGGGTATTGCTGCCGGAAGATTTTCATAAAAACTACAGTGAGATTTTTGATGGCAACGACATCTGGAAAAATCTGAAAGTACCTACAGATAAATTGTATGTGTGGGACAGCAAGTCAACGTACATCAAAGAGGTGCCGTTCTTCTACAATATTTCCAACGAACCCGGAGCGATCACAGATATCAAAGATAGTAAGGCGCTGCTCGTGTTAGGAGATAGTATCACTACAGATCATATTTCACCTGCAGGACAGTTCAATGAAAAATCTGCAGCAGGGCAATATCTTGTTGGTCGTGGTGTAGAAAGACCTGATTTCAACTCTTATGGATCGCGCAGGGGAAATGATGAAGTGATGGTAAGAGGAACATTCGCCAATGTGCGGATCAAGAATAAAATTGCAACGAAGGAAGGTGGATATACAACCTACTTGCCTTCAGGAGAGGAAATGTCTGTATATGATGCATCAGTGAAGTACAGGGAGAATAATATTCCACTCATTGTACTGGCAGGTAAAGAATACGGAAGCGGTTCATCAAGAGACTGGGCTGCTAAAGGAACTTTCCTGCTGGGCGTGAAAGCGGTGATCGCCGAAAGTTATGAACGCATTCACAGGAGCAACTTAGTAGGAATGGGTGTATTGCCATTGCAATTCAAAGACGGTGAAACAGCCGCCACTTATGGACTTACCGGAAAGGAAACATTTTCTATCAGTGGATTGTCTGATAACCTGACACCATTGAAGCATGTACATGTTACTGCCAAAAAAGAAGATGGAAGTGAAGTGAAATTTGATGTAGTAGCCCGTGTGGATAGCGCTATTGAAATAGCCTACTATCAGAATGGCGGCATTCTCCAGTATGTATTGCGCCAGTTTTTGAGAGGAGAGAATTAATTCATCAAAATAAAAAATATCATGGAAAATTCAAGTGTTTTTCCTGAAGCTACCAATGAAAATGCCAAACAAAGAGCTGAGGCCGCACCAGCCATCATTGAAGCCTGGCGCAATTTCAGCAGAACAGTTTTTAAGGAAGGTGCTCTTCCGGAAAAAACAAAACAATTGATCGCGGTGGCGGTAGCTCATGTTACACAATGCCCGTATTGTATTCGCTCTCACACAAAACAGGCTCTCAGAAAAGGAGCTACCAAACAAGAGATCATAGAAGCAGTGTGGGTGGCTGCCGAAATGCGTGCCGGCGCCGGATATACCCATTCCATCATAGCGATGGATGAGATCAATAAAGAAGAGAACGCAGTAAAATAAATTTTTAAATCAATAAAAAAACAGAATATGAATCCATTGAAGCAACTTCATCAATTAGGGCAAAGTATATGGCTCGATTTTTTTGACCGTGAGATCATGAACACCGGCAAACTTCAGAAATTG
>CAZGNJ010000014.1:73742-78261 GCA_964526985.1 uncultured Ginsengibacter sp. | reverse complement strand
ACAGTTAAGTCATGGATTTAGCCATTTTAGTACTATTGGTAGCGGTTAATTATTAGTCCAATTCTATTGGGCCATTACGGATATATGATTGGTATTATTTCTGTAAACAGGGTTAAACCTTCTAATACGGACAGAAGTCTGAAAAGTGATTGTAACCACAAAAAAATGAAGATGAAAAATTTGCTTATCGCTTTTGTTCTGCTGGGAGGGCTTACTATCATTTCCGCTTCTTGCAGAACCACAGTAGTTACCAGGCCTGCAGAAGTTGTCGTAAAGCGGCCACCTGCACCACGTGCAGGACTTGTCTGGATTGATGGAGGATGGTATAGATCCAGAGGTGTATGGGTGAGGAAACCCGGACATTGGGTGAGTCCAAGACCAGGAAGAATCTATGTACCCGGCCATTGGATAAAAACAAGGAGAGGTTATTATTGGAAAAATGGGTATTGGAGATAGAATTAATAAAATATCTTTTGGGCTGAGAACAGGTGAGAGAAGGCAACCTTTTCATTAATATACCTTGCTGCAATTTTTCCAGGTAAACCATAACAAGATGTAATATCAACATAAAAAAAACCCGCAACGAAATTGGATGCGGGTTTATAATTCAAAATCTTATTATGATCAGTTATTGCCAACCGGGAGTTTGAGTTAAAGTATAACCTTTGTCTTGATAATCATTTATCTGCGCCTGGCCCACTGGCGACAAATAAACCTGGTCAGTGAAAGCATTTCTATTTACTGCATTCTGAACAATCCAATAACCCACCATAGCACTTTGGTTAGATCCGGTCCAGGTTACGATGGTACCATCTCCTTTTTGCACTTTAACCTTATTGATCGTTCCTGAGGTTAATGCCGTTGGAAGTTCTGCAGGAAGATCAACCCACGGGCCAAGGAAGTAATCAGGATTGGTGCTGAAGTTCATGTACTGTATTTTATTCCAACGCTTTAAATCGAGCAGACGGAAATTTTCAAATACAAATTCCATTCTCCGTTCTCTCCTGATTTCCCAAATCAATGCAGGAACATCTGCATCTCTTAGCGGATCATTGGGGAGTGATGAAAGCATCAATGGTGCAGTTTTCTTAACACCTTTTGCTATGGCAGCGGCATCTAACGGCCGATTGCGAATGGCATTGATAGACCTGTCGATATCCCCCTGCGAAATAGCAGTGCCACCATAATACTGTGCAAGTACTGCCTTTGCCTCAATCCAGTTCAACACCACTTCTCCTAACCTGATGATCGGAGCATCGCTGGTATTCGTGTTGCTCCCCCAGGCAGCCGGGTACGTTTTCCCGATATAGGTAATGGCGTCCCGTGAAGCAAATTTATATCCATAAAGAAGTGTTGCAGAAGCAGGATTGGGCTTGTCCATAAAAGAAGCTTCAAATCTGGGATCTCTCGTCAAAGCAAGGCTTCCTGTTGAAAAGTTAGCAGCATTTGGGTCAGAAGAATTTTCCCAAACATTTCCGTCATTCATAATGAATGATTTGATCAATACAAGGTTTGGATCAACGCCTACCACTTCTGTGCCGTTGGAATAAGAACCAATACAGTGGGTAACCTGCAATGCAGCATCATAAGTACGATACATCAAAACTTCCTGGTTGCCAGCCAGGTTTTCTGATGAAAAGAGTGATTTGAAATCACTGGTAAATTTGTACTTATTGCTATTCATAACATATTCGGCGGCTTGTACTGCCAACGCGAGGTACTTTTGAGCCCTACCCGCATCCAGGTTATGGTAATGTTCATAAGTGCCTTCAAAAAGCATGAAGCGTGAGATGAAAGCGGCTGCAATATATCTATTGAGGTATTGAGCTCCGTCATTTTCTCTCATATTGTTCAATACAAATTGAAAGTCATCATATACTCTATCCATTACGTAACCACGTGGGTCCCTGTCTTTATACAAAGTATCCAATTCGTTTTCTTTAACGACTCTTCCAAAATAAGGAACATCCCCAAACACACTTACCAGACGTGAATATTCATATCCCCTGAAAAACCTCGCTACTGCGCTCCAGTGCTTATACGCCTCATCTGTGATCCGGGGTTTTGCAATATTGTCGAGCCGATCGATAAAGATATTTGCTTTGCGAGCCCATGCAAAATCCCAGGTGGGACCAGCATATTGGGCCATCCATGCAGCTCCCTCTGAAGTAGACCCCCTGGAGGAAGGAACAGAGCTTTCAAAATTGGATTGCACATTTTTACCGGTGAGATCATCATTAAAGGTGTATCCTCTCACAGGAGTATAGTCTACGGTAAACGAAGTATTAAACCCATTGAAATAATTCGTATAAAATCCGGTGGCATACATTCGGATATCATCCTCATTGCGCCAAAACTGGCCATCTGCATCTACATAACTTGTAAGAGGCGGCCTGTCCAAAAAATCTTTTTTACAGGAGATGAAAAGCATACATGCTATTCCAAGACCTAATGCATATTTATAATTTCTCATTTTCTTAGTTTTTAAAAGGTTAATTGAACACCAACGGAAATACTTTTGAAGGTAGGAGTACCTATACCTGTACGGCCAAGATTATAGTTGGAAGTATTCCACATAGAATATCCACTGATGGCTTCTGGGTCAATTGGTAATCCTCTCAGATGATCCCAGGTAAAAAAGTTTTCTAATGCGCCATACACCCTAAAGGTATTGAGATGCACTTTGCTGATAACCCTCTTCGGCAACGAATAACCTAAGGTGAGATTTTTCATTCTCAGGTAAGCCATATTGAGCAAGTACCTGTCTTGAACCTGCATATTATTTATTGTAGAACTACCTCCGTTATTATATGCTGCGGGATAGAAGGCGCCGGTATTTTCCGGGGTCCAATAGTCATCTGCAAAGGCTGCCGGCATAGCACCATCAGAGGATTGGAAGCCCGGAGTAGCCATGAATCCTTCGCCCCATATCTGGCGGCTGCCTACTCCCTGGAAGAATACGCTAAAATCAAATCCTTTGTAATCTGCTCCTATCCTGAATCCGTACTCATAACGAGGGTTGGTATTCCCAATTCTATCCAGATCGCCATGATCAGTCAATGATGCGCTTCCATTGTCTATGATTCCATCTCCATTCAAATCCTTAAACTTTACATCGCCAGGACCAAAGAAGAAATTCGAGGAATTTTGAAGAAATACCTGGTACACCGGCTTTTCTCCATTCTTTCCGGGTTTCAGTTTATAAGCCTTCTTGCCCACATATTTCGTAGGGACATCGTTAGCTGTCAAAGTAATTAATTGAGGCTTACCGTCTGATCCTAATTCAAAATCTGACATCTGGTACAACCGGTCTGTTCTGTATCCCCAAATCTCACCAATATTCTTTCCATTGTAGTTACTATTAACACCGGTGGAGGTTCCATATTCCAAAATTGTAGTTTTGGAATTGGCAATATTGCCGCGGAAATTCAATCCTAAGCCATTGTCGAACCTGTGATTCAGTTCAACTGTCAATTCCCAACCATTTGTACGAAGTGATCCAAAATTTCCCTGGGGCGCTCCGGCACCGAATGTGATTGGTATTCCTTCCATCGGAACGATCATATTCCTGGTATTCCTTTGATACAAATCAAATGTTACAGTCACTTTATTTTGCAAAATTCCAAGGTCAACTCCTAAATTCTTTGTCTCTATATCCTGCCAGGTGATATCATGAACTATTGCCGGTGGAGTGCCAACAAATACAGCCCTGGAGCCATTTGCAGCAATCCATGTAGAAAGCCCGCTGGACATTAATGGCATATACAATGTGTTGGGAACAGTCTGGTCACCAATAGTACCCCATGAGCCTCTTAGTTTTAAGAAGTTAAGAAAATTTTGCGATTGCATGAATTTTTCTTCGCTGATTACCCACCCTGCAGACACTGAAGGGAACCACCTCCACCATAAGTTGGATGGAAATTTAGAAGAACCATCATAACGCAGGTTACCTTCTACCAAATACTTGTTTTTGTAACCATAGTTGATACGGCCAAAATATCCAAGTTGTGATTCCCAGGATTTATCTCCTGATACAATTGGAGGCGAGCCAACCGCAAAATTGAATTCAGGATTATGGATATCAGTCAGTTGATTTACCTGTTGCGACTGCCACTCTGTTTGTGCGGCCACCCTGTTGACACCGAGAATGAATTTAAAGCTATGGTCACTATTGATATCCCAATTATAAGTGGAATAAGCATTGATGGTAGTACTGAAAAAATTTGTTGCAGTTCTGATGATATGATCAGGATTAGCTCCCAATGAAGTGTAGGTATCCAAAGACAAATCAAAAGCTCTCATTGCTCCGGGGTCTGATTGCGACACCACTTTTCCAGTGCTATCAACATACACCGGATCACCATTCCCATCTACACGTGCCTTTGGAGCAGACCATGAATTACGAGCTGTGTACCTTGTACCCGGGCGCTTCCATATTTCTTCCTGGTTACTATATGTGTAATCAAAATCGAGTTTCCAGTTATTTGTAAAAGTAAGTGTTGTGCCCAGGCTTATGTTC
>CAZGNJ010000014.1:73236-73732 GCA_964526985.1 uncultured Ginsengibacter sp. | reverse complement strand
GTAATTCTGCAAAATATTGGCAGTATTAGCTGCGGCAGCTTCGCTTACCGGGCTGCGAATAGGATCACCATTCTCATCTTTTCCCAATGGATATAATGGGCCCCATCTGTATAGATATAACCACGGGTCAGCGGTGGTAGAATTTGTAACATAAGCATAATCCTTATTTCTTCTTGAATAAATGGCGCCGCCGCGTATTGTAATATGTTTATTGATCTCACTTGACAACCGGAGTGAGGCATTATACCTAGTAAAGTCATCTTTCTTTGCGGGTTTCATCATACCACTTTGATCGAGATATCCTAAACCTATATTATATGAGGTCTTTCCCAAAGTTTGTCCTACAGAGATATCATGTTGTTGTGTTGGAGCCCACTCTCTTATCATGTAATCATAAGGGTTATACGTTCTCATTCCCATTTTCTGATTACTCGCTCCTTGTACGTACCAGTCTCTCCCAAAAACTGTAGGGTCATCGGTACCGATTTTTCCTCCA